>NZ_VSEZ01000012.1:0-203397 GCF_008085935.1 Micromonospora sp. AP08
GCGGATTGATCGGCGTCGCGACCAGCGAGCCTGTGGAGGTGTCCCAGTGAGCCTGTCTCCCGTCGAGGGTGTGGCGCGGGCCGAGATGGAGCCGGCCGCCGACCCCGTGAAGCCCGACGAGCAGGGCGTCGTCGGCCGGTCGCCCGGGCAGCTCGCCTGGGCCCGGCTCCGCCGGGACCGCACAGCCATGGTCAGCGGCGTCGTGCTGATCCTCTTCGTCGTGCTGGCGCTCGCCGCGCCGCTGATCGCCAAGCTCTACGGCGTCGGCCCGAACGAGCAGTTCCAGCAACTCCTGGACGGCAACGGCATGCCGTTGGGCTACGTCGGCGGCATCACCGGCGACCACTGGTTCGGGCTGGAGCCGCGCCTCGGCCGGGACATCTTCATCCGCATGATCTACGGCATGCGGACGTCGCTGTTCATCGCGTTCGCGGCCGCACTGGTGACCACCGCGATCGGGGTGGCGGCCGGCATCCTCGCCGGCTTCCTCGGCGGGATCGTCGACACGGTGATCAGCTGGATCACCGACGTGGCGCTGGCCCTGCCCTTCCTCATCTTCGCCCTCGCCGTGGTGCCCACCGTGGGGCTGCGCTTCTACGGCCCGCGGGAGGAGGTGCCGCCGGCGTTCCAGGTGACCGTGCTCATCGGCATCTTCGCCGCGTTCGGTTGGACGAGCACCGCGCGGCTGGTCCGGGGCCAGGTGATCTCGCTGCGGGAACGGGAGTTCGTGGAGGCGGCCAGGGCCAGCGGCGCCGGACTGGGACACATGCTGTTCCGGCAGCTCCTGCCCAACCTCTGGGCGCCGATTCTGGTCGCGTTCTCGCTCGCCGTGCCGTCGTACATCACCGGTGAGGCGGCGCTGTCCTTCCTCGGCATCGGCATCCTCGAACCCACCGCCGACTTCGGCCGGATGATCTTCCAGAGCATCCCGTACCTGCAGACCGACCCGGCGTACGTGTTCTTCCCCGGCGTCACGATCTTCATCCTCGTGCTCGCCTTCAACCTGCTCGGCGATGCGCTGCGTGACGCGCTCGACCCGAAGTCGTCCCGGTAGGGGTGGAGCCTCATGACCCGATTCCTGGTACGCCGGCTGCTCACCGCGGTCCTCACCCTCTTCGCGGTGAGCGTGCTCAGCTTCCTGATGTTCTTCGGCCTGCCCCGCGACCCGGTCAGCGGCATGTGCCCGAAGAACTGCAACGCCGAACGGTTGGAGCGGGTCCGCGAGGAACTGGGCCTGCGTGACCCGCTGCCCGAGCAGTACGCCAACTACATGAAGGGCATCGTCACCGGGCGGGACCTGGGCAGCTCCCAGGGCGGCCGGTGCGACGCCCCCTGCCTCGGCTACTCCTACGTCAACAGCGAGGCGGTCACCGACACCCTGACCCGGGTGCTGCCGGTGACCCTGAGCATCGTCATCCCGGCGGCGGTGCTGTGGCTGGTGCTCGGCGTCGGGCTCGGCATGGTCTCGGCGCTACGACGGGGCACCCTGCTGGACCGGCTGGCCATCGGCTTCTCGCTGGCCGGCGCGTCGATGCAGCTCTACTTCGTCGGTGCGGTGCTGCTTCTGATCTTCACGTACAACCTGCGGATCACCCCGACGCCGGGCTACACCTCCATCTTCGACAATCCGGTGAAGTGGGCCAGCGGGCTCGTCCTGGCCTGGGTCTGCCTGGCCTTCCTCTTCTCCGCGATCTACGCCCGGCTGTCCCGGGCCCAGATGCTGGAGACGCTCTCCGAGGACTTCGTGCGGACCGCGCGGGCCAAGGGCGTGGCGAAACGGAAGG
Organism: Micromonospora sp. AP08; assembly: GCF_008085935.1. Classification (NCBI taxonomy): domain Bacteria; kingdom Bacillati; phylum Actinomycetota; class Actinomycetes; order Micromonosporales; family Micromonosporaceae; genus Micromonospora; species Micromonospora sp. AP08. The sequence continues at coordinate 1,785 of NZ_VSEZ01000012.1, forward strand.
TGTACGGCCGGCACGCGCTGCGCGCGGCGATCACCCCGATCGTCACCATCGCGGGCCTGGACGTGGGCAGCGCGCTCGGCGGCACGGTGATCACCGAGACCACCTTCGGCATCCAGGGGCTCGGCCGCACCGCCGTGGACGCGGTCCGCTCCGGTGACCTGCCGACCATCATGGCGACCGTGCTGATCTCGGCGGTCTTCATCGTGGTCGCCAACATCGTGGTCGACCTGCTCTATGCGGCCATCGACCCCCGGGTCCGGTTGCGATAGCGCAACGGCACCCGGCAGGGCGTGGAGAAATCCACCGCTCTCTGTTACACAAACCGTAGTTTTCCTACGTCGTCTGACGAGGCTCCGTGATAGGGAGGAGGCGCAGATGCGCCTGAAGAGGGCAGCCGCCACGGGCGGCGCGCTCGCACTGCTCGTGGTGATGGGGGCGTGCAGCGAGAACAAGGGCACCGACGGCGGCTCCGGTGAGAACCGGGTGCAGAGCGGCTCGATCGCCACCGACCCCAAGGATTCGATGGGGCCGGCCGCCGAGGTGCCCGGCGCCGCCAAGGGCGGGACCTTCCGGGTGATCCGGGAGACCAAGATCTCGCACCTCGACCCGCAGCGGGTCTACTCGTTCGCCGGTCTGATGAACGCCCCGCTCTACAGCCGGTTCCTGACCACGTTCAAGGACGACGGCTCGGGCAAGGTGACCCTGGTCGGCGACCTGGCCGAGACCCCGGGCACCGACGTCAACAAGGACTGCAAGGTCTGGGAATTCAAGATCAAGGACGGGGTGAAGTTCGAGGACGGCAGCCCGATCACCTCCAAGGAGATCGCGTACGGCATCGCCCGCTCCTTCGACCCGGACCTGACCGGCGGCCCGACCTACCTTCAGGAGTGGCTCGCCAACGACCCGCAGTACGACACCAAGTGGAACTTCAAGGCGAACAAGACCTCGCTGCCGCCGGGCCTGACCACGCCGGACGCGAAGACGCTCAAGTTCGAGTTCGCCAAGCCGCACTGTGACCTGCCGTTCGCGGCGTCGCTGCCGTACACCGCGCCGCTGAAGGCGGACAAGGACACCGGCGTCAACCTGGACAACCAGCCGTTCTCCTCCGGGCCTTACAAGATCACCAAGAACACCGCCGGTGTCGAGATGGTGATGGAGCGGAACGAGAACTGGGACCCGAAGACCGACCCGGTGCGGCACGCGTACCCGGACAAGATCGTCTGGAACTACGGCCCGGACGCCGAGGCGGGCGCCAACCGGGTGATCTCCGACAACGGCGACGACCAGGCGGCGCTGGCCTGGAACGGCGTGCCGTCGGCGCTGGTCGCCCGGGTCACCGGCGACGCGACGCTGAAGGACCGCTCGGTGCGCGGCCAGACCCCCAGCCTGTGGCGGCTGACCATCAACACCCAGCGGGTCACCGACCTGTCGGTGCGCCAGGCGCTCAACTACGCGATCGACCGGGACGGCTTCATCAAGGCGTACGGCGGTGAGGCGTCCGCCAAGGCCGTCACCACGCTGATGCCGCCGTCGACCATCGGCTGGGAGAACTACGACGCCTACCCGGCCGGCCCGAGCGGCAACCTGGAGAAGGCCAAGGAGCTGCTCGCCGGCAAGACCCCGGAGCTGGTGCTCGGCATCAGCGACGACTCGCCGGAGCTGGCCACCCAGCTGAAGGCCAACCTGGAGAAGGCTGGCTTCAAGATCACGGTGAAGACCATCCCGACCGACGCCAAGCTGGACGAGGTCGGCAAGAAGAGCAACCCGTACGACCTCTGGACCGACCAGTGGGCCGCGGACTGGCCCAGCGGTGCGGCGATCCTGCCGGTGCTCTTCGACGGTCGCACCATCAAGGCCGAGAACAACAGCAACACCTCGTACGTGAACAGCGACGAGATCAACAAGGAGTTCGACCGGATCCTCGCCATGCCCGCCGGTGAGCAGGGCAAGGAGTGGGCCAAGCTCGACAAGCGCATCATGACCGAGCTGGCCCCGGCCGTGCCGCTCTTCGTCGAGCAGGGCTACTACCTGCACGGCTCCAAGGTGGGCGGGATCTACCTGTCCAGCATCTTCGGCTACCCCGCCTTCACGAACGTCTACGTGAAGCAGTGACGGCCTGACGAGCGGGGCCCCGGCCGATCCGGCCGGGGCCCTCGCGCGTCACAGGTGCCGGCGGAGGAAGTCCAGCTCCAGCCGGAGCAGCCGCTCGCTCACCCCACCGGCGGCCATGTGGGTGGCCCCGGTGAGCGGCAGCACGGCGTGCGGCCGGCCGGCGGTCAGCAGCGCCGCCGAGAGCCGCAGCGTGTGCGCGGCCAGCACGTTGTCGTCGACCAGGCCGTGCACCAGCAGCATGGGCCGGGCCTGCGCCGGGTCGCCGACCGGCTCGGCGGCCAGCTCGACCAGCGAGTGGTGGGCGTACACGTCCATCCCGTCGTCCGGCATCCCCAGGTAGCGCTCGGAGTACGCGGTGTCGTACAGCGTCCAGTCGGTGACCGGCGCGCCGACGACCGCGCACCGGAACAGCTCCGGGTGGCGCAGCACCGCCAACCCGGCCAGCCAGCCGCCGAACGACCAGCCGCGCACCGCCACCCGCTCCAGGTCCAGGTCCGGGTGCTTGCCGGCGAGCGCGGTCAGCGCGTCCACCTGGTCGGTCAGGATCACGTCGGCCACCCGCCGGTGGATCGCCTTCTCGAACGAGGGGGCGATGCCGGGGGTGCCCCGGTTGTCGATGGTCACCACGGCGAAGCCCTGCTCGGCCCACCACTGCCGTTCCAGCCAGGCCCCCCGCGCCGCGATCACCTCCTGGTGGCCCGGGCCGCCGTAGATGTCCAGCAGCACCGGCAGCTTCGTGCCCTTCACGTGCTCACCGGGGTAGAGCACCGCGCTCGGCAGCCGTCGATCGGTCACCCGGACCAGCGTGGGGCGCGGGGCGTACGGCGGGGTCGCCGCGCGCGAGCCCAGCTCGCCCACCTCGCGGTCGCCGTGCCAGACCCGCCACCGGGTGCCCGGGTGCTCCAGCGAGGCCACCCCCACGACCAGCGTGCTGCCGCCGATCGCGGCGGTGTGCCAGCCGGGGTCACTGCCCATCCGGCGGGCGTCCACCCCGCCGCCGATCGCCGTCCGCACCCGGTAGAGGTGACGCTGGCTCGGTTCGCCCTCGCTCGCCTCGACCAACAGTTCCGCCGCCGAGTTCGGGCCGGCCGGCAGCCGGCCCACCACCCGCCGCACGTAGAGGGAGGGCGGGGTGAGCAGGGTGCCGTCGGCGAACAGGCAGCGGGCGTCGTACCCGTCGTGGGCCAGCTCGCCGCCGACCAGCACCCGACCGTCGGGCAGGTGCGCCGGGGTGCCCGGGATGGGCTCCACCCAGCGCGGGTCCGCCAGCTCCGCGTGGACCTGCGTCTCCCCGGTGCGTGGGTCCACGGCCAGCACCAGCCCGTGCTGCTGCGACCGCCGCAGCACGGTGATCAGCGGGCCGCCGTCGGCCCAGTCCACCGAGGTCAGGTACGGGTAGGTCTCCCGGTCCCAGTGCACGTCGACCCAGCCGCCGTCGAGGTCGAGCAGGTGCAGGCTGACCTCCGCGTTCGGCCCACCCGCGCGGGGGTACGCCACGGACGTCGGCGGGCTCGCCGGGTCGGACGGGTCGTGCAGGTACCAGCGGTCCAGCCGGGACTCGTCCACCCGCGCGGCCAGCACCGAGCGCCCGTCCGGGGACCACCAGTAGCCGCGGAACCGGCCGAACTCCTCGGCCGCGATGTGCTCCGCCAGCCCCCAGGTCACCCCGCTGTCCTCGCCGGCGAGCAGGTTGTCCGTGCCGTCCGGTTCGACCACGCGCAGCTGGCCCCGGCGTACCCCCTCGGCGGCGTCGGTCACGTAGGCCAGCCGTTCGCCGGTCGGATCGGGACGCGGGTCGATCACCGGACCGACGGCGGCCACCTCGACCACGTCGCCGTGCACCAGGTCGGCCCGGAACAGGCGTCCGGCGAGCGCGAACGCGGCCACCCGGCCGGCGCCGTCCAGGGCGTACGAGCCGATGCCGGCGGCGCTGAGCCGCAGCCGCTCCCGCAGCGCCCGCTCACCCGGCGCCAGCTCGACCGGTTCGCCGTCCGTGCCGAGCAGCACCGCCGGGTCGGCGACGAGGTGCTCCTCGCCGGAGGCGACATCGAGCAGCCAGAGCGCGTCGGCCGGGTCCTCCGGTCCCGACGAGCGCAGGAAGATGACCCGGGAGCCGTCGTCGGCGACGGAGACGGAGCGCGGCGCCCCGTGGCTGAACCGACGGGTGCGGGCGGCCAGCTCGGGAAAGTCCACGCCTGTAGAGAGTAGGCGCGCCCCGGGCGTGATGTGGCCGACCTGGGCGGACGCGTAAGCATCGAGCGGGCAGGACCGCCGGTTAGAGTGACGGGCGTGACGACGCTGCCCGACCGACGCCTGCTGCTGGTCCACGCGCACCCCGACGACGAGTCCATCGGCACCGGCGCGACGATGGCGCACTACGCCGCCGCCGGCGCGCACGTCACCCTGGTCACCTGCACGCTGGGCGAGGAGGGCGAGATCCACGTGCCGGCGCTGGCCCAGCTCGCCGCGGCCGAGGCCGACCAGCTCGGCGGCTACCGGATCGGCGAGCTGGCGGCCGCCTGCGCGGCGCTCGGCGTCACCGACCACCGCTTCCTCGGCGGCGCGGGCCGCTACCGCGACTCGGGGATGATGGGGCTCGCCACCAACGAGCACCCCCGGGCGTTCTGGCAGGCCGACCTCGACGAGGCCGCCGGCCACCTGCTGGAGGTCATCCGCGAGGTGCGCCCGCAGGTGATGATCACGTACGACCCGAACGGCTTCTACGGACACCCCGACCACATCCAGGCGCACCGGGTGGCCATGCGCGGCGTGGAACTCGCCGCCGCCGAGGGCATCGCCCCGGCGAAGGTCTACTGGACCGCGATGCCGCGCGGCGTGCTGGAGGCCGGCCTGGACGCGTTCACCGAGTCGGCGGACAACCCCTTCGCCGGCATCGAGAGCGCGGACGAGCTGCCCTTCGGCACCCCGGACGAGGGGATCGCCGCGCGCGTCGACGCCACCGACCAGCACGTCGCCAAGGAGGCGGCGATGCGGGCGCACGCCACCCAGATCCCGGCCAACTCCTGGCTCTACTCGATCGCCGGCAACTTCGGCGCGGAGTTCATGGGCGTGGAGTACTTCACCCTCGCGGTCGGCGAGAAGGGTCCGGGCAGCGGCCCGTACGGCTGGGAGGACGACCTCTTCGCCGGGTTGGCGCTGGACGGGCCGGACCGGTCCCCGGTCACGGCGGCCGGCCTCCGGTGACGCTGCCCGCCGTACCCATGTCGGTCGCCCCGGAGCAGGAGCCCGCCGCGCCGCCCGAGCCGTCGGGCCGCGCGGTCGACCTCGTGCTGCGCGTCGCCGGCGGGGTGGTGGCGGTCTGGGCCGGCGTCCTCGCCGCGGTGCTCGACCTGCTCTTCGCCACCTGGGCCTGGGAGGTGGTGAAGGGCCGGTCCGGCGGTGCCGGCAAGGCCCTGGTCGGCACCTCGCTGGCGGTGGGCGGGATCGCCGCGGTGGTGGTGCTGACGGTGCTGGTGAGCTGGTTCGCCCACGTGGCGGTCGGCACCCGCTGGGCGGCGGCGCTGCCGGCCCTGCCCTGGTTCGTGGTGATCGTCGCGGGCGGCTTCCGCACCGTCGAGGGCGATCTCGCGCTCAGCGGCGACAACGTGCTCGGCCTCGGGCTGATCGTGACGGGCGCGATCACCTTCGCCGTGATGGGTTTCCGGCAGATCGTGGTGCCGCCGGCCGTCCGCTAGGGGTGCAGACGCCGCACAGGTTGCGGTGGTAGATATCTCTGCCAGGAGCCCACCGTGGGGGCGGGCGGTACGGCGGGAGGCGTGCGATGTTCCAGCGGTGGCGTGCGGTCGGCGTGCTGGCGGCCGCGCTGTTCGTGGTCAACGTGGTGGCGCGGCTGGTCATCAAGTTCGCCTATCCGGACGACGACACCGCGGCCGGCCGGGTGTCGCTGGCGATGTTCCTGGTGATCGGGCTGATCCTGGCCGCAACGGCGTTCCGTTGGGGCGCGGACCGGCCGGCCGGCCACTGGGCCGGCGACCTGGCCGTTGCGGTGGTCGCGGCGCTGGCGCTGACCGTCTTCGTCGGCCCGCTGCTGGTCGGCGAGAACCCGTTCGAGGGCGGCGCCGGCCTCTTCTTCGCCCAGATCTGGCTCTACCTGGCCTCCACCGCGGCCGGTGTGCTGGTCGGCTACCTGACCCTCACCGCGCTGGGCCGCGACTACCGCTCCCGCCAGCTCAAGCGCTACGCGGAGCTGAAGACGACCAAGCCCCGCAAGGTCGTCCGCCGCTGAGGCCGGGCCCGGCCCGGGCGGCCGGCCCCGCCCGGCGCCGGCCCCGGGGGGCGCGGCGTCCGGGCGGGACCGGTCCGCTGCGGCGTGCGGCTGTCGTGCGCCGGCTACGGCCGGGGCTTGCGCGTGCCGGGCAGGGGCGGCGAGTCGACCGACTCGACGGCCTGGCCGGCGTCAATCGTGATCATGGTGCCCTCGGGCGTGACCACCTCGTCCACCCGGTCCACCTCCGGCGGCACCATCGAGGCCACCACCCGGTCCGCCGCCGCCAGGGTGGACGCCCCGGGGCGGACGTCGCCGCTGACCCGGACCGGCTGCCGGTCGCCTTCGTTCGCCATGGCGTCGTGGTTGCCCGATCGGCGCGCCGGGGCGCGGGCGCCCGAGTCCTGTGCCGCGGGCGTGCGGTCGGCCGGGGACGCCGGCAGCGCCGGCAACGGGGTCGCCTCCGTGCCGGCGCCCTCCAGCTCCGCGGCGCGGCGCTCGATCTCCTCGACCTCCGGGGCCTGCGGCGCGACGTCCGCGAGTTCCGCCGCTCGCCGTTCCACCTCGGCCAGCTCCGTGGCGTCCGGTGCCGCGTCCACCGGCGTTGCCGAGCGGCGCGTGGTCGAGCCCGAGCCGCCCCGGGAGCCGGAGCTGCCCCGCGAGCCGGAGCCGCCGTGGGAGCGGGTGGTCCTGCGGCCTTCGCGCAGGGCCTTGATGAGCGCGTCGACCAGGTCGGGCTTGCGCATGTCGGCGGTGCCGTTGACGCCGCGCCGGCGGAGGCGGTCGCGGAGCTGGTCGACGGTGAGGCGGGCGATCTCGCTCTCGTTGACCTCCGGGGTGTTCGGTGTCTGGTTGCCGGGCTGCTCACCACCCGACCGCCGCGCGGTCGAGCCGGAACCGCCGCGCGAGCCGGAGCCGCCGCGGGAACGGGTGGTCTTGCGGCCTTCGCGTAGGGCCCTGATGAGCGCGTCGACCAGGTCGGGCTTGCGCATGTCGGCGGTGCCGGTGACGCCGCGCCGGCGGAGCCGGTCGCGGAGCTGGTCGACCTTCAGGCGGGCGATCTCGCTCTCGTTGATGTCGGGAGTGTTGGGCGTCTGGTTGCCCGGCTGTTCCCCGCCGTTGCCGCGACCACGGGGTGCGGTGCCCGGGCGGCCGCCCGTGCCGCGCCGGCCGGGTCCGGAGGCGGACGAGGCCCGGTCACGACCGGAACCCGAGCCGCCGCGGGAACGGGTGGTCTTCCGGCCCTCGCGCAGAGCCTGGATGAGCGCGTCGACCAGGTCCGGCTTGCGCATGTCCGCGGTGCCGGTGACGCCGCGCCGGCGGAGCCGGTCGCGGAGCTGGTCGACCTTCAGACGGGCGATCTCGCTCTCGTTGATGTCGGGGGTGTTCGGCGTCTGGTTGCCGGGCTGGTTCTTCGTCGCCGCCGCGCCGCTGCCGCGCCGCGCCGTGTGCTGCTTGGCCATCGAGCAGGTCCTTCCTCACCGGGGTACGGCTATCTCCGTACCCCGGACGACCTGCCGGAACCCTTCGATCAGTCCGGGGCGACCCGGGTCAGGTAGGTGTGGTGGGTGGTGAAGCCGAGCCCCTGGTAGAGGGCCACGGCGCCGGTGTTGCGCTGCTCCACCTGAAGGAACGCGTGGGTGGCGCCCTCCGCCCGGCCCCAGTCGGCCAGCGCCCGCATGACCGCGCCCGCGAACCCGCGCCGCCGGGCCTCCGGCAGCACCTCGATCAGCGTGAGGCCGAGCCAGCGCCCACCGCCGGTGACCGTGCCCCGGCCCACCGCGAGCAGCCGGCCGTCGACGTGGAGGTGGGCGAAGCGGATCCGGTCCACGGCGGTCAGCACGTGCCGGGCCTCGTCGGGCAGCCCGCCCTTGCGGCCGGCGGCCACCGCCAGCCACTCCGCCGACGGCGTCGGGGCCAGCCCGACCGGGGGCAGGTCCGGGCGCCCCGGCGGCAGCGCGGTGAGCGGCGCGGTCTGCACCAGCACCGGCGGCCGGGCGGTCCAACCCCGCGCGTCCAGCTCGGCGCCGACCGGCGCGGCCAGCGGCAGCGGGGTGTTCACCATCGCGGGCTGGCCGCGCTCGGCGTACCAGCGCTGCACGGCGTCCAGCGCGGCGGGCAGCGGGCGGTCCGGGTCGCCGACCGGCAGCGCGCTGTTCGCCCGGCCGGTCCAGCCCGCGGCGCTGCGCAGCAGCCAGTCGCCGAGCCGCCCGCGTACCGGGGCGGGCCACGCCTCGTCGGCGGCCAGCTCCAGCGCGATGACGGCGGCGGCGGTCGGCCGGCGGGCCGGCGGCACCCGCTTCGCCCGGTGCACCTGGCCGACCGGGACCCGCAGCCGGCCCCGGTCGGTGGCCAGCGTGATGTGGGTCTCGCTCAGCTCGACCAGCTCGCCGAGCGCGTCCGAGAAGAGCGGTCGGCCTTCGCGAATCCCCACAATCCGGCGGACCACGATCCGGTGTCCCACGTCCTGCTGTCGGAGCACGATCGACCCCCTCCCCGGCGAGATACTAGGCTCTAACCGTCGCGGATGATCGCGGCGAGTCTTGCGGAGGAGAAGACCGGTGACCTACATCATCGCCGAGCCGTGCGTGGATGTGCTCGACAAGGCATGCATCGAGGAGTGCCCGGTCGACTGCATCTACGAGGGCAACCGGATGCTCTACATCCACCCCGACGAGTGCGTCGACTGTGGTGCCTGTGAGCCGGTCTGCCCGGTCGAAGCGATCTTCTACGAGGACGACGTCCCGGAGCAGTGGAAGGACTACACCGGGGCGAACTACGAGTTCTTCGAGGACCTGGGCTCGCCGGGCGGCGCCTCCAAGATCGGCAAGGTGGAGAAGGACGCGACCTTCGTGGCCGCGCAGCCGCCGCGCGGAGAGGGCCACTGAACCGGCCCGCGCCGGTCTCGTCGCGGCTGCCCGACTTCACCTGGGACACCCTGGACGCCGCGGCCGCGACGGCCGCGGCGCACCCGGACGGTCTCATCAACCTCTCGATGGGCACGCCGGTCGACCCGGTGCCGGCGTTGATCCGGCAGGCGCTGGCCGACGCGTCGAACGCGCCGGGCTACCCGCTGACCGCGGGCACCCCCGCGCTGCGGGACGCCATCGCGGCCTGGGTGGCCCGCGCCTGCGGTGCGGGCGTCGACGGGCTCGGCGTGCTGCCCACGATCGGCTCCAAGGAGCTGGTCGCCTGGCTGCCCACGCTGCTCGGCGTCGGCCCCGGCGACGTGGTCGTGGTGCCGTCGATCGCCTACCCGACGTACGAGGACGGGGCCCGGCTGGCCGGCGCCACCACGGTGCGCAGCGACTCGCTGACCGCCCTGGGTCCCGACCCGCGCGTCCGGCTGGTCTGGGTGAACTCGCCCGGCAACCCCACCGGGCGGGTGCTGCCCGCCCGTCACCTGCGCAAGGTCGTCGACTGGGCGCGCGAGCGCGGCGCGGTGGTCGCCAGCGACGAGTGCTACCTGCCGCTGGGCTGGGACGCCGAGCCCGTCTCGGTCCTCTCGCCGGAGGTCTGCGGCGGGTCGTACGAGGGCGTGCTGGCGGTGCACTCGCTCTCCAAGCGCTCCAACCTGGCCGGCTACCGGGCCGGCTTCGTGGCCGGTGACCCGGCGCTGGTGGCCGAGCTGCTCAAGATCCGGAAGCACGCCGGGATGATCGTGCCGGCCCCCGTGCAGGCGGCCATGGTGGCCGCGCTGGGCGACCAGGGGCACGCCGACGCGCAGCGGGAGCGCTACCGGGTCCGGCGGGAGAAGCTGTACGCCGCGTTCACCGGCGCCGGTTTCACCGTCGAGCACTCCGAGGCGGGGCTCTACCTCTGGATGACCCGGGACGAGGACTGCTGGGACACCGTCGACTGGCTGGCCCGCCGGGGCATCCTGGTCGCCGCCGGCGTCTTCTACGGCCCGGCCGGCGCCCGGCACGTCCGGGTGGCGCTCACCGAGTCCGACGAGCACGTCGACGCCGTCGCCGGCCGGCTCGCCCAGCTCTGACCACCGTCGCCGAGGCGGCCGGCCCGAGAAGGGCCGGCCGCCTGCGACCGGGTCAGTCGTTGATCTGCTCGAACACCCGCAGCAGCGTGTCCCGGCTGTGCTTCTCCAGGAACTCGCTGGCCATCAGCTCCTGCACCTGCACGGTTCGGCCGTCGTGGAGGGTGATGGCCGCCTTCAGCGGCACCCGCTTGGTCACCTCGACCGAGCGGATCTCCTCGTAGGGCAGGAACGGGTTCCGGCTGGCCACCTCGGCGACCGGCGTCGCGCTCAGCACCTCCTTGAGCCGCTTCTCACCCTCGTGCGCCTTCCCCGGGTCGGGGACCAGGACCAGGCCGTTGTCCAGCACGTACACGTCGTGTTCCCGGCCGTCGATTTTGATGTTGGCGAGCGCGGCGATCAGGTCGGCGTTCCGCGCCGAGGCCCGGGTCTGAACCACCGTCGACTGCCGCACGTCGACGCCCAGCTCGGCCAGTCGGGCGAGCGCCACGTCCAGGGTCTCCGGTGCGACCGCCAGCTTGGCGATCTCGGCCAGGTCCCACGGCTCGCCGGAGCGACCGACCAGCCGGGCGGGTCCGGACCAGGAAAGCTGCCAGTACGCCCGGCCCGAGCGGACCGCCGCGTTGTCGAGCAGCGTCTCCATCGGGCCGGCGAAGGCGGCCGCCGCCTCCCGGCGGGTGGCGTTGGTGAAGAACTGCTCGGCGAACTCACCGAGCCGGCCGGCGCGGACCAGGTCCAGCACGGTGGGCAGGCCCGGCTCCGGCGTGCCGGTGAACCGGCCGGCCGCGCGGTAGATCCGGTCCGCCCGCTGCTGCACCCCGGCGGCGATCGACTCGGCGATGAACTGCGGCCAGGGCAGCAGGCGGCGGGAGCCGTGCGCGACGATCAGGCTCTGGAGCGCCCGGCCGGCGCCCACCACGTCGGCGAGCATGGTCCACGCCGGCCGGTCGTCCGGCGTGACGTGCACCGGAGGGATCTGGTCCATCGCAGCGACGCGGGCGCCGATCGGCGGGTGGGTGTCCCAGCGGGACGCCGGCCCCTCCGGGGCGTTCTCCCGCAGCTCGTCGATCTCGTCCCGACGCGCCTGGAGGAGGTGGCCGAAGCCGCCGAAGAAGTCGTCCGGCGCCAGCCCGACCGACCAGCCCGGGTCGACGTACCGGGTCTCGTAGAAGCGCCAGGCCGCGTCGAGGGCGGGCAGGGTCCGCAGCGCCGAGGCCGCAGCCTGGTGCCCGGCGATCTGCACCGAGGCGCGGTCAGCCTCCAGCTCCTGGCGACGCGAGGCGGCGTTGTCGACCAGCAGGTAGAGCTTCGCGTACTGCTTGAAGACCCAGCCGATCGGGTTGCGCGGGCTGATCCGCTCGATGGTCTCGCCGATGGCCAGCCGGCCCCGGTAGGCGACCCCGCCCAAGCGGGTGTGCTGGCCGGAGTAGTGGCCCAGCTCGTGGGCCAGCACCGAGCGGAGCTGGTCGATCCGCATGGCCTGGAGCAGCGGCAGTCCGACGTAGAGGGTGCGCCGGCCGCCGATCAGGCCGAGCAGGCGGCTCTGCTCACCGACCGCCGCGTTCACCTCGGGCACCAGGCGGATCTCGTCGGGCGCGCGGGTGCCGACCGCGGTGGCCAGCTCCCGCACCGTGGCCCAGAGCCACGGCGCCGCCCGCTCGTCCAGGATGAGGCCGGGCGCCGGCTCGTTCTTCGTACGGATGGCCTTCCAGAGCCCGACCCCGACGGCGCCGAGGGCGACCACCAGCGGGAGCAGCAGCTTGCCGGTGACCAGGCCGCTGGTGTGGCTGAACAGCCAGACGCCGAGCGCGGCCACGGCCGCGAGCTGGAGCAGCGCGACGACGTAGAAACCGATCAACATGACCACCGAGGCGAGAGCCCGGTATGTCGCGGACATGTGCTTCCTTTCCCCGTGTGAAGGGCCCGTCCCCCGTCGATGCCGGTCGGGCCGCCGGGGGACCGTACGACGTGAGTTCGACTCGTTCAACCCCCTTCCGTCCGCATCGTCCTCGCCCCTACGATCTGCGACGACCTGCACGGGGGAGGAGCGAGACATGTGGCCGTTCCGGCGAAGGACGGGACAGGACGACGCGGGCCTGGCGGTGGATCCGGCGATGGGTGATCCCGCCGCGCAGGCGCTCTGCGCGGCGCTGAGGGACCGGGACTGGCGGGCCGCCCGGGACGTCCTGGTCACCGTGACCGATCCCGACGACCAGGCCTTCTGCATGTACGCGGCCGGCCGGGTGCCGGACGTCCAGGAGTGGATCGGCGAGTGGGCCGACGCCGAGCCCCGCTCGACCTTGCCCCTGCTGGTCCGGGGCACGCATGCCGTGCACTGGGCGTGGCAGGCGCGGGGCTCCGCCTCGGCCTCACGGACCCGCGAGGAGCAGTTCCGCGAGTTCCACCGGCGGCTGACGTTCGCCGAGAACCTGCTGGACGAGGTCGCCGGCCGGGACGCGGACGACACCACGGCGCGGGCCTTCCTGGTCACCGCGGCACGGGGCCGCCAGGTGGGCCGGGACGAGGCGCACCGGCGCTTCGCCGAGGTGGTCGCCCGGCATCCCTGGCACCGGCTGGCCCACGCCCAGATGCTCCAGTACCGCTGTGCGAAGTGGTTCGGCAGCGACGAGGAGATGTTCGACTTCGCGCGGACCGCGGCGGCCAAGGCGCCGGCGGCCAGCGGACTGGCCCACCTGGTGGCCTCGGCGCACCTGGAGATCTGGCTGAGGCTGCGGTCCGGCGAGGACAACCGTTACCTCCAGCAGGCCGAGGTGCGCGCCGAGGTGCGCGCCGCGGCGGACCACTCGGTACGACACCCCCAGCACGGGCGGTACGCCGGCTGGCCGACCCCGCACAACATGTTCGCCATGGCGTTCGCCGTCGGCGGCGACCACGCGGCGGCGGCCGAGCAGTTCCGGACGATCGGTGACCAGGTCACCGAACTGCCCTGGGCCTACGCCGGCAACCCGGTGCGGGTGTTCCGGAAATGGCGGGGCAAGGTCACCGACAGCGTCGCCTGAGCGCCGGACGGTATTCTCGGCGGGACTTGCAGCGGGGCCGGGCCGGCTCCGGACGACGGGACGCCGAGGTGGGCCGATGGTGGGCGGGGCCGGCGGGCAGGCACGTGTGGCGGTGGTCGGCACCGGCCTGATCGGGGGGTCGGTGCTGCTCCGGCTCCGCGACGCCGGGGTCGACGTGGCCGGCTGGGACCCGGATCCGGCGACCCGGCGGCGGGTCGGCGACCGGGGCGTCGGCGCGCCGGACACCGTCGAGGAGGCGGTCGCCGGCCGTGATGTGGTGTTCCTCTGCGGCCCGCTGCCCACCCTGCCCGCGACGCTGGCCCGGGTCGCCGCGGCCACCGACGACCGCTGCGTGCTCACCGACGTGGGCAGCACGAAGGCCGAGGTGGCCACCGCCGCCACCACGCAGGGGCTCGGGCACCGGTTCGTGCCCGGCCATCCGATGGCCGGCGCCGACCGGGCCGGTCTCGGCGCGGCCAGCCCCGCGCTGCTCGACGGGGCGGCGTGGGTGCTCTGCCCGGGGCCGACCGGGGTGGCCGCGTTCCGGCGGCTCGCCGCGCTGCTCATCGACGTCTTTCACGCCCGGGTCGTGCCGATGTCCGCCCCGGAGCACGACAGCGCCGCTGCGCTCGCCTCGCACCTGCCCCACCTGCTCGCCGGCGCGCTGGCCGGGACGGTGCAGCGCTCGGCCCTGCGCGACGCGGTGCTGGCGCTCGCCGCGGGCAGCTTCTCCGACGGCACCCGCGTGGCCGGCGGCCCACCCGAGCGGACCGCGAACATGCTGCTCGGCAACCGGGACCGGGTGCTGGCCGAGTTGGACGCGGTCCGGGCCTACCTCGACGACCTGGCCGAGGCGCTGCGGGCCGGCGATCCCGGCAAGCTGGCCGGCCGGCTGGCCGAGGGCCGCACCGCCCGGGCCGCCCTGCGCGGGCGCGCGTTCACCGCCCACCGGCGGGAGTTCCCGGCCGCCGCCGACCACGCCGGAGAGCTGGCCTACCTGCGGGGGCTGGGCGCGGCCGGCGGCCACCTGACCGGCTGCCGGGTGGCGGGCGGCACGGTCACCTACACGGCGCACCTTCCGGCCACGCCGCCACTAGGCTGAGGACCATGGCGGACGCACCGGTCGTGGCGGTACGCGGCGAGGCGTACCGGGAGGTGGCCCCCGAGCTGGCCCGGTTCACGGTGACGGCGACCGGGCGGGACCGCGACCGGGAGACCACGTTGACCCGGCTGGCCGAGCGGGCCGCCGCCGTGCGGGTGCTGCTCGACGCGGCCGAGCCGGCCGTGGAGCGACGGGAGACCGGCCAGCTCCGGGTCTGGCCGGAGACGAAGCGCTCGGGTGAGCGGGTGGTGGCCTACCACGGCAGCGTGACCACCACGGTCACCGTTGTCGACTTCACCGCCCTCGGCGAGCTGATGCTGCGACTGGCCGACCAGGAGCAGGTCGAGGTGGCCGGTCCGTGGTGGTCGCTGCGGCCGGACAGCCCGGCGTACCGGGAGGCGCGGCACGCCGCGATCGCGGACGCCCTGGCCCGTGCCCGGGAATACGCCGAGGCGCTCGGCGCCCGGGTGACCGCCCTGCTGGAGCTGGCCGACACCGGCCTGGCCGCCGCCCCGCCCATGATGGCCAAGGCGGGCTTCGCCCGGGCCGGGGAGGCCGCCCCCGAGCTGGAGCTGGATCCGCAGCCGCAACCGGTGCAGGCGGCGGTCGAGGCGCGGTTCACCATCAGCGAACCGGTGCTCGGCTGATGCCGCCCGCGCAGGTGCTCCCGCTCGGCGAGCTGGTGGACCGGGCCCGGGCCCTCGCCGCCGACGGCCCGCGCCAGTTGCTCGGCATCGCCGGGGCGCCCGGGGCGGGCAAGTCGACGCTGGCCGAGCGGCTCGTCGCCGAGGTCGGCCCGGCCGCCCGGCTGGTGCCGATGGACGGCTTCCACCTGGCCCAGTCGGAGCTGGTCCGGCTGGGCCGGGAGGCGCGCAAGGGTGCGCCGGACACGTTCGACGTCAACGGCTTCGTCTCCGTCCTGCGCCGGCTGCGCCGGCTGGAGCCGACCTCGGTGTGGGCGCCGGCGTTCCGCCGCGACCTGGAGGAGCCGGTCGCCGGGTCGATCGAGGTGCCGCCCGAGGTGCGGCTCGTGGTGACCGAGGGCAACTACCTGCTGCTGCGCGACGACCCGTGGGAGGAGGTGCGCACGCTGCTGCACCAGGTCTGGTTCCTCGACCTGGACGCCGAGCTGCGGGTGCGCCGGCTCACCGCCCGGCACGAGGCGTACGGGAAGTCGCCGGAGCAGGCCCGCGCCTGGGCGCTCGGCAGCGACGAGGCGAACGCCCGGCGGGTCGCCGGCACGGCGGAGCACGCCGACCTGGTGGTCCGGCTAGCCGACCGGCTGCCGGGGTGACGGCACGGCCCGGCGCAGCAGCCGGGCCACCACGGCCCGTTCGCGGATGAACTCGGCCGCCTCGGGATAGCCGCTGTGGTTGCGGATCGGCGGGTCGGCCACCTCGCCGCCGGTGGGGTGCAGCGCCTCGGGGTCGACCACCGGCACGTCCCGTTGCCCGGCGCTGACCGGCCAGCCCAGCGGGTCGGTGTCGCGCCAGAAGTTGGTCCAGGCGACGTGGCCGCCGGGCCAGGTGAGCACCCGGGCCAGGGTGCACAGCCGCTCCGGGCCGAAGTACGCGGGGAAGACCCGGCCGTAGAGCCGGGTGAGCTGGCAGCCGTAGGAGAAGAACCAGATCCGGCGCCGCCAGCGGCGGGGCAGTTGGAGCAGCATGGCGGCGCAGATGACGGTGCCCTGGCTGTGTCCGGAGAGGATCACCCCGTCCATCCGGTCGGGGTGCAGCGGGGGGAGCGCGAGCAGCCCGGCGACCCGGGTCTGGAGTTCCGGCACGGCGCGCTCGGCGTAGCTGGGCGGGGCGAGCGGGTGCGCGGCGCGGGGCCAGAAGGTGCCGACGTCCCAGATGACGCCGACCGAGCGGCGCACCGTGTCGGTGCGGTAGACCAGCAGCCCGAGCCCGCTCATCACCACGGGCAGCCAGCCGAGCAGGGTGTCGCCCTGGTTGGCCGTCCAGTGGACGACGGTCTGCCAGCCGGAGGGGGCGAGCGGGCTGGGCCGGCTCCGGGAGAGCGCGGCCGCGCAGCAGAGCGTCACCAGCACCACGGAGACGGTCGCGTAGCAGCCGACCAGCCGGGCCGCGTGCTCGCCGACCAGCCGGTGCAGCGCGCGGAACGTGCTGACGTCGCGGCAGCGGCGAAGGTCGTGCGCGGAGAGGCCGGCGCCGTCGGTGGTGAGCGCGGCGTACTCGGCCCGGCGCAGCGACTGGAGCAGCACGCCCGCCCGGACGAGCAGCGCGAGCAGGGCGATCAGGCCGACCACGCAGGCCAGCCCGGCCCAGAAGACCGCGAGCGGCGGCACCACGCGGCTCTGGCCGCTCGGGTCGGCCCGGCTGTCGAGCCGGTCGCTGACCCAGTAGAGCAGGCCGGCGCAGTAGGCCACGGCCACCATCCAGCCGAAGCCGGCGATGAGCGCGGGGCCGCGCCCGCCCCAGGCCAGGTCGGTGTACGCGCCGAGCGGCTGCCCCGGCACGGCCGGCCGGGTCCGCGGCAGCAGCAGCCCGGCCAGGGCGACCCCGATGGCCGGCACGGCGAGCATCCAGACGCTCAGCCCGTCCGGTGCGCCGGGCAGGCCGGGCAGGCCGCGCTCGATCCAGGCCACCCCGAGCGGCAGCAGCACGCTGCCGGCCACCGGGCCGACCAGCGCCCGCCGCCCGGAGCGGTTCACCGCGCCGATGGTGACCAGCAGCAGCAACTGGTACGTGGTGAGCCAGGCGACGGCCGTGTCGTACCCGGGCAGCGACCGGTCGGTGTGGCAGCCGGCGATGCCCGGGTCGGCCACGCACCCGACGGGCGGCCGGTACGCGGACAGCGCCCGGCCGGCCGGACCGTCGGGCAGCAGCAGGAGGGTGAACGTCCCGGCCAGCCCCAGCCCGGTGAGCAGGGCGACGGCGGCGCTCCGCCGGCCGAGCGGGGTGGCGCCCTGCCGCCGGGTCAGCCAGGGCCGGCCCAGGGCGACCACCGCGATCGCCACGACGGCGGTGAGCACTCCGACGGTGGCCCAGGCGACCGCGGCCCGCGGCCCGCGCGGCGGGTCCATGATGATCACCGCGGCCACCGGCACCGCCGCCGCGACCACCGCCCCGGTGCACAGGTGCAGCACGGCCGCCCGGCGCAGTTGCCCCTCGCCGTTCCAGAAGGTCGGGTCCTGGAGCGGGTTCTCCAGCGGCTCCGGCCGCTCGGTCGGGGAGCCGTCCTGGCCGGGGTGGGGTTCGGCGGGCAGCTCCGCCTCGTACTGGTAGGTGCGCCAGGCGACCAGGCCGAGGCCGGCCAGCAGGAGCAGCGGCAGCAGCAACCCCACGGCGAGCGCCCGGGTGTCCTGGCGCCACCACTGGTTGCCGAGGAACTCCCACGGGCCGGGGAGGTGGCCGAGGCAGTCCAGGCCGACGCACTGCCAGCCGATCAGGTCCACGCCGATGCCGGTCGCCGTGAGGACGAGGGAGGCGGTGAGGCTCAGGCAGAACAGGCGGATGAGCCAGGCCGTGATCCCGGAGCGGCTGGCCCAGCGTTCCCGGTCCGGGTCCGCCGGGATGCCGGTGCGGGCGTAGAGCGCCACGTTGGCCAGGGTGAAGGGGAGCAGCAGCGTCCACAGGGCCCGCTCGACGTCGCGCCGGGTTCGCGCGCCGGAGGTCAACTGCCCCCAGCTGTACGCCTCGACCGTGATCGGGTCGTCCCGGCCGGCGGTGCTGGCGCGGTAGAAGCCGGTGACCGGCCCGCCGGCGACCAGTCCGGGCTGCGCCCCGTCACCGCCGGGGCCGGTGCGTAGCCCGAGCAGTTGGTCGGGCGGGGTGTTCGACACCCCGTGGACCCGCAGTTCGAGCACCCGTTCCATCGCGCCCCCTGGGTGAACCGGTCACTACCCAGAGTGCACCCTCCGTGCGGAATCCGCACTCCGGCCGAGGGGCCGTTTCAGCAGCTCAGGTGGCCTGTTCGAGGTTCCGGACCGGACGGGCGGGGTTACCCAGGGCCACCACATTTGGGGGTAGGTCGCGGGTCACCACGGCGCCCGCGCCGACCACGGTGTTCTCCCCGATGGTCACGCCGGCCAGCACGATGACCCCGCCGCCCAGCCAGACGTTGTCGCCGATGGTGATGGGCTGGGCCGCCTCCCACTTGTCCCGCCGGGCCGCCGGCTCGACCGGGTGGGTGGCGGTGAGCAACTGCACGTTCGGTCCGATCTGGACGTCGGCGCCGATGGTGATCCGGGCGACGTCCAGGAACACCGCGTTGAAGTTGACGAAGCAGCGCGGGCCGAGGTGGGTCTGGTAGCCGTAGTCGCAGTGGAACGGTGGCCGGACCCAGGTGTCCTCGCCGACCGCGCCGAGCAGTTCGCGCAGGGCGGCGAGGCGCCCCTCGGGGTCGTCGGCGGAGCTGCGGTTGAAGCGCTCGTTGAGCCGCGCGGCCCGGTCCAGGTCGGCGATGATCTCGGGGTCGTCGGCGATGTAGAGCTCGCCGGCGAGCATGCGGTCCTTCATGGCGGTCACCCGGGGATGATGCCGGCCGCGGCGGTCGATGCGGTACCGGTTCCGTCGGATCGGCGACTTCCGGCCGCATACGCGGTATGCCCTCGCCGCCCGAGGTCCGGCTCGAACGGCGGGCGGGCCGGGCCGCGACGCCCCGGCCCGCTCCGCGCCGCCGGTCAGTCGTTGGCGTGCAGCGCCGCGTTCAGTTCGATGCCCCGGCCGGTGCGCGGCTTGGCCTCCAGCGCGCCGGTCACCGAGTTGCGCCAGAACAGCAGGCCGTCCACCCCGGACAGCTCCCGGGCCTTGACCACCCGGCCGTCCGGCAGGGTGATCTTCGAGCCCGCGGTGACGTAGCAGCCGGCCTCGACCACGCAGTCGTCGCCGAGCGAGATGCCGATGCCGGCGTTCGCGCCGACCAGGCTCCGCTCGCCGATGCGGACCTTCTCGGTGCCGCCGCCGGAGAGGGTGCCCATGATCGACGCGCCGGCGCCGATGTCCGAGCCGTCGCCGACCACCACGCCCTGCACGATCCGCCCCTCGACCATCGAGGTGCCCAGCGTGCCGGCGTTGAAGTTGCAGAAGCCCTCGTGCATCACCGTGGTGCCGGAGGCCAGGTGCGCGCCGAGCCGGACCCGGTCCGCGTCGGCGATCCGCACGCCGGCGGGGACCACGTAGTCGGTCATCCGGGGGAACTTGTCGACCCCGTGGACGCTCAGGTGGCGGCCGGCGGCCCGCTCGATGACCCGCAGCTCGTCGACCCGCTCCGGCGGGCACGGCCCGGCCGAGGTCCAGGCCACGTTGGCCAGCTTGCCGAAGATGCCGTCGAGGTTCAGCTCGTTGGGCCGCACCAGGCGGTGGGAGAGCAGGTGCAACCGGAGGTACGCGTCGGCGGCGTCCTTGATCGGGTCGTCCAGCGAGCCGATCACGGTGACCACCTGGACCGTACGCAGGCCCGGCAGCGCCCGCTCGCCGATCGCGCCGGGCGGCAGGTCGAGCACGTCGGCCTGGTCCTCGCCGGGGACCAGCGGCAGCTCGCCGAGCCCCAGCTTGCCGGTCGGGTACCAGGTGTCCAGCACCTGATCTTCAGCGGTGATCGTGGCCAGGCCGATGCCCCAGGCAGACTGTGCGGTCGTCACGAAAATGACGGTACCGTGCCACTCATGCAGAACCCGTTGACCCCCGAGGTCTTGGCCGATCCGGTGGCGCTGACCCGCGCGCTGGTCGACATCGAGTCCGTCTCCCTCAACGAGAAGGCGATCGCCGACTGCGTCGAGGAGGTGCTGCGCGGCGTGCCGCACCTCACCACCTACCGGCACTCCAACACGGTCATGGCGCGTACCGACCTGGGCCGGGCGCAGCGGGTGGTGCTCGCCGGCCACCTGGACACCGTCCCGCTGAATGACAACTTCCCGTCGACCATGCGCGGCGACCTGATGTACGGCTGCGGCACCTCCGACATGAAGTCCGGCGTGGCCTTCGCGCTGCACCTGGCGGTGACCCTGCCCGACCCGCGCTACGACGTCACCTACTTCTTCTACGAGGCCGAGGAGATCGAGTCGAGGTACAACGGCCTCACCCTGGTCTCCCAGGCGCACCCGGAGTGGCTGGAGGCCGACTTCGCGGTGCTGCTGGAGCCGACGTACGGGATCGTCGAGGCGGGCTGCCAGGGCACCATGCGGGCGATCGTCACCACGCACGGCGAGCGGGCCCACGCGGCCCGGTCCTGGCACGGGGTGAACGCCATCCACGGCGCCGGCGAGGTGCTGCGCCGGCTGACCTCGTACGAGGCGCGGCGGGTGACCATCGAGGGGTGCGACTACCGCGAGGGCCTGAACGCGGTGCGGATCACCGGCGGGGTGGCGGGCAACGTGATCCCGGACCGCTGCGACATCGAGATCAACTACCGGTACGCCCCGGACCGTGACCCGGCCGCGGCCGAGGCGCACCTGCGCGAGGTCTTCGCCGGGTTCGAACTCGAGGTCACCGACGCGGCGGCCGGCGCGGCGCCGGGCCTGGACAACCCGCCGGCGCAGGAGTTCCTGGCCGCGGTCGGTGCGGCCCCGATCGGCAAGTTCGGCTGGACGGACGTGGCCCGGTTCGCGGCCATGGGCATTCCCGCGCTGAACTTCGGGCCGGGCGACCCCAACCTGGCCCACCACAAGGACGAGCACGTCGAGCTGACCAAGATCCGCGACGGCGCGGCCACCCTGCACCGCTGGCTCGCCTCGTCCTGAGGACACGACCGGGGGCCCGCGTCGCGGACGCGGACCCCCGGATCGGCCGGCCGGACCGTCAGACGGTGGTGCTGAGCGGCGTGTCCGTCTCGGTGCTCTCGCCGGTGAGGTCGGTGTGGTGGGCTTCCATCATCCGGGCGCGGCGGCGCTCGGCCACCACGTCACGGATCCGCCGCTGCATCTGCCGGCGGATCCGGATCATCTCGCTGTTGCTGATCAACGCTGGCTCCTCCCCCGAAGGCGCGTCGCCCGGGGCATACCCGGTATGTGAATAGTAAGACGTACGAGCGAGCCATTTAGTTGCCCATGATCACGAAGAATTTCTCCGGCTCGCCCGCCTCCGCACCGCGCCGCCCCGCCTCCACTACGGTGGCCCCATGAGCCAGAGCGACGGACGGCCGCCCGGCCACGGGCCGAGTGGGGAACGGCACCGGGGCGCCGTCACGCTGCGCAACCGGGCCATCCCCACCAGCACCGCCGACCAGCGGCTGCTCGACTCCCGGGGCCGCGGCGACTGGAAGACCAAGGACGCCTGGCGGGCGTTGCGCATCCTGTCCGAGTTCGTCGAGGGCTTCGACACCCTCGCCGACCTGCCGCCCGCGGTCAGCGTCTTCGGCTCGGCGCGGAGCAAGCCGGAGAGCTTCGAGTGCCGGCTGGCCGAGGAGCTGGGCGGCGCGCTGGCCCGGGCCGGCTACGCGGTGATCACCGGCGGCGGGCCGGGCGTGATGGAGGCGGCCAACCGGGGCGCCGGCCAGGCGGGCGGGCTCTCCGTGGGGCTGGGCATCGAGCTGCCGTTCGAGCAGGGCCTCAACGACTGGGTCGACCTGGCCATCGACTTCCGCTACTTCTTCGCCCGCAAGACCATGTTCGTCAAGTACGCCCAGGCCTTCGTGGTGCTGCCCGGCGGCTTCGGCACCATGGACGAGCTCTTCGAGGCGCTCACCCTGGTGCAGACCGGCAAGGTGACCCGCTTCCCCGTGGTGCTGATGGGCGTCGACTACTGGCGGGGCCTGCTCGACTGGCTGCGCGACAGCATGGCCGCCGAGGGCAAGATCGGCCCGACCGACCTGGACCTGATCTGCGTGACCGACGACGTCAACGAGGCGGTCCGGCACATCGTGGAGGCCGAGGCGGTGCTCTCCGCCGAGCAGGAGGCGGTCCGCGAGGAGGCGGTCGCCCGGGTGGCCGCCGACCAGCAGGCCGCCGCCGAGGCCGCCCCCGAAGGGCCGGCGGAGCAGAGCTGACCATGGCCAACGTCTGCGTGTTCTGCGCGTCCTCGCGTACCCTCGACGCCCGCTGGCTGGACCTCGCCACCGAGACCGGCGCGGCGCTGGCCCGGCGCGGGCACACCCTGGTCAGCGGCGGCGGGTGCGTGGGGATGATGGGCGCGGTGGCCGACGGGGCGCGGGCCGCCGGCGGCCGGACGCTCGGTGTCATCCCGCAGGCCCTGGTCGACCTGGAGGTCGCCGACCTGGCCTCCGACGAGCTGCTGGTCACCGACGGGATGGCCAGCCGCAAGACCCTCATGATCGACAAGTCGGACGCGTTCGTCGCCCTGCCCGGCGGGCTCGGCACCCTGGACGAGCTGTTCGAGGTCTGGACGACCGCCACCCTGGCCATGCACGCCAAGCCCATGGTGCTGGTCGACGCCGACGGCTTCTACCGCCCCCTCCTCGACTGGCTGCGCACCCTGGCCGACCAGCACTTCCTCAAGCCCGCCGGCCTGGACCTCCTGCTGGTGGCCGACACGGTCCCGGAAGCCCTCGACCTCCTGGACGCCCGCCTGACCTGACCGGCGGCGGGTTTTCCGGTGTCGTACCGGCGTGGTGGGATGTCGGGGATGCAGGCGTACCGGTTGGTGCGCCGGCCCGGTGGGGTGGGGACGGGGGTCTCCCAGGTCGCCGGGGCGGGGCAGGGGGGTGGTCGGTCCGGTGGGCCGGCCGAGACGGAGCCGCGATCCGGGGGGTCCGCGGGCGATGCCGCGCACCCGCCGCCGTTCCGGCCGGATCCCGTGCAGGCCGAGGTCGTCGCGCACACCGACGGGCCGATGCTGGTCGTCGGCGGTCCCGGCACCGGCAAGACCGGCACCCTGGTCGAGGCGGTCGCCGCCCGGGTGGCCGAGGGCGTCGACCCGGAGCACGTCCTCGTGCTCACCTTCGGCCGGCGGGGCGCCACCGACCTGCGGCACCGGATCGAGGCGCGGATCGCCGGCGACGGCCACCGCGTGGTCCGCGAGCCGCTGGTGCGCACCTTCCCGGCGTACGCCTTCGGGCTGCTCCGCCGGGCCGCCGCCGAGCGCGGCGAACCCTCGCCCCGGCTGCTCACCGGCCCCGAGCAGGATCTGATCATCCGCGAGCTGCTCGACGTGGTGGGCGAGGAGCCGGGGGACGACCCGGTCGGGTGGCCGGAGGACCTGCTCCCGGCGCTGCGCACCCGGGCCTTCGCCCAGCAGCTCCGCGACCTGCTCATGCGCGCCGCCGAGCGGGGCGTCGGCCCCGTCGAGCTGGCCCGGCTGGGGGAGAAGCTGGGCCGCGCCGACTGGCCGGCCGCCGCCCGCTTCCTCCGCGAGTACGTGGCCGTCCTCGCCCTGCGCGACGTGAGCAACCGGGGCTCCATCGCGTACGACCCGGCCGAGCTGGTCCGGGCCGCCACCGGCATGCTGCTCGACGACCCGGAGCTGCTGGTCGCCGAGCGCCGACGGCTGGCCCACGTCTACGTCGACGAGCTGGCCGACACCGACCCCGCCCAGCTCGACCTGCTCGCCGTCGTGGCCGGCGGCGGCAAGTCCCTGGTCGCGTTCGCCGACCCGGACTCCTCCACGTACGCCTTCCGCGGCGCCGACCCGGCCGGGGTCACCACCTTCCCGCACCGGTTCCGCACCGCCTCCGGCGCGCCGGCGGCCCAGGTCACGCTGACCACCTCCTACCGGGCCGGCCCCCAGCTGCTGGCGGCGACCGCGCGGCTGGCCCGCCGGCTGCGCGGTCCGGCGGCGCACCGGCGGCTGCGGCCACTCCCCGACGCCCCGCCCGGCGCCGTGGAGGTACGCACCTTCCGCTCGGCCACCAGCGAGTCCGCCTGGCTGGCCCACGCCCTGCGCGAGGCGCACCTGCTCGACGGCGTGCCCTGGTCCCGGATGGCGGTGCTGGTCCGCTCCACCGGCCGGCAGCTGCCCTCGCTGCGGCGCGCCCTGCACACCGCCGGGGTGCCGACCGTGGTGCACGGCGAGGACCTGCCGCTGCACCTCCAGCCCGGCGTGGCCCCGCTGCTGCTCCTGCTCCGCTGCGCGCTCGACCCCGACCGGCTCGACGAGGAGTCGGCCGTCGCCCTGCTGCACTCGCCGCTGGGCGGCGCGGACCCGCTCGCCGAACGGCGGCTGCGCCAGGGGCTGCGCGCACTCGCGCTGGCCGGCGGCGACCGCCGCCCCTCCGGCGAGCTGATCGTCGAGGCGCTGCGCGACCCTGCCGAGCTGGCCACCGTCGAACGGCGCTGGGCCGCCCCGGCGCAGGCCGTGGCGCACCTGCTGGACACCGCCCGGCAGGCCGCCGCCACCCCCGGCGCGACCGCCGAGGACGTGCTCTGGGCGGTGTGGCGGGAGAGCGGCCTCGCCGAGCGCTGGGCCGGGGCGATCACCCGCGGCCGGGCGGCCACCGGGGAGCACGAGACCGCGCAGCGCTGGCGGGCCGAGGCCGCCGACCGAGACCTCGACGCCGTCATGGTCCTCTTCGACGCGGCGGCCCGGTTCACCGACCGGCTGCCCGGCGCGCGCACCGAGGTCTTCCTCGACCACGTGCTCGGGCAGGAGCTGCCGGCCGACACGCTCGCCGCCAGCGCCGAGCGGGGCGAGGCCGTACGCCTGCTCACCGCGCACGCCGCCAAGGGCCTGGAGTGGGACCTGGTGGCCGTCGCCGGGGTGCAGGAGGGCGTCTGGCCCGACCTGCGGCTGCGCGGCAGCCTGCTCGGCTCGGAGCGGCTGGTCGACCTGCTGGCCGGGCGGGCCGACGGCGCCGGGCTGCGGGCCAGCCTGGTCGGGCAGACCTCGGCGCTGCTGGACGAGGAGCGCCGACTGTTCCACGTCGCCGTCAGCCGGGCCCGGCGCCGGCTGCTGGTCACCGCGGTCGCCTCGGCCGCGGTCGGCGGCGACGACCACGAGGAGCAGCCCAGCCGCTTCCTGCACGAGCTGGCCGCCACCGACCCGCCCGCCGCCGGCGGAGGCGGCACGCCGCCCACTCCGGACCACGGCCCGGCCCCGAAGGTCCCGGAAGTTCCGGCGTCGGACGGGCCGGTGCCGGCCGGGGACGAGGATCCGCAGGACGGCACGCCGGGCGCGCTGCCGGTCACCCTGCCGCCGCGCGGGCTCACCCTGTCCGCGCTGGTGGCGGAGCTGCGTACCGCGGTCACCGACCCGGCGGCGCCGGTCACCCGGCGGCGCGCGGCGGCGGCCGAGCTGGCCCGGCTGGCCGCCGCCGGGGTGCCCGGCGCGCACCCGGACGACTGGTGGGGGCTGCGTGGCCTCTCCGACGACCGGCCGCTGGTCGACGAGGGCGAGCCGGTGCGGGTCACCCCGTCGGCCATGGAGAGCGCGCTGCGGTGCAGCCTGCGCTGGCTGCTGGAGCGGCACGGCGGCAGCGCCCCGGCCAGCGCGGCGCAGGGCGTCGGCAACCTGGTGCACGCCGCCGCCATGCTGGCCGAGGACGCCAGCGTCGACCGGACCGCCCTGCTGGAGTACGTGGCCGCCCGGTTCGACGCCATCGAGATGGCCGCCCGCTGGATGGTCGGCCCGGAACGGGCCCGCGCCGAGGCCATGGTGGACAAGCTGCTGCGCTGGCTGGCCGGCAACCCGCGGCGGCTGCTCGCCATCGAGCACGAGTTCGCGGTCCGCCTCGACGACCCGCAGCGGCCGGTCGAGCTGACCGGTCGGGTCGACCGGCTGGAGGTCGACGCCGAGGGGCGGCTCGTGGTCATCGACCTGAAGACGGGGAAGTCCACCGCGGTCACCGAGCGGGAGGTGGCCGAGCACCCGCAGCTCGGCGCCTACCAGGCGGCCGTGGAGGCGGGGGCGTTCGCCGAGTTCGGCGAGGAGTCCGGGGGCGCCGCGCTCGTGCAGCTCGGCACCGGCGCGAAGGACGCCAAGGAGCAGGCGCAGGCGGCCGCCGGGGAGGGCCCGGAGGCCGGCTGGGCCACCGCGCTGGTCCGGCGCACCGCCGACACGATGGCCGCCGCCACCTTCGCGGCCGTCGCCAACTCGAAGTGCCGGGTCTGCCCGGTGCGGACGAGCTGCCCCGTCTCCGGGCAGGGCCGCCAGGTCGTCGAGCCGCCCACGGAGCACCCATGACGACGCAGCCGACCCTGTTCAGCGCCACCGCCACCCCGGCGCCCCGGACCGCCGACGCCGGTCCCCGCTACACCCCCGTCGAGCTGGCGAAACTGCTCCGGCTGCCGGCGCCCACCCGGGAACAGGCGGCGATCATCGCCGCACCGGTGGAGCCGCTGCTGGTGGTCGCGGGCGCCGGCTCGGGCAAGACCGAGACGATGGCCGCCCGGGTGGTCTGGCTGGTCGCCAACTCCTACGTCCGCCCCGAGCAGATCCTCGGCCTCACCTTCACCCGCAAGGCGGCCGGCGAGCTGGCGCACCGGGTACGCACCCGGCTCGACCAGCTCATCCGCCGGCTCGGCCGGCAGGGCCGGGACCCGCACGAGGACCCTCTGGCGGGCGAGCCGACGGTCTCCACCTACCACTCGTACGCGGGCCGCATCGTCACCGAGCACGGGCTGCGCGCCGGCTACGAGCCGACCACCCGGCTGCTCACCGAGGCGTCCCGCTGGCAGCTCGTCGACCTGCTGGTGCGCAACTACGACGGCGACATGTCCGAGGTGGACCGGATGCCGTCCACCATCACCGACGCGGTGCTGGCCCTGGCCGGCGAACTGGACGAGCACCTGGTCGACCCGGACGAGCTGGCCGCCTGGACGGGCCGGTTCTTCGCCGAGGTGCAGTCCCGCCCCGGCCGGGTCTACGCCGACGTGCGCAAGGCTCTCCAGCTCCAGCGGACCCGGCTGAAGCTGCTGCCGTTGGTCCGCGCGTACGCCCGGCGCAAGGACGACTTCGAGGCCATGGACTTCGCCGACCAGCTGGCCCGGGCCGCCCGGGTGGCCCGCGACCACCCCGGCGTGGGCGTGATCGAGCGGGACCGGTTCCGGGTGGTGCTGCTCGACGAGTACCAGGACACCAGCCACGCCCAGGTGGTGCTGCTCAACGCGCTGTTCGGCGGCGGCCACCCGGTCACCGCGGTGGGTGACCCCTGCCAGTCCATCTACGGCTGGCGCGGGGCCAGCGCCGGCACGCTCGACCGGTTCCCCACCGAGTTCGCCCGCACCGACGGCGCCCCCGCCGAGGTGCTCGGCCTGACCACGAGCTGGCGCAACCGGCCGGAGATCCTCGGCGTCGCCAACGCGCTGTCGGTGCCGCTGCGGGCGGCCGGCGCCCGGGTGCCCGAGCTGCGCGCCGCGCTCAGCGTCCGCGACCCCATCCCGCACCGCAGCCCCGGCGGGCGGGCCGCCGGCACAGTGCACTGCGCGCTGCTGGAGACGTACGCCGACGAGGCCGACTGGATCGCGGACGGCGTGCTGGCCGCCTGGCGGGGCGCGGCCGGGATGCCGGACTCGCTGCCCGAGCACATCCCGGCGCACCGGCGCCCCACCACGGCCGTGCTGGTCCGGCTGCGCAGCCAGATCCCGGCGATCGAGGCGGCGCTGCGCGCCCGCGGGCTGCCGGTCGACGTGGTCGGGCTGGGCGGGCTGCTGGACACCCCCGAGGTCCGGGACGTGGTCTGCACGCTGCGGGTGCTCGCCGACCCGACCGACGGGGCGGCGCTGCTGCGGCTGCTCACCGGCGCGCGCTGGCGGATCGGGCCGCGCGACCTGGTCGCCCTGCACCGGCGGGCCCGGGCCATCGCGCGGGCCCGGCGGGAGGTGACCGGCGACGACGGGCCGGAGATCACCGTGGACGCGCTGGACGAGGCCACCCTCGTCGAGGCGCTGGCCGACCTGGGGCCGGCGCAGGCGTACTCGGCGGAGGGGTACGCGCGGCTGCGGTCGTACGGGATGGAGCTGGCGCTGCTGCGCTACCGGCTGGACCAGTCCCTGCCGGAGCTGATCGCGGACATCGAGCGCACCATCGGCCTGGACGTGGAGGTGGCGGTCCGGGCCGGCCGGGACGGCGCCGGTGACGCCGGCCTGGCCCGCGCCCACCTGGACGCGCTCGGCGACGTGGCGGCCCGGTTCAGCGGCGAGACCCCCGGCGCCACGCTCGCCGGGTTCCTCGCCTACCTGGCCGCCGCCGAGGACGAGGAGCGCGGCCTCACCCCGGGCGAGGTCGAGGTGGTGGAAGGTGCGGTGCAGATTCTCACCGCCCACGCCGCCAAGGGACTGGAGTGGGACGTGGTGTCGGTCGCCGGGCTGACCCGGGGCGTCTGGCCGGGGCCGGTACGCAACTCCGACCACTGGCTGGGCGGGCTCGGCGTGCTGCCGTTCCCGCTGCGCGGCGACGCGGACGGGCTGCCCGAGCTGGGCCTGTCCGGGGCGGAGGACCAGCGCGGGGTGGCCCGGGCCGTGGAGGACTTCACCGACGCCTGGCGGGCGCACGACGAGCGGGAGGAGCGCCGGCTGGCGTACGTGGCGGTGACCCGGCCCCGCCGGCTGCTGCTCTGCTCCGGCTACTGGTGGGGGGAGGGGACGAAGAAGTTCCGCGGCCCCTCCGTCTTCCTCCGCGAGGTGCACGACGCCTGCCTGGCCGGCGCGGACGGCCACCTGGTCGACGCCTGGGCGCCCGAGCCGGCCGGGGACGCGGTCAACCCGACCACCGAGACGGTGCTGCGGGCCGAGTGGCCGGCCGACCCGCTGGGCGCCCGCCGGCCGGCGCTGGCCGAGGCCGCCGCCCTGGTCCGCCGCTACCTGGCCGACCCCGAGGCCGCCCGCCGCGAGGAGGCCCTGCTGGCGGCCGCCGCGGCGCCCACCCCGGCATCCGCCGACGACGCAGCCACGCCGGCACCGGCCGGGGGCGCCGAGATGTCGGCACCGGCCGGGCACGCCGACACGCCGGCGCCCGTCGAGGACGCCGAGGTGGCCCGCTGGCGGCGGGAGGCCGACCTGCTCCTCGCCGAACGGGCCGAGCTGGCCCGGCGGGCCGAGGCGGTCGAGGTGGAGCTGCCCGGGCACCTGTCGGTGACCCAGCTGGTGGCGCTGCGCCGCGACCCGGAGGCCCTGGCCCGGACGCTGCGCCGCCCCATGCCGACCGAGCCCAACCCGTACGCCCGGCGGGGCACCGCCTTCCACACCTGGCTGGAGCAGCGCTTCGGCGCCGACCGGCTGCTCGACGTGGACGAACTGCCCGGCGCGGCCGACGACGACGCCGCCCCGGACGAGGCGCTCACCGAACTCCAGGAGCGCTTCCTGGCCAGCGAGTGGGCCGACCGGGTGCCGGTGGAGGTGGAGGTGCCCTTCGCCACAGTGATCGCCGGGGTGGTGGTCCGGGGCCGGATGGACGCCGTCTTCGCCCGTCCCGGTGGCCGCTTCGACGTGGTCGACTGGAAGACCGGCCGGCGGCCCGCCGGGCGGGAGGCGGACGCCGCCGCCGTGCAGCTCGCCGTCTACCGGCTGGCCTGGGCCGAGCTGGCCGGGGTGCCGGTCGACCGGGTGGGTGCCGCCTTCCACTACGTCCGGGACGGGGTGACCGTCCGCCCGGCCGACCTGCTCGACGCCGCGGGGCTGACCGCGCTCGTCGCCGCGGTACCGGAATTTTCGACAGAGGGCGCGGCGTTGCGGAGATCGTGGTAGGTTAGGCGCGTTGCAGTTTTGGTTTCCAGAGACTCTGTGTGCGCCTGGCGGATTGTGGCCCCAGGCGCTCTTTGTTGTGTCCGGAGTTCTCCGGGCGGGGCGACCAGCAGCGACAGGCACACCGCGCACAAACGTGCGGTGCGCTCCTCTTCGGTCCGCAACAGGTGCGGGTCCGAACGTTCCGTCAAGGAGACGAAACAAATGGCAATTGGCACCGTCAAGTGGTTCAACGCTGACAAGGGCTTCGGCTTCATCACCCCGGACGACGGCGGCGCCGACGTCTTCGCCCACTTCTCGGCGATCCAGACCTCCGGCTACCGGAGCCTGGACGAGAACCAGCGGGTCGAGTTCGAGGTGACCCAGGGCCAGAAGGGCCCGCAGGCGGAGAACATCCGTCCGCTCTGATCTTCGGATCATCCGGTAACACCCATCGCGCCCCCCGGGCGCGGTGACGGGCCGGTCCGCTGCGCCGCCCACCCGCTCCGCGGGACGTGGCGTGCTGCGGCGGGCCGGCCCGTACCTTTCGGTTCGTGCTTGTGACCACCGGCGACGCCGGTGACGCGCCGCTCGTCGGCGCCCTTCCTCGACACGTGCCGCGTCGAGGAAGGCTTTTCGCATGACCATGACCGTTCCCACCTTCGCCGCCACCGGCCTGGCCCCCGCGCTGGTCACCGAGCTGGCCGCGCAGGGCATCACCGAGCCGTTCCCCATCCAGGCGGCGACCCTGCCGGACTCGCTGGCCGGCCGCGACGTGCTCGGCCGCGGGCGCACCGGCTCGGGCAAGACGTTGGCCTTCGGGCTGCCGCTGCTGCACCGCACGGCCGGTCGCAAGGCCCGCCCGGGCCGCCCGCTGGCGCTGGTGCTGGTGCCCACCCGCGAGCTGGCCCAGCAGGTCACCGCGGCGCTCACCCCGTACGCCCGGGCGCTCGGGCTGCGCTGCGCCACCGTGGTGGGCGGGCTCTCCCTCCAGCGGCAGGCGGACGCGCTGCGCGCCGGCGCGGAGGTGCTGGTGGCCACCCCGGGCCGGCTGCACGACCTGATCGACCGGCGCGACGCCCGGCTCGACCAGGTGGCCGTCACGGTGCTCGACGAGGCCGACCAGATGGCCGACATGGGCTTCCTGCCGCAGGTGACGAAGCTGCTGGAGCAGGTCGACCCGAACGGCCAGCGGATGCTGTTCTCGGCGACCCTGGACGGCGGCGTGGACCGGCTGGTCCGCCGCTTCCTGAGCAACCCCGTGTCGCACTCCGTCGACCCGGGCACCGCCACCGTGACCGCCATGACCCACCACGTGCTGCACGTCGAGGCGGAGGACAAGCCGGCCGCGCTGGCCCACATCGCCGCCCGCGAGGGCCGCACCATCCTGTTCATGGCCACCAAGCACCGCGCCGACCGGGTCGCGCGCCAACTGCTCGCCAAGGGGGTACGCGCCGCCGCGCTGCACGGCGGCAAGACCCAGCCGCAGCGCACCCGGATCCTGGAGCAGTTCCGCACCGGTCACGTCACCGCGCTGGTGGCCACCGACGTGGCGGCCCGGGGCATCCACGTGGACGGGCTGGACCTGGTGGTCAACGCCGACCCGCCGACCGAGGCGAAGGACTACCTGCACCGCGGCGGCCGGACCGCCCGGGCGGGGGAGTCCGGCACCGTGGTCACCCTGGTCCTGCCGGAGCAGCGCCGGGACGTCTCCCGGCTCATGACGGTCGCCGGCATCACCCCGCACACCGCCCGGGTACGCCCCGGCGACGAGGAACTGGCCCGCGTCACCGGCGCCCGCCAGCCCAGCGGCGTCCCGGTCACCCTCACCCCGCCGCCCGCGCCGCACGCCGCGGTGGCCTCGCGGCCGTCCCGGTCCCGCCGCCCGCGGCGCCGGGGCTGATCCTCCACTCCGGCCTGGCGAGCGGCGGTGTCCGGCGTGCCGGGACACCGCACGGCCCGCCGGGCCGGAGCCGATCGGGTCCGGGCCGCGTCGCACCCGCGGCCCGAGCCGTCGGACGCGGTCAGGACGCCGCGGCGCGGTCGGCCAGCAGGTCGGCGAGGGTGGTCCGGTCGACCACCAGGGCGATCGCGCCGTCCACCGCCAGCCAGACGTCCCGCAGCCCGGCGGCCACCCCGTGGTAGCCGGCGTGGTCGGCGGGCATGCCCCGGACACTGGTCAGCGCGCCGCCCACCGCCCGCAGCACGTCACCGACGCTGATGTCGGCCGCCGGGCGGGTGAGCGCGTACCCGCCCTCGTTGCCGCGGTGGCTGTGCAGCAGCCCGGCCCGGCGCAGGTCGAGCAGGATGCCCTGGAGGAAGCTGAGCGGGATGTCCTGACGCTCGGCCAGGCTCGCCGCCTTGACCAGCTCGCCGGCGCCGGACCCCCCGTCGCCGGCGGACCCGGCGGCGTCGGCGACGGCGAGCATGGCCCGGAGCGCGTAGTCGGCGCGCGCGGAGACGTACACGGCCTCAGTTGCCGGCCTGGTCCAGCACGCCCCAGCGGCGGCGGATCGCCTTGTCGGCCGCGCCGAACGCGGCGTCCACCACGATGCCCACCACCAGAATCACGATCATGATGGCCATCAGCCGGACGGGGTCGCTCAGCTCCCGGGCGTAGGTCAGCTGCGCGCCGATCGACGTCCGGCTGGCGATGACCACCAGCAGCTCGCCGGCCATCAGGCTGCGCCAGGCGAACGCCCAGCCCTGCTTGAGTCCGGCCACGATGGCCGGCAGCGCGGCCGGCGCGACCACGTACCGGTACAGGTTGAGCCCCCGGGCGCCGAGGTTGCGGCCGGCCCGGACCAGCAGCGGCGGCACGTAGTCCACGCCGTGGATGACGCCGTTGGCGACGGACGGCGCCGCGCCGAGCACCACCACGAAGAAGATGGCCTGTTCGCTGAGTTGGAAGAGCAGGATCGCGAGGGGGAACCAGGCGATCGACGGCATGGTCTGCAACGCGGTGATCATTGAGCCGATCGCGGCGCGGAGCACCTTCACCCGGGCCACCGCGAGGCCGAGCAGCAGGCCGACGGCGACCGCGGCGGTGAAGCCGACGGCGGCCCGGCGCGCGGTGGTGGCCAGGCCGTCCCAGAGCGTCGAGCTGAGCGCGTAGTGGCCGAGGTCCGCGAAGACCGGCACCGGCCCGGGCAGTGCCCACGGGTCCTTCCAGCCGCTCCAGACGACGGCCTGCCACAGGGCGATGGCCAGGGCCAGCGCGGCCAGCTTGGGCCAGGTGGCCGACCAGACCTGGCGCACCCGGGACGGCGCCTTCTCCCGGCCGGCGATCTCCAGGGCGTCCAGGCCGGAGATCTCCGCGTCGGTGCGCGGTGCTCCGGCGAGGGTGTCACTGGCCATGGCGGCCCACCTCCGTACGCAGCCGGTCGGTGACCTCGGCGGCGATGGCCGCGATCTCCGGCGAGTCGATCCGCCGGGGTCGCGGCACGTCGACCTCGGTGGAGTAGATGATCCGGCCGGGCCGGCTGGAGAGCAGGATGATCCGGTCGGCGAGGCGGGCCGCCTCGCGGACGTTGTGGGTCACGAAGATCACGGTGAGCTTCCGCTCGGACCAGATCCGCTCCAGCTCGTCGTGCAGGATGTCCCGGGTCATGGCGTCGAGCGCGCCGAACGGCTCGTCCATCAGCAGCACCGGGGTGTCCAGGGCGAGGGTGCGGGCCAGCGCGACCCGCTGCCGCATGCCGCCGGAGAGCTGGTGTGGACGCTTGCGGGCGAAGTCGGCCAGGTGGACCGTGCGCAGCAACTCGGCGACCCGGGCCCTGCGCTCGTTGCGGGGCAGCCCGCGCAGTTTGAGCGGCACCTCGACGTTGCCCTCGACGGTGAGCCACGGGAAGAGCGCCGACTCCTGGAACATGAGGCCCGGGTTGACCCCCTCGCCCAGGTCGATCCGGCCGCCGCTGACCCGGTCCAGCCCGGCGACCAGGTTGAGCAGCGTGCTCTTGCCGCAGCCGGACGCGCCGACCAGGCAGACGAACTCGCCGGGAGCGACGTCCAGCGAGACTCCGTCCAGGGCCAGGACGGCCTGTTCGCCCTGGCCGTACACCTTGGTCACACCGCGCAGCGCGACCGAGCCGGTCGCGCTGCGCGGCGTCGTCGTGGTCGACGTCACGGCTGGATGACCTCGGCCTTGCCCTGCGCCTTGAGCACCTCGTTGAGGTACTTGAGGTCGTAGAGGCCGTTCAGGTCGACCGGCTGGGTCAGCCCGACGGCGACGGCGTGGTCCAGGCCGGTCTTCAGCGAGGCCGGGATCGGGTCGTTGGTGAACTCCAGCGTCGGCCAGGCCTGCTTGATCAGCTTGAGGTCCAGCGGCTTGCCGGTGATCTTGCCGATGTGGTCGGAGATGGCCTGCTGCGCCTCGTCCGGCTTGCTGTTGACGAACTCGTTGGCCGCGACCTGGCCCTCGACGAGCTTCTTCACCACGTCCGGGTGCGCCTTGAGGAACTTGGTGCTGACCAGCAGGTTGGTGATGACGAACTTCTTGTCCGGCCAGAGGTCGCGCTCGTCGACGAGCACCTTGCCGCCCGCGTTGACCAGCCGGGAGACGAAGGGCTCGGGCACCCACGCGCCGTCGATGGCGCCGCTCGCGAAGGTCTCGACGGTCTGCGCGTTCTCCTGGGGGACCACCTTGACGTCGCCGCCGCCCTCCTTGGTGGTCTGGAGGCCCTTCTCCTTGAGCCAGTAGCGCAGCGCGACGTCCTGGGTGTTGCCGAGCTGCGGCGTGGCGATCTTCTTGCCGCGCAGCTGCTCCACCGAGGTGATCTCGGGCTTCACCACGAGGGCCACGCCGCCGGACGCGGCGCCGGAGACGACCCGGACCGCCTCGCCCTTGGACTTCGAGAAGGCGTTCACGGTCGGGTTCGGACCGATGTACGTGGCGTCGAGCGCGCCGGAGAAGACCGCCTCGATGGCCGCCGGGCCGGCGTTGAAGGTCTTGGTCTCCAGCGTGACGTCGCTGCCCAGCTTCTCCTTGAAGATGCCCTTCTCCACGCCGACCACGGCCGGCGCGTGGGTGATGTTCGGGAAGTAGCCGAGGCGCAGCGTCACCGGACCGGAGCCACCGGCGGCGTCGTCGCTGTCGTCGCCGCAGGCCGCGGTGGCGCCCAGGGTGGCCGCGCCGACCACGGCGAGGGTGGCCAGGGTGACCAGGCGGCGGAAGGGGAGCCGTCTCATCGTGTATCCAATCCGCAGTATTCCTACTTAGTTGGTAGGAAGACTGGGGCAGGTGCCGAGCGGCGTCAAGACCCATCCAGAATCCGGGACGCGCGACCTCGGGATTCTCGGCAATTCCCACCTGTTCGGTGGAGATGGGAGCGCCGGTCGGCCCCCGCTCCACACCGCCGTCCGGTGGGCCCGCGCACACCACGGGTGCGGGCCGTGCGGACGCAGTAGGGTCGATCACGTGCCGACGCGGAGAGCGAGAATTCCAGCGACGAAATACCCGGTCGAGCGGTTCACCCTCGACAACGGCCTGCGGGTGGTGCTCACCCCCGACCGCAGCGCCCCGGTCATCGGGGTGGCGGTGGTCTACGACGTCGGCATCCGCTCCGAACCGGAGGGGCGCACCGGCTTCGCCCACCTCTTCGAGCACCTGATGTTCCAGGGCTCGGAGAACCTGGAGAAGCTGGCCCACTTCCGGCACGTCCAGGGCGCCGGCGGCACCTTCAACGGCTCCACCCACCTGGACTACACCGACTACTACGAGACCCTGCCCAGCAACGCGCTGGAGCGGGCGCTCTTCCTCGAGGCCGACCGGATGCGCGGCCCCCGGCTCACCGAGGAGAACCTGCGCAACCAGGTCGACGTGGTCAAGGAGGAGATCCGGGTCAACGTGCTCAACCGGCCGTACGGCGGGTTCCCCTGGCTCACCCTGCCGCCGGTCATGTTCGACACGTTCCCCAACGCGCACGACGGCTACGGCTCCTTCGACGACCTGGAGTCCGCCACCGTCGGCGACGCGGCCGACTTCTTCCGCCGCTACTACGCCAGCGGCAACGCCGTCCTCGCGGTCAGCGGGGACGTCGACGTGGCCGAGGCGACCGCGCTCATCGAGCGGCACTTCGGCGACGTGCCGGCCCGCCCCGCCCCGGAGCGCCCCGACTTCGCCGAACCCGACCTCACCGCCGAGCGGCGCACCTCGTACACCGACCAGCTGGCCCCGCTGCCGGCGGTGGCCGGCGCCTGGCGGGTGCCCGACCCGGTGACCGACTTCGCCGGCTACCTCCCGTACGTGGTGCTGGCCGAGGTGCTCACCGACGGCGACGCCTCCCGGCTCGTCGAGCGGCTGGTCCAGCGGGACCGCTCGGTCACCAGCCTGGGCGGCTACCTCGGCTTCATGGGCGACCCGTTCGACGTGCGGGACCCCACCGCGCTGCTGCTCCAGGCCCACCTGCCGCCCGGCGGCGACGTGGACAAGGTGCTGCGCACCGTCGACGAGGAACTGGACCGGCTGGCCACCGACGGGCTGACCGAGGGGGAGCTGGCCCGTACCCAGGCCCGGATGGCCACCCACCTGCTGCGGGACACCGACGCGGTGCTCGGCCGGGCGCTGCGGATGGCCGTGCTGGAACAGCAGCGCGGCGAGCCGGGCCTGCTCAACGAGCTGCCCCGGCTGGTCGGCGAGGTGACCGACGAGCAGGTCCGCGCCGCCGCCGCCACCCTGCGGCCGGAGCGCCGCGCGTCCATCGAGGTAATCGCCGGAGGAGCCCGATGACGGCAACCGTGGAGACCGGTGTCCGGCCGCTGCCGGCGCTCGGGCCCAACCGCAGGCTCAAGCTGCCCCCGCAGGCCGAGCGCACGCTCGGCAACGGGCTCACCGTGATCGCGGTACGCCGCAGCGCGATCCCGCTGGTCGAGCTGCGGCTCTGGATGCCGTTCGGGCGTACCCACCTGGCCCGTGGCGGGATGCTGGCGCAGACCCTGCTCTCCGGCACGGAGACGCACACCGCGACCCAGCTCGCGGCGGAGCTCCAGAAGGTCGGCGGCGGGCTCTCCGCCGGCGTCGACCCGGACCGGCTGATGCTTTCCGGGGCGGGCCTGGTCACCGGCCTGGACCGGATGCTGGAGCTGCTCGCCGACGTGCTCACCGGTGCCACCTACCCGGCCGACTGGGTGGAGACCGAACGGGACCGGCTGGTCGACCGCATCCAGGTGGCCCAGAGCCAGCCCGCCCACCTGGCCCGGACCGCGCTGCTCAAGCGGATCTACGGCCGGCACCCGTACGCGGTGCAGACCCCCGAGCCCGAGCAGGTGCGCGCCGTGAAGCCGCCGGTGCTGCGCCGCCTGCACGCCGAGCGGGTGCACCCGGCCGGCGCGGTGCTGGTGCTGGTCGGCGACATGCAGCCGGAGCGGGCGCTGGACGCGGCAGAGCGGGCGCTCTCCGGCTGGCAGGGCGACGGGCAGCCGGCCGAGCTGCCGCCCGCGCCGCCGCTGGAGCCCGGCCCGCTGCTGCTTGTCGACCGGCCCGGCTCGGTGCAGTCCTCGCTGCGGATCGCGCTGCCGGCGGTGCCCCGGACCCACCCCGACCACGCGGCGCTGCAACTGGCCAACCTGGTCTTCGGCGGCTACTTCTCCTCCCGCTGGGTGGAGAACATCCGGGAGGACAAGGGCTACACGTACGGGCCGCACTCGCTGGTCGAGCACTCGGTGGCCGGGTCGGTGCTGGTCGCCGCCGCCGAGGTGGCCACCGAGGTGACCGCGCCCGCCCTGCTGGAGACCCTGTACGAGCTGGGCCGGCTGGCCACCGTGCCGCCCAAGCCGGACGAGCTGGAGCAGGCCCGCCAGTACGCCCTCGGCACCCTCCAGCTCGGCATGTCCACCCAGGCCGGGCTGGCCTCGCTGACCAGCGCGTACGCCGGCAACGGGCTGCGCCTGGACTTCCTCGCCGAGCACGCCGCCCGGCTGGCCGCGGCGACCGTGGACGACGTGACCGCGGCGGCGGCCCGCTACCTCGCGCCCGCGCAGGCGGTCACCGTGGTGCTCGGCGACGCCGAGAAGGTGGCCGACAGTCTCGCCACGCTCACTCCGGTCCGCACGGAGTCCACATGACCGGCGAGCCCGCCCCACCGCTGGCCCGGTCCACGCTCGACCGGGCGGCGCACCGGCGGACCGACCCGGGCTGGCTCGCCGAGGCGTGGGAGCAGGCCCGGGTGCTGGTGCTGGACTCGGCCGACGAGGGCCGCGCCCTGGTCCGCGGCGCGGCGGCCCCGCCGGAGCTGGTGCTGGTCGGCCCCGGCGAGCTGCCCGAGGTGCCCCGGTCGGTGCCGATGTTCCTCGGCATCGAGCCGGACGGCGTGCCGGTCTTCGCGGTGGACTCGCCGTTGCCCGAGCTGGCCGGCACCCGCCGGGTCAACCTGCGCGAGGTCGGCCACCTGCTGACCGACCGGGACGCCGGGATCTTCACCACGGCGCTGGCGCTGACGAACTGGCACACCCGGCACGGCTACTCCTCGTCCACCGGGCATCCGACCGAGGTGGACGAGGCCGGCTGGTCCCGGGTCGACCCGGGCGGCGGCCGGATCTGGCCGCGTACCGATCCGGCCATGATCGTGCTGGTGCAC
Organism: Micromonospora sp. AP08; assembly: GCF_008085935.1. Lineage (NCBI taxonomy): Bacteria > Bacillati > Actinomycetota > Actinomycetes > Micromonosporales > Micromonosporaceae > Micromonospora > Micromonospora sp. AP08. Next base: position 40,319 of record NZ_VSEZ01000012.1, read on the forward strand.
GACGGCGTCGACGGCCCGGACGGGCGCTGCCTGCTGGGCAACAATGCCACCTGGCCGAGCACCCCGGGGCTGCGCCGCTACTCCTGCCTGGCCGGTTACGTCGAGCCGGGGGAGTCGGCCGAGGCCGCCGTGCTGCGCGAGGTCCGCGAGGAGGTCGGCGTCGCGGTCGAGGAGATCGGGTACGCGGGCAGCCAGTCCTGGCCGTTCCCCGGTTCGCTGATGCTCGGCTTCCTGGCCCGCGCCGACGCCGACGCGCCGATCCGGGTGGATCCGGCCGAGATCGCCCACGCCCGCTGGTTCACCCGGCGGGAGATCGGCGCGGCGCTGGCCGACGAGCCGGTCCGCGTGGAGGGCGGCGACCGCCTGCTCCTCCCACCACCGTCGTCGATCGCACTGTTCCTCGTCCACCGCTGGCTGGACGGCCACTGCTGACCAGCGGAACTACGGGCCGGACGCGGTCCCGGGAGGTCCGCGGGCCAAATGCGGCCCCGGCCCGGGACCGTCGTTGCCGCGGCGGTCTCGGGCCGGGAACACGGGCCGTCGTGGCCGGCTGAGGCATGGAACGCGGCGGGGGAGCCGGTCCGGTCACGACGGACGTCAGTGGCGGGTCAGCCGCCATCCCGGTGATACGGGTGGGCCGGGTCGAGGTCCGAGATCGGCAGCACCTTGACCCGGTGCCGGCCGGCCCGGACGGCGCCCACGCTGGACAGCGCCCGGGCGAGCAGCAGGGCCGCGTCGCGGTCCTCGGCGTGGACGACCTGGCGGCGCGGTTCCGGCGCGCTGGTCTCGTCCCGCAGCCGGCCCCCGCCGGCCCAGGCGGCGGCGATGTCGGTGTCGGCGGCGGCACGGATCTCGGTGCGGACGATCAGGAACCGCATGGTGTCCCCCGGTACGGACGGACGGATGCGCTCTGCAACTTCCACGTCACTCTTGCGTCATGTTACGCCCGCGCGTGGTCACAGCAAGTGAAACCCACCTATTGTCCGCGCCCTCGACCGATCGGGTGACCCCAGCTCGGCACGGTTGTCGGGGGTGGACACGCAAGGGGCCGCCGGTGCCACACCGGCGGCCCCGCGACCTCGCCGGATCAGTTCAGGTCGAACTGGCCGTTCTTCGCGCCGGCGATGAAGCCGAGCCAGCCGGCCCGGTTGAACAGCAGCACCGGCCCGCGCGGGTCCTTGCTGTCCCGCAGCGCGACCGCCGCCGGCCCGGTGTGCAGCGGCGCCATCTCCACACAGTTCGAGGTCTGGCTGCGGGTGCTCTTGCGCCAGGTGAGGCCGGCGAGCTGCTCGGACGAGCTGTTGCGGATCTCGTTCATGGTTCTGCTCCTGGTCTGGAGTGCTCCGATGGGGACGAGTGACGCCGCGGGCCGCACGGGTGTCCGTGGATCACCGGTCCGTCGTCAGGCGCCCCGAGTCGCGGCGGCGCTGGGTCGGCGCCGTTGCCGGCCCGAACGCCACTGTGGACTCGGCTGCCGTGCCGGTCAGCCGTCCCGTCGCCTCGATCAGCCAGGAGAGGGTGTCCGATGCGGAGAGCGCCGCCGAGCATAGCCACTCGAACACCACTTTATAGCGATTTAGGGTGTTTGCCTCGGTCGACATGACGTCGGTGAACCCACCTTCGATGGCCAGCGTCTCCGGATCGAGCGGATCGGCGAACCGGTAGACCGAGAAGGCGGTGGGTGGCAGGTACCAGTCGCCCACCCGGGTGTCCCGCAGCAGCAGGTGCAACGTCACGTTCGGCAGCATGGCCAGCTCGCAGAGGTGGACGATCTGCTCGTGCAGCACCTCGGGCGGGCCGGCCCGACGGCCGAGCGCCGCCTCCTCCAGCACCGCCGTGTAGCGGGGCGCGTCGGGGGAGCGGGTCAACAGCGACTGGCGGGCCTGCCGCGCGCGTACCTCGGTCTCCGGGTCCTCGGTCTCCTGGTCGCCGGCCTGCTCGGCCACCCGGGCCGCGGACATGATCCGGTGCCGGGCGTACCCGGGGGTCTGCAACAGCCCCGGCACCAGCACCGGGTTGTACTCGGAGATCTCCGCGCACCCCGCCTCCAGTTCGGCGAAGCCGCGCTGCTGCGGAGTCATCACGGGGAAGTTGCGCAGCCAGCCGCGCATGTCGCCGGCCTCCTGGGTGATCCCCAGCAGCTCCTCGCGCAGCTCGCCCTCCGCGCCGTAGAGGGTGAGCAGGACGCCGACGTCGTCCGGGTCGGGGCGGCTGCGGCCGTTCTCCAGGCGGGACAGCTTGGAGGCGGAGGCCCAGCCGATCCGCTCGATGACCTGGTCGCCGGTCAGGCCGGCCTGCTCGCGCAGCCGGCGCAGCTCGGTGCCGAGCCTGCGACGGCGCAGGATCGGACCTGGTGCGGCAGGAGGCACGGTGTCCTCTTTCCCGTCGACCGTCGCAGGACGCGACGGTAACTGTATGAAATTCGCCCCCCACGGTCAGTATGGACGGCGCGACCGGTGCCGGAGGTTCCGGCGGGGGCGTGTCACGCGACAAAAAGAGGACCGTGGAGGGGTGCCTTCACCGGCGCGCCCGCCCCCGACGCGCCCCATGGCGCACGCCCGCCGGAGGGAACCCGATGCGCACCGTCCTGCGCCGCCCCGACTTCCGCCTGCTCTTCGTCGCGCTGCTGGCCAGCATGGCGGCCGAGTCGATCCTGCTGCTGGCCCTGGCCGTCTGGGTCAAGGACCTGACCGGCTCGGACGGCATGGCCGGGGCCACCATCTTCGCCATCATCGCGCCGATGGCGCTCGCGCCGCTGGTCGGCTGGGTGGTCGACCGCTGCCGCCGCCGGCCCTTCTTCGTGGCCGCCAACCTCGGCACGGCCGTGCTGCTCTGCCCGCTCTTCGCGGTCCACGACCGTGCCGACGTCTGGGTGATCTACGTGGTGGCGGGGCTCTACGGCTTGTCGTACATCACGTTGAGCGCGGTGCTCAGCGGGCTGATCCGGCACCTGGTGCCGAGTGAGCTGCTGGCCGACGCCAACGGGGTGCTCCAGACCGTCCGGCAGGGACTGCGGCTGGTCGGCCCGCTGGCCGGCGCCGGGCTCTACGCCGCGGTCGGCGGCTGGCTGCTGGTCACCCTGGCCATGACCGGCTTCCTCACCGCCGCGGCGGTGGTCGGCCTGCTCCGGGTCACCGAGACCACGCCGGCCCGGTCCGCGCGCCGCTGGCCGGCCGGGCTGGGCGCCGGGCTGCGGCACCTGGCCGGCGACCCCGCGCTGCGCCGGGCCCTGCTCGGGTACGGGCTGGGCTCGCTCATGATGGGCTTCACCGAGTCGCTGATCTTCGCGTACGTCGACCTGGGGCTGGGCCGGGACGCCGCCTTCGTCGGCGTGCTCGTCACCGTGCAGGGGGTCGGCGGGCTGGTCGGCGGGCTCGTCTCGGCCGCCGTGGTGCGCCGGGCCGGTGAGGTGGGCGCGCTCGCCGCCGGGGTGAGCTTCTTCGGGCCGGCCGCGCTGGCGCTCGCGTACCCCCGGCTCTGGCTCGGTGTGGTGGCGCTGCTGCTGGCCGGGGTCTCCCTGCCGCTGACCATGGTCGGGTTGAACACGCTGATCCAGCGGCGGACCCCGCCGGGGCTGCTGGGCCGGGTCGCCGCCGCCGCGGAGGCGGTGGTGAGCGGCCCGCAGGCGGTCTCCATCGGTGCCGGCGCGCTGCTCGTCGGCGTCGTCGACTACCGCCTGCTCTTCGTCCTGGTCGGGGTGACCACCACGGCCGCCGGCCTCTACCTCTGGCGCGGCCGCCGGCTCACCGCGCCCCGGCCCGTCCTGGTCCACGTCCCGGCCCCGCGCCGCCCGCTCGACCACGAGATGCTCGCCGCGACCCGCCGCCGCCGAACGCCATGAGACGCGACGAGCGGCCGACCCCGGATCGGGGTGGCCGCTCTTCGCAGGGTGCGGGTGGGTCAGCCGGGAAGGCTGGCCAGGTGCTGCTTGACCTGGGTGATCGAGGGGTTGGTCAGGGCGCTTCCGTCATCGAACCGCAGCGTCGGGACGGTCTGGTTGCCGCCGTTGACGCTCATCACGAACTCCGCGGCCTTCGTGTCCTGCTCGATGTCGACCACCTCGTACGCGATGCCCTCCCGGTCGAGCTGCGACTTCAGCCGGTGGCAGTAGCCGCACCACGGGGTGGAATACATCGTCAACATGGTCAGGTCCTCCAAGGGTGACTCGCGCCCGGTCCGATCAGGCCAGGCTAACCGCTGCAACATCGGCGGAGGCTGGAATGATTCCTGGCTGTGGTGGTTCACTCAGCGGCGGAACGGGTGCTGGCCGGCCTCGACCCGGAGCAGCGGTCCGCGGTGACCGCCCCGGCCGGTCCGGTCTGCATCCTGGCCGGCGCCGGGACCGGCAAGACCCGGGCGGTGACCTCCCGGATCGCCCACCGCGCGCTCACCGGCGACATCTCCGCCCGGCACGTGCTGGCGGTCACGTTCACGGCCCGGGCCGCCGCCGAGATGCGAAGCCGTCTCGCCGTCCTCGGGGTGCCAGGTGTGCAGGCGCGCACCTTCCATGCCGCCGCGCTGCGCCAGGTCCGCTACTTCGCGCCCCGGCTGCTGGAGGGGCGGGCCATGCCCGAGCTGCTGGACAGCAAGGTCCGCGTGGTCACCCTGGCCGCGGCCAAGGTGGGCCTGCGGGCCGACCGGGCCGCCGCCCGCGACCTGGCCGGCGAGATCGAGTGGGCCAAGTCGTCGCTGGTCGAGCCCGGTGAGTACGTGGTGGCCGCGGCCAAGGCGCTGCGCGAGACCCCGTACGAGCCGGCCAAGGTGGCCGACGTCTTCGCCGCGTACGAGCGGCTCAAGCGCGGCAACGGGGTGATCGACTTCGAGGACATGCTGCGCGCCGCCGTCTGGGGGATCGAGGAGCACGCCGACGTGGCCGAGCAGGTCCGCGGGCAGTACCGGCACCTCGTGGTCGACGAGTACCAGGACGTCAACCCGCTCCAGCAGCGGCTGCTGGACGCCTGGCTCGGCGGCCGGGACGACCTCACCGTGGTGGGCGACGCCAGCCAGACCATCTACTCGTTCACCGGGGCGACCTCCTCCTACCTGGTCGACTTCCCGCGCCGCTACCGGGGCGCCACGGTGGTCCGGCTGGTCCGCGACTACCGCTCCACCCCGCAGGTGGTCGGGCTGGCCAACGCGGTGATCTCCCAGGCCCGGGGCGCCGAGGCGCGGCTCCGGCTGGAGCTGCACGGCCAGCGCCCACCCGGCCCGGAACCGGAGCTGCGGATCTTCACCGACGAGCCGGCCGAGGCCAACGCGGTCGCCGCCCGCTGCCGGGCGCTGATCGACGGCGGCACCCCGGCCCGCGAGATCGCGGTGCTGTTCCGCACCAACGCGCAGTCCGAGGCGTACGAGAAGGCGCTCACCGAGGCCGCGGTCCCGTACGTGGTGCAGGGGGCGGAGCGCTTCTTCGAGCGCCCCGAGGTGCGCCAGGCGATGATCGCGCTGCGCGCCGCCACCCGGTCCATCCCGGGGGAGACCCCGCTGCCGGCCGCCGTCGTGGAGGGGCTCGCCGCGGTCGGCTGGGCGCCCGACGCGCCCCCGGCCGGCGGGGCCGCGCGCGAGCGCTGGGAGGCGCTCGCCGCCCTGGTCCAGCTCGCCGAGGAGTACGCGGCGACGCCCGAGGTGGTGCCGATCGGCGAGGCCGTCGCGATCGAGCGCTCGGTCACCCTCGGCGACTTCACCGAGGAACTGGCCCGGCGGGCCGCCCAGCAGCACGTGCCCACCGTGGAGGGGGTGACGCTGGCCTCGCTGCACTCGGCCAAGGGCCTGGAGTGGGACGCCGTCTTCCTCGTTGGCCTGGCCGAGGGCACCCTGCCCACCACGTACGCGAAGACCCCCGACCAGGTCGAGGAGGAACGCCGCCTGCTCTACGTCGGGATCACCCGGGCGCGGGAGTGGCTCTGGCTGTCGTACGCGGCGGCCCGCTCACCCGGTGGCCGGGCCCGGCGGCCGTCCCGGTTCCTGCCGCAGCTGGACCGCTCCGGCGGCGGCGAGCGGGCCGGCGCGGGGGTGGCCCGGCGCACCGAGCGGCGGCGCGCCCAGGTGGTCTCCTGCCGGATCTGCGGCGCCACCCTGCTCGCCGGGGCGGACCGGAAGCTGGGCCGCTGCCCGACCTGTCCGTCCGATCTGGACGAGGAGCTGTACGAGCGGCTGCACGAGTGGCGGCAGCGGGTGGCCGGCGCGCAGAAGGTGCCGGCGTACGTCGTCTTCACCGACGCCACGCTCACGGCACTGGCCGAGCGGAAGCCGGGACGCACCGAGGAACTCATCGCGATCGCCGGGATCGGCCCCCGCAAACTGGGGCTTTACGGCGACACGGTGCTGGCCCTGGTGGCCGGTGCGGGGGTGGACGAAGTCTGCCCGCAGAAAAGTTTCGAAATCTAGCCGTAAATCGTTTGCCCTCGCCCCGAGGCGAGGAATAGCCTCAGGACACACCTCGCGAGCGGCGCCATTCTGGCTGCTCCCGGGGGATGAGTCCATGGTCGGCACGAGGAACGTTGAGGGAGGTGGCACCCGTGGAGATCTTCACCTATGAGCGTCCGGCGGCGATGCCAGCTGCCTGCGCTCCGCTGTCGTCCGTCCGGGTGGCCCTTGCCGCTCGACCGTCGGCTCCGCAGGTGCACCAGGTCCAGGTTCAGGCCGAGCTGAACCTGACCGTCGCGCCGCTCGCGGAGATCGAGGGGACCAGTGGCTTCACGGGCATGGGCATCGGTGACGTCAAGAAGCGCACGGATGTCCGCGGCGTTCCACCTCGAGGTAGACCGGTCTGATCCAGACCACCGGCTCACCTCGAGGCCGCGGAACCCGCACACCGGGATCCGCGGCCTCAGTTTTTTTGCACCGCCGTAGTGCCGAAGTAATGCGATCCACGAGATCGAAGTGAGAGAGAGGTGACCGGAGGATGAGTCTGGCGTTGGCCCCGCTCGACGTGAGCGTCGACGTGGAGGCGAACCTGCCCTGCCGGAAGTTCGACCCCGACCTGTGGTTCTCCGACTCGCCTGCCGAGCTCGAGCTGGCCAAGTCGCTCTGCGGGGACTGCCCGCTGCGCGTCGAGTGCCTCGCCGGCGCGGTGGAGCGGGCCGAGCCCTGGGGCGTCTGGGGCGGCGAGATCTTCGAGCGTGGCGCGGTCGTCCCGCGCAAGCGGCCCCGTGGCCGTCCGCGCAAGGAGGACCTCGCCCGTGACGCCCAGCTCCGGGTCGAGGCGGAGGCGCGACTGGCGGCCAGTGGGCTGTCCGAGTCGCGTAGCTCCGTCCGGCTGGCAGCCTGACACAACCCCGTACCAACGTCCCCGCCGGTGACACTCACCGGCCACGAGAAAGCCGAGACCATGCTGCACCTGCCGAATGGAACCGAGATGCAACTACTCCACGAAGCGTTGTCCCGGGCTCGAATGCGCCGGCCTCAGGCCGGCACCACCACGCGCACTGAGGCAACCCGTTCCGCCCGTACCGTCGCCATGCGTAGCCGCAGCCAGTCGGCTCGCGACCTGGGCGTTCTCTAGTACCCACACAATGGAAGGGGCGGCGACCGAATGGTCGCCGCCCCTTCGGCGTGTGCGTCGGTCAGCTCACCGGGGCGAAACCGGGCAGCCAGCGCTCCAGGATGGCCCGGTAGGGCGCCTTGGCCTCCAACTGGCAGAGCACCCCGATCGAGCCCAGCGTCACCCGGTGGATCATCAGGTACGACGGCGGCAGGTTGAGCTGCCGGCTGAGCTGGTAGGTGGGGGAGCGCGGGCTGGCCAGCCGGGCCGCCTCGCCGCGCAGCCAGGCCCGGGTGAACCGGAACTCGTCCGCGGAGATCGGCTCCAGCATCGGCCGGAGGAAGTCCAGCACGGCCTCGGCGTCGATCGGCTCGGTGGGGCTCACGAAACCCTCTTCGCGCAGCCCGGCCACCACGGCGTCCGCGTCGCCCCGCAACGCCAGCGCGGCGATCCGGCCGATCGGCTCCGGGGTGCCCTCCGGCATCCGGGCCACCGCGCCGAAGTCGATCACGCCGAGCCGGCCGTCCGGGAGCAGCCGGAAGTTGCCCGGGTGCGGGTCGGCGTGCAGCAGCCCGGCCCGCATGGGCGCCGAGAGGTGCAGCTCGGCCATCAGCCGCCCGGCCTCGTCACGCTGCTCCTCGGTGCCCTCCCGGATGATCTGCGACAGCGGGGTGCCCTCGACCCACTCGGTGATCAGCACCCGGGGCGCGGCGTCGAGCACCTCCGGGATGTAGATGTCCGGGTCGTCCGCGTACGCGGCGGCGAACGCGCGCTGCGACTCCGCCTCCAGCTCGTAGTCCAGCTCCTCGGTGATCCGTTCACGCAGCTCGACCAGGAGCGGCTTCACGTCCAGCCCGGGCTGGATCGCGCGGAACATGCCGCCCAGCCGGGAGAGCTGCTTCAGGTCGGCGAGCAGGGCGTCCCCGGCGCCCGGGTACTGGATCTTCACCGCGACGTCCCGGTGCCGCGGGCCGCCGTTCGGCCCGTACCCCGGATCGCGCCAGACCGCACGGTGCACCTGGCCGATGCTGGCCGCGGCGGCCGGGGTGTCGTTGAACTCCACGAACCGGTCCCGCCAGTCCGGCCCGAGCTGCTCGGCCAGCACCTTGTGCACGGTCGCCGCGGGCAGGGGCGGGGCGGCCTCCTGGAGCTTGGTGAGCGCCTGCCGGTAGGGGGCGGCGATCTCCTCCGGAAGCGCCGCCTCGAAGACCGACAGGGCCTGACCGAACTTCATGGCCCCGCCCTTGAGCTGCCCGAGCACGCTGAACAGCTGCTCGGCGGTGCGCTGCTGGATCTCGGCGGAGATGACGTCGGACGCGAGCCCGGTGACGCGCTTGCCCATGCCGAGGACGGTCCGACCGGCGAAGCCGAGCGGCAGAGCGGCGAGCTTGGCGGTCCGGGACACGGCCCGGCGCGGGATGTCGGTCACCCGGTCATTGTTACCGACGCGAGGGGCCCGCTGCTGCTGTGCGGCCGGGAGCGGGCGCGCCCGACCGGATCGGGCGACGCCCGGAGCACTCGCAGGAGGGGTGCGGTGGCCACCGGCGGTGCCGGAAGCGGCCCGGCCCCGGAATCTCCACGGCGCAGCCGAGGGTCTCCGGCGTGCCCCCGTCGAGCTGCGTCAACGCCTCGGCCGCCGCGTAGGCCGTCGCCGCCAGCCGGGTGGTGGCCGCGCAGGCCCGGTCGCCGTCGTCGGCCGCGAGCTGGGCGGCGAGCGCCGGCCACTCCGGGTCGCGGTCCGTCCGGTGCAGGTCGAGGCAGCGCAGGCAGGGGCCCACCGGCGGGCGGACCAGCGGGCCGATCACCGGCACGCCGCCGCGCAGGTCGACCAGGAGATGAGGCTGGCGGCGCCGCGCGTACCCGGCGGCGAGCAGGGCCGCCGGGCGGTCCGCGCCGAGCTGGACCACCAGGTCGGCCCGCTCCGGCCGGAGCGGGCCGGTCGCCGTGCCGGGCACGCACCGGGCCAGCGCCGCGCGCACCGCCGGCGCCAGCGGGCGGCCCAGCTCCGCGCCGGTGAGGCCGGTCCCGACCAGGTCACCCGGGCGGACCGGCCCGGCCAGCTCGGGTACGACGTGCCCGACGCCGGCCTGCGCCAGCGCGACGGTCACCGCCGCGCCGAGCCGGCCGGCCCCGGTGACCAGTACGCGGGCCGCCCGGCGGCGGCGCAGCAGCCGGGCCGGCGTGCCGGGCAGGTCGGTGGCGGCCAGGGCCAGGGCGTCGGCCTCGCTGGCGAGCCGGGCCCGGACCGACCCGGTGAGGTCGCGGGGGAGCAGGCTCTGCGCGGGTACGACGAGACCGGCGGCCCGGAGCGTGTCGAGCAGCACCCGGGCCTCGGCCGGAGGCACCCGCGCGGCGGTGGCGGCCGTGAGCACGGCCCGCTCGCTCCGGGTGCCGTCCAGCAGGTCGAGCAGGCGGGCGGCGCCCGGGCTGGTCACCTCGAGCAGCACGGCCCGGCCGGGCTCGACCCCGAGCTGGAGGGTGTGGCGGTCCCGCCAGAGCCGGGTCAGGCCGGGCAGCAGCGTCGGGCGGGCGAGGGGCATCGGGTCGGTCACGCCACGAATCGTGACCGTGTCCGCGCTCTCCGTCGATCGTTGTCCACAGGTGCGCCGGGCCGTGGCCAGTGTTGTCCACAGGAAATCCGGGGTTGTCCACAACCGGCCGGTAGCCGGTGTCAGCTATGCGACGGGGGAGGGGTGGCCGCCGGCCACCCCTCCCCCGTGCGACCCGGACGGGTCAGACCTTGGCCTTGCCCAGGATGCGGTTCACTGTTGTGCCGCACACCGGGCACTTGCCCTTGGCCATGTTCATGCCGGTCTTCGAGACCTCCACGCGCCCCTCGAAGTCCCGCTTCTCCTTGCACTTCACGCAATAACCGTTGTAGGTCTGGGCCTGGTCGGCCACGGTAGCCCTCCTCGTCTCGTCCGCCGGACGCCTCCGGCGGGTTTCCCTGCGGCGGGCCACGGGTGGCGCCGGCGCCGGGGGGTTCTCCGCGGCCACTCGCGTGACCGCTGGTTGGCGGACCCTACCCAGGTCTGGGCAGTTCCATGTCAGCTGTGCGTCGACTCTGTGAGCAAGTCGACGGCAAGAGTGTGCATGGCGAGTTACGTCGGATAAGTCAGTTTCGCGGGGACACGCCGGGTGAATGCCCTCAGATCCCCCTTCGGGAGGCCCCCAGCGCGACAGCCCGTCCGTAGATCACTTAACGTTGACAGGGGTCGGCAGGTGATGGTCAACTGCCGCCGCAAAGAAATTTTTCGGGACTCCTGACGACCAACCACCATTTTCCGGGCGCGTGTCGTCGTGTTGACTCTTGCGGACCCCTGGTCAGTACGCATTAGCTTTCCCTCGTGACAGTCATCCGAGGCTGCGCGGACCAGTGATGGCCGGGACGCGGAAGCCCGTCGTCGAAGTACGGCGCAGCCAGCGCCGGCGGCGCACGGTGTCCGCGTACCGCGACGGGGAGCGCGTCGTGGTGCTCATCCCCGACCAGTTCTCCCGCGCCGAGGAGAGCGAGTGGGTCGACCGGATGCTGGCCCGCCTCGCCGCCCGCGAAGGCCGGCTCGCCCGCTCCGACGCCGAACTGCTGGCCCGGGCCACCCGACTGATCAACCTCTACCTGCCCGAGCACGGGCCGGCCGCCGTCCCGGCCAGCGTCCGCTGGGTGACCAACCAGAACGGCCGCTGGGGTTCCTGCACCCCCGCCGACCGCACCATCCGGATCTCCCACCGGATCCAGGACATGCCCGACTGGGTGATCGACTACGTGCTGCTGCACGAGCTGGCGCACCTCGTCGTGCCCAGCCACAACGCCGAGTTCTGGGCCCTGGTCGGCCGCTACCCGAAGACCGAGCGTGCCCGCGGCTACCTGGAAGGCGTAGCCGCCACCTCCGGCGTCCCCCTGACCGACTGACCCACGGGGTCTCCCCGCACCCGCGCGCGTCCCTCAGCGTCCCCGCGCCCGCGCGTCCCCGCGGCCTCGCGGCCTCGCGGCCTCGCGTCGATCATGAAGTTAGCGGTGCGGTTCGCCCGCTTTGTCGTCGCCAACTTCATGATCGACGGTCGCCGCCGAGGGATCTTGGAGTGTTGACGTTCGGTGTGAACGGTAAGTGTCCAAGATCGCGACCAGGTGCGGGCGGGGCCGGAAGTGCGTCAGGTCCGTGCAGTGGCGGGTGGTCGCGTTCCACCGGGCGTGGGCGCGGGGCCTCGGGTGGAACGTCATGTAGGTCTCCGGGGCCGCGATACCTACATGGCGTTCCACTGACGGGCTGCGGGGCGTCGACGGGCCCGCCGCATGGTCGGGACGGGGGTGGGCGCGGGTAGCGGGTTAGGGTCGTCGGGTGGTTCGACGTGTGGTGGTGGCGTTGCTCGCGCCGGTGGGCTGGACGCCGCCGGGGATCGATCCGACCCGGTGGCGGACCGCGCTCGCCGAGGACGTGGTGGACCTGCTGGCCACGCTGAACGAGGTGGAGACCGCCGTGGCGGTGACGCCGGAGGACCGCTGGCTGGCCGACGCGGTGGTGTGGCCCGGCACGGCCGTGCACGAGGTGCCGGAGCCCACCGTCGACGCGGTGTTCGCCGCGCTGACCGGGTACGACCAGGCGGCCGTGGTGGTGGCCGACGCGCCCGACGTGCCGGGCCTCACCCTCGGCAAGCTGCTCCGGCCGCTGTCCAGCCGTCCGGTGGCGGTGGCCCCGGTGGAGGGGAGCGGGGCGGGGCTGCTCGGGGTGGCCGCCCGGCTGCCCGCGCCGGCGTGGTTGCCGGCGCTGGACCTGGACACCGCCGCGCCGGCCGAGGTGCGTGCCGCCGCACCGCGCCCGGGAGACGTGGCGGTCACCGCGGGCTGGCGCCGGCTGCGCGGCCCGGCCGATCTGGCCAGCCTCGACCCGGCCTTCGAGGGCTGGGAGGCCACCCGCGCCCTCCTCTCCGGCCAGCCCGGCTGACCCCCGGCCCCCCGCTCGCAAGATGACCGACTCCGCCGGGTCCCGGTAGGGAAAGCGCTCACCGTCGCGCCGGAGCACAGCAGGGCATGGCGCGCTTCGACCATTGCGCCGGGCAGCACGGCCCCAGGGCAGGTCGGGCCCTGACCGTCGCGCCGGGGAACCAGTTCAGGGGCAGGCCAGGCGTTGACCGCTGCCTCTAGGGCTGCAGAGCGGGAGTGAGGGGCGAATGCGCCGGGGCCCGCACGAGCACTCGTGCGGGCCCCGGCGACGTACGGCGTCAGGACTTCTTGTCGTCGTCCTCGCCCGGGGTCTGCTCCTCCGGCGCGCCGGGCGCCGTGAAGTCGAAGTTCGCCAGCTCCTCGTCCAGGTCGCTGGTGGTCGCGGCGAACGCCTCCGGGTTGGCGAAGTCGTCGTCCGAGGGGAGCAGGTCGGGGTGGCCCCAGACGGCGTCCCGGCCGGCGATCCCGCGGTGCTCGGTGAGCGCCGACCAGAGCACGGTCGCCTCGCGCAGCCGGCGCGGCCGAAGCTCCAGGCCGACGAGGGCGGCGAAGGTCTGCTCGGCCGGGCCGCCGGCGGCCCGGCGGCGGCGGAACGCCTCGCCGAGGCGTACGACGTTGGGCAGCCGGTCGCCCGCGGCGCTGTCGACCACGTGGCACACCCAGCCCTCGACCAGGGCGAGCACGGTCTCCAGCCGGGCCAGCGACGCCTTCTGCGCCGGGGTGTCCTCGGGCGTGAAGATGCCCTCCAGGGCGATCGCCTGCATCGACTCGGGGTCGGTCGGGTCGACCCGGCCCATCGCCTCCTCGATGGCCTCCCGGTTGACCCGGATGCCGGCGGCGTAGTTCTCCACGGCGGCGAGCACGTGCCCGCGCAGCCACGGGACGTGCTGGAAGAGCCGCTGGTGGGCGGCCTCGCGCAGGGCCACGTAGAGGCGTACCTCGTCCTCGGGCAGCTCCAGGCCCTCGCCGTACGCCCGGATGTTGGCCGGGATGAGCGCGGCGGTGCCGGCCGGGCCGAGCGGCAGGCCGATGTCGCCGGCGGAGAGCACCTCGGCGGCGAGCGAGCCGAGCGCCTGGCCGAGCTGGCCGCCGAAGAGCGCGCCGCCCAGCGTGGCGACCATCGACTGCATCGGGCCGAGCTGGGCCCGGGCCTCCGGCGGCACGAGGTCGCCCATGGCGCCGACCATGCGGCTGGCCACCGGGTCGCAGAGCTTGCGCCACACGTCGAGGGTCTTGTAGATCCACTCGTTGCGGTTCCAGGCGACCGAGGTCCGGATGCCGGAGGGCCACGAGGTGGCCGGCTCCAGCCAGAGGTCGGCGATGCGCAGCGCCTCCTCCACCGCGTTGCGTTCGAACGGCGAGACCGCCGGGTCGCCGGCGGCGGCGAGCTGGCTGGCGGCCACCTGCCGGGCGAGGTCCCAGTTGACCGGTCCGCTGCCCGGCGCGGAGAGCAGGTGCTGCAACTGCGACATGAACTGCTGCATCTGCGCGGGATCGTTGGGGTCTGGTGGTTGCCCACCCGGGAGCGCGAAGCCGAACGGAATATCAGGCACGACCTCTACGGTACGCGGACCGCGCCGCAGGTCGTGCGCGTCGGCGTTGCGCTGAGGGCGAAGTCCGGTGGTCACCGCGCCGGACGTTCCGGGCCGGATCGGTACGCTCTGGCGCATGAGACGTCGCGGCGTGACCGTACTCCTCGGTGCACTGCTCACCGCCCTGCTCAGCGTCGGCGTGCTGAGCGTGCCCATCCCGTACGTGGTGCTCGGTCCCGGTCCGACCGTGAACACCCTCGGCAGTGCGGACGGCAAGGAGATCATCCAGGTCACCGGCCGGTCGACGTCCACCTCCGCCGGGCAGCTCCGGCTCACCACGGTCGGCGTGCAGCCCACCGTCCGGCTCCGGTCGGCGCTGGCCGGCTGGTTCTCGAAGGACGAGGCGGTGGTGCCGCGCGAGCTGGTCTACCCGCCGGGGGAGTCGCAGGAGGAGGTCGAGAAGCGCAACGCCGAGGACTTCCAGAACTCGCAGACCAGCGCGGAGACGGCGGCCCTGCGTGAACTGGGCTACCCGATCCGGGTGCTGGTGAAGGCGGTCACCGCGGGCGGCCCGTCGGTCGGCGTGCTCAAGCCCAACGACGTGATCACCTCCGTGAACGACCAGCCGGTGACCAGCGCGGCCCGGCTCACCGAGCTGATCCGCGCCAAGCCGGCCGGCACCGCGCTGAAGATCGGCTACACCCGTGCCGGCGTGCCGGCCACCGCCACGGTGACCAGCCGCGAGCAGGACGGCCGGCCGCGCATCGGCGTCGAGATCGACCAGCAGCAGCCGCACCCGTTCACCCTCAAGATCGACCTCGGTGACATCGGCGGCCCCAGCGCCGGGCTGATGTTCACGCTGGGCATCATCGACAAGCTGGAGCCGGCCGACCTGACCGGCGGGAAGGTCATCGCCGGCACCGGCACCATCGACGACGAGGGCCGGGTCGGCCCGATCGGCGGCATCGCGCAGAAGCTCGTCGGCGCGAAGGAGGCCGGGGCGAAGGTCTTCCTGGTGCCCGCGGACAACTGCGCGGAGGCGGTCCGCAACCCGCAGCCCGACCTGCCGCTGCTGCGGGTGGCGACGCTGGACGACGCGCTGGCGGCGCTGGAGAAGCTGCGCGCGGGAGGGCAGCCGACCCGCTGCTGAGGCCCCCACGAGGGGTCACCGGACGATCGTGACGTGACCTTGACCCGACGTGTTCAGCAACACCCCGTACTCTGGGTGCCTGGTCGGAGCCGATCACATCGAGCGTGCGGAGCCAACAGTGGTCATGCGGAGCAGCCCCCTTCCGAGGATGAGCCGGCGCGGACGCGTCACCATCGGGGTCCTGATCGGGGTGTTCGTGTTCTTCACCCTGCTCGGGTGGGGGGTCAACGCCTGGACCGACTGGCTCTGGTTCGACGAGGTCCGCTACACCCAGGTCTTCACCGGCGTGCTCGCCACCCGGCTGCTGCTGTTCCTGGTGGTCGGGCTCGGCATGGCGGCGATCGTGGCGGGCAACCTGTGGCTGGCGTACCGGCTGCGGCCGCAGCTGCGCCCGCACTCCGCCGAGCAGGCCACCCTGGAGCGCTACCGGATGCTGCTCAGCCCCCGGCTCGGCACCTGGATCGCCCTGGCCTCCGCGGTCATCGGGCTCTTCGCCGGCCTCTCCGCGCAGAGCCGGTGGAGCCAGTGGCTGCTGTTCCGCAACGGCGGCAGCTTCGGCGTGAAGGACCCGGAGTTCGGCATCGACGTCGGCTTCTACGTCTTCCAGCTGCCGTTCTGGCGCTACCTGCTCGGCGTCGGCTTCACCGCGGTGGTGCTCGCGCTGCTCGGCGCGCTGGCCGTGCACTACATCTTCGGCGGGGTGCGGCTCCAGGGCGTCGGTGACCGGATGACCAACGCGGCCCGGGCCCACCTCAGCTCGCTGGTCGCGGTCTTCGTGGTGCTCAAGGCCATCGCGTACGTGCTGGACCAGCGGGCCATGCTGCTGGAGTACAACGAGGGCGCCAAGCTCTACGGCGCCGGCTACGCCGACATCAACGCGCTGCTCCCGGCGAAGGAGATCCTCGCCTGGATCGCCGTGGTGGTGGCCGTCGCGATCATCGTGTTCTCCAACGCGTGGATGCGGAACCTGGTCTGGCCCGGCATCGCGCTCGCCCTGCTCGGCGTCTCGGCCGTGGCGATCGGCGGCATCTACCCGTGGGCCGTGCAGACCTTCGAGGTCAAGCCGAGCGCCCGGGACAAGGAGGCGCCGTACATCGAGCGCAGCATCGAGGCGACGCGGGCCGCCTTCGGCCTGAGCGGCACGAAGAGCACCGGCTACGCGGCGGACAACCTGATCCCGCCGGCCAGCCTGGCCACCGACACCTCGGTGGTGCAGAACGTCCGACTGCTCGACCCGCAGCTGGTCTCCGAGACGTACACCCAGCTCCAGCAGGTCCGCGGCTTCTACGACTTCGGCTCGAAGCTGGACATCGACCGGTACGCGGTGAGCGGCAAGACCTCCGACTACGTGGTCGGGGTGCGCGAGATCAACTACGGCGAGCTGCCCAACAACAACTGGATCAACCGGCACACCGTCTACACCCACGGGTACGGCCTGGTGGGGGCCCCGGCGAACCAGGTGGTCTGCGGCGGCCAGCCGTACTTCGTCTCCGGCTTCCTCGGTGAGAAGGCCCAGGAGGCGTGCTCCTCGCAGACCGAGCAGATCCCGGCCCAGCAGCCGCGGATCTACTACGGCGAGCGGATGGAGGCCGACGACTACGCGATCGTCGGGCAGACGGGAGACCGCAACGTCGAGTTCGACCGCCCGACCTCGACCGGCGGCGAGCAGTACTACACCTACACCGGCGCGGGCGGCGTCGAGATCGGCTCGTTCACCCGGCGGCTGCTCTACGCGATCAAGGAGCAGGAGTCGAACTTCCTCCTCTCCGAGGCGGTCAACGACGACTCGAAGCTGCTCTACGTGCGTAACCCGCGGGACCGGGTGGAGAAGGTCGCGCCGTTCCTCACGCTGGACGGCGACCCGTACCCGGCGGTGGTCAACGGTCGGGTCCTCTGGATCATCGACGGCTACACCACGGCGGCGACCTACCCGTACGCCGAGCGGGTCAACCTCCAGGCCGAGACGGCCGACGAGCTGACCGGCCGGGGCACCTTCCAGCTGGCCCGGGAGAACGTCAACTACATCCGCAACTCGGTGAAGGCGACCGTCGACGCGTACGACGGCACGGTCAAGCTCTACGCGTTCGACGACACCGACCCGGTGCTCAAGGCGTGGAACAAGGCGTTCGGCGGCGAGCTGGTGCTGCCCAAGGGCGACATCCCGCCGGAGCTGGCCGAGCACTTCCGCTACCCGGCCGACCTGTTCAAGGTGCAGCGCAATCTGCTCACCAAGTTCCACGTCACCGACCCGGGCGACTTCTACTCCGGCCAGGACTTCTGGCAGGTGCCGAACGTGCCGGACGCGCCGGACAGCGGCCAGAAGCAACCGCCCTACTACCTCTTCACCCAGTTCCCCGGGCAGGAGGGGCCGCGCTTCCAGCTCACCTCGGCGGTCACCCCGAACGGCCGGCAGAACCTGGCCGCGCTGATCTCCGGGTCGTACGTCGACGGGCAGCCGAAGCTGGAGGTGCTGGAGCTGCCGGACCAGACCCGGATCTCCGGGCCGACGCAGGTGCACCAGCAGATGACCAACAACGCCGACATCCGGCGGGAGTTGAACTTCCTCTCCTCCAACCAGGCGCAGGTGCAGTACGGCAACCTGCTCTCGCTGCCGTTCGCCGCCGGGATGCTCTACGTCGAGCCGGTCTACGTGAAGAGCAGCAACCAGGACGCGTACCCGCTGCTGCAGAAGGTGCTGCTCTCCTACGGCGACGGCGGCTCGTACGTGGTGCTCGCCAACAACCTGAGCGACGGCATCAAGCAGCTCGTCGAGCAGGGCAAGCGGGCGGCCACCGGCAACCCGCCGCCGAGCACCGGTGACAACCCGCCGACGACCGGCGGCACGTCCCCGCCGGTGCTCACCGGCGAGCTGGCCGAGGCGGCCGGCAAGGTGCAGAGCGCCATCGCCGAGGTGAGGGCCGCGCAGGCGTCCGGCGACTTCGAGCGGTACGGGCGGGCGCTGAAGGCACTGGACGAGGCGATGGCCGCGTTCCAGCAGGCCCAGGCGGCGGCCAACCCGTCGCCCGGCCCGGCCCCGAGCGGCAGCCCGTCCGCGTCGCCACCGGCCTCACCCTCGTCGTCGCCGTCACCGAACGGCTGACGCCGAGCCGACCACGCGAGCCCGTGGTCCGTGACCCGTGGCGGTCCGGACCGCGGCTCGTGTCGCGTACCGGACGGAACACCCGCAACCCGGTGCCGGTCTCCACCGTCATCAGAGCAGGTGGGCGACAGGGAGGCGGGAGCCACGATGCGCGACGCGAACACCTTCGACGACTTCTACCGCAGCACGTCGGGTCGGGCGCTCCGGTACGGCCGCGCGGTGGCCGGCGACGCCGGTGAGGCGCAGGACCTCGTCCAGGAGGCCTACGCCCGGGCCTGGCGGCAGTGGGGGAAGCTCGCCGCCCACCCCGCGCCGGAGGCCTGGCTGCGGCTGGTGATCAACCGGCTGGCCACCGACCGGTGGCGGCGGCTGCGGGGCTGGCGTCTCGCGGCCAGCCGCACCGGCCCGCCCCACGACGTGGGGCCGCCGGGTGAGGACACCGTGCTGCTGGTCGGGGCGCTCCGGCAGCTGCCGGCCCGGCACCGGCAGGCCCTGGCCCTGCACTACCTGCTCGACCTGTCGGTGGAGGAGATCGCCCGGGAGGTCGGTGTTCCCGCCGGCACCGTGAAGTCCTGGCTGTCCCGGGGACGGGCCCGGCTGGCCGAACTGCTGCCCGGCGTGGCCGCCGAGGAGCTGGAGGTGAATGATGTCGCGTGACCTGAATGGCCTCTACCGGGCGCTCGCCGCCGACACCGACGAGCGGGTGCTCCCGGCCCCGGACCGGGTCCGCCGGCGGGCCGACCGTCGGGCCCGGCAGCGGGCCGCGTTCGGGGCGCTGACCGTCGCCGTGCTGGTCGCCGGCACCGCCGCCGGCACGCGTTGGGTCCTCGCCGCGGGGCCGGACGTCGACCCGGCGCCGGCCACCACCACCGACGGCCCCTCGCCGTCGCCCACGGTGGCCCCGCCCTCGCCCACGCCGAGCCGCACGCCCTCGCCTCCCGCGCGTACCCCGAATGCGCCGCCGAAGACGAGCGGCCAGCCGCCGGACCCCGGCCCGACGAGCATCCCGGACCGGGCCTTCTTCACCCTGGCTGCCGCCAACGACACCGGCATCGGCGCCGCGAAGGTCCCCGGACCGGTGCTCCCGGCGCTCTGCGGCGCCGAGCCGGGGGAGTCGGCGGTCGTCACCCGCCGTGCCCGCAGCCTGGCGTTCAAGCTGGCCGACACGCCGAAGGGGTACGTCCCGGACGGGAGCTACCGGAACAGCATCACCGTCTACCGGCCCGGGCGGGCCGACGACGCGCTGGCCGAGTTGCGGCAGGCCGTGCGGGACTGCCCGGAGCAGCCGGTCTCGGAAACGTCGGAGGCGACGCAACGCCAGCGCCTGCTCCGGGACACCGGATACGGCGACGAGTCGGTGCTGTTCGAGACCCGGACGCTGTCCCGCGACGTCAACGGCGACCCGACCGGCGGCGACGAGGTGCACCTGATCCGGGCGATCCGGCGCGGTGACGTGGTGACCGTGCTCTGGGAGCAGGGCTGGGAGGGCACCTCCACCGACCGCGCGCAGTTCGACGCGGACAGCCGCCGGGCGGTCGAGGCGATCCGGAGGTGGCTGACCTGACGACCCGTTTTGCGCCCCCTGGGGTCGGTGCGCTACGGTTGACCAGCCGACGCGGGGTGGAGCAGCTCGGTAGCTCGCTGGGCTCATAACCCAGAGGTCGCAGGTTCAAATCCTGTCCCCGCTACTTGTCACGAAGGGCCCCGGAGTTCACTCCGGGGCCCTTCGTCGTGTCCGGGGGCGCCGCCACGGCGACGGTGACCCTCGCCACCCGGCGGGATCGGGGAACCCGGCTGATCTCCACGGCGGACATGAGATAGGCTGTGAAAGCCGACGCGGGGTGGAGCAGCTCGGTAGCTCGCTGGGCTCATAACCCAGAGGTCGCAGGTTCAAATCCTGTCCCCGCTACTCGTCGCGAAAGGCCCCGGAGTTCGCTCCGGGGCCTTTCGCCGTTTCCGGCTGCCCTGATCCGGCCCGTCCGTCCTGCCCCGGTTGCGCTTCTCGGCGAGGATGGGAGGCATGTCTGGATGGAACAGATGGTGGGGCCGCCTCAGCGCGGTCCTCGGTGCGGTCGTGCTCTCGGTGTTCGTGCCGGTCGCGGCCTGGGCCTCCACGGGTACGGGGGACCTGGTGGTGGAGGCCGCCCGGCGGCGGTCCCGGGGCGGCGGCTTCGGCTTCCTCGGGCTGCTCTGCTGCCTGGCGGTGGTCGTGGTGATCGTGCTGCTGGTGCTGCGCATGATGCGGGGCCGGCGCGGCGGTCCGCCGCGCTGACGGGAACCGGTCCGCCCGCCGCGCCCCGGGCGCGGCGGGCGGCGGTCACTCGGCCAGGGCCGCGGTCGCCTGGGCCATGAACCGCGAGGTCGCCGTCCGGGCGCCCGAGCGCTTGGCGCGGATGCTCTCGGCCGCGTCGATGAGCAGGGTACGCACCTTGGCGTGCCCCTTCGGCGGCGGCGCGGGCGCCGGCCCGGTCAGCTCGTCCAGCTCGGCGCCGAGGGCCGCCACCCGCTTCTCGGCACGGTCGGTGACACCGTCGACGACGAACGTGCGGACCGGGAGGGCGGCGTTCAGGCCGCGCTCGATGCCCAGGATCCGGCCGGCCGCCACGTTGGTGGTCAAGAAGTTGATCACGTCGACCGCCACGCCCGGGTGGCGGCTGCCGCGGAAGGCGGCCCAGTACATGGAGGCCCGGGGCCACTGCGCCGCGGGTGTGCCCGGGAAGGCGCTCACGCCCAGCTCGTCGTCGGTGAGCCGTTGCAGCTCCGGCAACTGGTGCGACCAGGCGAACGACGCGGCCGCATGGCCGGTGACCACGAGCTGGCGGGCCAGCTCGCCGCTGTCGGCCTGCTCCACCAGGGCGGCGCTCGGGGTGGCCCGGTCGTAGCGGGCGACCTCCCAGAACTCGAACCAGTCGAGCAGCTCGGCAGAGCTGAAGCCGAGCTGCCGCCCCTGGTACAGCTCGCTGCCCAGGCCGCGCAGCCAGAGCCAGAGCGCCCGGTAGTCGCCGGAGGGATCCATGGTGCCGGCCACCCGGTTGCGGGAGGCGCGGGTGACCCGGGCGGCCCAGCGTGCGTACTCCCGCCACGACATGCCGGTGCGCGGCTCCGGCTGCCCGAGGCGGCGCAGCAGGTCCCGGTTGTAGACCAACGCCGCGCTGGTCTGCGCCGCGGGCACCGCCACGGTCCGCTCGTCCACCCGGCCGTAGCGGGCCAGGTGTTCGGGCAGGCCGCGCAGGTCGAGCCGGTTGTCGGCGACGTAGGCGCTGAGGTCGAGGACGATCTCCCGGCGGGCGTACTCGGTGAGCAGGGTGTCGTCGATCTGGAACAGGTCGGGCACGTTGCCGCCGGTGGCCTGGGTGGCCAGCCGGTCGTAGTAGCCGGTCAGCCCCTGCCAGGTCACCCGGAAGCTGACCCGGGGGTTCTGCTGGGAGTAGAGGCGCAGCGCCTTCTCGGTGGCCTCGGCCCGGCGGGCCCCGCCCCACCAGAACACCGACAACTCGATGGGGCCGTCGTCGACCGGGGCCTCCTCCTCCGGGCCGCAGCCGGACAGCCCGCCGGCGAGCAGGGGCAGCCCGGTCAGCGCGCCGAGCAGCCGCCGCCGGTCGACGCCGGGGCGGGGTACGGACTGCGGTGCGCGCACGGGTTTCTCCCGGGGTGCGGGCGGCTGCTGCGGACGGATCATTTACACAGGGCCCGGGTGGAGGTGTCAACGCCGGTGCGGCCGGGACGGCCGGTGGCCGCACCGGGCGGCGGCCGACACCCATGGTGTACTAGCGCCGTGGAACTTCTGCACTCGGGCAAGGTTCGGGACGTCTACGCCGACGGCGAGGACCTGATCCTGGTCGCCTCCGACCGCATCTCCATCTACGACGTGGCGCTGCCGACCCCGATTCCGGACAAGGGCCGCCTGCTCACCGCGCTGTCGCTGTGGTGGTTCGAGCAGCTGGCCGACCTGGTGCCGAATCACGTCATCTCCGCCACCGACGTGCCGGCGGAGTTCGCCGGCCGGGCGATCCGCTGCCGGCGGCTGGACATGGTCCCGGTCGAGTGCGTCGCCCGCGGCTACCTCACCGGCGGTGGCTTCGTCGAGTACCAGCGCACCGGCGCGGTCTCCGGCGTCGAGCTGCCCCGCGGCCTGGTGGAGGCGTCGATCCTGCCGGAGCCGATCTTCACCCCGTCGACCAAGGCGCCCAAGGGCGAGCACGACGAGCCGATCACGTACGCCGAGGTGGTCGACAAGGTGGGCGCGGAGACCGCCGAGCGGCTGCGGCAGATCACCATCGACGTCTACCGGCGGGGCGCCGAGATCGCCGCCGACCGGGGCATCCTGATCGCCGACACCAAGATCGAGCTGGGCTGGGCGCCGGACGGCACCCTCGTCCTCGCCGACGAGCTGCTCACCTCCGACTCGTCCCGGTTCTGGCCGGCCGAGTCCTACCAGCCGGGCCGCGCCCAGTTCTCGTTCGACAAGCAGTACGTGCGCGACTGGGCCACCGGCAGCGGCTGGGACCGGCAGCCGCCCGCCCCCGAGGTGCCGGCCGAGGTGGTCGAGGCGACCCGGGCCCGCTACGTCGAGGTCTACGAGAAGCTCACCGGCAACCGCTGGGACTGAGTCACTCCACCCAGTCGAGGCGGGAGCGTCCACCGTCTCTCCCCGATCCACCCGTACGATCAACAGACGTGCGTGACATTGCCGTGTTCAGCGGGACCGCCCACCCGGAGCTCGCCGCCGAGATCTGCGCCCACCTCCACGTTCCGCTGCACCCGGTCCGGGTGTCCCGGTTCGCCAACGACTGCCTCGAGGTGCAGTTGCAGGCGAACTGCCGGGAGCGGGACGTCTTCCTCATCCAGCCGCTGGTGCCGCCGGTGCAGGAGCACCTGGTCGAGCTGCTGCTCATGATCGACGCGGCCCGTGGCGCGTCCGCCGGCCGGATCACCGTGGTGCTGCCGCACTACGCGTACGCGCGGTCGGACAAGAAGGACGCCCCGCGCATCTCGATCGGCGGGCGGCTGGTCGCCGACCTGCTCACCTCGGCCGGCGCGCACCGGGTGCTGGCCATGACCCTGCACTCGCCGCAGGTGCACGGCTTCTTCAGCGTCCCGGTGGACCACCTGCACGCGCTGCGCGAGCTGGCCGCCCACTTCAGGGGCCGGGACCTGAGCAACACCGTGGTGGTGTCGCCGGACCTGGGCAACGCCAAGGAGGCGGCGGCGTTCGCCCGGATGCTCGGCACCCCGGTCGCGGCGGGCGCGAAGCAGCGGTTCAGCGACGACCGGGTGCAGATCAGCGCGATCATCGGCGACGTGGCGGATCGGGACGTCATCGTGCTGGACGACGAGATCGCCAAGGGCAGCACGGTGATCGAGCTGATGAGCCACCTGCGTGAGCGGAAGGTCCGCTCGATCCGGCTGGCCTGCACCCACGGCCTCTTCTCCAGCGGCGCGCTGAAGCGGCTGAGCGAGCAGGACGGGGTGCTGGAGGTGGTCTGCACCAACACGGTGCCGATCCCGGAGGAGAAGCGGGTGCCGAAGCTGGAGGTGCTCTCGGTGGCGCCGGCCCTGGCCGAGGCCATGCGGCGGATCCACAACGGCGAGTCGGTGAGCGCCCTCTTCGGCTGAAGCGGCCCGCCGCCGTCCGGATGCCGGCCGGGTCAGCCGTCGAACGGGTGGGTGACGCGCCGGGCGGCCAGCGCTGTGGTGATCCGGACGACTGTGCCGGCCGCGCCGGTCTCCACCGCCATGGTGTCGCTGAGCTCCCGGGCCAGCCAGAGGCCCCAGCCGCCGGCGGTGTCCGGGGCGGGCCGCGCACGGTCGCTGAGCCGCCGCGCGCTGATCCCGTGACCGTGGTCGGTGACCTCGCAGACCAGCTCGCCGGCGCCGCGCCACAGCCGCAGCCGGCCCTGCCCGCCGCCGTGCCGGACCGCGTTGGTGATCAGCTCGTTGACGGCCAGCACGAAGTCGTCGAGCCGCTGCCCGGCCAGCCCCGCCGCGTGCGCGCACGAGGTGACCGAGTGTCGGAGCTCGGTCACCTGGGCCTGGGTGAAGGCCTCGGCGATGAGGACGGAAGGTTCGATGGGCACAACCGTACGCGGTGCGGGGGGTTCTGCGTTTGTCATGGCCCCGTCCCGGCGATGGATCTCGGTCGTTTTCGCGGCATTTCCACCGTACGTCGGGGTTTCTCGCGCCGCACCTCCCGGCCCGGCGGTGCACGGCTGTGGCAGGGTGTCGCGCATGCCGTCGTCCCCGGAGGGCCTGGAGGTCCCGCTCTGGCGGTCCATCGCGGTGTTCCGCTTCGCCTCGCTGGCGTACGTGGGGGTGCTGGTCCTCCGGGATGCCCACCGCTACGCGCACCCGGTCGCCGCCGGCGGCGTTCTCCTGGGGATGCTGGCCTGGACCGGGGTGACCACGGCCGGCTACGGGCGCCCGGCCGGACGGCGCTGGCCCCTGCTCCTGGCCGACCTCGGCGTGGTGCTGGCGATCATGCTGGCCACGCCGTGGGTGATCGGCCGCGCGGCGCTCTCCTCCGGCGTGCCCACCCTGACCGTCGCCTGGCTGGCCGGGCCGGTGCTGGCCTGGGCGGTCTCCGGCGGCCGGCGGCGCGGCGCGGTGGCCGCGCTGGTGCTCGGCGTGGCCGACCTGGCCACCCGGGAGCGGATCGGCCAGTCCTCGCTCACCGGGGTGATCCTCCTGCTGCTGGCCGGCGTGGTGGTGGGGCACGTGGCCCGGCTGGCCGTGGAGGCCGAGGCGCGGCTGCAACGCGCGGTGGAGCTGGAGGCGGCCACCCGGGAGCGGGAGCGGCTGGCCCGGGACATCCACGACTCGGTGCTCCAGGTGCTGGCGCTGGTGCGGCGGCGCGGCGCCGACCTGGACGGCGAGGCCGCCGAACTGGCCCGGCTGGCCGGCGAGCAGGAGGCCGCGCTGCGCGCGCTGATCGGCCGGGCGGGCGCCGCGCCGGACGGGGCGGGCGACGCCCGGGACCTGCGCGACCTGCTCGACCGGTACGCCTCGACGACCGTGCAGGTGGCCGCGCCGGCCACCCCGGTGCCGCTGCCGGGGCGGGTGGCCGGCGAACTGGCCGCCGCGGTCGGTGCGGCGCTGGACAACGTGACCCGGCACGCCGGCGGGCGGGCCTGGGTGCTGATCGAGGACGAGGGGGAGACGGTGACCGTCTCGGTACGCGACGAGGGCCCGGGAATTCCGGACGGGCGGCTGGCCGAGGCCGCCGCGCAGGGCCGGCTCGGGGTGGCCCAGTCCATCCGGGGCCGGGTGGCCGACCTGGGCGGCGAGGTGCGCATCCTCTCCGGCCCGGGCACCGGCACCGAGATCGAGCTGACCGTGCCGCGGAGCGGCCGGTGAGCATCCGGGTGATGGTGGTCGACGACCACCCGATGTGGCGGGAGGGCGTCGCCCGCGACCTCACCGAGGCCGGGCACGTCGTGGTGGCGACCAGCGGGGAGGGGCGCCAGGCGGTCCGGGTGGCCGCTGCGGCCCGCCCCGACGTGGTCGTGCTCGACCTGCAACTGCCGGACGTCTCCGGCGTCGAGGTGGTCCAGGGGCTGCGCGCCGTCCTCCCCGAGGTGCGGGTGCTCATGCTGTCGGCCAGCGGCGAGCCGCAGAGCGTGCTGGACGCGGTCAAGGCCGGCGCCACCGGTTACCTGCTGAAGTCGGCGGCGCCGGCCGAGTTCCTGGACGCGGTGCGCCGCACGGCGGCCGGCGAGCCGGTCTTCACCCCGGGCCTGGCCGGGCTGGTGCTGGGGGAGTACCGCCGGCTGGCCGCCGCGCCGCCCGCCCCGCACGACGACGCACCCCGGCTCACCGAGCGGGAGACCGAGGTGCTGCGTCTGGTGGCGAAGGGGCTGTCGTACAAGCAGATCGCCGAACGCCTCGGGCTCTCGCACCGGACGGTGCAGAACCACGTGCAGAACACGCTCGGCAAGCTCCAGCTGCACAACCGGGTCGAGCTGACCCGGTACGCGATCGAGCGGGGCCTGGACGGCTGAGGCTCAGCTCGCCTCCGGCGGCCGGGTCTCGTGGACGGCCAGCTCCTCCGCGGTGGCCCCGCCCCCGGCCGCGCCGGCGTCGTAGGCGACGTTGTCGGTCTCCTGGTCGGTGCGCGCCCCCTCGTCCGGCTCGACCAGCCGCCCCACCTGGTGGTCGGCGACCGTGCCGAGCTGGCCGTGGTCGTAGATGGAGACCGGGGAGTGCGGGTCGGAGGTCGGGCCCGGGTCGATCACGTCGGCGTCGAGCTGGGCCTGCGCGGCGGCCTCCTCGCTGTCCGCCTCGGCCGCGATGTCCGGGTCGACCGGGCCGGCCAGCGGGTCGTCGGCGGGCCGCTCGTACTGCTCGCGCTGGAGCTTGTAGTCCAGCGACTCGCCGTCGAGCTGCTCCTCGGCGGTGGTGCCGAAGCGGTCCACGGCCACCGGGGTGCGGTCGGCGGGCAGCGGGGCCGGCTCCGGCCCGTCCGCCTCGCGTCCGGTCAGCACGTCGTCGTTGGCGCTGGAGTCGTCGTCGGCGGTGTCCGGCAGGCCCTCCGCCTCGGGGTCGGACACGGGGGTGGGGTACTCGTCGTCGCGCATGACCGGGAACTACCCACTGCGCTCGCCGGATTAACCGCAACCGGCGGGGTGGATCGGGAGGAACGGGGCCAAAAGGGGCCTCAGCCGCGGAGCGGGGCCTCGTCCTCGGCGTGGAGCACGCACCAGACGACCTTGCCGTCCGGCACCGGCGTGCTGCCCCAGCGCCGGGCCAGCGTGTCGATGAGCAGCAGCCCCCGGCCTCCCGTGGAGGTGAGCGGAGCCAGCCCGGCGTACGCCGGCCGCCGGTGGGAGTGGTCCCGGACCGCCAGGTGCAGGGCGCTGTCCCGGGGCGCCACCCGGACCGTCATGGGCGTCCCGGTGTGCGCCACCACGTTGTTGACCATCTCGGTGACCGCGATCGTGGCCGGCTCGGCCAACTCGGGCATGTTCCACCGGGCACAGCCGTCGACGACCAGTGCCCGCGCCTCCCGGGCCGCCGCCACGACCGGGGGCAGGTCGGCGCTGAGCACCGCGGCCAGCGGCGCGTCGCGCAGCGCGGCCTGCGCCGCGTCGAGGGACCGGTGGACCGGCGCGGCGCCGCCCGGCCGCCCGGCCGGGTCCAGCACCAGCAGGCCGGCGGCCGGCCAGTCGGCCGCCACGCGGTGCGCCTCGTCGAGGACGCCCCGGGCCGCCGGATCGGCGATCCGCACCCCGGACAGGTCGACGATCACCGCCCCCGGCCGCTGCCACAGCCGGGCGAGCAGCGCACCCCGGACGGCGTCGAGCCCGGCCAGGTCCAGCACGCCGGTCAGCCGGATCACGGCGGAGGACTCGTCCGTCTCCACCAGGCAGCGCACGTCCGTCGGCATGATCGTCCCATTGTGCATGCCCGCCCCCCGGCGCGCATCAGTCCGGTCGGCGGGACTCATCAGCGGTCCGCCCGGGAACGCCGGCTCATCGCCGCCACGGTGCCGACGGCCGTGCCGGCCGCCGCCAGGCCGAAGGCCGCCGTCAGCCGGATCAGCTGCGCCCGCCGGCCCTGCCACCCGTCGGTCCGCTCGGCCGCCGCGTCGGCCCGGAACACGTTGCCGGTGGCGTCCAGGCGTACGCCCGGGCCGAACTGGGTGCGCGCCGTGTACCAGCCGAGCACCCGCTCGGCCAGCGCCGGGGCGAGCCGCCACTGGAGCCCCATGAGCCGCGCCGCGCCCCCGGCGTACGCCTCCCGCCGCGGCCGGCGCAGCAGCCGGACGATCGTCTCGGCCACCATCTCCGGCGGGTAGACCGGTGGGGGCGGGGTCAGCTCCCGGCCGGTGTGGTTGGCGGCGTGCCGGAAGAACGGGGTGTCGATGCTGGCCGGCAGCACCGTGCAGAGCGAGACGTGGCCCCGGCCGGTGACCCGCAGTTCCTGCCGGACCGTGTCGGCCAGCCCCCGGATCGCGTGCTTCGTGGCGTTGTACGCCGACTGGTACGGCATGGCCACCTCGGCCAGCACCGAGGCGTTGTTGACCAGCACCCCGCCGCCGGCCGCCTCGAGCCAGGGCAGCGCCGCCCTGGTCCCGTACACGGTGCCGAGCAGGTTCACCTCGACCACCCGGCGGAACTCGGTCACCGGGATCTCGTCGAAGAGCCCCACGGTGCCCACCGCCGCGTTGTTGACCCAGGCGTCGATCCGGCCGAACTCGGCCGCCGCCCGCGCGGCGAGCCGCACCACCGCCTCCGGGTCGGTCACGTCGGTCGGCACGACCAGGGCCTGCCCGCCCAGTTCCCGGCAGCGGTCGGCGACCCGGCGCAGCGCCTCCTCGCTCCGGGCGGCCAGCACCACGTCGGCGCCCCGGCGCGCCAGGGCGTACGCGGTGGCCGCACCGATCCCGCTGGAGGCGCCGGTGATCACGACAGTGGCGTCGTCGAGGCTGCGGGTGAGAGGCATTCTCCGCCGGTACCCCCGGTCCGGCCGGGTCATGCCGGCGGAGTTGCCCGGATCACGGTTGCCGAGGGTCCGGGCGGGGCAGATTGCCACGAACCCGACCGGGCAGCGCTGTCCCATTCGTGCGACGGTCCGCCGGGCGGGCTCCCGATCTGCCAGGTTTCGGCGCACCGGGGTCTGGTTAATGGGACCCTCTGACCGGAGGACCCCACCGCTCGCGAGAACGCATGGAGGTGCACCATGCGCGTCGGCCTTGTGTGCGCGCACGCCGGCCCGTCCGTCGACGGTCCCACCGTCGGGACGCACCAGCACATCGCGCGGGTGGCGGCCGAGCTCGCCGCACGGGGCCACGACGTCCGGGTGTACGAGCGCCGCGACGCGCCGGACCAGGAGTCCGTCGACGTGGACGGCTACCACCTGGAGCGCGTCCCGGTCGGCCCGCCCGCCCCGCTGCCCACCGCCGAGCTGGTGCCGTACGTGACCGAGTTCGGCCGCTGGCTGGCGCAGCGGTGGTCCGGCGACTGGGCCCCCGAGGTGGTGCACGGGCACTACTGGGTCGGCGGGCTGGCCGCGGCCCACGCCGTCCGCGCGACCGACATCCCGGTGGTGCAGACCTTCCACTCCCTCGGCGTCGAGCAGCTGCGCCACCTCGGCGGGCGGTACGACGGGCCGGGGGAGCGGATCCCGCTGGAACGGGCGTTGACCCGGGCCGTCGACATCGCCGTCGCCCAGTGCAACGACGAGGTCGACGAGCTGACCCGGATGGGACTCCAGCGCACCTCGGTGGCGATGGTGCCGACCGGCGTGGACACCGCGCAGTTCCACCCCGACGGCGAGGCGGCGCCCCGTGACCAGCGGGCCCGCAT
Source organism: Micromonospora sp. AP08 (assembly GCF_008085935.1). Lineage (NCBI taxonomy): Bacteria > Bacillati > Actinomycetota > Actinomycetes > Micromonosporales > Micromonosporaceae > Micromonospora > Micromonospora sp. AP08. Next base: position 69,826 of record NZ_VSEZ01000012.1, read on the forward strand.
CCTCTCCGTCGGCGGGCTCGCGCCCGGGCACGGCCAGGAGGACCTGATCCGGGCCATGCGGCTGGTCGGCGACGCCGAGCTGGTGATCGCCGGCGGCCCGCCGGCCGAGCAGCTCGCCAACCACGCCGAGGCGCGCCGGCTGCGCGAGCTGGCCGAGCGGACCGGGGTGGCCGAGCAGGTGAAGCTGGTCGGCGCGGTGCCGCACGACCAGATGGCCACCTGGTACCGCTCCGCCGACGTGGTCGCCTGCACCCCGCACTACTCGTCCGCCGGCCGGGTGTCGCTGGAGGCGATGGCCTGCGGCGTCCCGGTGGTCGGCTACGCCATGGGCGGCATCGCCGACGCGGTGGTCGACGAGGTGACCGGCAAGCTGGTGCCGCCCGGGGACGTGCGCGCGCTCGGGGTCACCCTGCGCCGGATCCTCGCCGACAACGCCGGGCGGTTCGCGTACGGGCACGCCGCGGTGGACCGGGTCCGGTGCAGCTACACCTGGGAACGGACGGCCGGTGCGCTGGAGCGGCTCTACGAGCGGGTGATCGGGCGCCGGAAGCCGGCCGAGGCCCCGGCCCCCGTCGAGGTCGAGGTCGCCGCGGAGCAGCGCGGACCCGTCGAGGCGGCCTGACTCAGCGCCGGGCGCGGACGGCCGAGCCGGCGCCGATCATCGTGGGTTCCCGGTCCCGCGCCACCGCGTGGTGGTGCTGTGGCTCCGCGTAGCGGGTCAGGCCGACCACGGCGGCCAGCGTGGCCAGGAAACCGAGCCCGGCCAGCCACTCCCGGCCCGGCCAGATCCGGTCGTTGAGCAGCAGCAGGCCGACGACCGCCGCGGGCACCGCCCCGGCGGCGTCCATCGCGGCCACCGCGGCCGTGGTCGAGCCGCGCTGCATGGCCAGGCCGAGCAGGAGCTGGCCCACCACCGAGTGGGCGATCAGCAGGTAGAGCAGCGGGTTCCGGACGAACGCCTCCGCCGAGTCGGCCGAGGCGAGCGGCCGGGCCGCCACCGCGGCGGCGGAGAACGCCATCCCGGCCAGCGAACCCAGCACCACGGAGCCGGGCGCGCCGTGCAGCCGGACGGCGAAGAAGCCGAGCACCGCGATCACCCCGAGCGCCACCGCCAGGCCGACCAGCCCGGCGGTGCCGAGCTGCCGGGACGGCGCCGGCTCGGCGGCCAGCACCAGGGCGGTGATCCCGCCGAACAGGAGCACCAGCAGCGCCACCTCGGCGGCCGGTAGCCGCCACTTGAGCACCAGCACGCCGAGCACGGCGGTGACCCCCAGCCCGGCCGCCACGCTCGCCTGGACCAGGAACAGCGGCAGGTCGCGGCGGGCCAGGAAGGCCAGCACGAAGCCCACGACCTGGCAGGTGAGCCCGACCAGGTAGGTGCGGTGACTGGCCAGCCGGAGCAGCAGCCCGGGATCGAAGGTGTGGTGCACGGTGGTCCGCGCCGCGGCCACCGACTGGAGGAGGTTGGCGAAGCCGTACGCGACGATCATCGCCGCGAGGAAGCACCAACCGGAGGAGACCACCTGGCGAGGATAGAGGTTACCGGTGGGTCAGCGCTCGGCTGGCCGGCCGAGCCGGGCCAGGATGTCGTCGTGCAGCGTGCCGTTGCTGGCGATGGCGCTGAGGTCGCCCGCGCCGTCCCCGGCCAGGACCGGGCGCCCGGCCAGGTCGGTGAACGTGCCGCCGGCCTCGGTGACGATCGGGACCAGCGCGGCGACGTCCCAGAGCGACAGTTCCGGCTCCACCATCACGTCCAGCGCCCCCTCGGCCAGCAGCATGTAGCCGTAGAAGTCGCCGTACGCCCGGCTGCGCCAGGCGTCCCGCATGATCTGGAGCACCGGCTCCAGCCGGCCGGCCTCCTCCCAGCCGGTGAGCGAGGAGTAGCAGAAACTGGCGTCGGCCAGGGTGGTCACCCCGGAGACCCGGATGGGCGCGCCGGAGGCCAGGTCGGGGCCCGCGAAGGCGCCCGCGCCGGTGGCCGCCCACCAGCGCCGGCCGAGCGCCGGGGCGGACACCAGCCCGAGCACGGCCCGGTCCCCCTCCAGCAGCGCGATGAGGGTGGCCCAGACGGGTACGCCCCGGACGAAGTTCTTCGTGCCGTCGATCGGGTCGACGACCCAGCGCCGCCCGTCCGGGCCGGTGGCCGGCTGCTCGCCGTACTCCTCGCCGATCAGTCCGTCGCCGGGGCGGTGGGTGGCCAGCAGGGCGCGGATCTCCCGCTCCACGGCGGTGTCCGCGTCGGAGACCGGGGTCAGGTCGGGCTTGGACTCGACCCGCAGGTCGAGGGCGCGGAACCGGGCCGTGGAGAGGGCGTCGGCGGCGTCCGCGAGCCGGTGGGCGAGGGCGAGGTCGTCGGCGTACCCGGTCATGGTCGACACGCTAGCGACGCCCGCGCGGCCGCGGGCGGCGGGTGGCCGGGGTTCCGCCGGTCAGGAACCGGCGAGCGGGTCGCCCGGGTTCCGCTCCGGCTCGCGCGGATCGCCCTCGCCGCTGCGGGAGGCCAGCAGCCGGCGGTACGAGGCCAGCCGACGCGGGTCGGCCTTGCCGCCGGCCACCCAGGCGTCCAGCGCGCAGTCCGCCTCCTCGGCGGTGTGCTGGCAGTTGGCCGGGCAGTCGACCGTCGCCTCCACCAGGTCCGGGAAGCCGTGCAGCAGGCTCTCCGCGGAGACGTGGGCCAGCCCGAAGCTGCGCACCCCCGGGGTGTCGATGATCCAGCCCGGATCGCCGTCGGCATCCGGCTGCGGGGGCAGCCGGAGCGCCACGGCGCTGGTCGAGGTGTGCCGGCCCCGGCCGATCGCGCTGACCGTGCCGACCGCCCGGTCGGCCTCCGGGACGAGGCGGTTGACCAGCGTCGACTTGCCCACCCCGGAGTGCCCCACCAGCACCGACACCCGGCCGGCGAGCAGCGCGCGCAGCGCGGCCAGGTCCGAGTCCGGCCGGATCAGCACGTACGGCAGCTCCAGCTCGGTGTAGTAGCCGAGCACCGCCTCCGGGCCGGCCAGGTCGGCCTTGGTCAGGCAGAGCAGCGGCTCGATGTCGGCGTCGTACGCGGCCACCAGGCAGCGGTCGATGAACCCGGTGCGCGGCGGCGGGTCGGCCAGCGCGCTGACGATCACGAGCTGGTCGGCGTTCGCCACGACCACCCGTTCCAGCCGCCCCTCGGCCGTCGTGGCGTCGTCCTCGGCGGTGCGCCGCAGCACCGAGCGGCGCTCGGCGATCCGGACGATCCGGGCCAGCGCGCCGGGGGCGCCGGAGGTGTCGCCGACCAGGCTCACCCGGTCGCCCACCACCACCGACTTGCGGCCCAGCTCGCGGGCCCGCATGGCGGTGACGGTCGGGTCGTCCGGCCCGGCGTCCGGGAACACGCAGGTGTAGCGACCCCGGTCGACGGCGATCACGAACCCGTCGACGGCGTCCTCGTGGCGGGGCCGGGTGCGCGTACGCGGGCGCGACGACCTGCCGGGTCGGACCCGGACGTCGTCCTCGTCGTACTCCCGCCGCTTCGTCGCCAGGACGTCCCCCCGTCAGCTCTTGCCGGTCACCATCCCCGACCATAGTGCCGGGAACTCCGGCATGGTCTTCGAGGTGCACGAGACGTCGTCGACCTCGATGCCGGGGACGGCCAGCCCGGCCACCGCGGCGGCGTGCGCCATCCGGTGGTCGTCGTACGTCCGGAACGTCCCGCCGCGCAGCGGGCGGGGGCGGATCTCCAGCCCGTCGGTGGTCTCGGTGAGGTCCGCGCCCAGCGCGGTGAACTCCTTCGCCAGCGCGGCGACCCGGTCGGTCTCGTGCCCCCGGATGTGGCCGACGCCGGTCAGCCGGGACGGGGAGTCGGCGAGCATGGCCAGCGCGGTCAGCACCGGGGTCAGCTCGCCGACGTCGGAGAGGTCGGCGTCCAGCCCGCGGACCCTGCCGGTGCCCCGCACGGTCAGCCCGGCGGTGCCCAGCGTCACCTCGCCGCCCATCCGGTGCAGCAGCCCGCGCAGCTGCTCGACCGGCTGGAGGCTGCTGCGCGGCCAGCCCTGGAGGGTCACCTCACCGCCGGTGACCAGGGCGGCGGCGAAGAACGGCGCCGCGCCGGAGAGGTCCGGTTCGATCTCCCAGCCCCGCCCGCTCAGCGGGCCGGGCTCGACCGTCCAGACGTCGGGGGTGGTGTCGTCGACCGCGGCTCCGGCGGCGCGCAGCATCTGCACGGTCATCCGCAGGTGCGGCGCGGACGGCACGGGCGGACCCTCGTGCCGGACCACCACGCCCCGGTCGAAGCGGGGCCCGGCCAGCAGCAGCCCGGAGACGAGCTGGCTGGAGGCGGAGGCGTCGATGACCACCTCGCCGCCGGTGACCCGGCCGGCGCCCTGGACGACCAGCGGGAGGCTGCCGGTCGGCGGGGCGTCGATGCGGACGCCGAGGGAGCGCAGCGCGCCGATCAGCGGGCCGAGCGGGCGGGTCCGGGCGTGCGGGTCGCCGTCGAAGGTGACCCGGCCCTCGGCCAGGCCGGCAACGGGCGGCAGGAACCGCATCACCGTGCCGGCCAGGCCCACGTCGACGTGCGCGGGGCCGACCAGCGGATGCGGCCGGACCAGCCAGCGGTCGTCGTCGGAGATCGACATGTACGCGCCCAGCGCGCGCAGGCCGCCGGCCATCAGCTCGGTGTCCCGGGCCCGCAGCGGCCGGTCGAGCGTCGACGGGCCGCTGGCCAGCGCGCCGAGCACCAGGGCCCGGGCGGTCATCGACTTGGAGCCGGGCAGGCGCAGCGTCGCGGCGACCGGGTCGCTCGCGGTCGGCGCGGTCCACGGCTGCGGCGGCCGGGTCGCGGTCAGATTCCCCACGCTCACATTCTGCCAACTCCGCGGGCCGGTGGAACCGGGCGTCGCGCCCGCTCCCGGTTGGCGGGACAGCCGGAACGCCGGCGGCGGGTTAGCGTTGGCGCCATGTGCGGGAGGTACGCGACGACCCGGAGCGCGGGGGACCTGAGCGCGCTGTTCGAGTCGTCCGACTCCACCGGCGGGGTGGGGCCCGACTTCAACGTGGCGCCGACCGATCCCGTGCCGCTCGTCCGGCTGGCGCCCGAGGGCCACCGGCTGCTCTCCGTCGGCCGCTGGGGGCTCGTCCCGCACTGGTCGCGCACCGCCGCGGGCGCCGCCCGCATGATCAACGCGCGGGTGGAGACGGTCGCCGCGAGCCGGGCGTACGCCCCGTCGTTCGCCCGCCGGCGCTGCCTCGTTCCGGCCGACGGCTGGTACGAGTGGGTCCGGCAGGCCGACGGCCGGCGGCAGCCCTACTTCATGACCCCGCGTGACGGCTCGGTGCTGGCCTTCGCCGGCATCTGGTCGGTCTGGGACCCGGACGGCGAGGCCCGGCTCACGTTCAGCGTGCTGACCACCGCGGCGGTCGGCGAGCTGGCCGAGGTGCACGACCGGATGCCGCTGCTGCTGCCCCGGGAGCGCTGGGCGTCCTGGCTCGGCCCGACCGACGAGCCCAGCACGCTGCTCGCGCCGCCGGCTCCGGAGTGGCTCGCCGGGCTGGAGATCCGGCCGGTCTCCCCGGCGGTCGGCGACGTCCGCAACGACGGCCCGGAATTGACCGCCCGGGTCCCGCTGGCGCGTGCGGAGGCCGACACGGAAATGACGTTGTTCTGATCACGCTCAGCACATTGTCGTGTGCTGATTTGCCGGGGTTGCGCCTGAAACGTCGCCCGGCCGTTTAGCCATGTTTACCGAAGACCCTTGTCCCCGCCTGCGCAAGTGCGATAGAACACAGCGCCGGTGGTGGGCGTCTGTTCGCACGGGGCGGATGACACCCATCGATCTTTCATGATCTTTGCCGGTCCCACGGGGGAGGTGGGTGTATTGACACGGGCACGTATGCCCCGCCCGCACGAGGTGGCCGCCGCGCGGCGAGATCCGCGACTGCTGCGGGCCCTGCGCGAACGGCGCCAGGACGAGGCGTGGCGGACCAGAGGAACCTGTCAGAGCGTGGACCCGGAGACGTTCTTTCCGGCACCCAACGAACCGGCCGACGCGGCCGTGGCGCTCTGCCGCGGTTGCGACGTCCAGGGGTCCTGCCTGGCCTGGGCGCTGGAGGTGGGCGACTGCCACGGCGTCTGGGGCGGCACCACGCCCCGCGAGCGGCGGGCCATGCTGGTCGCCTGGCGCAGCGAGGTGCAACCGGACCCCGACGCGGTCGACGAGGCCGGCCCGCCGGTCCGTGACCGCCTTCTCACATTGGTGCCATCGGGCTGATTTCCGTTCCGCCGTCGCCCGCGTTCCCGCCATCGGGGGCGCGGGCGACCGCATTTCTCCACCTGACGGCCGGCGCGGCCGGCGCCGCCCGCAGAATGGGCCGGTGCGGCACAGCGACGAGATCGGGACACCCCGCGGACCGGCCCGCGTCCACACCGACCTGCCGGCGGCCGGCGGCGCCACCGTGCTGGTGCTCGGCCACGGGGCGGGCGGCGACGTGGACGCCCCGGACCTGGTGGCGGTCCGGGACGCGCTGGTCGGCGCCGGGGCGGGCGTGATCCGGGTGACCCAGCCGTACCGGGTGGCCCGCCGGCGCGCCCCCGCCCCGGCGGGGCACCTCGACGAGGCGTGGACGGCGGTGCTGGCCGAGCTCCGCTCCCGCCACCCGGAGGCGGCCCGCTGGCTGGTCGGCGGCCGGTCCAGCGGCGCCCGGGTGGCCTGCCGCACGGCGCACACCGTCGGCGCGGCCGGCATCGTCGCGCTGGCGTTCCCGCTGCACCCGCCCGGGCGCCCGGAACGGTCGCGGGACGGGGAACTGCGCACCGGCCTGCCCACGCTGGTGGTCAACGGCGACCGGGACCCGTTCGGGGTGCCCGAGCCGGGTCCCGGCGTCGAGGTGGTGACCCGCCCGGGGGAGCGGCACGACCTCCGCGGCGACCCGGCGGCCACGGCCGCCGTCGTCCGCGACTGGCTCCGCGACCGCGGCTGGCTCCCCGCCTGACCGTGGCTCCCGGGCCCGCGACCTCGGGCGCCGGGCGGGGCGACACGCGGCGGCGGCGCCGGGGCGGCGTGACCGTCGGTGGCGGCGGGTCGTTGCTACGGATGGTGTCGGGCGTCCGGTTCGGGCGTCCGGGGCCACCCTCCCAGGCCCTTCCTGGTCCCAGCGTCGGTCGCGGCCGAGGCCGGGACCGGGAACGGGTGGGGCGGTGACGGAATGTCCCGCCCCACGGCGCGCGTTACTACCTCCGGATGACATTTCCAGCCGAGGGGGGTGACCGGTGCCGACCGAGACACGGAGCCGGGAGCGGGACGAACGGGACGCGCGGCAGCTCAGGCAGCTGCTCGACGCGCCGGAGTGGCCCGCGGGGGCGACGACGGTGAGCACCGGCACAGAGTCCGGAAGTGAATCTGCCGACAGGTGGGTACGCGTATCCTCGGCGAGAAAGCATCCGACGCGAGGGGACGTGCGGTTGACGACCGAGAAGACGGACGAGCGCAGGGCCCGCTTCGAGCGGGACGCGATGCCCTTCGTCGATCAGCTCTACGCTGCCGGGCTGCGGATGACCCGCAACCCGGCGGATGCCGAGGACCTGGTCCAGGAGACGTACCTGAAGGCGTACGCCGCCTTCCACCAGTTCGAGCAGGGCACCAACCTGAAGGCCTGGTTGTACCGGATCCTGACGAACACCTACATCAACTCCTACCGCAAGCGGCAGCGCCAGCCGGTGCAGGCCCCCACGGACGAGATCACCGACTGGCAGCTCGCCGAGGCGGAGTCGCACACGTCCAGCGGGCTGCGCTCGGCGGAGACCGAGGCGCTGGACCGGCTGCCGGACAGCGACGTCAAGGAGGCCCTCCAGCAGTTGCCGGAGGAGTTCCGCCTGGCCGTCTACCTGACCGATGTCGAGGGCTTCTCCTACAAGGAGGTCGCCGACATCATGGGCACGCCGATCGGCACCGTCATGTCCCGGCTGCACCGGGGCCGTCGTAATCTGCGCAAGCTGCTCGAGCAGTACGCGGCGGAGCGGGGCTTCAGCGCCGCGCCGTCGAAGGGTTCGACCGCCGCTGCCGGCCGGGAGGTGTGACCGTGAGCTGTGGACAGCCGCATGAGACGGACTGCCGCGAGGTGCTGGCGGAGGTCTACCTCTACCTGGACCTGGAGTGCGGCGAGGACCGCCGCGTCCTGATCCGGGAGCACCTGGAGGAGTGCGGGCCCTGCCTGCGCGAGTACGGCCTCGAACAGGAGGTGAAGGCGCTGGTCGCCCGCTGCTGCGGCAACGAGACCGCGCCGGAGCAGCTGCGCGAGCGGCTGCGGGTGCGCCTGACCGAGCTGGTGGTCTTCGAGACCACCGAGTCCCGCGAGCTGGCCGATTGACGGCGGCGGGAACGAGCTGAACACACCGGTGGCCCGGGTCCGTGCGGACCCGGGCCACCGGTGTGTCCGGCCCCGGGGGCCGGCTCCTCGCTGATCCGGGATCAGGAGTTGGGGCGCTTGCCGTGGTTGGCGCCGCTCTTCTTCCGGGCCTTCTTCTTGCGGGCCTTCTTCGCCATGCTCTGCCTCCTTGTGCTGGTCACGGTCCGGCCGCGGGCGAGCGCGGCGGAGGTCGCGTACCGGTTCCCGGGCGCCGGGAACCGACGGCGCTGATGCTAGTGCCGACGGCGGTGCCCGGGGACCGGTGGGGGCGGATCCGGCGTGCCGGGCGCGCTGTGCCGGACGTGAGCGGAGTCATGATTGGATACCGTTCGCAGGAAACCGGTCGAGAGGGAGGGCCCGAAGATGGCCGAGGAGATCCGCGCCGAGATGGTGGCGAACGTCTGGAAGGTCGTCGCGTCGGCCGGGGACACCGTGTCCGAGGGCGACACGCTGGTCATCCTGGAGTCGATGAAGATGGAGATCCCGGTCATCGCCGAGTCCGACGGTGTCGTGCAGCAGATCGCGGTCAACGAGGGCGACGTCGTGCAGGACGGTGACCTCATCGCGGTGATCGGTTGAGCGGCCTCCTGGTCCGCCGGGCCGAGCCGGCGGACTTCCCGGCGGTGGCCCGCCTGACGGTCGCCGCGTACGAGGCCGACGGGCAGCTCAAGGGCGAGACCGGCTACGCCCCGGTGCTCGCCGACGTGGCCACCCGGGCGGAGACCGGGGAGGTGCTGGTCGCCGCCGACGAGGTCACCGGCGAGGTGCTGGGCGCCGTGACGTTCGTGCTGCCCGGCACCCCGTACGCCGAACTCGCCGGCCCGGGCGAGGCCGAGTTCCGGATGCTCGCCGTCGACCCCGCGGCGCAGGGCCGGGGCGCCGGGGCGGCCCTGGTCGACGCCTGCGTGGCCCGCGCCACCGAGCTGGGCTGCTCGGCCGTGGTGATCTGCGTACGCAGCGGGCTGGCCCCCGTGGCGCGGCGACTCTACGCGCGGTTGGGCTTCGTGCGGGCGCCGGAGAAGGACTGGAGCCCGGTGCCCGGCGTGGAACTGCTGGGCCTGCGCCTGGACCTCACGCCGCCCGCCTGACCGCACCGCCCTGCCCGCCGGCCCGCCACCGGCCGTCGGCCGGCCCGGGTCAGGACTCGTCGGCGATCTTCGCCAGCAGTTCGTCGGCCACCTCGAGGGCGATCTTCTTGCGCTCGTCGTCGGTGACGCCCGGGGTGCGGACCGCGAACCAGCTGCTGTGCACGGCGAACAGGGTGAGCACGGCGCGCAGCTGGGCGGCCGGCGTGTCGTCGCCCCGGCTCAGCTCGTGTGCCAGCCGCATCATCCGCTCGCGCATCTGCTGGCCCGCGGCGAGGCTCTTGAGCACCGTCTGGTTCTGTTCGAAGAACCGCATGACCGTGGGCAGCTCGCCGGCGAACATCGCGTCCGCGTACCGGCTGATCAGCTCGCGCCGGGTCGCCAGCGTGGCGGGCTGCGTGCCGGCCCACTCGATCAGCTCGTCCATCCGGCGCAGCCGGTCGTCGACGAAGCTGCTGACGATCTCGTCCTTGCTCTTGAAGTGGTAGTAGAGGGCCGCCTTGGTCACGCCGAGCCGCTCGGCGATCTCCCGGAGCGAGGTCTTCTCGTACCCCTGCTCGGTGAAGAGCTCCAGCGCGACGGCCTGAATACGCTCCCGCGTGCCGCCTGTGCTCTCCCTCACCCGTACCACCCAATTCGCTTGACGGTTCCTGGTGTCCAACTTACCGTCCGGCTAGTAAGGTAGCTAGCCGGACGGCAAGTAAGTTGGTCACAGATCTTCGGGGGAGCTTACCCATGAGTCAACCAGCACAGGTGGCAGCGAGGCCCAACGTCCGGGTCGTGCTGTTCGGCCTGATGATCGCGATGATGCTCGCGATGCTCGACAACATGATCGTCAGCACCGCGCTGCCGCGGATCGTCTTCGAGTTCGGCGGGGCCGACCACTTCACCTGGGTGGTCACCGCGTACGTGCTGGGCACCACGGTCTCCACCCCGATCTGGGGCAAGCTCGGTGACCTCTACGGCCGCAAGACCGTCTTCCTGACCGCGGTGGTCGTCTTCCTGATCGGCTCCGCGCTCTGCGGCATGTCCGGCTCCGGCTTCTTCGGCGGGGTCGACACCGGGATGATCGAGCTGATCGCGTTCCGCGCGGTCCAGGGCCTCGGCGCCGGCGGCCTCATGGTCGGCGTCATGGCGATCATCGGTGACCTGGTGCCGCCCCGCGAGCGGGGTCGCTACCAGGGCATGATCGCCGGCATCATGGCCATCGCCATGGTGGCCGGCCCGCTGGTCGGCGGCTTCATCACCGACAACCTCTCCTGGCGCTGGGCGTTCTACGTCAACCTGCCGCTCGGCGGCGTGGCCCTGTTGGTCCTCGCCACCACCATGCACCTGCCGAAGTACCGCACCGAGCACAAGATCGACTGGCTGGGCGCCGCGCTGCTCTCCGTCGGCATCACCGCGATCGTGCTGGTCACCACGTGGGGCGGCAACCAGTACGACTGGGCCTCCCCGCAGATCCTCGGCCTCGCGGCGCTCGCCCTGGTCGCCCTGGTGGCCTTCGGTCTCGTCGAGCGGCGCGCCCCCGAGCCGATCCTGCCGCTGGGCCTGTTCGCCAACCGGAACTTCGCCCTCATCTCGGTGATCGGCTTCCTGCTCGGCTTCGCCATGTTCGGCGCCATGAACTTCCTGCCGCTCTACCAGCAGACCGTGCAGGGCGCCTCGGCCACCAACAGCGGCCTGCTGCTGCTCCCGCTGATGTTCGGCATGCTGGTGGTCTCGCTGGTGGTCGGCCGGGCCATCACGAAGACCGGGCGCTACCGGGCCTTCCCGATCGTCGGCGGCGTGGCGATGACCCTCGGCATGTACCTGCTCAGCCGCCTGGACCTGGGGACCAGCAAGATCGAGTCCTCGGCCTACATGATCGTGCTCGGCGTCGGCATGGGCTTCCTCATGCAGACCTCGATGCTCATCGCGCAGAACAGCGTGGAGCAGAAGGACCTGGGCGCGGCGAGCGGCGCGGCCACCTTCTTCCGGTCGATCGGCGGCTCCTTCGGTGTCTCGCTCTTCGGCGCGATCTTCGCCAACCGGCTCGCCGACTCCGCGGCCGGTCCGGCCCTGGCCGGTGGCGGTGGCGGTGGCGAGGGCGGCGGCATGGACCTGGAGAAGCTCAAGAAGCTCACCGGTCCGGCGCGGGAGATCGTGCTCGGCGCGCTCTCCGACGCCATCTCGCACGTCTTCTTCTGGGCGGTCTTCTTCACCGTGGCGGTCCCGGTGCTCGCCTGGTTCATCAAGGAGGTCCCGCTGCGGTCGTCGAACGACGCCCCGCCGGCGGACGCCACCCCGGAGGACCAGGCCGAGGCCGCCCTCGGCAAGGCCCCCGTCGCCTGACCCTCCCGTCGCGGCCACGCCGAACCCGTCACCGGGTACGGCGTGGCCGCGCCGTTTCTCCGTCAGTGGCGGCGGAAGAGGCCCGTGAGGCGGTGCCAGAGGCGGCGCAGGAGACCGGCCGGGGCGTCCGGCGCCGGGCCGCCGATGAGGCCGTCGGCCAGCGCGCGGGTGGCCGGGTCGAGGTCCGGGGTGGCCAGCGCCAGGTGGGCCAGCGAGACGGCGATCGGCACCGGGCGCTCGCGGGCCACGGCCGCCACGTCGGCGAGCCGCTCGGCCACCGCCCGCGCCACGTCCGGGCGTACGGCGGGGTCCACCCAGGCGGCGGTGACCAGGGCGAACAACGCCGCCTCGGTGATCCAGTCCTCCACGCCCCAGACGAGTTCCAGCAGCGTCCGGCGCCGGGTGGACTCCGCCCACGGCTCGTCGGTGCGGTGGTGCAGCAGGCCGAGGCAGGCCCAGACCTGCACGCAGCGCACCCACAGCGACGGGTCCTGGCCGGCGAGCACCCGCCCCAGCGCGGTGGCCGGCGCGGCCGGCGGGTGCACCAGCAGGGCGAGCAGATCGGACAGGTCCAGCGTGGCCAGTGCCACCGCGGCGTCGTAGGCGGCCGGTGGGTGCGGCCAGGCCGGGTGGGCGAGCTGCCGGATCCGTTCCGCCGCCTCGGCCGAGGGGGTGGGCAGGGTGGGCGCGGCCACCGTGCCGTCGTACCGCCAGAGCTGGCAGGTGGTGGCCCGGCGGGGTTCGCGCGGGTCCGGGTCGGCCACCGCGGCCACCTCGACGGCCAGCCCCGGTGCGGCCGTCGCCGCGGTCCGCATGGCGCTCGGCGGTTCCAGCCCGTCGAGGCGTACGGCGACCGGGGCGCCGGCCTCGGCGGCGAGCGCCTGGCGCAGCGCGTCCAGCACCGGCCCGCCGGCCGGGGTCACCTGCCCGAGCCAGGGGCGGCCGCGGCAGCACTCGGCCAGGTCGCCGTGCTCGTGGGTGTCGTCGGGGTGGTCCCGGACGAAGTCGGCGAGGGCCACCAGGTGGGCCACGTCCCCGTCGCGCTGGAAGCGCAGCCGGTGCGCGGTGTGCACGGCGCAGTCGAAGGTCGGGTCCCGGGTCAGGGCCCGGTCGATCCAGGCCAGCGCCTCGTCGAGCCGGCCGTTGTCGGCGAGGGTGCCGGCGATGTCGGCGTAGACCGCCAGGTCGTCGGGGTCGAGGGCGACGGCCCGTTCGAGGGCGGCGAGCGCGTCCCGGGTCCGGCCCGCGCTGCGGTAGGCGTAACCGAGCCACACCTCGCCGAGTTTGGTGGGCTGTGCGCGTACCCCCCGGGAAGCCCAGGTGACGGCGAGGGCGACCTCGCCGAGGCGCCGGGCCAGCGCGGACGCCGCGCCCAGCAGCAGCGGGTGGGCCGGGTGCACGGTGACCGCGTTGCGGGCCAGGGTGAGGTACGGGCGCAGCGGGTCGCGCAGCCGGCGCGGGACCGGGTCGGGCGCGGCCGCGCAGATCTGCATGAGGATCCGGGCGGTGCGCTCGGGGTCGAGCCGTTCGGGCAGGTCGGGCGCGGTCACCCAGGGCACGGCCGCCCACTCGGCGGCGGGGGCGTAGCCGGTGGCCGCGGCCAGCAGGTCGAGCCCCTCGGCGGGGCGGCCGGCGGCGGCGAGCAGGTGGGCGCGGGCCACCACCGCGCCGACGAAGGCGTGGTGGCCGAGCGGGAACAGGTCCAGGTCGCCGCCGCCGGCCGCAGCGAGCCGGGCCAGCGTCTCGTGCACCTCGGGCAGCGTGGGGGCCTGGACGAGCGCGGCGGCGACGTGGTCGGCGGCGTGCCGGAGGTCTCCCTCGGCCAGCGCCAGCCGGGCCAGCGCGAGTTCCTCCTCCGCGGAGAGCGCGGGGTCGTCCTCGGGCACGTCGTCCTCTCGGTGGTCGGTCCGCCAGCCGGGCAAGCCTAGGGGATCATGCGGCCGGATGGTGATCCACTGCGCACTACTGTTCGTTCCGTTGCTCGTTGCCGCTGAAAGGTGCAAGACTGAGCACCGAACGCGCGGCAATCGCGCAGGAGGGGGTCCTCAGTGACGCGTCCAGGGGCCGGGATGGCCGCCGACATCGACGAGCAGCCGGCCGGCTACGAGCGCCTGCTCTCCGCCGAGCACGCCGGGCCGATCGCCCGGGTCGCGGCGGTGATCGCCGAGCGCCGGCCCCGCCACGTGGTGTTCACGGCCCGGGGCACCTCCGACCACGCGGCGCTCTACGCGGCCTACCTCACCGAGATCCGCCTCGGCCTGCCCGCCGGGCTGGCCTCGCCCAGCGCCGTCACCGTCTTCGGCGCCCGGCCGGACCTCTCCGACGCCCTGGTGGTCGGGGTCAGCCAGAGCGGCGGCTCGCCCGACCTGGCCGAGGTGCTGCGGGTGGCCCGGGAATCCGGCGCGCTCACCCTGGCCGTCACCAACAACCCCGACTCCCGGCTGGTGGACACCGCCGAGCTGAGCATCGACATCGCCGCCGGCCACGAGCGGGCCGTCGCCGCCACCAAGACCTACACGGCCGAGCTGCTCGCGCTGCTCATGCTCGTCGAGGGGGTACGCGCCGGCGACGGCGTGCTCCCCGCCGAGGAGCGCGCCTGCCTGGCCCGCCTGCCCGAACTGGCCGAGCGCACCCTGTCCGACGCCACCCCGGCCCAGCTCGCCCCGCGCTACCGGTTCGCCGCCCAGCTCGTCACCACCGGCCGGGGCTACGCGTACCCGACGGCCCGGGAGGCGGCGCTGAAGCTGATGGAGACCTCCTACCTGCCGGCGCTCGCCTTCTCCGGCGCCGACCTGCTGCACGGTCCGCTCGCCATGACCGACCCCGACGTGCCGGTGCTCGCCGTGGTCGGCTCCGGCCCCGGCGGGCAGTCGATGCGCGAGGTGCTGCCCCGGCTCGGCGAGCGCCGCGCCGACGTCGTGGTGGTCGGCTCCGCCGACGTCGAGGCGACCGCCCGGATGGCCGTGCCCGAGGTCGACGAGCGGTACGCCCCGCTGCTCGACATCCTGCCGTTGCAGCGGCTCGCCCTGGCGCTGGCGCTGGCCCGGGGCGAGGACCCGGACGCCCCGCGCGGGTTGAAGAAGGTCACGGCGACGATGTGAGGCCCGGCGTGGCACGCTGTTCAGCGTGTCCACCCTCCGTGACCTCGCCGAGGAGCACACCTCGCTCCGGCCGGCCGACATCGACCACCTGCACCGGATCGCCGGCGACTGGCAGCTCCTCTCCGACCTGTCCTTCGCCGACCTGCTGCTCTGGGTGCCGGTCGACGGCGACGGCACGTTCCTCTGCGTGGCCCAGGTCCGCCCGACGACCGCGCCGACCGCGTACCTCGACGACCAGGTCGGCCGGATCGTCGGCGGGCCCGAGGTGGCGCACCTGGAGGTCGCCCACCGGCAGGGCCGGATCTGGCGGGAGGGCGACCCGGTCTGGTACGGCGACGTGCCCGCCCGGCACGAGGCCATCCCGGTGCGGCTGCGCACCGCCGACGGGGAGTCCGGCGAGGTCGTGGCCGTGGTGGGCCGGGACACCAACCTCTCCACCGCCCGCACGCCCAGCCAGCTCGAACTGAACTACCTGACCACCGCCGACGACCTGGCCCAGATGATCGCCGACGGCACCTTCCCGCCGCCCCGGCACCCGGGCGAGACCACCTCGGCGCCCCGGGTCGGCGACGGCCTGGTCCGGCTCGACGCCAACGGGAAGGTGACCTACGCGAGCCCCAACGCGCAGTCCGCGTACCGCCGGCTCGGCTACGCCTCGCACCTGGTGGGGGAGGACCTGGCCAAGCTGCACCGCCGGCTCGCCAGCGACCCCCTGGAGGGCACCGACGCCGGCAACGCCGTGCTGGCCGCGCTGCGCGGCGAGGCCCCGCCCCGGCGGGAGATCGACGCCCGGGGCGCCACCATGCTCACCCGGGCCCTGCCGCTCATGCCCGCGGGCGTGCCGATCGGCGCGCTGGTCCTGGTCCGCGACATCACCGAGGTACGCCGCCGCGACCGCGCCCTGATCACCAAGGACGCCACCATCCGGGAGATCCACCACCGGGTGAAGAACAACCTCCAGACCGTCGCCGCGCTGCTGCGCCTCCAGGCGCGCCGGGTGGCCATGCCGGAGGCCCGGGTCGCCCTGGAGGAGTCGGTACGCCGGGTCGCCTCCATCGCGCTGGTCCACGAGACGCTCTCCATGTCCAGCGACGAGGCGGTCGAGTTCGACGGCATCGTCGACCGGGTCGCCAGCGCGGCCACCGAGGTGGCGGCCACCGAGGTGTCCGTCGGCATGCGCCGTCAGGGCAGCTTCGGCGTGCTCCCCGCCGAGATCGCCACCTCGCTGGTGATGGTCCTCAACGAGCTGCTGCTCAACGCCGTCGAGCACGGCTTCCCGCCGGCCGGCGAGGAGGGCGCACCCGGCACCGAGGGCGCGCCGGAGCCGGCCGTGGTGGTCTCCGCGCACCGGTTCCGCAAGCAGCTGCACGTCTCGGTGGCCGACAACGGCCGGGGCCTGCCCGAGCAGTTCGACGCCGAGAAGGGCGGCAACCTCGGCCTCCAGATCGTCCGGGCCCTGGTCACCGGCGAGCTGCGCGGCACCATCGAGCTGCGCAACGGCGCCCGGGGCGGCACCGAGGCCGTCCTGGTCGTCCCCCTGGCCCGCGGCACCGCCGACCGCCTCGCCGGTTGACCGCTCCCGCGTGTGGCGCCTCCCCGGCCGTGGAGTAAGCGCCGGGTCGTCGTCCCGGTCCCGGCGGGTGAGGGCTCACCGGGTGAGGAGGGCGACCGTGAGGCCGGGGCGGGGCCAGACCTGGCGGACCGTGAAGGCGTCGCGGAGGGCGTCGCCCTTGGCACCGGGCACCGCCGCCAGCGGGTCGGCGCGCCGACCCGTGACCACCAGCCAGACCCGGTCCACGCCGGCCAGGCACTCCGCCGGGCGGTCGCACTCGGCCGCCCACAGGTCCGCGCGCTGCCGCTGGTCGCGCACCACCAGCACGTCGCGCGGTCGCCGCGCCCCCAGGTGGTACGTCAGGCCCAGGTCCGGGAAGAGCCAGCTGTCCCGGGGCGAGTAGACGACCGCGTCGCCCGGCTGCTCGTGGTCGGCGACGATCCGGGCCACGCCCGCGTAGTCCACGCGTGCGCTCCGCGGCCACTCGTGGGTGCGCCGCAGCGCCGCCTGGTCGGGCAGCCCGAGCAGGCCGGCCAGGGTCACCACGGCCAGCGCCGGCGCCAGGCGTACGCCGGCCAGCGCCGCCCCGGCCAGCAGGCAGGCGAACGGCACCGTGAAGACCAGGTACCGGGTCACCCAGAGCGGCACCGCCGTGCCGGCCGCGAAGAGCAGCAGCACCGGCAGCAGCACGGCGGCCCCCGGCAGCAGCGCCCGCCGGCTGAGCCGTCCCGCGCCGAGCGCGGCGAGACCCACGAGCAGGCCGCCCACCACCCCGCTCTGGGCCAGCGCGCCGGGCAGCGCGGCCAGGTCGTCGACGCGGGCCAGGCGTACCCAGTCGAGCTGGCGGCCGCGCTGCCCTCCGGCCGCCAGCACCAGCGGGGCGACCAGCACGGCCGCCGGCAGCAGCGCCACCAGCCACCGCCAGATGACGCCCGGGCCACGCGCGCCGGCAGCCGGGGCGGCCTCCCCGGTCACGGCTTGCGTGCTGCCGGCAGTCGGGGCGGCTTCGCCGGTCACGGCCTGCGCCTCGTCGGTCGGGGAGGTCGGGCCGGCCGGCGGGTCGAGTCCGGCCGCCGCCGGTCCACACGCCGCGACCAGAAGCACGACGAGGGCGTGCGCGGCGAGCAGGGTGAGGGCGATCAGGTGGAGCAGCCCGAGCGCGGCCACGGCGACGGCGTACCCGACCCAGCGCCGCCAGGTGGGCCGGTGCAGCGCCCCGACCAGCAGCAGCGTGGCGAGCACGGCCAGCAGGGTGGCCAGTGCGTACGGGCGGGCCTCCTGGCCGTACCGGGAGGTGACCGGGAGCACGGCGAGGAGCAGGCCGGCGAGCAGCCCGGCCCGGGGACCGGCCAGCCGGGCGCCCAGCCGGGCGGTGAGCGCGGCGGCCCCGGCCATGGCCAGCGCCGACGGCAGCCGCAGCGCGGTCGGCGAGGTGCCGAACAGCGCGGTCCAGCCGTGCATGAGCAGGTAGTACGGCCCGGTCGCCGCGTCGATGGTGCCGGCCAGCCGGACCAGGTCGGGGACCGGGCGGGTGGCGGCGCTCCACGTCGCCAGCTCGTCCCGCCACGGCTGCGCGTGCCCGATCCCGGCCAGCGTGACCACCAGGGTGAGCAGGCCGGGGGCCGCCCAGACCAGCCGAGCCCGACGGTGGCGGGACCGTTCGGACTCGGCGGGCGGGTTCACATTCCGCAGCGTCACACGGCGGCGGCGCCCGCCGTGCCGGTCCGCCGATTTGTCCCCACCCCCGTCGGGCCGACGCGGTGGACCGAGGTCGATGACCGCCGCTGCCCGTGATGTGGGATCACACACTCGGTCATTGGCCGGTCATCGCCGGCTGTGGGAGCATGAGCCCTATGACCGCCGCTGTCATCCGCCGCTTCGTGGCCCGCCGCCACGTCGATTACGGCCGCGTCCGCAGCGCGATCTGTCCGGCCCACTGACGACGCCCGACCCATCCGTCTCGGGCGCGTTCCGCGCCGGCCGTCATCGACATCGCCGTCCTCGGCCCCTCACCCAGGGCCGGCCGCCGCGTCCGCGCTTCCAGGCACAGCAGACAACGGAGGACGCCGCGATGGCGGTCAGCAGCACCACCACGACCCGGCCCGACACCCCGGCGCCCGTCGCCCGGGCCCCGCGCCGGCCGCGTGGCGAGGGGCAGTGGGCGCTCGGGCACCGGGAGCCGCTCAACGCCAACGAGCGCATCAAGAAGGACGACGACCCGCTGAACGTGCGGGCCCGGATCGAGAACATCTACGCCCACCGGGGCTTCGCCTCGATCGACCCGCAGGACCTGCGCGGCCGGTTCCGCTGGTGGGGCCTCTACACCCAGCGCAAGGCGGGCATCGACGGCGGGCGCACGGCCGTGCTGGAGCCGCACGAGCTGGAGGACGAGTTCTTCATGCTCCGGGTGCGGGTGGACGGTGGCGAGCTCACCCTGGCCCAGCTCCGGGTCGTCGCGGACATCTCGCGGGAGTTCGCCCGCGACACCGCCGACATCACCGACCGGCAGAACATCCAGTACCACTGGATCCGGGTCGAGGACGTGCCGGAGATCTGGCGCCGGCTGGAGTCGGTCGGCCTCCAGACCACCGAGGCGTGCGGCGACTGCCCCCGGGTCGTGCTGGGCAGCCCGGTCGCCGGGGTGGCCCGGGACGAGGTGCTCGACCCCACGCCGGCGGTCGACGAGATCGTCCGCCGGTACGTCGGCGACAAGGCGTACTCCAACCTGCCCCGCAAGTTCAAGACCTCGATCTCCTGGCTGGTCGACACCCCGTACGAGGCGAACGACATCGCCTTCCTGGGCGTCGAGCACCCGGAGCTCGGTCCCGGCTTCGACGTCTGGGTGGGCGGCGGCCTCTCCACCAACCCGATGCTGGCCAAGCGCCTCGGCGTGTGGGTGCCGCTGGCCGAGGTGCCGGACGTCTGGGCCGGGGTGGTCGGCATCTTCCGCGACTACGGCTACCGCCGGCTGCGCAACCGGGCGCGGCTGAAGTTCCTGGTGGCCGACTGGGGCGTGGCGAAGTTCCGCGAGGTGCTGGAGAAGGAGTACCTGGGCCGGGCGCTGCTCGACGGCCCGGCCGCGACGCTGCCGGCGAAGCCGGTCGACCACATCGGCGTGCACCCGCAGCGCGACGGCAACAACTACGTCGGCGCCGCCCCGATCGTGGGCCGGGTCTCCGGCACCCAGCTCGCCCGGCTCGCCGACGTGGCCGAGGCGCACGGCAGCGGCCGGGTGCGGCTCACCCCGTACCAGAAGCTGCTGGTGCTGGACGTGGCGCCGGAGCGGACCGACTCGCTGGTGGCGGAGCTGCGCGGGATCGGCCTGGAGGCCCGGCCGTCGGCGTGGCGGCGCGGCACCATGGCCTGCACGGGCATCGAGTTCTGCAAGCTTGCCATCGTCGAGACCAAGCGCCGCGGCGAGGAGTTGGTGGCCCGGCTGGAGGAGCGGTTGCGCGACTTCGACGCGGACATCTCCATCCACCTCAACGGCTGCCCGAATGCCTGCGCCCGCACCCAGGTCGCCGACATCGGGCTCAAGGGCCAGCTCGTGGTGGGCCCGGACGGCCGGCAGGTGGAGGGCTTCCAGGTGCACCTCGGCGGCGGCCTGGGCATGGCCGCGGGGCAGACCGCCGGCTTCGGCCGCAAGCTGCGCGGCCTCAAGACCACCGCCGAGGAGCTTCCGGCGTACGTGGAACGCCTGGCCCGCCGCTACCTGGCCGGCCGGACCGAGGGCGAGAGCTTCGCCAACTGGGTGATCAGGGTCGACGAGGAGGAATTGCGATGAGCGATGCCCGATCTGCGCCTCTCTACTGCCCGTACTGCGGGGAGGAGGACCTGCGGCCGCACGAGGCCGGGCACGGCGCCTGGGAGTGCCACGCCTGCGCCCGGGTCTTCACCGTGAAGTTCACCGGCCTGCTGAGCCGGGCGGTGAACCGATGAGCGCCCTGCCCTCCGCCGCCGGCCTGGGCCTGGTCGGGATCGGCGGGCCGGCCCCGGTCGACCCGGCCCGGCGCGACCCGGAGGAGCTGCGCGCGCTGGCCGAGCGGGCCGGCCGGGAGCTGGAGGGCGCGCCCGCGCTGGAGATCGCCCGCTGGGCCGCCGAAACCTTCGGGGACCGGTTCTGCGTGACCAGCTCGATGGCGGACGGGGTGCTGGCCCACCTGGTCTCCCGGGTCGCCCCGGGGGTCGACGTGGTCTTCCTGGACACCGGCCTGCACTTCCCGGAGACGCTCAAGGTCCGCGACGAGGTGGCCCGGCGGCTGCCCGTGAACGTGCGCTCGATCCGCCCCCGGATGACGGTCGGCCAGCAGGACGGCCAGTACGGCCCCCGGCTGTTCAGCAAGTCCCCGGACGACTGCTGCCAGCTGCGCAAGGTCGAGCCGCTGGAGCGGGCGCTGACCGGGTACGACGCCTGGGCCGCCGGGCTGCGCCGGGACGAGTCGCCGACCCGGGCCAACACCCCGGTGGTGGCCTTCGACGCCCGGCGCGGCAAGGTCAAGGTCAACCCGATCGCGGCGTGGAGCCAGCGGGACGTGGACGCCTACATCGCCCGCTACGACATCCCGGTGAACGAGCTGTTCGCCCGCGGCTACGGCTCGATCGGCTGCTGGCCCTGCACCCGCCGCACCCGGGCGGGGGAGGACCCGCGGGCGGGCCGCTGGGCCATGTTCGAGAAGACCGAGTGCGGTCTGCACACCTGACCGCCGAGCCGCCGGTGGTGCTGGTGGCGCACGGCAGCCGGGATCCGCGAGCGGCCGAGGCGACCCGGGCGCTGGCCCGGGCCGTGGCGGCCGCCCGCCCCGGCGTCCCGGTGCTGCCGAGCTGGCTGGACCACACCGACCCCGGTCCCGCCGCGGTGCTGCGGGACCTGGCCGCCGCCGGCCACCCCCGGGCGGTGCTGGTGCCGTTGCTGCTGACGGCCGCGTACCACCGGAAGGTCGACGTCCCGGCGGCGGTGGCGGCGGCCCGTCAGGGTGGCGCGGACATCGAGGTGCGGGTGACCGACGTGCTGGGGCCGGCCGACGGGACGGTGGACACCCGGCTGCTGGCCGGGCTGCGCCGCCGGCTGGCCGAGGCGGCGCCGGGCGGCGTCGACGCCGTCGTGCTGGCCGCGGCGGGCACCCGCGATCCCCGGGCGCGTGGCTCGGTGGGGCGGGTGGCCGCGGCGCTCGGCGCCGAGCTGGGCGTGCCCTCCCGGGTGTCGTACGCCTCGGCGGCGCCACCGGGCACCGGTGTCGCGGTGTCCCGGCTGCGCGCGGCGGGCGCCCGCCGGGTGGCGGTGGCCGCCTACTTCCTGGCTCCGGGCCTGTTCCACGACGCGGTCCGGTCGGCGGCGGAGCGGGCCGGCGCCGCGGCGGTCGCCGAACCGCTGACCGACCTTCCCGAACTGGCCGATTTGGTCCTGCGGCGGGTCGACGCCGTGCCGGTCGGCAGCCCGGTGTGACGCGCGTCGCCATCATGATCAACGAGGATGGCGCCGGGGTAGCCGGGTGTCATGTGCTCCGGACAGCAGAACGCCCCGGCCGGTGTCCGGCCGGGGCGTGCAGCGTGTGAGTCAGGCCGAGTGAGCGCGCAGCACCCGGAGCCCGCCGCGGCGCTTGACCGCGCGGCGCTCCTCCTCGCTCATCCCGCCCCAGACGCCGGCGTCCTGACCGGACTCCAGCGCCCACTGCAGGCAGTGGTCGGTCACCGGGCAGCGCCGGCAGACAGCCTTGGCCTGCTCCACCTGCAGGAGGGCCGGACCGGACGTCCCGATCGGGAAGAACAGCTCCGGGTCCTCGTCGCGGCAGACGGCATCGTGGCGCCAGTCCATGGCGGCAACACTCCTCATTCTTAAGTGGGTGGCCAGATAACGCTTCGTTGCTATTCCTATATGCGTCCGCATTGCCGATCGGTGACGGTCAGCATCCATCAATTCGGCGCTGCGTGAGCAGGCTTGCGGGCCCGTGGACCTGCTGGAACAGCTCAACCTGCCGAGCATATCCAGGCAATGTCCCGGTAACACGACTTCGCTTGTGAATACTTTCACGAACTGTCGTGATGTCAAGGGTGACGCTCGGAAAAACTCCGAACAGTGAGCGGGCTCACCACCCTTTTGTCCGGGTTTCAGAGCGCTCTGGTTACCCGGCGTGCCACAGTCGAGGATCAATATAGTACGGTCTGCGTGACGTTGCTGACATTTCCGGCACCTTCCCTCGGTGTGGCGGACACCGCCGGAGGCGGTGAGGGGTCCGCGTCAACCGACGGCAGTACCCGAGACCTAGCAGATTACTCTCAGTGCGGCGGGCACGGATGCAAATCTGACTTTTTCCCGCTCACCGAGGTAGTCGCCGTCCAGCTGGAAGGCCAGGGGGCGGGCCGAGAGCAGGGTGAACTCCGCCACGTCGTGCAGCCGGAGCACCTGCCGGCCGTGCGGGTCGGGCTGGCGCGAGAAGAACTGGGTCACCGTGCGTGCCGTGCTGGCCACCTTCAGCCGCCGCATGGCGAGCACGTCCAGGCCGAGGTCGAACGAGGCGTCCGGGTTCGGATTGATCTCCCGGTCGCCCAGGTACGTCCACGGCGCGGTGTTCTGGATGATGACCGTGCCCAGATCGGTCTCGGCGGTCTCGCCGGGGCGCTCCAGCGTGATGGCCGGATGCCGGCGGTCGGAGGCGAGGAAGTACTGGCTCACCGTGGAGCGGAAGTAGAGCGCCGGCGTGGACACCCGGCCCCGCTTGCGGGCCTGCTCGACCCGCTGGATGACGGCCGCGTCGATGCCGAAGCCCGCGCAGAAGGTGAAGTAGCGGTCGTCCGCCCGGCCCAGCCCGATGGTGCGCGACCGGCCCAGCCGCAGCCCCTCCAGGATCATGCTGGTGCCGTCCGGCCACTCCCGGGGCAGGCCGAGCGCGCGGGCGAAGACGTTTGTCGAGCCGCCCGGGACGGTGGCCAGCGCGGGCAGCCGCTCCGCCGGGGTCTGCCCGGTGCGGAAGGTCGGCGGCTCGGCGGCCATCAGGCCGTTCACCACCTCGTTGACCGTGCCGTCGCCGCCGAGCGTGACCACCAGGTCGACGCCCTCCTGGGCGGCCTCCCGCGCCAGATCCATGGCGTGGCCCCGCCGGCGGGTGTAGCGCACCGACAGGTCGACTTCGCTGCGCAGCGCCCGGACCAGCACGTCCCGGCTGCGCTCGCTGGTGGTGGTGGCCTTCGGATTGACCACCAGGACGGCCCGCATGGGCGGCACTGTACCGCGCCTACCCACGGGTATCGTGTCGCGCGTGACGATCGACTCCGGCCCGGTCCCCGGCACGCTCCGCTGGGCGGTGCTCCTGCTGCGCGCCGAGGCGGTGGCGCTCGGCCTGGTCGCGGCGTGGCTGATCTGGTCCGACCTGACGGCGCGCACCACCGACCTGACCTCGGCGCTGCTCGTCACCGCGTTCGCGGTCGGCGGGGCGGTCGCGCTGTGGGCGCTCGGCGGCGCGCTGGCCCGCCGCCGGTCCGGCGCCCGGGCGCCGGCCATCGTGCTCCAGCTCATGCTGCTGCCGATCGGCTGGTACATGATCCAGGGCGGGCTGGGCTGGCTCGGTGTGCCGCTCATGGCGCTCGGCCTCGGCGTCACCGGCCTGCTCGTGAGCACCCCGACCAACCGCGCGCTCGGCTTCGAGTGAGGCCGCGCCGGCGCGCCGGAACGGTCAGAAGCCGGAGGCGCGGCGGGTGAGCAGGGAGATGGTGGCCCGGCCGTCGGCGGCCCGGGCGCTCGCCGAGGTGGTCAGCGCCGTGAGCACCTTCCAGGCGAAGGACGACTCCGAGGGGAGCGTGGCGCCCCGCACGGTCGGCACGGTCACCTCGACGGTGAGGGCGTCCTCGGTGACCGCGAAGCGGCACTCCAGCTCGGCGTCGCGGGTGGCGATGGCGAGCAGCATGGCGCACGCCTCGTCGACCGCGATGCGCAGGTCCTCGATCTCGTCGAGGGCGAACTGGAGCCGGGCCGCGAGACCGGCGGTGGCGGTGCGCAGCACGCCCAGGTAGCCGCCGTCGGCGGGCACCGTGAGGTGCACGACGTCGTCGTCCGTCGTGGGCTGGCCGGTCAGTTGAGTCACGCCTCATCCCCCCGGTGCGGGACTCTACCCGGTCAGGCGTCCGGCTGCGTGGGGGCGGCCGGCACCTGCGCGGCGAGCTCGTGCAGCGCCTTCCCGGCCAGCCGGTACGGCACCCACTCGTCCATCGGGGTGGCACCGATGGCGGCGTAGAAGCGCGCGGCCGGATTCCAGTTGATCATCCACCAGTCGAGCCGCCGGTAGCCGCGCTCGACGCAGATCGCGGCGAGGGTGGCGAGGAGCAGCCGGCCCGCGCCGGTGCCGCGGGCGGCCGGCCGGACGTACAGGTCCTCCAGGTAGATGCCGTGCACGCCCTCCCACGTGGAGAAGTTGAGGAACCAGAGGGCGAAGCCGATCGGCTCGTCGGCGGCATCCACCGCGACATGCCCGAACAGGGCCGGAGCAGGCCCGAACAGGGCGGCGGTGAGCTGCTCCCCGGTGAGGTGGCACTGCTCGGGGGCGCGCTCGTAGTCGGCGAGTTCGTGCACCATGGCGACGACGGCCGGCACGTCCTCGGGACGCGCCGGCCGGATCGTCGGTGCCTGGGCGGGCAGGCTCACGCCTGCTTGGTCTCCCAGAAGATCTTCGAGATCTCGTCGATCTTCGAGAGCAGCTCGTCGGCCTTGGCGGGGTCGGTGGCGCCCTTGGCGCCGGCCGCGCCGGCCAGCTTGGTGGTCTCGTTGAACAGCTGGTGCAGGTGCGGGTACTTCTCGAAGTGCTGCGGCTTGAAGTAGTCGGTCCAGAGCACCCACAGGTGGTGCTTGACCAGCTCGGCCCGCTGCTCCTTGATGATGATCGCCCGGGTGCGGAACTCCGGGTCGGTGTTCGACTGGTACTTCTCGCAGATCATTTTGACCGACTCGGCCTCGATCCGGGCCTGCGCCGGGTCATAGACGCCGCAGGGCAGGTCGCAGTGGGCGCTAGCGGTCACCCGGGGCGTGAGGATGCGAGGAAGGCGCATCAGGGTCCTCCATGGGATGTTTGCGATGATCCAAGACGACATTACTCCTGGAGATGCTCCCCGGCGGGCGGGAGGTGAAACCCCGGTGCGTGCCGCTGACGACCCCGCCGCGCCCGCGCTGCGCGGCCCCCTGTCGCCCGTCCTGGTCACCGGCCCGTCCATGGCCCCGACCCTGCGGCACGGCGACGCCGTGCTGGTGCGGACCGGGGGCCGCCCCGTCCGCCCCGGCGACGTGGTGGTGGCGGTCTTCCGCAGCCGCCCCGGCCTGCTCGTGGTCAAGCGCGCGGTCCGCCCGCAGGACGGCGGCTGGTGGCTGCGCGGCGACAACGACCTGGTCACCGACGACTCCCGGGCGTACGGGGTGGCGGACGTGCGGGGCCGGGTGGTGGTCCGGTACTGGCCGCGTCCCGGGCGGGTCACCGGACAGCCGCGGTGGATATGACCCCGATCACATACCGGTGCGGCGTGCCTGGCTATGCTCGGAAAGTGCCCGGGTGACCCCCGCACCGCCGCCCCGCTGGCCGCTGACCACGCGCGCCGAGCCGGCCGGTCCGTCTGCTCGACAGATCCTGGAGTCACCGATGTCTACGTCCACCCCGGACCCCGCTGATCCCGTCTTCCGGTTGCACCTCGGCGGCAAGATGGCCGTCGCCTCGACCGTGCCGCTCACCAGCCGGGAAGACCTCTCCCTCGCGTACACCCCGGGTGTGGCCCGGGTCTGCGAGGCGATCGCCGCCGACCCCGACCTCGCCGACGACTACACGTGGGTGTCGCACACCGTCGCCGTGGTCACCGACGGTTCCGCCGTACTCGGCCTCGGCAACATCGGCCCGCGCGCGGCGCTGCCGGTGATGGAGGGCAAGGCGGTGCTGTTCAAGCAGTTCGCGGGCGTGGACGCCGTACCGGTCTGCCTGGACACCCAGGACGTGGACGAGATCGTGGCGATCGTGCGGGCGCTCGCCCCCTCGTTCGGCGGGATCAACCTGGAGGACATCAGCGCCCCGCGCTGCTTCGAGGTGGAGCGCCGGCTGGACGAGGCGCTGTCCATCCCGGTCTTCCACGACGACCAGCACGGCACCGCCATCGTGGTGCTGGCCGCGCTGCGCAACGCCGCCACCCTGCTCAACCGCAAGCTGGGCGACCTGCGGGTCGCGGTCAGCGGGGCCGGCGCGGCCGGCGTGGCGGTGACGAAGATGCTGGTCGCCGGGGGCGTCAACCCGGACCAGGTGGTGGTCTGCGACTCCAAGGGCATCATCGGCCGGCACCGCGAGCTGACCGGGACCAAGGCCGAACTGGCCGAGACCACCAACGCCGACGGCCGCCAGGGCGACATCACCGAGGCGCTGCGCGGCGCGGACGTCCTGGTCGGCGTCTCCGGCGGGCAGATCCCCGAGGCGGCGGTGGCCGGCATGGCGCCGGGCGGCATCGTCTTCGCGCTGGCCAACCCCACCCCGGAGGTGCACCCCGAGGTGGCCGCCCGGCACGTGGCCGTGGTCGCCACCGGGCGCAGCGACTACCCCAACCAGATCAACAACGTGCTCGCGTTCCCCGGGGTGTTCCGTGGCGCGCTGGACGCCCGGGCCACCCGGATCACCGACGGGATGAAGGTGGCCGCCGCCGACGCCATCGCCAACGTGGTCGCCGAGTCGCTGACCCCGGAGGCGATCGTGCCCTCCCCGCTCGACCCGCGGGTCGCCCCCGCGGTGGCGGAGGCCGTCGCCGAGGCCGCCCGCCGCGACGGGGTCGCCCGCCGCTGACCGTGGAGGGGCCCTTCTTATCGTGTTTTGCACAGGAAGGGCCCCTTCTTAACGGGCGCTCAGCTTGTTACGGTGCCGATCATGCGTGCCGCCTATGCCTCGGCCTTCGACGCCGACAACCCGCTCGCCGCGCTCACCGTCGGCGACCGTCCCGAGCCGACCCACCCGCAGGAGGACTGGGTCACCGTGCAGGTGCGGGCCAGCTCGCTCAACCACCACGACCTCTGGTCGCTGCGCGGGGTGGGCCTCAGCGCCGACCAGCTCCCGATGATCCTCGGCTGCGACGCGGTCGGCACCGACCCGGACGGCAACGAGGTGGTCATCTACCCCGTGGTGCCCACCCCGAGCGACCCGCGCGGGGTCTCCATCCTCTCCGAGCACTACGCGGGCACCTTCGCCGAGCGGGTGGCCGTACCCCGGATGAACCTGCTGCCGCTGCCCGACGGCCTCTCCGTGACCGACGCGGCGTGCCTGCCCACGGCCTGGCTCACCGCGTGGCGGATGCTCACCACCAAGGGCCGGGTCGGCGACGGCGAGTCGGTGCTGGTCCAGGGGGCCGGCGGGGGCGTGGCCACCGCGGCCGTCGCGCTCGGCGTCGCCCTCGGCAAGCGGGTGTACGCGACCAGCCGCGACGCCGCCAAGCGGGAGCGCATCACCGCGCTGGGCGCGACCGCGTTGGAGCCCGGCGCCCGGCTGCCCGAGCGGGCCGACGTGGTGATCGAGACGGTCGGCGCGGCCACCTTCGACCACTCGCTGAAGTCGGCCGCCCCGATGGCCCGCATCGTGGTCTCCGGCGCCACCGCCGGCCACGAGCCCAAGGTGAACCTCCGCCGGGTCTTCGCCATGCAGCTGGAGATCCTCGGCACCTCGATGGGCACCCCCGAGGAGCTGACCGAGCTGCTGGCGTTCTGCGCCGAGCACGAGGTGCGCCCGGTGGTCGACAGCGTCGTGCCGTTCAGCCGGATCGAGGACGCCTTCGCCCGCCTGCACTCCGGCGACGTCTTCGGCAAGCTGGTCGTCGACCACACCGCCTGACCGCGCCGCCGCCCTGGGCGACCGGTCAGAGGTGGTCGTCCAGGGTGGCCACGCCGCCACGGGTGGCGTCGGCGGGGAGCCGCTTCTTCGCCGCGGCGTCGCCGTAGAGGGTCCAGCGGAGGAACTCGACCGTGGTGTCGGCGACCACCCGCAACGCCTTGCCGTCGCCGAGCAGTACCCGCCCATGGTCGCCCTTCGGCAGGCTGAGCATCGCCTTCGGCCAGGGCACCGCGTCGTAGACCGCCTTTCCGGCGGCGTAGCCCACCACCTCGTCGGCCTCGCCGTGCACGAAGAGCTGCGGCGCGGCGGCCCCGGCGAACGCGGTGCCGACGCCGAGCGCCGTACCGGCGAAGACGATGCCGGCGTCCAGGCGCTCGTCCCGGCCCGCCGTGAACAGCCCGATCGTGGTCACCCCGCCCGCGCTGTGCCCGGTGGCGGCCACCCGCTCCGGGTCCAGCCGGCCGCGCAGCGGGTCGCCCGCCTTCCCGTCGAGGGCGAGCACCTGGGTCAGCACGTACGACACGTCGGCCGGCTGGTTGAGCACGTCGAGCGGGTTGCCGTCACCACCGGCGCCGGTGTGCGGGAACTTCGGCGCGGCCACCACGAACCCGGCGGCCGCCCAGCGGGTCAGCAGCACCTGATAGTCCTCCGGCCGGGCGCCCAGCCCGTGGCTGAACAGCACCACCGGGAACCGCCCGGCCGCCGCCGGCACGGACCGCACCGGGGCGCCACCGGCCGCGCCCTCCGCCGGGTACCAGACGGTCACCGGCAGGGGGCGGTCGCCGTCGCGGTTCAGCTTCAGCTGGCGTACGCCGACCGCGAAGCTCTCCGTCGGAGCGTGCCCGGCGGGCACCCGCGGGCCGGGGGTGGTGGCCTTCGGCGGGACGGCGGGCGCCGGTCGCCCGGCCGGGGCGGTGTCGCCCGAGCAGCCGGCCAGACCCGTGCTGAGCAGGGCGGCGGCGGTGATCAGGGCGGCAGGGCGACGGCGCATGAACTCGATTGTGCCTCGCGCTCCGGGGTGGCCGGCCGGCATCGCACCCAGCGTGACGTGATCGGCTCAGCTGGTCAGGGGGTGGTTGGCGTGGCGCCCGGTGTGGCGCGGTCGCCTCAGCCGGTCGGCCGGCCCGCGCGCAGCCGGGCCAGGTCGGCGGCGTCCTTGGGTCGGCGGGGCCGCTCGGGCATCCAGACCGGGAACATCTCCTTGAACTCGATCTGAGCGGCGACGCTGATCACCGGGGCGGTGTGCGGGCCGATCCGGCCCGGCGGGGCGTCCAGCATCCCCTCCGGCAGCGGGGTGCCCGCCCAGGGCCCGGCCCCGACCACCACCCGGCCCTCCCGGTCCCGGTCCAGGTACGCGAAACTCAGCTCGACGTCGCCCCGCACCAGGTCGAGCTGCTGCTCGACCGGCATCCGGGGGTCGACGCGCCAGCCCCGCCCGCCGAGGCGGGCCGCCAGCGAGCCAGCGAGCCGGCGTCGCGCCGCCAGCAGTACCAGTCGACGTCCACGTGCGGCCGGCTCACCGCGCCCAGGTGGAAGTCCATCGCCCACCCGCCGCGCAGCCAGACCGCGATCGTGGCCGCCCCGGTGAGCTCGACCACCTCGCGGATCGCGTCGAGTTGCCGCCCCGCCAGCCCGTCCACGCGAGCGACGCTACCGCCGAATCGGTGCGGCAGGGGAGTGGATCATGCCCGGTCGGGGAGGGCGCGGGTGGTGAGGGTGGTCACGCCGGGTAGGACGGCGTCGGCGGGCAGGCGGTCCCGGGCGCGACGGTCGTCGTAGAGGGTCCACCGGAGGAAGTCCGTGGTGGCGGCGAGGACCTGCGCGAACCCGGGGCGGCCCGGGGTCAGGTACTCGCCGTGGCCCTGGCCGGGGAGGCCCAGGAAGGCGGCCGGCCCGAGGCTGCGGGCGTACGCGGCCCGGCCGACCGACTCCGGCACGATCGGGTCCGCGCCACCGTGCACGAACAGCAGGGGCGCCACCGGACCGGCGAAGCTGCCGGCCAGCCCGCCGCCGGCGATCACGATGCCGGCGCGCAGCCGGCGCGAGTGCCCCGAGGTGAACATGCCGGCCGTGGTGAAGCCACCCGCCGAGTGGCCGGCCGCGGCGAACCGGTCCACCGCGAGGTGCCCGGCGAGCGGGTCCGCGGGCCGGGCGTCGAGGCGGACCAGGTGCCGGATCAGCCGCCAGCCGTCGGCCGGCTGGTTCCGCACGTCGGCCCGGGTGAAGTCGCGCGCCCGCAGGTTCGTCCGCGGGTAGGTCGGCGCGGCCACCACGAACCCGGCCGCCGCCCACCGGGTGGTCAGCGGGGCGTGCAGGTCGGGGAGGCTGTGCAGCCCGTGGCTGTAGACGACCACCGGAAACCGCCCGGCGGCCACCGGCACGTCCGGCGACGACACCGGCCCGCCCCTCTCCTGGGTGGTGGCGTGCGCCGGGGCGGCGGGCTCCGCCGGGTACCAGACGGTGACCGGCAGTGGCCGGGACCCGTCGGGGTCGACGACGAGGTGGCGCACGCCCACGGCGTACGGCCGCGGCGGCGCCGGGCGGAAGGACGGGACCCGGTCGTCCGTGGCGGCGACGGCCGGGCCGCAACCGGCCACCAGCGCCACCAGCAGCGCGGCGACCAGTTGCTGCACCCTCACGCCCTCACGGTAGGCGGCCGGCCGGCCGGTCCGGCCCCGCCGACCGGCCCGACGCGCCTCCACCGGCCGGACCGCGCTGTGCCGCCACCGGCCCGGCGGGATCGTCCGCGCCGGCCGGCTTCGCTAGGGTCACGCGCATGGCTGAGAACTACACCGACCCGAGTGGCAACACCGCGCAGTTCCGCGCCTTCGTCGATTCGCCGGACAGCGCGGCGACCGCGGCGGAGGCCCCCTCCCGCCTGCCCCTGATGGTCGGCATCGGCGTCGCCGCCGTGGTGGTCGTCGCCGTCATCGCCTGGCTCGCCCTGAACTGACCCGCCACCCACCCGTCTACCCGCCCGCCCCACCCGGCCCAATCCGGCCGGGTCGGTCCCACCCGGCCCGGCCCGTTGATCATGAAGTTGGCGGCGCGATTCCTCCCGATTCGCTGCCGCCAGCCTCATGATCGCCGCGGTGGGCGCGGTGGGCGCGGTGGGCGCGGTGGGCGCGGTGGGTGCGGGTGTGGTGGGTGCGCGGGGTCAGAGGTTCAGGACTTCGCGGGTCTCGCGGGCGATCTCGCGTTCCTCGTCGGTGCTGATGACGCAGACCGTGACCTCGGCGCCGTCGGGGGAGATGACCCGGTCGCCGCTGCCGGCGTTGCGTGCCGGGTCCACGGCGATGCCGAGGCGCTCCAGGCCGGCGAGCGCCGCCGCGCGGACCGCGGCGGCGTGCTCGCCGACCCCGGCCGTGAAGGTGAGCGCGTCGACCCGACCGAGCAGGGCGTAGTACGCGCCCACGTACCCGGTGAGCCGGCGGCGGTAGACGTCGAAGGCGAGCGCGGCGGCCGGGTCGCCGGCGTCGCGGCGGGCCAGCACCTCGCGCATGTCGTTGGCCCCGGTCAGCCCGAGCAGGCCGCTGCGGTGGTTGAGCAGGTCGTCGATGTCGTCGACGCCCATCCCGGCCTCGCGGCGCAGGTGGAAGATGATCGTCGGGTCGAGGTCGCCGCTGCGGGTGCCCATGACGAGGCCCTCCAGCGGGGACATGCCCATCGAGGTGGCCACGCTGCGCCCGCCCTGCACCGCGCAGGCGCTGGCCCCGTTGCCCAGGTGCAGGGTGATGATGTTCAGCTCGTCGTACGGCCGGTCGAGCAGTTCCGCCGTGCGCCGTGAGACGTACGCGTGCGAGGTGCCGTGGAAGCCGTACCGGCGCACGCCGTACCGCTCGGCGAGGTCGCGGTCGATGGCGTACGTGGCGGCGGCCTCGGGCAGCGTGTGGTGGAACGCGGTGTCGAAGACGCCGACCTGCGGGGTGTCCGGCAGCGCCTCCCGGGCCACCCGGATGCCGGCGAGGTTGGCCGGGTTGTGCAGCGGGGCGAGCGGGACGAGGTCCTCGATGGCGGCGAGCACCTTGTCGTCGATCCGCATCGGGGCGCTGAACTTCCGCCCGCCGTGCACCACCCGGTGCCCCACCCCGGCCAGCCCCGTCAGGTCGAGCCCGTCGATGATCTGCCGCACGGCGCTCTCGTGGTCGGCCGACCCGCCGCCCGGCTCGCCGACCCGCTCGACGGTGCCCTTGGCGCGGACCTCGTCGCCGTCGTACAGCCGGTACTTGACGGACGAGGACCCGCAGTTGAGGACCAGGATGCGGCTCATTCCGACTCCCCGGCGGCGGCCTGGATGGCGGTGATCGCCACCGTGTTGACGATGTCCGGCACGGTGGCGCCCCGGGACAGGTCGTTGACGGGCCGGCGCAGGCCCTGCATGACCGGGCCGACCGCCACGGCGCCGGCCGAGCGCTGCACCGCCTTGTACGTGTTGTTGCCGGTGTTCAGGTCCGGGAAGATGAACACCGTGGCCCGCCCCGCCACCGGGCTGTCCGGCAGCTTGGTGGCCGCGACCTGCGGGTCGATCGCCGCGTCGTACTGGATCGGGCCCTCGACCAGCAGCTCCGGCCGGCGCTCCCGGACCAGCTTGGTGGCCGCCGCGACCTTCTCCACGTCGGCGCCGAACCCGGAGTCGCCGGTCGAGTAGGACAGCATGGCCACCCGCGGCTCGATGCCGAACCGGGCGGCCGTGTCGGCCGAGGAGATGGCGATGTCGGCGAGCTGGGCGGCGTCCGGGTCGGGGTTGACGGCGCAGTCGCCGTAGACGAGCACCCGGTCGGCGAGCAGCATGAAGAACACGCTGGAGGCGACGGAGACCCCCGGCACCGTGCGGATGATCTCGAAGGCCGGCCGGATGGTGGCCGCCGTGGTGTGGGTCGCCCCGGACACCATGCCGTCGGCGCGGCCGGTGCGCACCATCATGGTGCCGAAGTAGTTGGGCTGGGCCACGATGTCGTGCGCCAGCTCGACGGTGACGCCGCGGTGGGCGCGCAGCTTCGCGTACTCGGCGGCGAACTCGTCGCGCCACTCGCTGGTGACCGGGTCGACCACCTGCGCGTCGCCGACGTCGATGCCCAGCTCGCGGGTGCGCCGGGCCACCTCGTCGGGGCGACCGAGCAGGGTCAGGTCGGCGACGCCTCGGCGCAGCAGCACCTCCGCGGCGCGCAGGATCCGCTCCTCGGTGCCCTCGGGCAGCACCAGCCGCCGGCGCTGCGCCCGGGCGCGGTCGATCAGGTCGTTCTCGAACATCAGCGGGGTGACCCGCTCCGACCGGCTGACCCGCAGCCGGCGGGCCAGGTCGACGGTGTCCACGCAGCGCTCGAAGGCGCCCAGCGCCGCCTCCACCTTGCGCGGGTTCGCCACGCTGGGCCGGCCCTCGATCCGGCTGGACGCCGAAACCGTGTCGTAGCTGTCGCTGGTCACCGAGAGCACGGCCAGCCCGGTGTTCAGCGCCTCGAACAGGCGCATGGCCCGCGGGTCGGGCTGCTCGCCGAGGGTGAGGACCAGGCCGGCCAGGGAGACCTGACCGGCGACGTGCGCGGCGCCGGCCGCCACGAGCAGGTCGTCCCGGTCGCCGGGGGTGATCACCAGCGCCCCGTCGGTGAAGTGCTCCAGCAGGGTGGGCACGTGCGCCGCGCCGACCACGTAGTCGAGCACGTCCCGCTCCAGCGCGGCCTGGTCGCCGGCGAGCAGGGTGGCGCCGAGCGCCGCCGCCACCTCCGCCACCGTCGGCGCCGACACGGTCGGCACCTCCGGGATGGCGTACGCGGGGACGGGCAGCTCGGGCAGCGTCATGGGCTCGGGCACCCGATTGGCGACCACCGCCACCACCGTCGCCCCCAGGTCCTCCAGATCGTGGTACGCCCCGCGCAGCGCCCCCGCGATCGCCTCGGGCGCCTGCCCGAACCCGTCCACCACGGGGACCACCACGCTGCTGAACTCGGTCGCCAGCCGGGCGTTGAAGGCCAGCTCGCGCGGGCCGGCGCCGTCACCGTCGGCGAAGTCGCTGCCCACCACGACCACCGCCGGGCACTGCCGCTCGACCGCCCGGTAGCGGGCCACGATGCGGGAGATCAGCTCCTCCCGGCGGCCGTCCGCGACCAGGGCGGCGGCCTCGGCGTAGGTCGCGCCGTGCAGTTCCTCGATCGGCAGCCGCACCCGGTAGCGCTCGGTGAGCAGGGCGAGGATCGGGTCGGGGCCCTGGCCGGCGACCAGCGGCCGGAACGCGCCGATCCGCTCGACCTGCCGGGACAGCAGCTCGGCCAGCCCGAGCGCGACCGTCGACTTGCCCCCGCCCGACCCCACGCTGGTCAGGTACACGCTGCGCGCCACGACCTCACGCTACAAGATCGCGGGGTGCCTCGCCCGGGTCCTTCGACCCGTCACCGGCGGCCCGGAGGAGCGCGTCGCTCTTCACCACCCAGGCCGCCCCGAAGGCGAAGACGGCCACGGTCTCGCACCACAGCACCGGCTTGAGCGTGTGCCGCACGTCGGCGGGCAGTTGGGTGCTGGCGAGGGCGAGCAGGATCGCCAGCAGGATGATCCCGCCGCAGGCGCGGTAGAACCGCACGGCGGACGGGGATGGCGGCACCCCGACCCGGTCCGGGCGGGTGAACAGGGCGAGGCAGAAGACCGCGAGCAGCACGAAGAGCGCCGCGGCGGCCACCTGGTGCACCACGCCGACCCACCGGTCGCTCTGGCTGGTGGTGCCGGCCGCCGCGCCCAGCGTGGTGGGGAAGAGGGCCACCGCGACCGCCAGCACCCCGGCGACGGTGCCCAGTGCGTCGTCCGGCCAGCGGTACCGGTACGCGATCAGGAACACCCCGATGGCGCAGAGCGCGCCGACGAAGACGTCGCGCATCTCGGTGTGGTAATAGCCGCTGAGCGAGTCGAGCAGGGTGAGCCGGCGGGTCGCGACCAGGTGCCCGACGACCAGCGCCACCGGCAGCGCGATGCCGACGGATCCGATGCCGAGGCGCAGGTGGCGGACCGTTACCGCGTCCTGCGGCGGCTTGCGCGGTTCGGGGTTCATCCGTGCCTCCCCGGAGTCGGGCGGCGGGCGTTCCGGCGCGTCCTCGTCGGTCGCCTCACTCTCCAGTGGACGCGACGGGCGCCGTCCGCGTCAACGGTCGGTTCACCCGCCGGCCGGTGCCAGCTCCCGTTCGTACACCTGGCCCATGAGGTCCGCGCCGAAGCTGTGGTGTGGTTCCTCCGCGACGAGGCGGAACCCGCGGGAGAGGTAGATGGCGCGGGCGGCGACCAGAGGGTGGTTGGTCCAGAGCCGGATGCGGGCGTATCCGGCGCGCCGGGCGAAGGCGAGACACTCGTCGACCAGCCGGCCGCCGAGACGGCGCCCCCGGGCGGCGGGATCCACCAGCAGGATCCGCAGCTGGGCCGTCTGGTCGTCGGCCGTGACGCAGAACACGCACCCGGCCCGCTCCCCGTCGAGTTCGGCGATCCAGGCGGCCTCCCGTGCCGGGTCGTGGCCGGCGGCGTAGTCGGCGACGATCCGCGCCACGAGCGCCTCGAAGCTCGCGTCCCAACCGAACTCGGCCGCGTACGTCTCACCATGGGCCAACACCACCCAGCCGAGGTCACCGGGACGGCCCAGCGGGCGAATGAGGATCTCCGCGCTCATCGACAACCCCTCCACTACTGAAACAGTCGTTTCAGTGGCAGAGTAGCGCTGTGACTCAGCACGAGCGACCCCGGAGCGCCCGCCGCGACGAACTCCTGGAGCGGGCGTACCGGTATGCCCTGGCGCACGGGCTGGCCGAGCTGTCGCTGCGCCCGCTCGCCGCCGCCATCGGGTCCAGCCCGCGGGTCCTGCTCTTCCTCTTCGGCTCCAAGGACGAGCTGATCCGTGCCCTGCTCGGCCGCGCGAGGGTCGACGAGCTGGCCGCGCTCCGGCGGGCCCGAGAGGCGGGCGGCGCCGACGACTTCGTCGCCGCGGTGCGGACGACCTGGGGCTGGCTCGTGGATCCGGCGCACCGGCCGATGCTGGTCCTCTGGGTCGAGGCGTACGGCCGCTCGCTGAGCGAGCCGGACGGGCCGTGGGCGGGATTCGCCCGGCAGACCGTGACGGACTGGCTCGGACTGCTGACCGAGGTCCAGCGTGACGCCGACGCCGACGCGGATCCGGCCCTCGGCCTGGCGGTGCTGCGCGGCGCCCTGCTGGACCTGCTGGCCACCGGCGACGCCGAGCGCGCGACGGCGGTCGTCGAGCGGTACCTGCGCCTCATCGGCGCGGCGGCCCGCTGAACCGGAGCCTCCGGCGACCTACTCGTCGTCCTCGTCGTCCAGCCGGGCCAGCCAGGTGGCGAACCGCTCGATCGGGGTCTCGAACTCGGGGTTCAGATCCACGAAGTCGCGCAGCCGCTCGCCCAGCCACTCCAGGCTGACCTGCTCGTCGCCCCGGCGCTCGACCAGTTCCTCGATGCCACGGTCGGTGAAGTACATCTGCGTCCTCTCGGCGGAGAAGGTCCGCCACGCGGGAGGGGCAGCGGCCGTCGTACGGTCGCTGCCCCTCGTGCCGGCGGTGCGGTCAGGTCACGGGCGGGGGAGAGCCGCCTCGATCAGGGCGTTCTGCTCGACCTCGTGCATCTTCGCCGAGCCGACCGCCGGGGCGGCGGCGGCAGGGCGGGAGATGCGGCGCAGCCGGACCTCGGGCAGGTGCTCCAGCAGGTTGAGCGCGACGAACGACCAGGCGCCCTGGTTGGCCGGCTCCTCCTGGACCCAGGCGAAGTCCTCGGCATTCGGGTACTGCGACAGGGCGGCCCGGACCTCCTCGACGGGCAGCGGGTAGAGCTGCTCCATGCGGAGGATCACCGTGTCGGTGGCGCCCCGCTCCTGCCGGGCCTGGAACAGGTCGTAGTAGATCTTGCCCGAGCAGAGCAGCACCCGCTTCACCTGCTCCGGCGCCGGAGCGGCGGTGTCGGCCAGCACCGGCTGGAAGGTGCCCGTGGTGAAGTCCTCCACCTGCGAGACGCAGAGCTTGTGCCGCAGCAGCGACTTCGGAGTGAACACCACGAGCGGCTTGCGCTTGGGCGACAGGGCCTGGCGGCGCAGCAGGTGGAAGTAGTTCGCCGGGGTGGT
This sequence comes from Micromonospora sp. AP08, assembly GCF_008085935.1. Taxonomy (NCBI): domain Bacteria; kingdom Bacillati; phylum Actinomycetota; class Actinomycetes; order Micromonosporales; family Micromonosporaceae; genus Micromonospora; species Micromonospora sp. AP08. Next base: position 107,189 of record NZ_VSEZ01000012.1, read on the forward strand.
CGGGATGGCCACCCGCATGTTGTCCTCGGCGCAGAGCTGGAGGAACCGCTCCGGGCGGCCGGAGGTGTGGTCCGGGCCCTGGCCCTCGTGGCCGTGCGGCAGCAGCAGGGTGACGGCGGAGCGCTGGCCCCACTTCACCTCGCCGGAGGAGATGAACTCGTCGATGACCGACTGGGCGCCGTTGACGAAGTCACCGAACTGGGCCTCCCAGGCGACCAGCGCGTTGATGTTCTCCACGGAGTAGCCGTACTCGAAGCCCATGGCCGCGTATTCCGACAGCAGCGAGTCGTGCACGAAGAAGCGGGACCGCTCGCCGTCGGCGGTGAGCGACTTCAGCGGCAGGTAGTCGTCGCCGGTCTTCGCGTCGACCACCGACGCGTGCCGCTGCACGAACGTGCCGCGGCGGGAGTCCTGCCCGGCGAGCCGGACGGTGACCCCGTCGTGCAGCAGCGAGCCGAACGCGATGATCTCGCCGAAGCCCCAGTCGATGCCGCCCTCGACGGACATCTTGCGCCGCCGCTCCAGCAGCTGCTGGATCCGCTTGTGCGGGGTGAAGCCCTCCGGCAGGTTGACGTGCGCCTCGCCGATCGCCTTGACCACGGCGGCGTCGGTGGCGGTCTCGACCTGCGGCTCCGGCTCGGCCTCGCGGCGCGGTCGGCTGAGCTTGCGCGGGGTGCTCGCGGCGTCGCGGGTGGCCTTGAAGACCCGCTCCAGCTGCCCCTGGTAGTCGCGCAGCAGCTCCTCGGCGTCCTCCACGGTGATGTCACCCCGCCCGATCAGCTCCTCGGTGTAGAGCTTGCGGACCGAGCGCTTCGAGTCGATGATCTTGTACATCTCGGGGTTGGACATCGAGGGGTCGTCGCCCTCGTTGTGCCCGCGCCGGCGGTAGCAGACCATGTCGATCACGACGTCCTTGTTGAACGCCTGCCGGTACTCGAAGGCGAGCCGGGCCACCCGGACGACGGCCTCCGGGTCGTCGCCGTTGACGTGGAAGATCGGCGCCTGGATCATCCGGGCCACGTCGGTGCTGTAGAGGCTGGACCGGCTGTATTCCGGGGCGGTGGTGAAGCCGACCTGGTTGTTGACCACCACGTGCACGGTGCCGCCGGTGCGGTAGCCGCGCAGCTGGGACAGGTTGAGGGTCTCGGCGACCACGCCCTGGCCGGCGAAGGCGGCGTCACCGTGCACCGCCAGCGGCAGCACGGTGTAGCCCTCCAGCTTGAGGTCGATCCGGTCCTGCTTGGCCCGGACGATGCCCTCCAGCACCGGGTCCACGGCCTCCAGGTGCGACGGGTTCGCCACCACCGACACCTTGACGGCGTGCGCGCCGTCCGGGGTGGTGAACTTGCCGTTCTGGCCGAGGTGGTACTTCACGTCGCCCGAGCCCTGCGTGGAGCGCGGGTCGAGGTGCCCCTCGAACTCGGAGAAGATCTTCTCGTACGGCTTGCCGACGATGTTGGCCAGCACGTTGAGCCGGCCACGGTGGGCCATGCCGATGACGACCTCGTCGAGCCCGCCCTCGGCCGAGCACTCCAGGACCTCGCCGAGCAGCGGGATCAGCGACTCGCCGCCCTCCAGCGAGAAGCGCTTCTGGCCGACGTACTTGGTCTGGAGGAAGGTCTCGAAGGCCTCGGCGGCGTTGAGCCGGTTGAGCACGTGCTTCTGCTCGTCGGCGCCGGGCTTCTCGTAACGGCGCTCGATCCGCTCCTGGATCCAGCGCCGCTCCTCCGGGTCCTGGATGTGCATGTACTCGATGCCGACCCGGCGGCAGTAGGAGTCGCGCAGCACGCCGAGGATCTCGCGCAGCTTCATCCGCTGCTTGCCGGCGAAGCCGTTGACCGGGAAGACCCGGTCCAGGTCCCACAGGGTCAGCCCGTGCTGGAGGACGTCCAGGTCGGGGTGCTTGCGGATCTTGAACTCGAGCGGGTCGGTGTCGGCCATGAGGTGGCCGCGCACCCGGTACGCGTGGATCAGCTCGTGCACCCGGGCGGTCTTGTTGATCTGACCCTCGGAGTCGACCGCCACGTCCCGCACCCAGCGCACCGGCTCGTAGGGGATGCGCAGCGAGGTGAAGATCTGGTCGTAGAAGCCGCGCTCACCGAGCAGCAGCTCGTGCATCACCTTGAGGAACTCGCCGGACTGGGCGCCCTGGATGATCCGGTGGTCGTACGTGCTGGTCAGCGTGATGATCTTGCTGACCGCCAGCTCGGCCAGGGTCGCCTCGCTCATGCCCTGGTACGGCGCCGGGTACTCCATGGCGCCGACGCCGATGATGGCGCTCTGGCCCTGCATGAGCCGCGGGATCGAGTGGACCGTGCCGATGCCGCCCGGGTTGGTCAGCGAGATCGTGGTGCCGGCGTAGTCCTCCATGGTCAGTTCGTTGCGGCGGGCGCGCCGGACGACGTCCTCGTACGCCTGCCAGAACTGCCGGAAGTCCATCTGCTCGCAGCCCTTGATGGAGGGCACCACGAGGTTGCGGGAGCCGTCCGGCTTGGCCAGGTCGATGGCGATGCCCAGGTTGACGTGCTCCGGGCGGACCATCGCCGGCTTGCCGTCGACCTCGGCGAAGGAGTTGTTCATCTCCGGGTGCTCGACGAGCGCCCGGACCATCGCGTAGCCGATCAGGTGGGTGAAGCTCACCTTGCCGCCGCGACCGCGGGCCAGGTGGTTGTTGATCACGATGCGGTTGTCCACCAGCAGCTTCGCCGGGACGGCGCGGACGCTGGTGGCGGTCGGCACGGCGAGCGAGGCGTCCATGTTCTGGACGATCTTGGCGGCGACGCCGCGCAGCGGGGTGGTGCCGGCGGCGCTCGCGGTCGGCGCCTTGGCGGCCGGCTTGGCCGGCGCGGCCTTCTTCGCGGGAGCCGGCTCCGGGGCCTTCGCCGCCGGCTTGGCGGCGGGCTTCGCCGGGGCGGGCGCGGGCTTGGCGGCGGGCTGCTGGCTCACCGTGGCGACGGCCTCCTGCTGCTCGGCCGGCTGGGGGCGGGCCTCAGCGGGCTTGGCCTCGGGGCGTGGGGTGGCGGCCCCCGGCGCCGGCCGGTAGTCGGCGAAGAAGTCGTGCCAGGCCGAGTCGACGCTCGAGGGGTCGGCGAGGTAACGCTGGTACATCTCCTCGACGATCCACTCGTTCGGGCCGAAACCCGCCAGTGGGTTCTCCTGCGAAGTCTGCTGGGTCGACACGGCCGCTAATCGCCTCTTTCACGCGGTTGTGAATGTCACGCGGTGGCTCCCGTGCCCGTTTCGAGAGGCACGGCAGACGCGTCCCAGGCTACGCCGTGCGATCGGCGCAGGCATTCTCGCCTCCGGCTGGTGGTCCGTTTCACAGAAGATGCGAGAAGTTCGGCAAACGCTGCGTGGTCCGTCGACTCCTGCTAGGCGACGACGGCCCCGGCCGGTGACGCGCGGTCACCGGCCGGGGCCGGGTCGGTATCGAACTCAGGAGATGTCGCGACGCCGGATGGTCAGCACGCCGATCACGCCGGCCACCACGGCGTACCCGATCAGCACTGCGGCGCCCGCCCAGCGCGGCGGGTTGCCGGGGATGTCGGCGCCGCTCACCATCAGCGACGACGCCAGCGACGGCACGAGGAGCTGGAGCTGGTTGATCCAGTCGCCGAACTTCGCGGCCAGCAGGCCGATGGCGATGGCCGCGCCGATGGCGCCGCCCAGGTAGAGCAGGATGCCGGTCACCGTGGCGCCGATCTGGCTGCGGATCAGCACACCGAGCCCGACGCCCAGCACCGACCAGAGCAGGTAGGCCAGCCCGTTGAGGGCCACGGCCCGCCAGACCGCCCCGCTGCCCAGCTGGGCGCCGACGTCCGTGGCGCTCAGGATCAGCGGCGCGAACACCAGGTTCAGCAGCGTGGTGCCCACCCAGAAGAGCAGTGCCAGCGTGCCGGCGGCGACCAGCTTGGCCACCATCACGGCGGTGCGGTGCGGCGCAGTCAGGAAGGTGGTGGTCACCGTCTGGTGGAAGAACTCGCTGGTCACCACCACGATGCCGAGCAGCATCACGATGAGCAGCCCGAAGAACTGGCCGTTGGTGTAGAGGTTGGCGGCCAGGCTGTCGGCGCTGGAGACGGCCTGCACCTGGTCCGCCTGGTCGGCCGGCACCTCGCCCATGTTGCCGCTGGTCAGGGCCTCCGTCTGCAACCAGTTGAAGAGCAGCGCGAGGCCCCACAGCGGCACGGTGATGAGCGCGAAGACCCACCAGGTGTTGGTGGTACGGATCTTGAGCAGCTCGGATCGGACCAGGTTCATCGGATCTCCGCCTTTCCGGCCGTCAGCTCCAGGAAGACACCTTCCAGGTCGGGGCGTTCGCTGGTCAGCTCGTGCAGCTCCACCTTGGCGGCGAGCGCCACCCGGCCGACCGTCGGCGCGTCCACCCCGGTCACCAGCAGCGCGCCGTGCCCGTCGGCGTCGACCGTGGCCGACTGCTCGCGCAGCGCCGCGGTCAGCTCGTCGGCCTGCGGCGTGCGCACCCGGATCCGGGAGCCGTGCGTCATCGAGGCCATCACCTGCTCGACCGGCCCCTGCCGGACCAGCTTGCCGGCCGCGATGATCACAACATCGTCGGCGAGCAACTGCATCTCGGAGAGCAGGTGGCTGGAGACCAGCACCGTGCGCCCCTCGGCGGCCAGCCCCTTGAGGAAGCCGCGCATCCAGCGGATCCCCTCCGGGTCCAGGCCGTTGGCCGGCTCGTCGAGGATCAGCACCCGGGGGTCGCCCAGCATGGCGGCGGCGATCCCGAGCCGCTGCTTCATGCCCAGCGAGTAACCCTTGAACTTGCGCTTCGCGGCCGGGGTGAGCCCGACCAGGGCGAGCGCCTCGTCGGCCCGCTGGCGGGGCAGGCCCGCCGCCGCGCAGATCACTCGCAGGTGGTTGATCCCGGTGCGGCCCTTGTGCGCACTGGACGCCTCCAGCACCGCGCCCACCGTGCGCAGCGGGTCGGCCAGGTCGGCGTACCGGTGGCCGCCGATGGTGGCCTCGCCGGCCGTCGGGGTGACCAGGTTGAGCAGCATGCGCAGGGTGGTCGTCTTACCGGCGCCGTTCGGGCCGAGGAATCCGGTGACCCGGCCCGGCTGGACGGTGAAGGACAGATTGTCCACCGCCCGGACGTTCTTGTATTCCTTCGTCAGTCCGGACACCACGATCTGGCCGGTCCCGGCGTTGGGGCTCCACTGCCCGTCGGACATCGTTCTCCTCTCCTGCCACGGCGGGCTTCGGGGCACGCCGGTGGGGACGCCGTTGCGGGGCGCCGAGCACAGCCTTCCAACCCGGTGCAAGGGGGTCAATCAGGCGGGATGCGTACGCCCTCCTCCCCCGGGGGCAGGAGCGGATCATCCCCAGGGAGGAGAGGTCAGGCCGGCGGCAACGCGATCCAGGTGGCCCGGGCCTGCCCGAGCAGCGCCCCGTCCGGCCCGTAGAGGCTGGAGTGCACCTCGGCCTTGCGTCCCGAGCCGCCGACCATGGCGCCGGTCACCACGCACTCGTCGCCGGGGCGCGGCAGCGCCGTGACCTGCGCGGCGATCCGCCCCAGCACGTACGGGCGACCGGGCGCGATCACCGCCCAGCCGCCGGGGCAGTCCAGCGCCGCCCAGACGGTCGCCGGCACCACCTCGGCCGGGGCGCGGAACGGCGCGGCGGTCCGCCCGTCGGCCAGCCGGCCCGGGAAGATCCGCAGCCCCGCCGGGTTCGCCGGCCCGCAGACGTAGCAGCCGGGGAAGGGGTGGTCCACCAGACCCGGGTACGCCTTGGCGGCGGCCTCGGCCGTCGGCCGGTCCACCGGCGGCACCACGGCGTCGACCGGCTCGACCCGGCGTACCTGGGCGATCACCTCTCCGTCCGGGTCGCGGATCTCGCCGTCGACGGCGGTCAGCGGGGTCTCCAGCGGGGGCGGCTTCCGCAGGGTGACCTCCACCGGGCCCCGGTCGTCCACCGCGGCGGCGAAGATCCCGGCGCTCCAGCCGCCGTTGCCCGAGCCGTCCGGGCCGTGGAAACGGGACTCGATGATCATGTGGCACCTCCGGGGGCTCCGACCGCCGGCCTCGTCGCCGGCGTCCGCCCGGGCAGCCTCGCACGCGGGCTCCGGCCCGCCGCAGGTGAGGGGTCGTGCCGGCGCGCCGGCCGCCGTTCACCGGATCGACACCCCTCATCCCCGGGGCCGGCAACCCGGGCACCTTACACAGATACCCATGGCCGTTCTGCACGCCGCTGGCGCACCCCTCACGACCAGCGGATACACCCTGCTGATCGCCGACGACCCGACCCTGGTCGCGGCCGCGCAACGCCTGCGTCACGAGGTGTTCGCCAGCGAACTCGGCGCCACCCTGCACCCAGGGGCCGCCGGGCTCGACACCGACGAGTTCGACGACCACTGCGACCACCTGGTCGTGCTGCGCGAGGGCACCGACGAGGTGGTCGGCACCTACCGGCTGCTGCCGCCCGGACGCACCGACCGCCGGTACGCCGACGGCGAGTTCGACCTGACCCCGCTGGCCCCGCTCCGCGACGATCTGGTCGAGGCGGGCCGGTCCTGCGTGCACCCGGACCACCGCTCGGGCGCCGTGATCAACCTGATGTGGGCCGGGATCACCCGCTACCTGCACCTGCGCGGCTCCCGGTGGCTGGGCGGCTGCGCCTCGGTGCCGGTGGCCGACGGCGGGACCGCCGCCGCCGAGGTCTGGTCCCAGGTCACCGCCCGCCACCTGGCCCCGCCGCCGCTGCGGGTGACCCCCCGCCGCCCCTGGTTCGCCGAGGCGCCGGCCGCCGCCGGCCCTGGCCTGTCGCCCGCCGAGCGCCGCGCGCTGGTCCCGCCGCTGCTCCGCGGCTACCTGCGGCTCGGCGCCTGGGTCTGCGGGGAGCCGGCGTACGACCCGGACTTCGACTGCGCCGACTTCTACGTGCTGTTCTCGCTGGACCGGATGAACCCGCGCTACCTGCGGCACTTCCTGGGTGAGGCGGCGGCGTGACCGGCGACGGGCTGTGGCGGCCCGCGTCGGGCTGCGGGCCGGGCTGCCTGCCGGCGGCCACCGCGCCGGACGTGTCGCTGCCGCGCCGGGCGGGGCGGCTGCTCGGCGTACTCGGAATGCTGCTGGCCGGGGTCGGCCTGGCCGTGCTGCTGCCGCTGCTTCCGCCGAGCGGCCGGCGGCCCGCGCTGCGCGGCTGGGCCCGGTGGACGCTGCGCGCTCTCGGCGTGCGGCTGGTGGTCCGCGGCCGGCTGCCGCGCGGGCGGGCGCTGCTGGTCGCCAACCACGTCTCCTGGCTGGACATCCTCGCGGTGCTCGCGGTCGCCCCGGCCCGGATGCTGGCCAAGCGGGAGGTCCGCGACTGGCCGGTGGTGGGCGTGCTGGCCGCCGCGGCCGGCACGGTCTTCGTGGACCGGTCGCGGCCGCGCGACCTGCCGTCCACCGTCGGCCGGGTGGCCGGTGCGCTGCGCGCCGGGCACTCCGTGGCGGTGTTCCCGGAGGGCACGACCTGGTGCGGCGCGGCGGCCGGCTGCCGGCCCGGCCGGGGTTTCCGGCCGGCCGTCTTCCATGCCGCGGTGGAGGCCGGGGCGCCCGTCGTCCCGTTCGGGCTCGGCTACCGGTACGCGGGCGACCCGAGCACCCTGCCCGCGTTCCTGGGCGAGGAGACGCTCTGGGAGTCGGCCCGCCGGGTGCTGGCCGCCCGGGACCTGACCGTGGCGGTGACGGTGGCCGCCGCGCTGCACCCGGCCGGCGGGGCGGACCGGCGGGCGCTGGCGCGGGCGGCCGAGTCGGCGATCCAGCCGGCCCCGGTCCGCGTGCCGGTCCGGCGCCGGGCGACGACCGGCGTGCGGATCGTCCGGCCGGTGGCGCCGCTGCCGGTGGGGGCGGAGGTGGGGCTGGACCTGGTGGCCTGACGGGAACGCGACACAGTCGCGACAGTCTTGTTCAGTCGCGATGTATCGCGTTATGCTCCTCCCATCACTCGACGCGCCGTCGACCGGCGTGTCACCGAGGGGAGGGCGCCATGACCCGCTGGACGGTCGACAGTCCGCAACGCATCACCCTGGACGAGCCGGTCACCCGGCTGGACGTCCGGCTCGTCAGCGGCCGGCTCAACGTGGTCGCCTCCGACGGGCCGGCCCGGGTGGACGTCACCCGGGTCAGCAGCCAGCCCGTCATCGTCGAGCTGCGCGACGGCCGGCTCGTCGTCGCCCACGAGCGGCCGCCCCGCTGGCCCGGCGTGCTCTGGTGGCTCGGCCAGCTCGGCCGCCGGTTCCGGGCGGAGGTCTCCATCGCCGTGCCCGCCCACGCGCTCGCCGACCTGCAACTGGTGGACGGCTCGCTGGTCGCCTCCGGCCTGCGCCGGGACACCCGGGTCGACGTCACCTCCGGCCAGGTCACCCTCATGGGGCTGCGCGGCCGCACCTCGGCGAAGGTCACCTCGGGTCCGGTCGAGGCGCTCGGCGTCGGCGGCGACCTCAACCTGGAGACCGTCTCCGGCGAGCTGATCCTCGCTGACAGCGCGCCCGAGCGGGTGCGCGCCCACGCGGTCTCCGGGTCGATCACCTGCGACCTGGACAACCCGCGCGGCAGCGAGATCCGGCTCAGCGCCATCTCCGGCAGCATCACCGTCCGGGTCCGCGAGGACAGCGACCTCACCGTCCACCTGCACACCACCTCCGGCCGGATCACCAGCGGCTTCCCGCAGGTCAGCGCTGGCCAGCACGGGTTCGGCGCGGTGAAGGACAGCCACGGGGTGCTCGGCGGGGGCGCGGGTAAGCTCTGGGCGTCCGCGACCTCCGGCAGCATCGCGTTGCTCGCCCGTCCCGTCGAGGACGCCGACGACGTGGAGGAGCTGCGGTGACCGCCGTGTTCAGTCACGGGCGGCTCCGGCTCTACCTGCTCAAGCTGCTCGACGACGGGCCGAAGCACGGCTACGAGCTGATCCGCCTGCTGGAGGACCGCTTCCTCGGCCTCTACGCGCCCAGCGCCGGCACCATCTACCCCCGCCTGCAACGGCTGGAGGTGGAGGGGCTGGTCAGCCACACCGCCGCCGGCGGCCGCAAGGTCTACGAGATCACCGACGCGGGCCGCGCCGAGCTGCGGCAGCGCGCCGACGAGCTGGCCACCCTGGAATCGGACATCACCGCCTCCGTCGAGGACCTGTCGGCGCTGGCCGGCGAGATCCGCACCGAGGTACGCGGCTCGGTGCGTGACCTGAAGCGGGAGCTGCGCGAGGCGGCCCGGCAGACCCGACAGGCCCGCTGGGCGCCTCCGCCGCCGACCACCCGACCGCCGGGCAACGGCGGCCCCCGCCCGACCGCGGAGTCGCCCCTGCTCGCCGAGTTCGACCAGCGGCTGGCCGCGTTCACCGTCGAGGTCGGCGCGCTGGTGCGGGCCGGGCGGCTCACCGACACCCAGCTCCGTACGGCCATCCGCCTGCTCGACGGGGCGCTGGACGGGCTGCGCCGGCTGCTCCGCTAGGCGGCCGGCGGCTCACAGGTTGTTTCCAGGGTCCACCCAGCGCGGCCGCAGCGAAAGCGCGGATGATGGGTGCCATGGTGGCTACCCAGACCGAGGCCCGACTGCTCGTCGTCGAGGACGATCCCAACATCCTCGAACTGCTCTCCGCGAGCCTGCGCTTCGCCGGCTTCGACGTCGCCACCGCGACCAGCGGCAGCGCGGCGCTCAACGCCGCCAAGGACCACCGGCCCGACCTGGTCGTGCTCGACGTGATGCTGCCCGACCTCGACGGCTTCGAGGTCATCCGGATGCTACGCGAGGGCGGCACGCGCACCCCGGTGGTGTTCCTGACCGCCCGGGACGCCACCGACGACAAGATCCGCGGGCTCACCCTGGGCGGGGACGACTACGTCACCAAGCCGTTCAGCCTGGAGGAGCTGACCGCCCGGATCCGGGCCGTGCTGCGGCGTACCGCCACCGGCGAGCACGCCCCCTCCCGGCTCACCTTCGCCGACCTGGAACTGGACGAGGAGACCCACGAGGTGCACCGCGCCGGCCAGCGGGTGCAGCTCTCGCCGACCGAGTTCAAGCTGCTGCGCTACCTGATGCTCAACGCCAACCGGGTGCTCTCCAAGGCGCAGATCCTCGACCACGTCTGGAACTACGACTTCCGCGGCGACGACAACATCGTCGAGTCCTACATCTCCTACCTACGGCGCAAGGTCGACAACACCCAGCCCCGGCTCATCCACACCCTGCGCGGGGTCGGGTACGTGCTGCGCAAGCCGGCGGCGTGAACGCCGTCCACGACGCGAAGGGCTGGCTGCGCAGCGTCCCGCTGCGGGTGAAGCTGGTCGCCTCGGTGCTCGCGCTGGTGGCCGGCGCGCTGGTCGTGATCAGCGTGTCCACCGCCTACTTCCTGCACAACTACCTGGTCGACCAGATCGATCAGGAGCTGCGTGACTCGGCTGACAGATTCCAGTCGCTGCCACCCAGCGGCCGGCTCACGCTGCCCAGCGACTACCTGGTGGTGCTGACCGACTCGAACAGTGGCCAGGCCCAGGCGCCCGTCTACGACAACAACCGTTTTCAGGAACGGGACCTGCCGACCTGGCCGTCCGACGCCGCGGGTTTCCAGAAGCTGGAGGGCGACCCCTTCACCGTCCGGGCGCGGGACACCCCGGTCCGCTGGCGGATGCTCTACATCCAGCTGCCCAACGGGCAGTGGGCCGCCATCGGCGAACAGCTGGTCGACGTCGATCAGGCCGTCAAACAGCTCGCCTGGATCGACCTGCTGGTCGGTGGGGCGGTGCTGATCGTCCTGGCTTCGGTCGGGGCGGGCATCGTGCGTACCAGTCTCAAGCCCCTCGTGGAGATCGAGCGGACCGCGGCGGCCATCGCCGGCGGCGACCTGACCCGGCGGGTGCCCGACCCGGAGGAGGGGCGCGCCTGCCCGACCTCCGAGCTGGGCCGGCTCTCCCGGGCCCTCAACGCCATGCTCGCCCAGATCGAGGCGGCGTTCACCGCGCGGGCCGCCTCCGAGGCGGCGGCGCGCAGCGCCGAGGTGGGCGCCCGGGACGCCGCCGCCTCGGCCCAGGCGTCCGAGGCGCGGGCCCGCCGCTCCGAGGAGCGGATGCGGCAGTTCATCGCCGACGCCTCGCACGAGCTGCGCACGCCGCTGACCACCATCCGGGGCTTCGCCGAGCTCTACCGGCAGGGCGCCGCCCGGCAGCCGGAACAGACCGCCGGGCTGCTGCGCCGGATCGAGGACGAGGCGTCCCGGATGGGGCTGCTGGTCGAGGACCTGCTGCTGCTGGCGCGGATGGACCGGGAGCGGCCCATCGCGCTGGCCCCGGTCGAGCTGCCGGTGCTCGCCTCGGACGCGGTCCAGGCGGCCCGGGCCGTGGAGCCGGACCGCGCCATCACGCTGGAGATCGAGCCCGGCGCCGGTCCGCTGGTGGTGCTCGGCGACGACGCCCGGCTGCGCCAGGTGATCGGCAATCTGATGACCAACGCGCTCACCCACACCCCGCCGGACGCCGCGGTGACCCTGCGGCTGCGGGCGGAGCCGGGGAACCTGGCCGTGGTGGAGGTGGCGGACACCGGGCCCGGCCTCACCCCGGAGCAGGCCGAGCGGGTGTTCGAGCGGTTCTACCGGGTGGACGCGGCGCGTACCCGTCGGGCGGGCGGGCCGACCAGCACCGGGCTGGGGCTGGCCATCGTCGCCGCGCTGGTGGCGGCGCACCACGGCACCGTCGAGGTGGCCGAGACGCCGGGCGGCGGGGCCACCTTCCGGGTGCGGCTGCCGCTCCTGCCCGAGGCGCCCGAGCCCGGCGAGTGACTTTCAGAAAACATTCAGGCCGGTTCCAGGCAGGTCGCAGTGCCAGGGGAGAAGGTGGAGTCATGACCGACCACGAGACCGATCCGCAGCGGTCGCCGGCCCCCGCCGACGCCGAGCCGTCGCACCCGACCGCCGAGCTGCCCCGCGCCGAGAGCGGGCAGTCGGACACCACCGTCACGCCGGCCGTGGCGCCGGTTCCGGCCGACTCCCCGGCCGCCGGAACCGCCGCCCCGGCTTCCGCCGCGCAGGCCGCGCCCGCCAGCCCGTACGCGCCGCCGGCGGCAGCGCCGTACCCGGTCTCCGGGCAGCCGCAGCAGCCGCATCACTGGTACGGGGCACCGCAGCAGAGCCCCTGGGCGCAGCAGGGCGGCGGCTACCCGTCGCAGGCCGGCGGACCGGTCCCGCCGTACCAGGCGCAGCAGCCGTACCCGCAGCACCAGCCGCACCAGGTCCACCAGGCCGGACAGCCGGTCCCGCCGTGGGGCCCGCACCAGCCGGCGCGGCCCAGCCGGGCCGGGAAGTTCATCGGCGCGGGCGCGCTGGCGCTGGCCCTGATGCTCGGCTCCGGCGTGGCCGGCGGCGCGCTCGCCCTCGCCCTCGACGGCGACCGGACCGTCACCCGCACCTACTCGGCCGCGCCCGTGTTGAACAGCGCCGACCTGCCGAAGATCGCGGCCGCCGTCCAGGACAGCATCGTCACGATCATGACGGACAGCGGTGAGGGCTCCGGGGTGATCCTCAGCGCCGACGGGTACGTGCTGACCAACAACCACGTGGTCGCCTCCGCGAGCGGCGACACCGTGAAGGTCGTCTTCGCCGACGGCAAGACCGCCCAGGCGAAGATCGTCGGCACCGACCCGAAGACCGACCTGGGCGTCGTCAAGGCCAGCGGGGTGAGCAACCTCAAGGCGGCCAAGTTCGGTGACAGCGACGCCATGCAGGTCGGCGACCAGGTGCTCGCCCTGGGCAGCCCGCTCGGCCTCCAGGGCTCGGTCACCGCCGGCATCCTGAGCGCCCGCGACCGCACCATCCAGGCCGGCGAGGGTGGTCAGCAGCAGAACCCGCAGCAGGGCGCCAGCTCGATCTCCGGCCTGCTCCAGACCGACGCCCCCATCAACCCGGGCAACTCCGGCGGCGCGCTGGTCAACACCCGGGGCGAGGTGATCGGCATCAACACGGCCATCGCCACCGCCGGGCAGGGCAGCAACGGCAACATCGGCGTCGGCTTCGCCATCCCGAGCAACAAGGCCAAGGACGTCGCCGAGAAGCTCCAGCGCGGCGAGAAGATCAGCCACCCGTCCCTCGGGGTCAGCGTGGCCGGCGCGGAGGACGGCGGGGCGCTGGTCTCCGACGTGGTCGCGGGCAGCGCCGCCGAGAAGGCCGGGCTCCAGCGGGGCGACGTCATCACCAAGTTCGGCGACAAGGTGATCAACGACTCCAACGACCTGGTCGGCGCCGTGCAGGCCGGCAAGGTCGGGGACCGGGTCGAGGTCCAGTTCAAGCGGAACGGGTCGACCCGGGCGACAACCGTGACGCTCGCCGAGACGTCATAACACCAGACCTGCCCTCCTCCACGGGCGGCGGGTGACGGAGCCAAGGGGGTTGGTTCCGTCACCCGCCGCCCTTTTTCGCGTCCTCACCCGGTCCGGGTGAGCCGGTCTCACCCCGTCCGGCGGGACCCTCGGTGCATGACGACCACCTCCGCCGTCCGTACCGACCAGGACATCCAGCGGGACGTGCTCGCCGAACTGGACTGGGACGCGCAGACCCGGCCGACCGAGATCGGGGTGACCGTCGCCGACGGCGTGGTCTCGCTCACCGGCCAGGTCGACAGCTACGCCCGGCGCTGGGCCGCCGAGCGCTGCGCGCACCGGGTCCGGGGGGTCCGCGCCGTCGCCAGCGACCTGGAGGTCGAGCTGCCGGCCACCGAGGCGCGCACGGACGCCGACATCGCGATCGCGGCCAGCCGCGCACTGGAGTGGGACAGCTTCGTCCCCGCCGAGCGGCTCGACGTCACCGTCGCCGACGGCTGGATCATGCTCCGCGGCGAGGTGGAGTACGGCTTCCAGCGCCGCACCGCCGAGCGGGAGCTGCGCCGGCTGCGCGGCGTACGCGGGGTGACGAACCTGGTCGAGGTGCACCCGCCCACCCCGCCCAGCGACGAGCAGAACCGCCGCGACCTGCAACGCGTGCTGTTCCGGCGGACCGGAACCGAACGCATCGAGGTACAGGTCAGCGGGGACACCGTGCTGCTGGACGGGGTGGTCCGCTCGTGGTGGCAGCGGGAGGAGGCGGAACGGGCGGCCTGGGCCACACCGGGCGTACGGGAGGTGCACGACCGGATCGTGGTGGCCGGCTGAGCCGCCGTTTACCGCCGGACGCGTAGGGAAACCGCCGGACGCGTCGGGAAACCGCCGCCGACCGGTTACGCCGGGGAACCATCGGGGAGGACTCGTGGCCGTGAACCAGCCGCCGTCGGACCGCTCACGGGCCGGGCCCCTGCGGATCGCGATGGTGGTGCCGCCCTGGCTGTCCGTCCCACCGCCCGGCTACGGCGGCGTGGAGCAGGTGGTGGCCGGGCTGGTGGACGGGCTGGTCGACCGCGGTCACGCGGTGACCCTGTTCGGCGCCGGCCGGGAGAACGGCACCGCCGCCGACTTCGTCTCCACCTGCGCCGACCTCCAGTACGAGCGGCTGGGCGAGTCCCTGCCCGAGCTGGCCCACCTGGCCCACGTCAACCGGCTGGTGGACCCGGCCGACTTCGACCTGGTGCACGACCACACCACCATCGGCCCCATGGTCGCCGGCCAGCGCCGGGTGCCCACCGTGGCCACCGTGCACGGCAACCCCGTGGGGGAGTACGGCACCGTGCTGAGCAACGCCGACCACGGGGTGGGCCTCGTGGCGATCTCGCACGCCCAGCGCGCGTCCAACCCGGACCTGCCCTGGGTGGGCACCGTGCACAACGCCATGCCGCTGCGCGACTTCCCGCACAAGCGGGCGCCGGGACCCGGGCCGGTGCTCTGGCTCGCCCGGTTCAGCCCCGACAAGGGACCGGACGTGGCGATCCGCGCCTGCCGGGCGGCCGGCCTGCCGCTCACCCTGGCCGGCAAGTGCAACGAGCCGGCGGAGCGCCGCTACTTCGAGCAGGTGGTCGAGCCGCTGCTGGACGACGACGTCACCCTGGTGTTCAACGCCGACCGGGCCGCCACCCTGCGGCTGCTGGTCGACGCCCGCTGCCTCATCATGCCGATCCAGTGGGCCGAGCCGTTCGGCATGGCGATGGTGGAGGCCATGGCCACCGGCACGCCCGTGGTGGCGCTGCGCCGGGGCGCCGTGCCGGAGCTGGTCCGGGACGGGGTCACCGGGCTGGTCTGCGACCGCGCGGAGGAGCTGCCGGCGGCGCTGCGCGCGGCGGCTCGCCTCGACCCGGCCGACAGCGTCGCCCACGTGGCGGAGCACTTCTCGGTGGAGCGGATGGCCGCCGGATACGAGGCGGTCTATCGGAGCTTCCTGGCCGGCCGGGCCCGGTTCGCCGGGCGGCGCGAGGCCACGCCCGTCGTCGCCCGTTGACCCTCAGGTGCGCCCCGTCGCCAGTTCCGCGGCGGCGGCGTCGAGCTGGCGGGCGTACTCCGGGCTGATGCTGCCCTCGCGCCGGCGGTCGGCGATCTTCCCGCGGAGCCGGTCCACGGCGGCGGTCAGCGCGCGGTCACCGGTCGCGGCGGTGGCGTTGCGCAGCAGGTTGCGCAGGTCCACGCCGACGTCGTCGCGGATCTGCCCGGCGGCCAGTCCGGCCTCGATGAGCCCTTCGACCCGGTGGGCCGCCTCGTCCAGGCTGCCGCCGGCCGGTGTCGGCGCGGCGCCGGTCGCGGCCGGCCGGCGGGTCGGGCCGGGCGGCGTGGTGGTGGCCGGGGTGTCCTGGCGGGGTGGCGCGGTGGACGGGACCACCGCCGGCCCGGCGGTCGGCGACACCCGCGGCGGCGCCTGCTCGTCCGGCACCAGGGCGGGCACCAGCAGGGCGGCGCCCGCCACCACGACGACGCCGACCGCCACCAGGGGCAGCGCCCGGCGGCGGCGGGACGCCCCGGCCGGGACGGCCACGGGGGCCGCGGGCCCGGCCGGCGGTCGCTCCGGGCCGGGCAGCGCCGGCAGGGTCACGGTCGGGGCCAGCATGGTGGCGGCCTGCGGGTCAGCCGGCAGCAGCTGGTCGCGGAGCACGGCCGCCACCTGGTGCGCGGTGGGCCGTCGCCGCGGGTCGCGGGCCAGGCAGCGCAGGCAGATCTCCGCGACCGGCGCGGGCAGCCCGGGTACGCCGTCCAGGGTGGGCGCGCCGTCCTCCGCCAACGCCGTGCTGAGCTGCTCCCAGGTGTCCGCCGGGTACGGCGGCTGCCCGGTCAGCGTCTCGTAGAGCAGCACGCCCAGCGAGTAGACGTCGGTGGCCGGCTGGGCCGGCGCCCCGTCCAGCCGCTCCGGCGCCACGTACGCCGGGGTGCCGAAGGTGCCGCCGTCCTCGTCCTCGTCGGGCGCGCCGACCCGGGTGGCGATGCCGAAGTCGAGCACCTTGGCGCCGACCCGGGTCATCATCACGTTCGACGGGGTGATGTCGCGGTGCACGATGCCCAGCCGGTGCGCGGCGGCCACCGCCTCGGCGACCTGCGCGCCCGTCTCCACGGCCGCCGGCCAGGGCAGCGGCCCCTCGGTGAGCCGGTGTTCCAGCTCCTCGCCGCTGAGCAGCTCCATCACCACGAACGAGGTGATCGAGCCGTCCGGCGCCACCGTCTCGCCGTAGTCGTGCACGGCGGTGACGTGCGGGTGGACGAGCTGGGCGGCGGAGCGGGCCTCCTCGCGCACCATGTCGCGGAACCGGGCGTCGGCGGCGAGCGAGGGGGCCAGCACCTTCACTGCCACCACCCGGTCGAGCACCTCGTCGCGGGCCCGCCAGATCACCGACATGCCGCCGGCCCCGATCTGGTCGATGAGCCGGTACCTGCGAGCCAGCAACCGGCCGGCGTGCAGCGTCGCCTTCACATCGCACCTGCCTGGGCTTGGGAGCGGTATCAGGTTGCGGGAATGTGTCCGGCCTGTCAACGGCTGTCCGTTCCTCCGTCGCGGCCCGCGCCGTCCCGGTCGCGCCCGGTGACGGCGGCGACCGGCCCGACCGGCGGCGGCGGGCCGGTTGCGCGGCGCGTGCCAGGATGAACGGCATGGCAGGCGGTCCGGTGGCGTTCGTGCTCGGCGGCGGGGGAGTGCTCGGCGCGGTCGAGGTGGGCATGCTCCGTGCCCTGTTCCGGGTCGGGATCCGGCCCGACATGGTGCTCGGCACCTCGATCGGCGCGGTCAACGGCGCCCTGGTCGCCGCCGACCCGAGCGAGGCCGTCACCGACCGGCTGGTCCGGCTCTGGGCCTCGCCCGAGGCCAGCGAGGTGTACGGCGACTCGGTCGCCCGGCAGCTGCGGCGCTTCGCCGCGCGCACCCACCTGCACTCGCCCCGGCCCCTGCGCCGGCTGCTGGAGAGCGAACTCGGCGAGGACACCACCTTCGCCGACCTGGCCGTGCCGTTCCGCTGCTGCGCGGCCAACATCGAGCGCGCCGCCGAGCACTGGTTCCACAGCGGACCGGTGGTGCCGGCGGTGCTCGCCTCCGCCTCGGTGCCCGGGCTGCTGCCCCCGACCCAGATCGACGGCCAGCACTACATCGACGGCGGGGTGGTCAACTCGATCCCGGTCGGCGAGGCCGTCGTGGCCGGGGCCACGCAGATCTTCGTGCTCCAGGTGGGCCGGATCGAGCGCGAGCTGAGCCCACCCCGCCGGCCCTGGGAGATCGCCCAGGTGGCGTTCGAGATCGCCCGCCGGCACCGGTTCGCCCGGGAGATGGCGGCGCTGCCGGAGGGGGTGGAGGTGCACGTGCTGCCGACCGGTGGCCTGGAGCCGCGCGAGGACAGCCCGTGGGCGTACCGGGACATCGCGGCGGTGGGGCGGCGGATCAGCCGGGCGTACACCGCCTCCCGCCGCTACCTGGACACCGCCCTGGAGCGCTGATGCCGCTGCCGCCGCGGTGGGTACGCCGGATGCTGCTCGCGCCCGGCGTGGTGCTGCTCGCCGTCGCCGTGGTGACCACCCTGCCGGCCTGGGCGCTGCTGGCCCTGGCCGCGTCGCCGCTGGTGCCGGGGCGGCTGCGCCCGCTGCGGCTGCTCTGGATCGGCACGGTCTACCTGGTCTGGGACGCGGCCGCGCTGCTCGCGCTCTTCGTGCTCTGGCTCGCCTCGGGCTTCGGCGCGCGCAAGCGGTCGCCGGCCTTCCAGCGGGCGCACTACGTGCTCGCCGGCCACTTCCTGCGGGTGCTGTTCTGGCAGGCCCGCTGGACGCTGCGGCTGAGCATCGACGTAGTCGGCACCGACCCGGACACCGCCCTGCCCGGCCGCCCCGAACTGGTGCTCTGCCGGCACGCCGGGCCGGGCGACTCGTTCATCCTGATCCACGCGCTGGTGAACTGGTTCCACCGGGAGCCGCGGATCGTGCTGAAGGAGACCCTGCAGTGGGACCCGGCCATCGACATCCTGCTCAACCGGCTGCCCAACCGGTTCATCGCGCCCGGGCCGGACGGCCGCGAGTCGGCGATCCGGCAGATCGGCCACCTCGCCACCGGCCTGGACGACGACGACGCGTTCGTGATCTTCCCGGAGGGCGGCAACTTCACCCCGAAGCGCCGGCTGCGGGCCATCGCCCGGCTGCGCGCCCTCGGCCTGGAGCGGATGGCGCTGCGCGCCGAGCGGATGCAGCACGTGCTCGCCCCGCAGCCCGGTGGGCTGCTCGCCGCCCTCGACGCCGCCCCGGACGCCGGCGTGGTCTTCGTGGCGCACACCGGGCTCGACCAGATGCTCACCGTCGCCGACGTGTGGCGCGAGCTGCCGATGGACAAGCGGATCGTCATGCGGTTCTGGTCGGTGCCGCCCGAGGAGGTGCCGGTCGGGAAGCAGGAGCGCATCGACTGGCTGTTCGACTGGTGGGCCCGGATCGATCGGTGGATCGCCGCCAACCGGGACGGCGGCGCCGCCGAGTAGCGGCCGGTTCGGTGCGCGTGCAGCGGACCGGCCGGAACGCCACGTAGGGTGCGCTGGTGGAGCAGATCTGCGTGGTGACGACAGTGGTGGATGCCCGATCGGTCGCGGACGTGCTGGCGGCCGCGGCCGTCGCCGGCCGGCTGGCGGCGTGCGCCCAGGTCGGCGGGCAGGTGGACAGCACCTACTGGTGGCAGTCGGCGATCCAGACCACGGCCGAGTGGTCGGTTCAGTTCAAGACGGCGCCGGACCGGGTGGACGCGCTCGTGGACCAGGTCCGCGCCAACCACCCGTACGAGGTGCCGGAGATCCTGGTCACCCGGGTGGAGAGCGGCAACCCCGACTACGCGGCCTGGGTGCACGACCACACCCGCCCCTAGGTACGCCTACTCTGTCCGTCCGCCCCGCCGGTCACGATGCTGGCGGGGTGGAGAACACCGGCTATCCCTGCCCCGGCTGCGGCGCCCCCGCCGACCTCGCCTCCGGCTGTCCCGGCTGCGGCCGCCCGCCGTACCCGCCGGCCGCCGAGGTGGTCACGCTGGACCGGGAGATCGCCGGGCTGACGCCGCGGGTCGAGGCGGCCCGGGTCGCGTACCAGGAGCTGGCCGGCCGGCTGTCCACGGCCCGGCAGCGACGGGCCGAGCTGGCCGCCCGGATCCGCCTGGAGATCCCGGCGCCGCGCCCGGTCGCGCCCGCGCCGCCGGTGCCGGCGCGCCCGCAGCCGGCCCCCGTCCCGGTACGCCCCGGCGGCGCGGAGACCTCCACCCGCGCGGTGCAGAGCCTGCTGTTCGTCCTCGGTGGACTGCTGCTCGGCACCGCGGCGGTGGTCTTCACGGCGGTCGCCTGGGCCGCGTTCGGGGTCGCCGGGCGGGCGCTGATCCTGCTGGCCTTCACCGCCCTCGCCCTGGCCGCGCCCCTGGTGGCCCGGCCGCGCGGGCTGCGCGGCACGGCCGAGACGTTCGCCGCCGTGGGCCTGCTCCTGGTGCTCCTCGACGGGTACGCCGCCTGGTCGGTGGACCTGTTCGGGGTGGCCGGCTGGCCGGGCAGCCGGTACGCCGCGCTGGTCGGGGGGATCGGCGCGGCGGTCGCGGCCGGGTACGCGCGGCTGAGCCGCCTGACCGTGCCCTGGTTCGCGGCGCTGCTGACCGCCCAGCCGGTGCTGCCCCTGGCCGCGGTGGCCGCCGAGCCGTCCGCGGCCGGCTGGGCGCTGGTCCTGACCGCGCTGGCGCTGGGCGACCTCGTGGTGGTGGTCACCCTCCGTGGCCGGGTCGCCCGGACCGGCACCGTTGCACCCGGGTCGGCCGGCCAGGTGGGCGCGCCGCCGCCCGGCTGGCCCGCCGCGATCGCGCCGGCCCGGGACACGCCGTCGGCGGTGCTCGCCGGCTGGGTGCTCGCCTGGGTGGGGCACGGCGTCGCGCTGGCCCTGGCGGCCGGCTGCGCGCTCGTGCCGCTGGTCCTCGGGCGGGCGGCCGGCACCCCGCTGCTGGCCGGCGGCCCGCTGCTGGTGGTGGCGCTCGCCCTGTTCGCCGGCGCGCTGGCGGCGGGCGGCCGGACCCACCGGCTGGTCAGCGCCGGGCTGCTGGTGCCGGTGCTGGCCACCGCGCTGATCCGGCCGGTCGCCGCCCTGCGCCCCGGATTGCTGCTGCTGGCCGCGGGCATCATGGTGGTCGCGCTGGCCGGCGCGGTCCGGGCACTGCCGCCGGGGCTGCGGACCGGCCCCCGGCTCGGCGCCTTCCTGGTGGCCGCCGGCCTGGGCCAGGTCGCCACCGTCCTCACCGGGCTGGTCGCCGCGGCCACCGCGGCGACCGCCTTCCCGGCCTGGCAGGGCGGGCGGACCGCCGAGGCGCCGTCCTGGGGATGGCAGCTCCCGGTGGCCGTGCTGCTCACCGCCGGGGCCGTCGCCCTGCTGGCGCCCCGGGTCGCCCGGCCACTGGTGGGGGTGGTCGGTGGCGCCCTGGCCGTGCTGGCCGCGCCGGCCGTGACGGCCACCCCGTGGCCGCTGGTGCTGGTCGCCGACCTGGCGGCGGCCACCGCGCTGCTGCTGGTGGTGGTCGCCCGGCCGCGCCGGCGGAACCCGACCGTGGTGGTCACCGCGCTCACCGCCGCCGTCCTGCTCGGACACGCCCTGCTGGTCGGCTGCGCCGCGCCCGCCGGCGCGGGCCTGGTGCTCGCCGTCCTGGCCGTGCTCGGCACCGTCGTGGCGGCGCGGGGCCGCCGGGGCCGGGGCGCGCAGCCGGTCATCGCCGGGGTGGCGCTGGCCGTGGCGCTGCTCGCCGTGCCGGCCGGGGTGGCCGTCGCGCTGCTCGGCTTCGACGCGCCGTCCTGGTGGCAGCTCCGCGCCGGGACGGCCGCCGTCGCGGTGCCGGTGGTCGCCGTCCTCGCCGTCCGTCGCCACTGGCCCGACCTGCACGGGTACGCCTCGGCCGGCCTCGCCGTGGCGCTCGCGGCGGTCGGTCTCGGGCCGCTCGTCGTGCCGGGTGGGGAGCCCGTGGCGCTCTACGCCGCCGTCGGCGCGCTGCTGGCGCTGGCCGCCGGGGGCGGCGCCGGGCCCGGTCCCGCCCCGCGGGCGGTCGGCGCCGCGCTGGCCGGCCTGGCGCTGCTCGCCGCCGCCCCGACGGCCCTCGCGGTGCTGCTGGACCTGCCCGTCCGGCCCTGGTCCGGGGTGCCTGCCTTCGAGCCCGTGCCGGTGGCGGCCCGCGCCGGGCTGGTGCTGGTGCTGCTCGGGGCGGTCGCGGCGGCGTACGCCCGGGTCGTGACGCCGGATCGCCGCGCCGCGACGGACGCGCCGGGCTGGTGGCTGCCCGTGCTGGCCGCGCTGCCGTTCGGCGCGGTGGCCCTGCCGGTGCTGCTGGCGGCGGCCGGCGCGCCCTGGCCGGTGGTGCCCGCCCTGGTCTTCGGGACCGGGGTGGCCGCGCTGCTGCTGGCCGCGCTGGCCGGGCCGCGCCCGGTGGCGCCGCTGGTCCTGCTGCCGCTGGGGGTCGTCCTCACCGCTCCCGGGCTCGGTGGCCTCCTCGCCACCCGGGCCGGGACCCTGGCCGGGCTGGGCGTGCTGGTCGTCGCGGCCGCCGTGGCGGGGGCGGCCGGACGGCCGGCCGAGGTCCGGCTCGCCGGCTGGCTGGGCGCCGTCGCGGCGGCCACCGGTTTCGCGGTCACCGCGGCGCTGGCCGGCGGTCTGCCGCTGCGTACCGCCGGGTTCGCGGTGCTGGCCGTCGCGGCGGTGACCCTGCACGCTACGCCGACCCTGCGCGCCCGAACCGCCCGCGCGCCGCGCCCGCCCGGCGCGATGGGTGGGGCGGAGGCGCCCCGGCCCGCGGAGTCGGTGGGTGCGGCACAGGAAGGCGGTCCGGCTCGCGCGGGCGGCCCGGTCGGGGCGGTGGCGCTGGAGGCGGCGGCACAGGCCGTGGCACTGCTGGCGCTGCTGCTCACCGCTGGCGCGCTGCGGCACGCGGCGGCGGTCTGCGTGCTGTGGGGCCTGGCCGTGGCGGTCCGGGTGCTGCGCCGGGGCGAGACGCCGGCCCGGCGGTGGGGCTTCGCCGCGGTCGCGGGCGGCAGCGAACTGCTCGGCGGCTGGCTGCTGCTGGCCGCGGGCGGGGTGACGGTGCTGGAGGCGTACACCCTGCCGGCGGCGGCGCTCGCCCTCGGCGCGGGCCTGCTGGCGCTGCGGTCCCGGCCCGGGCTGAACAGCTGGCTGGCGCTCGGCCCCGGGCTCGGCGCCGCGCTCCTGCCCAGCCTCGTGTCGGTGCTGGCCGCGCCGGAGCCGCAGCCGGCCCGCCGGCTCGCCCTCGGCCTCGTGGCGCTCGGCGCGGTGCTCGGTGGTGCGGCCCGGCGCTGGCAGGCGCCGGTCCTGCTGGGTGCGGCAACGCTGGTCCCGCTGGCCCTGCACGAGCTGGCCCGGGGCTGGGACCTGCTGCCCCGCTGGATCTTCCTGGGCCTGGGCGGCCTGGCGCTGATCGCCCTCGCCGCCACCTACGAGCGGCGCCGGCGGGACCTGGCCCGGGTCCGGGCCGCCGTGGGCGGGATGAGGTAGGGCTAGCACCACCCCGAGCTGGGGGGTTGCCAGGATTACCCAGAGCGATCGATCCGCGCAGAATCGGTTACGCAGAGTCGCGCCGCCGGCGTGGCACACCGACCGATAAGCGGGGATCGGATGACCTCATCGACGTTGACGGCGCCGGCGGCACGGCGGGGCAGCGACTACGCGCGGCTGTCCCGCCGGGTCGCCGCCGCGGGCCTGTTCGACCGGCGACCCGGCCGGTACGCGGCCCGGATCGGGATCACCCTGGGCGCGTTCCTGGCCGGCTGGGCCGTGGTGGTGGCGGTGGGCGACTCCTGGTGGCAGCTGCCGCTGGCGGCGCTCATGGCGGTGGCCACCACCCAGGTGGCGTTCCTCGGGCACGACGCCGGCCACCGGCAGATGTTCCGCCGGCGCGGCCCGAGCGAGGTCGCCGGCCTGGTCGCCGGGAACCTCGCGGTCGGGCTGAGCTACGGCTGGTGGGTGGACAAGCACAACCGGCACCACGCCAACCCCAACCACGCCGACGAGGACCCCGACGTGGGGGCGGGCGCGCTGGTCTGGACGTACGAGCAGGCGACGGCGACCCGGGGCCTGAGCCGGTGGATGGCCCGGCGGCAGGCGTGGCTGTTCTTCCCGCTGCTGCTGCTGGAGGGGCTGGCGCTGCACGTGGCCAGCGTGCGGGCGCTGGTCGGGAGGGAGCCGGACGGCCGGTGGCGCACCCCGGTCCGGCACCGCGCCGTGGAGGGGCTGCTGCTCGCGGCGCACGCGGTCGGCTACCTCGGCCTGCTGTTCGCCGTGATGTCGCCCGGCCGAGCGCTGCTCTTCGCGGCCGTCCACCAGGGGCTGTGGGGCCTCTACATGGGTTGTGCCTTCGCCCCGAACCACAAGGGGATGCCGATGCCCACCACCGATGACGACCTCGACTTCCTGCGCAAGCAGGTGCTCACCTCGCGCAACGTGCGGGGCGGGCGGTTCGTCGACGTGGCGCTGGGTGCGCTCAACTATCAGATCGAGCACCACCTCTTCCCGAACATGCCCCGGGCCAACCTGCGGCGGGCCCGGCCGATCGTCCGCGCCTACTGCGCCGAGCAGGGCATCGCGTACGTGGAGACCGGCCTGTTCGAGTCGTACCGGCAGGCGCTCGCGCACCTGCACGAGGTGGGCCGCCCGCTGCGGGCGCGCTGAACCGGTCGGGCCGGCGGTCAGCCCAGCTGCCCCCGGCGAGCGGCGGAGGTCGATGTCCGGCGTGCGTCGAGCTGCGCCGGTCGGCCCTGCCGGTAGGGTCGTCACATGGCAGACCTGCTCACCGCGACGGCGGTGCGAGCCGAGGCGGGGCAGCCGACCCCGACCCGGCGGACCGACGACACCGTCCGGAGCGCGGCATGAGATTCGAGATCAGCAAGGTGCTCGACGCCATCGAGGGTCGGGTGTGCACCGATCCCTCGCTGGCCCGGGCGGTGGTCGACCTGGCCGAGGTGATCCGCTGGCAGGACCTGGACGGCGGGCGGCCGGCCAGCCTGCTGCGGCTCGGCATGGTGATCGACGCGCTGTCCCGGCAGTTGGAGGAGGACAGCGTCCCGGTCTACGCGATCGTGCACCGGGCCCTGCTCTCCGACGCGGACCTGACCTCCAACGAGCGGATGGTGGTCCGGCGCTGGGCCGACGACGGGTTGGTCGAGGTGCTCGACCAGCCCGGGGACCGGATGCTGGAGGTGGCCGACCTGCTCGGCCTGCCGGTGCTCAGCCGGGTCCGGTTCGACGGGCTGGGCGGCCGCTGGCCGTGGCTCGGCCAGGCCGGCCGGGTGCTCGCCCCGGTGCCCGGCGCCGGCGGCCCGGTGTTCATCGCGCACGTCGGCGGCGGGCAGACCCCGGCCTCCGGCAGCCGCTCGCCGGCCGGCGCGAAACTGCTGGCCCGGCAGTGGCGCTGCCCCGAGCCGGGCTGCGCGCTGTTCGGCGGCGGTGGGGGCGGGGGCGCCTTCGCCGACCTGGCCCGGGTGGACCGCGCCCCGGCCGGGCAGCCGCCACCCACGCTGCGCAACGGCGTGCCCAGCTGCCCCCGGCACGGCGCCCGGCTCGGCGACGCCGGGCCGCGGCCGCGTACCGCCGTGCTGGCGGTGCGGATCGGCGGGCTGGTCCGGCGGCGGTTCGTGCTCACCGAGACCCAGCCGGTGCTGGTCGGCCGGGCGCCGGACGCCACCGGCGGCATCGTGCTCGGCCAGTGGCTCAACGACGAGGCGCGGCGCTGGATCAGCCGCAACCACGTCCGGTTCGAGCTGCGGGTCGGCGAGGTGATCGTGACGGACACCAGCACCAACGGCTCCGGCGTGCGGCCGGGCGGCTCGATGGCCGAGCCGGACCGGATCCCGCTGGCCCCGCAGCAGTCCCGGGTGGTGGGTGAGGGCGACCTCGTCGAGCTCTACCCGGGCGTGCAGATCGGCCGTGCCGACGAGGTCACCAGCGACGCGAAGTTCAGCCCGACCTCGGTGATGGCCGAGGCGCCGACCATGGCCATGCGGCTGCCGCGCCCCTGACCCGACGCGGAAAGGGCGCCGGGACCGTCGTGGTCCCGGCGCCCTTTCCTCAGGTACGCGGATCAGCCGGCCAGCACGGCGGCGAGCTGCGCCACCGCGTGGTCGATCTCCTCCTCGGTGATCACCAGCGGCGGGGCGAGCCGGATGGTCGAGCCGTGGGTGTCCTTGGCCAGGACGCCCCGCTCCATGAGCCGCTCGCAGGCCTCCCGGCCGGTCATCAGCGCCGGGTCGATGTCCAGCCCGGCCCACAGGCCCCGACCCCGCACCGCGACCAGGCCCTTGCCCACCAGCCCGCGCAGGCCGGCGTGCAGACGCTCGCCCAGCTCGGCCGAGCGGCGCTGGAACTCGCCGGTGGCCAGCAGCCGGACCACCTCGGTGGCGACCGCGCAGGCCAACGGGTTGCCGCCGAAGGTCGAGCCGTGCTGGCCCGGCTTGAGCACCCCGAGCACGTCGGCGTTCGCGGCGACCGCCGAGACCGGCACGATGCCGCCGCCGAGCGCCTTGCCCAGCAGGTACATGTCCGGGACGACGCCCTCGTGCTCGCAGGCGAAGGTGGCGCCGGTGCGGCCCAGGCCCGACTGGATCTCGTCGGCGATGAAGAGCACGTTCCGGTCGGTGCAGACCTGGCGGACGCCCGGCAGGTAGCCCTCCGGCGGCACCACGACGCCCTGCTCGCCCTGGATCGGCTCCAGCAGCACGGCCACGGTGTTCTCGTCGATCGCGGCGGTCAGCGCGGCCAGGTCGCCGTAGGGAACCACGGTGAAGCCCGGCGTGTACGGCCCGAAGTCGGCGCGCGCGTCCTCGTCGGTGGAGAAGCTGACGATGGTGGTGGTCCGGCCGTGGAAGTTCCCCTCGGCGACCACGATGTTGGCCTGGCCCGGGGTGACGCCCTTCACCTGGTAGCCCCACTTGCGGGCGACCTTGATGCCGGTCTCCACCGCCTCGGCGCCGGTGTTCATGGGCAGCACCAGGTCCTTGCCGCACAGCGCGGCCAGCTCGCGGCAGAAGTCGGCGAACTGGTCGTGGATGAACGCGCGGCTGGTCAGGGTGAGCCGGTCGAGCTGCGCGTGCGCGGCCTCGATCAGCTTCGGGTGCCGGTGACCGAAGTTCAGCGCCGAGTAGCCGGCCAGGCAGTCCAGGTAGCGCCGGCCGTCCACGTCGGTCAGCCAGGAACCCTCGGCCGACGAGATCACCACGGGCAGCGGGTGGTAGTTGTGCGCCGTGTGACGCTCCGCGTCCCGTACCGCGGAGGGCGTCCGCAGCATGTCGTCGATGATCACTTGATTGCCTTTCCCTGACGGAGTCGCAACGTGCAGCACTTCGGTCCGCCGCCGGCCTTGCGCAGCTCGGACAGGTCGACACCGATGGTCTCGTAGCCCCGGTCGCGCAGCTTCGCGGCCAGGTCGGTGGCCTGCGCGGGCAGCACCACGTGGCGCCCGTCGCTGACCGCGTTCAGCCCCAGCACCTCGGCGTCGGCCATGGTGGCGTGGACCGCGTCCGGGAAGAGCCGGCGCAGCACCGCGCGGCTACCCGGGGAGAACGCCTCCGGCAGGTACGCCACGGTCCGCTCGTCGAGGACGGTGAGCGCGGTGTCCAGGTGGTAGAAGCGCGCGTCCACCAGCTGCATGGTGATCACCGGGTAGCCGAAGACCTCCTGGAGCTGCGCGTGCGAGGCGTGCGCGGTGCGGAACCCGGTGCCGGCGAGCAGGTGGTCGCCGACCAGCAGGACGTCGCCCTCACCCTCGTTGACGTGCTTCGGGTCGTACATCTCGAAGCCGGCGGCCTCGAACCAGGCGCGGTAGGCGGGCGCCTCGTCGGCGCGCTGCGGGTCGCGGAACTGCACCGCCATGGCCTTGCCGTCGATCACCGTGCCGCCGTTGGCCGCGAAGACCATGTCCGGCAGGCCGGCGACCGGGTCGATCAGTTCGACCTCGTGGCCCAGGTCGAGGTAGGTCTGGCGCAGCTGCTCCCACTGCCGGATCGCCAGGTCGGCGTCGACCGGGGCGGTGGGATCCATCCACGGGTTGATCGCGTAGTCGACGGCGAAGTACGTCGGCCGGCACATCAGAAAGCGCTGGCGGGTGGCGTCCATCGTCATGTCGTGCTCCCAGAGGTCGGGCGCGCCCGGCCACCGTGGCCCACGGGCTGGCGCCGTGGTCCAACGGTATGCGGCCCGGGCCGACGACATCCACCGCGAGAAGTTGCGTGCGGCGACGGATCGTTGCGTCTGGTTCGACTCTTGCGACCGATCGTTGCGTCGGGGGCGGGTCGCGGCCAACTGACGCCGGACACACTTCGGGGGCGGCGAATCGCCGCCCCCGAAAGAGGTGTGCCCGGCTGGTGAACCACCAGAGCTGATCGGGCGTGCCGGCGCTGCGCCGGCGACCGGGAAACTGCCCGTCAGAAGAGATCCGCAAACTGTGAGTCGAGCCACTCCCGGAACCGGCCCACCCACTCGCCGTCGGTGGTCGGCCAGTCGAACTGGCCGGTCAGGGCCACGATGCCGAGCACCACGGCGGCGAGGCCGACGAACACGCCGATCAGCGCGTCGGTCTTGCCGGCCACGTGCCGGCGGCGGGTGGCGATGAGGCCGAGCACGGCCAGCACCGCGCCCACCGCGCCGAGGCCGATGCCGTAGCCCGCGAGAGTGCCGGAGAGCACGAAGAGCGCGCCGACCACCGAGACGATCAGGCCGAGGGTGGCGAGCAGGCTGGCTCGGGGCCGCCTCGTGGTGACCGGCTCGACCCGCTCCACGGCCGGGTCCCGGTCGACGGGCCGGTCGGGCCGGCCGTCGTGGTCCAGGTCGACGGTGCGCTCCAGGTCCGGGTCGACGGTCGTGCGGATGCGCCGGCCGTCCGGGCCGGTCGAGCCGGTGCCGGCCGCCCGCGCCGCCGCCGCCCGGTCCGCCGCGCGCCGCTGCGCGTCGGTGACGCGCTCGTCGTCGGTCGCCGTGGCGGCACTCCGGTACGTGGTCCGCTCCTCGTCGCGGTCGGTGACCACCGGCCGGCCGTCCACCCGGTCGCCGACGCGGTCGCGCTCGTCGACCACCCCGTCGCCGTTCACGTCTTCGGTTCGCGCCGGGCCGTTCCGGCGGGACAGAATCTTCACTTCGACACCTCCTGAACTCCGGCGCGGAGACCGCGCATGACAGTGGGGAGGTACCCCGTCCCGGACAGGTCGACACCCGTCGACGCCCGCCCCGCTCCTGGTCGGCGCTGTCCCGGCCGGCGGGCTACCGTTGCCGTCGTGCCAGAGGGACACACCATCCACCGCCTGGCGGCCCGGCACGCCGAGCTGTTCGGCGGCGACAAGGTGCACGCCGCCAGCCCGCAGGGCCGCTTCGCCGAGGGCGCGGCCCGGCTCACCGGCACCGTCCTGGACGGCACCGAGGCGTACGGCAAGCACCTGCTGCACCACTACGCCGGTGAGCTCACCCTGCACGTCCACCTCGGGCTCTACGGCAAGGTCACCGACGGCCCGGGCGAGCCGCCGCCCCCGGTCGGGCAGATCCGGCTGCGGCTGAACACTGACCGGCACTGGCTGGACCTGCGCGGGCCGACCGCGTGCGAGCTGCTCACCCCGCCCGAGGTGGCCGCGCTGCGCGACCGGCTCGGCCCCGACCCGCTGCGCGCCGACGCCGACCCCGACCGGGGGTACGCCCGCATCCGGCGCAGCGCCACCCCGCTGGCCGCGCTGCTGCTGGACCAGTCCGTGGTGGCCGGCACCGGCCTGATCTTCGTGGTGGAGGCGCTGTTCCGGGCCGGGCTGCCGCCGCTGCTGCCCGGCCGGGAACTCACCCCGGCCGGCTGGGCGGAACTCTGGGCCGACCTGGTGGCGCTGATGACCGTCGCCGTCGAGCGGGGTCGGATCGACACCGTGCGGGACGACCACCTGCCGGAGGCCATGGGGCGGGCGCCGCGGGTCGACCGGCACGGCGGCGAGGTCTACGTCTACCGCCGCCCCGGCGCGCCCTGCCACGTCTGCGGCACCGAGGTCAGCCGCGGCGAGCTGGCCGGCCGCAACCTCTACTGGTGCGCCACCTGCCAGTCCCGCTGACCGGGCCGGTCAGCGCATCCCGAGCAGCCGGCGGACCGTCTCGACCTGGTGCGGGAAGACCTCGTCCTCGCCGATGCTCCAGGCCAGCGTGTGCACGACTGCCCAGCCGCGCACCCGCTCCCGGTCCAGGCCCAGCTCGGCGCTGAGCCGGTCCAGCCGGAGCCGGAGCGCGGCGGGGGAGTCGCCCAGCTCGGGGCCGCGCACCAGCGGCACCGCCCCGAACTCCCGCTCGCCCACCAGCGGCTTCGGGTCGATGACCAGCCACGGCTCGCGGGTGGCGGCCAGCACGTTGCCGGCGTGCAGGTCCTGGTTGACCAGCACCTGCTCGCCCTGGCTGGGCACCAGGTCGGCGAGCAGCCCGAGCGCCGAGTCCAGCAGCCGCCGCTCGAACGGCCGGTTCAGTCGCTCCCACTTCGCCGGCAGCCGCTCGGCCCAGCCGGCCGCCTCCTCGGCGAGCGGGGTGAACGGCGGGCCGGCCGGCACCCAGACCCGGGGCAACAGCCCGACCGCCACGTCGAGCGCCGCCTCGGGCGGCAGCCCGTGCAGCGGGGTGCCGGGGACGCAACGCTCGACCAGCAGGGCGCGACGCTCGGCGTCGTGGGCCAGCAGCCGGATCGCGCCCCGGCCGGCCCAGTGCGCCAGCGCGGTCGCCTCGTGCACGCTGTCGTCGTCCGGGTACTGCAGCTTCAGCACCGCCGGGGTGCCGTCCGGCAGCTCCGCGGGCATGGCCAGCGACGCGAACGCGTACGCGAAGGGCGGGCCGACCCGCAGCTCCCAGCGCTCGACGCACTCGGCCAGCCGGTCCGGCAGGGTGGCGAGCCAGGCCCGGCCGGCCGGATACCGTTCGGTCCAGCGCAGCCCCTCGGGGATCTCCATCCGGCCATCCTCCGGGGGAGGCGCGGGCGCCGACAACGCGATAACGCTCAGCGCAGCCGGCGGATGTCCCCGTACGCCCGGTAGAAGCCGCCCCGCCCGGCCTCCCGGACCTCGGTCACCAGGTAGCGGGCCCCCGGCTCGCGGATGCCCTTGGGGAACTGCACCGACCAGTCCCGGCGGTAGCCGTCGGAGAGCACGTGGACGCGCAGCCGGCCGCCCTGGTCGACGCACTGCACCACCACACCGGACCGGTCGTCGGTGGTCACCTCCACGCTGGTCCAGGCGGCCGGCTCGGGCAGCCGGGCCGGGGCCTTCACGTCGACCACCTCCGGCACGCTGCCCGCCTCGGCCGCCCGGATCGCCGGCTCGCTGGCGTCGACGCAGGCCAGGTAGCCGCCGGTGGTCACCACGTAGAGCCGCTCCTCGTGGTACTGCATCGAGTACGCCGAGCCGCAGCCGGTGCCGAGCTTCCACAGCCGGTTGCCGGCCTCGTCGAAGCAGTAGATCGAGGAGGCGCTGTCGCCGGCGAAGACGTACCGGCCGCCCTCGGCCGTGGCGCAGGAGAAGACCGGGGCGTCGCACCGGTAGGTGCGCTCGGCCCGTCCGTCCTTGCGCAGCCGCACCACCTCGCGGGTGCCCGTGCCGGCGAACACGGTGTCGCGCTCCTGCCAGCCGAACAGCACCGCGCCGGTGCGGGTGTGCCACAGCTCCCGCCCGGTCCGCCAGTCGTAGCCGGTGACCCCCTGAGAGTGGCCGTGGTAGAGGGCGCCGGTGTCGCAGCGCACCATCCAGGCCGAGCGGCCCCGGCCCGGCCGGCGCCACAGGAACTCGTCCTCGTGGTCGACGGCGGCGATGCCGCCCTCGCGGTCGGAGACGCCCAGCACGCCGTCGTGGATGTCCAGCCAGTAGATGTCGATGTCGGGGGCGATCGCGTACGCCACCCGGGGCACCTTGCCGGAAAGGTCGTAGACGTTTCCGTCGTCGCAGCCCGCGTAGATCCAGGCGTCGTCGGCGACGATGCACTTCACCCCGTCGGGGAGCCGGACCTGGTGGAGCACCCGGGCGTCGTGGTCGAGCGTGGTGATCACGCCGTGCTCGTTGCCCACCATGCAGGTCTGCCCGTCGATGAAGATGCCGAACGCCGGCGCGCCCGAGGCGTAGCGCCAGAGGACCGGGGCGGTGCGGGCGGTGGAGCGGGTGCTGACGATCTGCCGGCGGGAGACCGCCCGCTTCTGGCGTACGCCGGGGACCGCGGGGGCGTATCCCTTGCGGACCTTCTCGCCGATCTTCTTGGCGGCGGCGGCCCGGGCGCGGGCGTTGTCCGGGAAGCTGCTGCACTTCACCTGGCCCTGGTCGCCGATCCGGCCGTAGCGCACGCTCATCGTGGTGCCGTCGACCACGACCTCGTAGAACTTGTGCGCTCCACCGTCCACTTCGGACAGTTCCAAGTAGGTCGTCTCCTGTGACATGGGATGCCTCCGAGGGGAAGTGCCGGACCCGGCAACGCGACAGCGCGCACAAGGTAACCGCGCCCCCCGACAAGCTCGGGGCGTCCGGTCAGCGGCCGGCGTGGACCAGGGCGTCGAGGGCCTTGCGGGCGGCGATCAGCACCGGGTCCCAGACCGGCGCGTACGGCGGCGCGTAGCCCAGGTCGAGCGCGGTCATCTCGTCCACCGTCATGTTGTTCCACAGCGCCACGGCCAGCGTGTCGATCCGCTTGGCCGCCTCGGACCAGCCGACGATCTGCGCGCCCAGCAGCCGGCCGCTGGGCCGCTCGGCGATCAGCTTCACGGTCATCGGCCGGGCGCCCGGGTAGTAGCCGGCCCGGTTGGTCGACTCGGCCAGCACGGTGATGAACTCGAAGCCGGCCGCGGTGGCGTCCCGTTCGCGCAGGCCGGTGCGCCCCACCTCCAGGTCGCAGACCTTGGTCACCGCCGTGCCGATCACGCCGGGGAAGGTCGCGTACCCGCCGCCGATGTTGATGCCGGCGACCCGGCCCTGCTTGTTGGCGTAGGTGCCCAGGGGGATGTGCACCGGCATGCCGCTGACCCGGTGCAGCGACTCCACGCAGTCGCCGGCAGCCCAGACGCCGGGCACCCCGGGCACCCGCATCCGCCGGTCGACGCGGATCGCCCCGGACGGGCCGACCGGCAGGCCGGCCGCCTCACCCAGGGCGGTGTTCGGGCGTACGCCCAGGCCCAGCACCACGACGTCGGCCGGCATCGGCCCCTCGTTGGTGACCACGGCGGCGATCCGGCCGTCCCGCTCCTCGAGGCCGGTGACGGTGAGGCCGGTGCGGATGCCGATGCCGGTGCCGCGCATCGCCTCGGCCACCAGCTCGCCCATGTCCGGGTCCACCGTCGCCATCGGCTGGTCGGCCTGCTCGACCAGGTCGACCGAGAGCCCGTGGTGCAGCAGCGCCTCGGCCATCTCCACGCCGATGTAGCCGCCGCCGACCACCACCGCGCGGCGGGGCTTCGGCTCGCGTTCCAGCCAGTCGAGCAGCGCGGTGCCGTCGTCGAGGGTCTGCATGCCGAACACCCCGGCCACCCCGCCGCGCGCCCAGTCGGGCTGGATCGGGCGCGCGCCGGTGGCGTACATCAGCGTGTCGAAGCGTTCGCGGACCTCGCCGCCGCCCTCCAGGTCCCGGGCGACCACCTCGCGGCGGTCGAGGTCGATGGCGGTGACCTCGTGCCGCAGGCGGACCTCGATGTCGAAGTCGTCGCGGAAGGTGGCGGGATCCCGGGCGATGAGCTGGTCGCGCCCCGGCACGAGCCCGCTGACCCAGAACGGGATGCCGCAGGCCGAGTAGGAGGTGAAGTGGCCCCGCTCGAAGGCGACGATCTCCAGGTCGCTCCGGTCGCGGAGGCGGCGGGCCTGGGACGCCGCCGACATCCCGGCGGCGTCCCCGCCGACGACGACCATCCGCTCCGTCACGACGCCATCCTGTCACGGCCGCCCGGCCGGCGGGGGCGCTCAGCCCCGGGTCTGCCGCGCCACGTCCGCGACCACGTCCACCAGCTTGCCGGTACGCGCGAACACCACCCGCTGCCGGGCCGCGCCGCTGCCGTGCCGGCGAAGCCCGCCCAGTAGGTCGGTCACCTGGTCGAGGTCGCCGTGCCGCGCGAGTTCCGGGCGGACCCGCTCGACCAGCCCGTCCAGCAGTTCCCAGGCCGGGCGCAGCTCGCCGTCGGTGAAGTCGACGCCCTCGCCCTCCAGCCCGTCGTGGGCCGCCCGCCAGTGCGCGGCGACCAGCAGGTGGTGGTCGGTGTTGACGGCGGGCCGTCCCTCGGCGATCTCCGTCATGGCGGTCGCCACCAGGGCCCGGACCAGGGCGGCGACCAGCACCGCGTCGTCCACCGACGGGCAGACGTCACCGATCCGGATCTCCACGGTCGGGTACTTGGCGGAGAGCCGGGCGTACCAGTAGAGCATCCCCTCGTCGAGCATCACGCCGCTCGCGATGAGCTGCCGGATCAGCCGTTCGTAGTGCTCGTGCGACTCCAGCCACGGGGTGGGCGCCACGGATGGCCAGTGCTCCCACTCGACCGAGCGCCAGCTCGCGTAGCCGGTGTCCTCGCCCTTCGCGAACGGGGAGTTGGCGGTGACCGCGTGCAGGATGGGCAGCCAGGGCCGGACGTGGTTGAGCACCTGCACCCCGATCTCGGCGTCCGGGATGCCGACGTGCACGTGCATGCCGTTGTTGCCGGGCCCGGGCACCAGCAGCCGGAACCGCTCGACCATCCGGTCGAAGCGGGGCTTGTCCACCACGGGCGGCACCGGTCCGTCCACCGGCCCGGTGCCGATGGCCAGCAGCCGGACGCCGGCCCGCTCGGCGGCGGCGGCCAGTTCGCCGCGGAGCATCGCCAGCGAGTGCCGGATCGACGAGAGCTCCAGCCCGGGCGGGCTGCCGATCTCGATCTGGCTGGTCTGGAACTCCCGTTCCACCTGGCCCCGCAACTCGGCCGGCACCTGCTCCATGACGAGGTCGACGGCGGGCACGGCGGCCCCGGTGTGCGGGTCGACGAGCAGGAACTCCTCCTCCACGCCGACCGTGAGCAGGTCCGTCCCGTCGGGTGCGGCGCTCCGTTCCCGCTCCGCCACTGACCCGCTCATCGACACCACCATCCGCTCCGTACCGGCCGCGGCACCGTGCCGCCCGGTCGACGCCCTGTTACCCACCGTGTCGGCGCGGGGAAACGCTCCGGACGGCGTGTCGCCCGGTACGCGCCGCGATCGGGTCCGGGGCGTGACAACGGGTTCTAGGGTGGTCGTGTGGCAGGGATGCTGTTGACCGGGACGTGGGCGTACGCCCTCGCCCTGCTCGCGGACCGCCCGGCCGGCCTGCTCGCCGGCGCGGCGGTGGCCGCCGCGCTGCTGCTCGCCACGCTGCTCGCGCTGCGGGTGCGGGCGCTGCCCGCGCCGCGCGGGGGACCGCGCGCCGTCGCCCTGCGGGCCCGGGCCCGGCACCGCCGGGTGCCCCGCCAGGTCGACCCGGACGCTCCGGGGCGGCCGCGTCCCCGTGCGCCCGGGCTGTGCCCCTCGGCCGCGTAGCCGCCCCGCGTCGGGTCCTCCGGCGCGCCGCCGCCGCGGCCGGTTCCGTCGTCATCCGTCCCGCCGGGACGCGTCGTCCCGTCGGGGCATCCGGAATCGGACCGAGGGGTTTCCCCATGCTCGCCTTCGCACCACTGCACGCCGCGGCGTCCGCCGCCGCCACCGTCGTCACCTGGCTCGCCGACACGCTCGCCCCGCTCACCGGCGGCGCCGCGACGGCCGCCGCGATCGTCCTGTTCACCGTCGGGGTCCGGCTGCTGATCTCGCCGCTCAGCCTGGCCCAGGTCCGCGGGGAGCGGCGCCGTGCGGCGCTCGCCCCCGAGGTCCGCGACCTCCAGCGGCGGTACGCCGACGATCCCGCCCGGATGCAGAGCGAGTTGTTCGCGCTCTACCGGCGGGCCGGGGCCAGCCCGGTCGCGGGCTGCCTGCCGGCGCTGTTGCAGGCGCCGTTCTTCCTGGTCATGTACCGCCTCTTCGCCACCGGTGACGGGCTCGACAACTCCAGCTC
This sequence comes from Micromonospora sp. AP08, assembly GCF_008085935.1. Taxonomy (NCBI): domain Bacteria; kingdom Bacillati; phylum Actinomycetota; class Actinomycetes; order Micromonosporales; family Micromonosporaceae; genus Micromonospora; species Micromonospora sp. AP08. Next base: position 142,558 of record NZ_VSEZ01000012.1, read on the forward strand.
GGCGCGTCTGACGCCGCGCGGCGACCTGGAGCCGTCGCCGCACCTGCTGGACGAGAAGCTCGCCGGCGTGCCCCTGGGGTGGCATCTCGGCGACGGCCTCACCGGCCCGGTGGTGGCGGTCTTCGGGGTGCTGCTGGCGGCGCTGCTCGTGCTGGCCTGGTGGTCCGCGCGGCGGGCGCGCCGGGCGGCCGCGGCCACGGGCACCATCGCGGGCGCGCCGACCGAGGGCCCGGGCGCCGCGGTGCTGGGTTGGCTGGTGCCGCTGCTGCCCTTCACCACGGTGCTGGTGGGGTTGGTGGTGCCGCTCGCGGCGGTGCTCTATCTGGTCACCACGACGGCGTGGACCGCGCTGGAGCAGGCCGTGCTGCGCCGGCCCCAGCCGGAAGGCATCGACGCACGTTGACAAGTGCGGGGGCGGGCGCGTAGAAAACGCCTCAGAGAGCGCTCTCTCCTGCCCGTCCCCGCAGAGAGGCACCCCGATGAACCCTGTCCCGGCGGCCACGGCCGCCCCCTCCGCCGTGCGCCGGTCGCGCCGGCGGCTCCCCCTGGCGGCCGCCGTGCTCGCCACCACCACCGCCCTCGCCACCGTCACGATGACCGCCCACGCCGCCGTGCCGCCGCCGCCCAGTGGCTGGAGTCTGGTGTGGAGCGACGACTTCACGGGTGCGGCCGGCGCCCTGCCCTCCTCGGCCAACTGGATCATCGACACCGGCACGAGCTACCCGGGCGGCCCGGCCAACTGGGGCACCGGCGAGATCCAGACCTACACCTCCAGCACCGCCAACCTGTCCCAGGACGGCGCCGGCAACCTGCGGATCACGCCGCTCAAGGACGGCTCCGGCCGGTGGACCTCGGCCCGGATCGAGACGGTCCGCGCCAACTTCAAGCCGCCCGCCGGCGGCGTCCTGGCCCTGGAGGGGCGGATCCAGATGCCGAACGTGACCGGCGCCCAGGCCGCCGGCTACTGGCCGGCCTTCTGGGCGCTGGGCTCGCCGTACCGGGGCAACTACCAGAACTGGCCGGGCATCGGCGAGTTCGACGTGATGGAGAACGTCAACGGGATCAACTCGGTCTGGGGCGTGCTGCACTGCGACGTCGCCCCGGGCGGGCCGTGCAACGAGTTCAACGGCATCGGCAACTCCCGGGCCTGCCCGGGCAGCACCTGCCAGTCGGCGTTCCACACCTACCGCTTCGAGTGGGACGCCTCGATCAGTCCCCAGCAGCTGCGCTGGTACGTCGACGGCCAGCTCTTCCACACCGTCAGCCAGAGCCAGGTGGGCGAGCCGTACTGGGGTCAGATGACCAACCACAACGGCTACTTCATGCTGCTCAACGTGGCGATGGGCGGCGGCTTCCCGAACGGGGTGGCCGGCTCCGCCACGCCCACCGCGTCGACCGTCTCCGGCCGGCCCATGCTCGTCGACTACGTGGCCGCCTACACCCGCGGTGGCGGCGGGCCGTCGCCCACCCCGACCACGCCGCCGCCGGGCGGGTCGGTGGACGCGTACTCGACCATCCAGGCCGAGGCGTTCACCGGGCAGAACGGGGTGCAGGTGGAGGCGTGCAGTGAGGGTGGTCAGGACATCGGCTGGCTGGCCAACGGCGACTGGGCCCGCTACGACAACGTGGAGTTCGGCGCCACCCCGCCGAGGGACTTCGTGGCCCGGGTCGCCTCGGGCGCGCCGGCCGGGGTGAGCGGGCTGGTCGAGGTGCGGGTGGACAGCCCCACGAACCCGCCGATCGGCAGCTTCGCGGTCGCCAACACCGGCGGCTGGCAGAGCTGGCGCTCGGTGCCGGGCAACGTCGCCGCGGTCACCGGCCGGCACACCGTCTACCTGACCTTCACCAGCGGTCAGCCGGCCGACTTCGTCAACGTCAACTGGTTCACCTTCCGGCGCTGAGCCGGCCGCACCGGGGGTCCCCGCGGGGGACCCCCGGTTGCCTCTGGACAGAAACAGTTAACAGTCTTAATAATGAGCGCACGTCGACGGTCGTAAATGCCCACCCTCCACCACAACGGTCCCTGGAGGACGCCGTGAGACTCCGCTCCACCCGCATGGCGACGTTCGCCGCCGCGCTCGCCGCCGCCCTGGTCGCCGGCACCCTGCTGGCCGCGCCACCCGCCTCCGCCGCCACCGCCGCCTTCGTGCGCACCACGACCTGGGACACCGGGTACGAGGGCAAGTTCACCGTCACCAACAACACCTCGGCCAGCATCTCCTCGTGGAACGTCCAGTTCGACCTGCCCGCCGGCAGCACCCTCGGCTCGTTCTGGGACGCCCGGCTGACCACCTCCGGCCAGCACGTCACCGCGGTGAACCAGTCCTGGAACGGCACCCTCGCCCCGGGCGCCAGCACCACCTTCGGGTTCAACGTCAACGGCACCGGCAACCCGACCAACTGCACGGTCAACGGCGGCTCCTGCACGGGCGGAGGCGGCGGCAACCCCGGCGCGCCGGCCACGCCCGGCGGCCTCCGCGTCACCGGCACCACCAACACCTCGGTCTCCCTGGCCTGGAACGCCGTCTCCGGCACGGTCACCGGCTACCGGGTCTACGAGGGCGGCACCGTGAAGGCCACCGTCACGGGCACCTCGGCCACCGTCTCCGGGCTGGGCGCCTGCACCGGGCACAGCTACACGGTGGCCGCGTACAACGCCAGCGGGGAGTCCGCGAAGTCCGGGGCGGTGTCCGCCACCACGACCGGCTGCACCGGCGGGGGCGGCGGCGCGATGGCCGCGGCGCCCTACCTCTACCCGGGCTGGGGCGACCCGCCCGCGCCGTCGACGGTGATGGGCGCGACCGGGATCAAGTGGTTCACCATCGCGTTCGTGCTCTCCGGCGGCGGCTGCACCCCGGCCTGGGACGGCGGCGGCCCGCTCACCGGCGGCACGCACGCCAGCACCATCGCCGCGATCAAGGCGGCCGGCGGCGACATCATCCCGTCCTTCGGCGGCTGGAGCGGCAACAAGCTCGGCCCCAACTGCTCCTCGGCCAGCGCGCTGGCCGGCGCCTACCAGCAGGTCATCAACGCCTACGGGCTCAAGGCGATCGACATCGACATCGAGAACAGCGACGAGTTCGAGAACGAGGTGGTGCAGGACCGGATCCTGGACGCCTTGAAGATCGTCAAGCAGAACAACCCGGGGATCAGGACGATCGTCACCTTCGGCACCTCGACCACCGGGCCGAACTACTACGGCACCCGCCTGATCAACCAGGCCGCCGCCAAGGGCGCCAACATCGACGTCTTCACCATCATGCCGTTCGACTTCGGCGGCGGCGCGAACATGTACCAGAGCACGGTCAACGCGGCCGAGGGGCTGAAGAACGCGCTGAAGAACGCGTTCGGCTGGTCCGACGCCACCGCCTACGCCCACATGGGCATCTCCGGCATGAACGGCCTCTCGGACCAGCAGGAGCTGACCTCCCCGGCCACCTGGACGCAGATCCGGGACTGGGCCAAGGCCCGCGGGCTCGCCCGGTTCACCTTCTGGTCGGTCAACCGGGACCGGCCCTGCCCGGGCGGCGGGGTGGTCTCCAACTGCTCCGGCATCTCGCAGAACACCTGGGAGTTCACCACCATCACCGCGGGATTCTGATCCCGCGCCGCGGTCAGCGCCCGGCGGTCACCGACTGCCGGGCGCGCCGCCGGCGCACCTTCTTGACCACCCAGCTGACGATCATCACGGCGAAGACCGCGAAGATCGCGTAGTTGAACCAGTCGCTGTACTGGTTGACCCGTTCCCAGCGCGAGCCGAGGGCGAAACCGGCCCCGACGATCAGCGCGTTCCACACCCCGCTGCCCAGCGTGGTGAGCAGGATGAACTCGCCCAGCGGCATGCGGTTGGCGCCGGCCGGCACGGAGACCAGGCTGCGCACCACCGGCACGACCCGGCCGATCAGCACCGCCCACCGGCCGTGCCGCTCGAACCAGCGGTCGGCCTTCTCCAGGTCGTCCCGGTCCACCAGCGGGATGTGGTCCAGCCAGCACTTCAGCCGTTCCTCGCCGAGCGCCGCGCCGAGCCAGTAGAGCACCAGCGCGCCGAGCAGCGAACCGGCCGTCGCGGCCAGCACGATGAGCACCACGTTGAACCGGCCCTCGGCCGCCAGGTAACCCGCCATGGCCAGCACGACCTCGCTGGGGATCGGCGGGATGATGCTCTCCAGGGCGACCAGCAGGGCCACCCCGACCGCGCCGAACGAGTCGATGACGCTCGCCACCCAGCCGGTCAGCCCGGTGAACTGGTTCGGGTCGACGTTCTGGGCGAGTGCCATGGGGGTCCTTCCACGTGGTGCCGGGGATCCGTAAGCGGTACCCCGGCCAGCGCCCGTCACACCTGCCGGTGACCGGACCCACGGCCGCCGGCGGGGTTTGCCGCGGTCGGCAACCGGAGAAGTAAATCCGGCATGGGTGACAGGTGGTATCAGGAGGCGGTTGTCTACTGCCTCGACGTCGACACGTTCGCCGACTCCGACGGCGACGGGGTGGGTGACTTCCGCGGGCTGATCGGCCGGCTCGACTATCTCGCCCGGCTCGGGGTGACCTGCCTCTGGCTGCACCCGATCCACCCGTCGCCCAACCGGGACGACGGCTACGACGTCACCGACTTCTACAACGTCAGCCCGCGGCTGGGCACCCTCGGCGACTTCGCCGAACTGCTGCACCAGGCGAAGAACAAGGGCATCCACGTGATCATCGACCTGGTGGTCAACCACACCTCGGACGAGCATCCCTGGTTCCAGTCCGCCCGCTCCTCGCCCGACTCGCCGTACCGCAACTGGTACGTGTGGAGCGACGAGGCGCCGCCGGACCGGCACCAGGGCATGGTCTTCCCCGGCGAGCAGAACGAGACGTGGAGCTACGACCGGACCGCGAAGGCCTGGTACTACCACCGCTTCTACAAGTTCCAGCCGGATCTCAACGCGGCCAACCCGGAGGTCCGCGCCGAGATCAAGAAGATCATGTCGTTCTGGCTCCAGCTCGGCGTCTCCGGGTTCCGGATGGACGCCGTGCCGTTCATCATCGAGCTGACCGAGCCGGGCAACCCGGACTCGCCGAAGGACCTGGAGTTCCTCACCGAGCTGCGCCAGCACGTGCAGTGGCGGCGGGGCGACGCGGTCCTGCTGGCCGAGGCCAACGTCGAGCCCGACCAGCTGCCGGTCTACTTCGGTGACAGCGGCGGCTCGGCCAACCGCATCCACATGCTCTTCGACTTCATGATGAACGGCCGGCTCATGCTGGCCCTGGCCCGGCAGGACCCGGAGCCGGTCATCGAGGCGCTGCGCGACACCCCGGCCCTGCCCGAGGGCGGGCAGTGGGCCACCTTCCTGCGCAACCACGACGAGATCGACCTGTCCCGGCTCACCGCCGAACAGCGCAACCAGGTGTACGAGCAGTTCGGCCCGGACGAGGACATGCGCCTCTACGGCCGGGGCATCCGCCGCCGGCTGGCCTCGATGCTCGGCAACGACCGCCGCCGCATCGAGTTGGCGTACGCGCTCCAGTTCTCGCTGCGCGGCACGCCGGTGCTGCGCTACGGCGAGGAGATCGGGATGGGCGAGGACCTGTCGCTGCCCGGCCGGGAGGCGATCCGCACCCCGATGCAGTGGTCGTACAAGGAGAACGGCGGGTTCTCCTCCGCCGACCCGGAGAAGCTGGTCCGCCCGGTGATCGACAAGGGTGAGTACGGCTACCAGAAGGTCAACGTGACCGCCCAGCGCAAGGACCCGAGGTCGCTGCTGGGCTGGTTCGAGCGGATGATCCGCACCCTGCGGGAGGCGCCGGAGATCGGCTCGGGGAGCACCAGCCACATCGACGTGCCGATGCCCCCCGGCGTGCTCGCGCATCGGGCCGACGGTCCGACCGGGACGATGGTCTTCCTGCACAACCTCGGCACCGAGGACGTCGAGGTCGACCTGAGCATCCTCGCCCCGGAGGCCGACCTGCCGATCGACGTCCTCACCGACCGCAACTACGAGGACGTCGGCAAGCTCGACCGGTTGAAGCTGAGCGGCTACGGCTACCGGTGGATCCGGATCTGCCGGGGCACCCGGCTCTGACGGCCGACCCGGCGTTAAGCTCCTTCGATCGAGCCCAAGTTACCGGGAGGTAATCATGTCGGAGGAGCCCCGCGTCGCCATCGTGACCGGAGCCGCGCGCGGCATCGGCGCGGCCACCGCCCGACGGCTGGCCGCCGACGGCATGGCCGTCGCCGTGGTCGACATCGAGGAGTCGGCGACCAAGGAAACCGTGGACGCCATCGCCGCCGCCGGCGGTCGGGCGCTCGGCGTCGGCGCCGACGTGTCCGACCGGACGCAGGTGGAGGCCGCCGTGGAGCGGGTCGCCGCCGAGCTGGGCGCGCCGACCGTGCTGGTCAACAACGCCGGCGTGCTCCGCGACAACCTGCTGTTCAAGATGACCGACGCCGACTGGGACACGGTCATGGGGGTGCACCTGCGCGGCGCGTTCCTGTTCAGCCAGGCCGCCCAGAAGCACATGGTCGAGCGGAAGTGGGGCCGGATCGTCAACCTCTCCAGCACCTCCGCGCTGGGCAACCGGGGCCAGGCGAACTACTCGGCCGCCAAGGCCGGAATGCAGGGCTTCACGAAGACCCTCGCCATCGAGCTGGGCCCGTTCGGGGTGACCGTCAACGCGGTCGCGCCGGGCTTCATCGTCACCGACATGACCGCCGCCACGGCGGCCCGCATGAAGGTCGACTTCGAGGCGCTCCAGCAGCACGCCGCCGCGGAGATCCCGGTGCGCCGCACCGGCCGGCCGGAGGACGTCGCGCACACCATCTCGTTCCTGGCCAGCGAGGGTGCGTCCTTCGTCTCCGGCCAGGTCATCTACGTCGCCGGCGGCCCCAAGGACTGACCCGGACCCGTGCGCCCGGCACGGCCCCGTCAGGCGGGGTCGTGCCGGGTGCGCCAGAGCCAGAACAGGCCGAGCACCGGCAGCACCAGCGGGATGTAGCCGTAGCCGCTGCCGAAGCCCGACCAGACCGTCTCGTCCGGGAACAGCTCCTTGTCGGCCAGGCTCAGGATGCCGACGCCGACCACCCCGACCAGCTCCACCGAGCAGCACGCCAGCGCGACCCGGCGGCCGGTGTGCCCGGCGCGGGCCAGCCCGACCGCCGCCACGATGTAGATCAGCGCGGCCAGCGCGGAGAGCAGGTACGCCACCGGCGCCTCGTCGAACTTCGTGGCGATCTGGAGCCCGGCCCGCGAGGTCGCCGCGATGGCGAAGAGGATGTAGACCGCGATCAACAGCCGGCCCGGACCCCGGTTCGTCGCCCGCTGCTCAGCCACCGACGACCTCCCAGGTCTGCTGCAAGCGGACCACCACCACGGGGGTGACCAGGCAGACCGCGCAGACGATCGCCGAGCCCCACCGGGTCGGCTCCATCCGGGCCAGCACCCAGGCCAGCGGCGGCAGGCAGACCAGCGTCACCAGATAACCGAAGAACGCCCCCGGCTCGCCCGGCCGGTCGCCGCCGCCGAGCGCGACGAGCGCCACCACGGTGAGCGCCAGCAGGGCCACCTCCAGCACGGCCAGGCCGACGAACTGGAGCCGGTCCGGCGCCCGGTGGCGTACCGCCGCCACCAGGGCCCAGACCGCGATCAGCAGCGACAGCACGATCGAGGCCGTCGCGAGGATGCCGTCCACCGGCGAGCCGGCCGCCGCGGCGGTGGTCATCGACGCCGTCCCGGCGCAGTCGAGTTCACCGGCACAGCCTACTAACCGCCGTAGTAGCCACCCCCGCCCGGCTCTCCCGCGGGGTCGCGGCGCGCCGGCCGGGCCGGACGACTAGCGTGGATCACGGCCACCGGCGTACGCCGTGGCGGAGGACGACAGCAGGGGGTCCGTGGTGCGGTTCGGCTTGTTCGGCACGGGTCACTGGGCGGCGGAGACGCACGCCGCCGCCATCGACGCGCACCCGCGGGCCGAGCTGGCCGGCGTCTGGGGGCGCGACCCGGCGAAGGCGGCCACGCTGGCCACCCGGCACGGCGTACCCGTCTTCGAGGACGCCGACGAGCTCTTGGCGGCCTGCGACGCGATCGCCGTGGCGCTGCCGCCGGACGTGCAGGCCGAGATCGCCGTCCGGGCCGCCACCGCCGGGCGGCACCTGCTGCTGGACAAGCCGCTGGCGCTGAGCCTCGCGGACGCCGACCGGGTGGTCGCCGCCGCGCAGGCGTCCGGTGTGGCCTCGGTGGTCTTCTTCACCCAGCGGTTCCACCCGAACGTCACCGGTTTCCTCGCCTCGACGGCGGCGGCCGGCGGCTGGCAGCACGCCCGGGCGACCATGTTCGCCTCCATCTACCAGCCCGGGAACCCGTACGGGAGCTCGCAGTGGCGGCGCGACCGGGGCGCCCTCTGGGACATCGGCCCGCACGCGCTGTCGCTGATCCTGCCGGTGCTCGGCCGGGTCACCCGGGTCGCCGCCATGGACGGCCCGAGCGGCCTGGTGCACCTGCTGCTCACCCACGACGGCGGCGCCACCAGCACGCTCTCGCTCACCCTCGACGCGCCGCCCGAGGCGGTCACGCGGGACTTCGTCTTCTTCGGCGAGAACGGCACCGAGACCGTCCCGCCCGGCGACGGCAGCGTGCTCCAGGCGTTCGGCACGGCCATCGACCAGCTGCTGGAGGAGGTCGAGGCGGGCACCCGCGACCACCGCTGCGACGTGCGGTTCGGCCGGGAGGTGGTGGCGGTGCTGGACGCCGCCGAGACCGCCCGCAGCCAGCGGCGCACCGTCGACCTCTAAGCGGTCAGACCAGGGTGTTGAGCGCCTCGCCCAGCTCGGCGGGGGTGTTGAACTCCTCCGCCGGCAGCGCCTTGAGCATCTGGAGCATCTCGGTGCTGACGCCGTTCTCCTGGCCCCAGCGGACCAGGTCCGCACGGGAGACCGGGTAGTCGAGCCCGGCCAGGAACTCCTGCAACTTCACCCCGGTGACGGTCATGCCGGCGGGCTACCCGCTGTGCCGGGCGCCATGCCCGCCGGCGTGGCCGTTTGCCCGGACGGGTCCCGGGTAGCCGCTGGCATGCTGGTACAGCGGCTCGGCGCGCCGAGCGACTTCGACCCGCTGCTGGAACGCGTCCGGGACGCGCGGATCGTCATGATCGGCGAGGCGACGCACGGCAGCTACGACTACTACCGGCTGCGCGAGCAACTGACCCGGCGGCTCATCGCCGAACAGGGCTTCGACTTCGTCGCGGTGGAGGGGGACTGGCCGGACTGCGACCGGGTGAACTGCTCGGTGGTGGGCGCGCCGGGCGGGCTGGCCGATCCGCAGACCGCGCTGGAACGCTTCGAGCGCTGGCCGACCTGGATGTGGGCCAACGCCGAGGTGGCCCGGTTCTGCCGCTGGCTGCGGGCGTGGAACCTGGAACGCCCCGAGGGGGAGCGGGCCGGCTTCCACGGGCTGGACGTCTACAGCCTCTGGGAGTCGATGCAGGCCATCTTCGACTATCTCGGCGAGGAGGACCCGGCCTCGCTGGAGGCGGCGCAGGAGGCGTACCGCTGCTTCGAGCCGTACGGCAAGCGGGTCGAGGACTACGGGACGGCCAGCCGCTTCGTCTCGGCCCGGTGCGAGGAGGAGGTGGTCCGGCTGCTGGCGCGTACCCGGGAACAGGCCGCCGCGGACGGCTCGGACCGCTTCTCGGCCTGGCAGAACGCGGAGGTGGTGGCCGGCGCGGAGCGCTACTACCGGGCCATGGTGGGCGGCGGCCCGGAGTCCTGGAACATCCGCGACATCCACATGGCCGACACGCTGGACCGGCTGCTCGACCGCTACGGGCCCGGGGCGCGCGGCATCGTCTGGGCGCACAACACCCACGTGGGCGACGCCCGGGCCACCGACATGGCGGCCGACGGGCTGGTGAACATCGGCCAGCTCGGCCGGGAACGGCACGGCCGGGACGCCGTGGTGCTGGTCGGCTTCGGCAGCTATCGGGGCACGGTGGTCGCCGCGCCGCGCTGGGGTTCGCCGGCCGAGGCCATGGTGGTGCCGCCGGCCCGGGATGGCTCCGTCGAGCGGCGGCTGCACGAGCTGATGCCGGAACGGGCGGTGCTGGTCTTCGGCGGCGAGGACCAGCCGGAGTGGGTGACCGAGGCGACCGACCACCGGGCCATCGGGGTGGTCTACGACCCGAGCTTCGAGTCCTGGGGCAACTACGTGCCGACCCGGTTGGGCGAGCGCTACGACGCGTTCGTCTGGTGCGACGAGGCGACCGCGCTGCACCCGCTGCCGGCGCTGCCCACACCGGGCGAGATGGAGACCTACCCGGCCGGCGTCTGACCGGCCGGGCAGGCCCCCGGGTCACACCTGGGCGGGCTCGCGCTCGGCGAGGTGGGCGCGCAGGCCCTCGCCCTCGACGTCCACGTTGGGCAGGACCCTGCCGAGCCAGCGCGGGAGCCACCAGGCGGCGTTGTTCAGCAGCGACATCACCGCCGGGACGATGGTCATCCGGACCACGAACGCGTCGATGGCGACGCCGATCGCGAGCGCGAAGCCCATCGACTTGATGACCGGGTCGTCCAGGAAGACGAAGCCACCGAACACCGAGATCATGATCAGCGCGGCGGCGGTGACCACCCGGGCGCCGTGGCCCATGCCGTTGATCGTCGCCTGCCGGGCCGTGTCGCCGTGCACGAAGTCCTCGCGCATCCGGGAGACCAGGAAGACCTCGTAGTCCATGGCCAGGCCGAACAGGATGCCGATGAGCAGGATCGGCAGGAAGCTGACCAGCGGCCCGGGGGTGTCCAACCCGACCAGGTCGGCGAGGTGGCCCTGCTGGAAGACGGCGACCGTGATGCCGAAGGTGGCCGCCACGGTGAGCAGGAAGCCCAGCGCCGCCTTCACCGGCACCAGGATCGACCGGAACACCAGCATCAGCAGCAGCACCGACAGGCCCACCACCAGCAGCAGGTAGACCGGGAGCGCGTCGGAGAGCTTCTCGGACACGTCGATGCCGATCGCGGTGACGCCGGTGAGCATCACCTCGGCGTTCTGGATGCCGCCGACCTGCCGGCGGATGTCGTGCACCAGCTCCTCGGTCTTCTCGTCGGTCGGCCCCTGCTCCGGGATGACGCCGAGCAGCGCGGTGCGGCCGGACGGGTCGAGCTGCGGCGGGGCCACCGCGACGACCCCCTCGGTCTTCTGGATCAGCGAGGCGACCTGCGGCACGGCGGCCTGGGTGGCCTGCGGCGAGTCGGCGGTGACCACGACCGCGAGCCGGCCGGTGAAGCCGGGCCCGAAGCCCTCCCGGATCAGGTCGTTGCTGACCCGGGCCGGGGTCCCCTCGGCGGCGGTGGCGGCGTCCGGCAGCGCGAGCCGCATGTGCTGGGCCGGGATCGCGAGCAGGCCGAGGCCGAGCAGGCCGACCAGGATCACCGGGATGCGGAATCGGGTCACCCAGTGCGCCCAGCGGAAACCGAAGCCGGAGCGGTCCTCCGAGCCGGTGCCCGGGTCCTCGACCGCCCTGCGGTCGCGCAGCTTGCGCGGAAGCACCTTCCGGCCGGCGAACCCGAGCAGCGCCGGGGCCAGGGTGATGGCGACCAGCACGGCCACGGTGACGGTGCCGGCGGCGGCCAGGCCCATCACGGTGAGGAAGGGGATGCCCACCACGGCCAGGCCCGCGAGCGCGACCACCACGGTGGCGCCGGCGAAGACCACGGCGGAGCCGGCGGTGCCGACCGCGCGGCCGACCGCCTCCTCGGGGGAGAGGCCATCGAGCAGGTTCTGCCGGTGCCGGGAGGTGATGAAGAGCGAGTAGTCGATGCCGACCGCGAGGCCGAGCATCAGGGCCAGGATGGGCGCCGTGCTGGTCAGTTCGACCGCGCCGCTGAGCGCGTACAGGCCGGCCATGCCGACGCCGACACCGATCAGGGCGTTCAGCATGGTCATGCCGGCCGCCACCAGCGAGCCGAAGGTGATGATCAGGACGATCGCCGCGACCAGGACACCGAGCGCCTCGGTGGAGCCGACCTCCGGCTCGGCGTTGAGCACCTCACCGCCGGGGGCGATCTGCCAGCCCTGCGCCTCGGCCTGCGCGCCGACCTTCTCGTACGCGTCGCGCTGCTCGTCGGTCACGTCGTCCGCCCGGCCCTGGAACTGCACCTGGATGAGCGCGTACCGGCCGTCCGGGGTGAGCGCCTGCGCCTGGTACGGGTCGACCGCGCCGACCACCCCGGGCAGCTTGGCCGCCTCCTGGGTGACCTGCTTGACGATCGCCTGCCCCTCGGGCGTGGTGAGCTGGCCGGCCTGGGGCGCCTTCACGGCGATGGTGCCGGTGGCGCCGCTGGCCGCCGGGAACCGGTCGGCGAGCAGGTCGAGCGCCTTCTGGGACTCGGTGCCCGGCATCGTGAAGTTGCTCGCCGTCGGGCCCTTCAGGGTGGCCGCGGCGAGGCCGAGGCCGACGAGTACGACGAGCCACACGACGGCCACGAGCCGCCGTCGGCGCAACGATGCCCGGCCGAGCCGGTACAGCAGGGTCGCCATCAGGTTTCCTTGTCCTCGGGGTCGGAGCGGGATCAGGTGACGGGTTCGAGGGCCCGCCGGACCACGGCCAGCAGGGCGGGCCGCAGTTCGTCGTCGGGGATGTCGATGAACTCGCCGCACGTCTCGGCGATGCCGGCGAGCACCACGAGCGCGGCGATCCGCGCGGAGGGCCGGTCGGAATGACCGGCGAACGCCGCGATGAGCCGTTCGGAGATCTCCTGGATGTGCGCGAACGCGGGCTGCTGGAGCAGGTCGGGGAACTCGCCCCGGAGCAGCGCGATCTCCCGGCGGAAACGCACCGCCAGGTCGACGAAGCCCTCGCCGGCGATCTCCTGCGCGGCCGCGCCGGTGGCGCCGGCGATCCGGGCGTCGAGCGCCTCCAGCACCGCGATGGCGGGCGCCATCAGCTCGGAGAGGAGAGCTTCCTTGTTGGCGAAGTGGTAGAGCACGGTCGCCTTCGAGCAGCCCACGGCACGGGCGATGTCCTGGAGCGAGGTGCCCTTGTACCCGGTGACGGCGAACCGTCGGGCCGCCGCCGCGAGGATCTCGCCGTGGGTCTCGGGTATCGCTCGGGCCATGCCCTCCAGCATGCCTGACCGATCGGTCAGCGCCTGACCGATCGGTCAGACGGATTGCGTGGCCTTCGCCACAGCCGCGTCAGCCGACCGGTGCCCCGTGCTCCCGGTCGTACGCGGCCCGCGCCGCGCTGATCCCCTCGCGGTGCCGTTCCGCCCAGCGGGTGAGCGCCACCAGCGACTCGTAGAGCTCCTGGGCCATCGGGGTGGCCGTGTACTCGACCCGGGGTGGCACGGTGGGGTGGACCTGCCGGTGCAGCAGGCCGTCCCGCTCCAGGTTGCGCAGGGTCAGCGTGAGCATCCGGCGGCTGATCCCCTCCACCTGGCGCTCCAGTTCGGTGAAGCGGATCGGGCCCTGGGACGCGGCGATCAGGATGCCGATGCTCCACTTCCCGCCGACCCGGTCCAGCGCCTCCCGCACCGTGCAGGCCCGCGCCTGGTCGGCCTGGATGGACACACACCTGTTCCCCTGGGACATCAAAGTGCCTCCTTCCGCTCCGCCTCATGGTCACAGACGATGGCCTCAGTAACAAACGGTGCACCAAGGAGGCATTCCGATGACGGGGACCAACCGCTGGCCCGCGCTGCTCGTGCTCTGCGCCGGCAGCCTGATGATCATCCTGGACGGCAGCATCGTCGCCGTGGCGCTGCCCGCCGTCCAGGCCGACCTCGGCTTTCCGGCCGCCGGACTGGCCTGGGTGGTGAACGCCTACCTGGTCGCCTTCGGCGGGCTGCTCCTGCTGGCCGGGCGGCTCGGCGACCTGCTCGGCCGGCGGCAGGTCTTCCTGGCCGGGGTCGCCCTGTTCACCCTCGCCTCGCTGCTCTGCGCGGTGGCCGCCGGGCCGGGAACCCTGGTCGCCGCCCGGTTCGCGCAGGGCGTCGGAGGCGCGCTCACCACCGCGGTGAGCCTCGGCATGATCGTCCGGATCTTCCCCGAGCCGGCCGAGCGGGCCCGCGCCATCGCCGTGTTCAGCTTCACCGGCGCGGCCGGCGCCTCGCTCGGGCTGCTGGTCGGGGGAGTCCTCACCGACCTCGCCGGCTGGCGGTCGATCTTCCTCATCAACCTGCCGATCGGGGCGGCCATCGTGGCCGGCGCCGTACGCCTCATCGCGCCGGACCGGGGCGCCGGGCTCCGGGCCGGGCTGGACCTGCTGGGCGCGGTGCTGGCCACGGCCGGGCTGATGGCCGCCGTGCTGGCCATCGTGGGCGCCGGCGAGCACGGCTGGACCTCGCCGCGCACCCTCGGCGCGGGCGCGCTCGCCGCGGCGCTGCTCGCCGGTTTCGCCGCCCGGCAGCGGCGCGCCGCCACCCCGCTGCTGCCGCCGCGGGTCCTGCGCGCGCCCGGTCTGGTCGCCGCCAACGCCACCCAGTTCCTCATGGTGGCCGCCTACTTCGGCTTCCAGTTCCTGCTCGCCCTGTACCTGCAACTCGTTCTCGGGCTGGACCCGGCCGCCACCGGCTTCGCGTTCCTGCCCACCCCGCTGGCGATCGCGGCCGTCTCGCTGGGGCTGGCCGGGCGGCTGGTGGCCCGGTTCGGGGCGCGCGCCGTGCTGGTCGGCGGGCTGGCGCTCGCCGTGGCCGGATTCCTGCTGCTGGCCCGCCTCCCGGTGGACGCCCGGTACGCCGCCGACGTGCTGCCGGCGCTGCTGGTCTTCGGCGTCGCGGGCGGGCTCACCCTCCCGGCGGTCACCACCCTGGCCATGGCCGGCGCGGAGCCCGCCGACGCCGGACTCGCCTCCGGGCTGGCCAACACCACCCAGCAGGTCGGTGGGGCGCTCGGGCTGGCCGTGCTGGCCACCCTGGCGGCGAGCCGCACCGACGCGCTGCGCGCCGCCGGCACCGACCAGGTCGCCGCACTCGCCCACGGTTACCGGTCCGCCTTCGCGGTCGCCGCCGGGCTGGTGGCCGCCGCCCTGCTGGTGGCCCTCCTCACCGGCCGCGTCCGCCGCCCCGCGTCGCTCCCCACCCCCGCGGTCCCGGACGCCTGCCCCGTGCGCTGACTCCCGGCGCGGGGTTGGCCTCTGCGGCGTCGGCGCGCGGTTGGGGCAGGTGACCTTCGCGCGCTACGAACTTGATGTCGTAAATGAATCGGCCGGGGCCGGGCCCCTGGGACGAGCCGGGCCGGGACGAGCCGGGCCGGGGTCGGGACGGGCGTTGGCGGGGTCGGTGAGTCGCTGACGTCATCACGTTCGTAGTCGGCGAGGAGCCAGCCCGCGGCCCAGCAGGGAGGAGGCCGCCCCCGCACCCGGTCAGGCGCCCAGGGCGTGCAGCACCCGGGCCAGCAGGTCCACGGCGGCCGGGTAGGCGTGCGCCGGCGGGTGGGCGTAACCGACCACGAGGCCGGGAGGCCCGCCCGCCGGGTGGTGCCGGTGCGGGGCCAGCCCGCCCACGGCGAGTCCGCGCGCGGCGGCCGCGGCCAGCACCTCGGCCTCGGTCGGGCCGCCGGGTCGCAGATGGACGGTGGCGTGCAGGCCGGCCGCCACCCCGGCCACGGGGGACCGGTCTCGCAGCCGGTCCAGCAGCAGGTCCCGCCGCTGCCGGTAGCGGCGCCGGACGGTGCGGATCTGCCGGTCGTAGCCGTGCCCGTCGATCAGCTCGGCGAGGGCGAGCTGGCCGATCGTCTCGGTGTGCAGGTCGAGGTGGCGCTTGGCCTCCACCACCGGCTCCACCAGCCGGGCCGGCAGCACCAGCCAGGCCAGGCGGAGCGCCGGCCCCAGCGTCTTCGCCGCCGTGCCCACGTACGCGACCTGCTCCGGGGCGGTGCCCTGGACCGCGCCGACGGGCTGCCGGTCGTAGCGGAACTCGCCGTCGTAGTCGTCCTCGACCACGAGACCGCCGGTGGCCCGGGCCCATTCCGCCAGCGCGTGCCGGCGGGCGGGGTGCAGGGTCACCCCGCTGGGGAACTGGTGCGCCGGGGTCACCACGGCCGCCCCCACCCGGGCCAGCGGCCCGGCGCCGAGCAGGTCGGTGCGCGCGCCGAGCCCGTCGACCGGCAGCGGCAGCACGGTGCCGCCGTGCCGGCGGACCACCTCCCGGTGGAAGGCCAGCCCGGGGTCCTCCATGGCCACCGTCGGGGTGCCGGCGTCCCGGAGCACGCCGGTGAGCAGCACCAGGGCCTGGACGTATCCGGTGGTGACGACGATCCGTTCCGGGTCCGCCAGCACGCCCCGGGCCCGGCCCAGGTAGCCGGCGAGCGCCCGGCGCAGCTCGGGGCGGCCGCGCGGGTCGCCGTAGCCGTACGCCTCGGCGGGGGCCACGGCCAGCGCCCGCCGGGTGGCCCGCAGCCAGGCGGTGACCGGGAAGAGCCCGACGTCGGGGCTGCCCGGGCGCAGGTCGTACCGGAAGGTCGGCGGCCCGGGCGGCGGCGCGGCCGGCGGCGGTGCGGCCCGGCGCAGCCCGCTGACCTCCGTGCCCGCGCCGATCCGGGCGACCAGCCAGCCCTCGGCGACCAGCTGGTCGTAGGCGGCGCTCACGGTGCCCCGGGACAGGCCCAGCTCGGCGGCGAGGGCGCGGGTGGCCGGCAGCCGGGTGGCCGGCGGGAGCCGCCCGGCGCGGATGGCGTCCCGCAGCGCCCGCTCCAGCCCGGCCCGCCGGCCGCCGGTGGCGTCCAGCTCCAGGTGCAGGTCGACGCCGAAATCGGCCCAGTCCGTCGGCACGGAATTGGATCTTACGGACGGGCCGCCGGCGCGGCGAGACTGGCCGCATGACCGAGCTGAGCCGGCGGGCCGCCGCGCTGCGCGCGCTGCACCGCCCCGGGGACCCGCTGATCCTGCCGAACGCCTGGGACCCGGGATCCGCCCGGGCGGTGGTCGCGGCGGGCTTCCCGGCCGTCGCCACCAGCAGCGCCGCGGTCGCCGAGGCGCTCGGCCACGCCGACGGCGAGGCCACGCCGGCGGCCGAGATGTTCGCGGCGGTCGGCCGGATCGCCGCGGCCGTGCCGCTCCCGGTCACCGCCGACCTGGAACGGGGGTACGGGCTGCGCCCGGCCGAGCTGGTCGAGCGGCTGCTGGAGGCCGGGGCGGTGGGGTGCAACATCGAGGACTCCGACCCGCGGAGCGCGAGGCTGTACGACGTCGAGGAGCAGGCCGACCTGCTCGCCGGCATCCGGGCGGCGGCCCGCGCGGCCGGCGTGGACCTGGTGCTCAACGCCCGGGTCGACGTGCACCTGCGGGCGTACCGGCCGGTCGAGGAGCGGCTCGCCGAGGCGGTGCGCCGGGCCCACCGCTACCGGGCGGCCGGTGCGGACGGCATCTACCCGATCCTGCTGGCCGACCCGGCGCAGATCCGCGAGTTCGTCACCGAGGTGGACGCTCCGGTCAATGTGCTGGCCCGGCCCGGCGCCCCGGCCCCGGCCGAGCTGGCCGCCCTCGGCGTGGCCCGGATCAGCTACGGCTCGGGCGTCTACGCGGCCGCCCGCGCCCGCGCCGCCGAGCTGCTCGCCACCGTCCGCGCCGGCGGCGACCCGTTCGGATCCTGACCCGCGCCGCCGGGTCGGGTCGCCGGATGCCCGCCGGGACGGCAGGATGGGCGGATGGGCGCCGCTGACGAGACCCGGGACGGGGTGTCGCTGACCAACCTGGACCAGCCGCTGTTCGACGGGGCCGGGGCCACCAAACGCGACCTTGTCGACTACCTCGACGCGGTCCACCAGCGGATCCTGCCCGGGCTGCGGGACCGGCCGCTGTCGGTGGTCCGGGTGCGGCCCGGCCAGGACCCGTTCATGCAGAAGAACCTTCCGAAGTACACGCCGGACTGGGTGCGCCGCACCTCGGTCTGGGCGGAGGCCTCGCACCGCAGCATCTCGTACGCCCTCTGCGACGACCGGCGCACGCTGCTCTGGTTCGCCAACCAGCGGGCGGTGGAATACCACCCGACGCTGGGCCACGCCGGGGACCCGGAGCACCCCACCCACCTGGTCCTCGACCTGGACCCGCCGGTCGGCGACTCGTTCGGCATGGCGGTTCGCACCGCGCTGCTGGTCCGGCAGGCGCTCACCGACGCCGGGCTGGCCGGTGCGGTGAAGACCAGCGGGGCGAAGGGGCTGCACGTCATCGTTCCGGTCGACCCGGCGACCACCGCCGAGGAGGCCGCCGCGGCGACCCGGGCCCTGGCCGCCCGCGCCGAGCGGCTCGACCCGGCGCTGGCCACCACGGCCTTCATCGTGGAGGACCGGGGCGGCCGGGTCTTCGTCGACTCCACCCGGGCGTACGGGGCGACCGTGGTGGCCGCGTACAGCCCGCGGATCCGGCCCGGCACGCCGGTGTCGTACCCGGTCGGCTGGGCCGACGTCGAGGCGGCGACCCCGGCCGACTTCACCGTGAAGACGGTGCCGGCGCTGCTCGGCGACCGGGACCCGTGGGCGGAGGCGCTGCCCGCGCCGCAGCGGCTGCCGGAGGAACTGGTGGCCGAGGGGCGGACCATTCCGGTGGCCCGGGTGCAGGCCATGCACGAGGGCAAGCGCCGCGCGAAGGCCCGCCGCGAGGCCGGCTGACACACGAAAAAGCCCGGGCCACTGGCCCGGGCTTCCTCCTGTCTGTGCCCCCGGCAGGATTCGAACCTGCGCCCCCGCCTCCGGAGGGCGGTGCTCTATCCCCTGAGCTACGGGGGCTCAGCGACCCGAGAAGAGTAGCAAACGCCTTCCCGGATCACCGAATCGGCACCCCGCGCGCCGATCGTCCGCGGATCAGGCGGCGGCCAGGGGTCGACCGCAGCTGGGCAGCGGGTGGAGGACGATGCGGCGCGGCAGTCGGCGGGGCCACTCGTTGCGCGGCCAGGACCCGTCGACGATGAGGTGCACCGTGCGCTCCTCGGCGCCGCTGAGCCGCAGCACGAAGTCGCGGGGGAGCGGCGGGTCGACCGTGGGGGTCGTGATCATGAAGCGCACCCGGCCCCGGGACGAGACCGCCGAGATCACGTCGGCCGCCGGCATGGTGCCGCGCAGGCGTACCCGGCCGATCCAGTAGACGTCCGCGGCGTGCTCCTGGGCGGCCCGGGTGATCGACGGGTACTCGCTGCGTACCCATCGCTCGACCGCGCCGACGCAGAGCCCGCAGGCCCGCTCGCGGGGCTCCCGCGGACCCAACCCCCAGGCCCGCAGGTACGCCCCGACCGTGCCGGCGTCCATGGTCAGCTCGAACTGGCGCTCGATGAGGGTGGTCAGGCTCTGTCGCGTCCAGAGCTCCTCGTCCAGGCCGAACTCGTCGGGGTGGACGCCCCGCAGCACGTCGATCAGTTCGAGTTCCTGTTCGCGGCTGAGCGTTCCCGGCTCGCCCTGCCGCAGTCCGCGACGGACGGCTGCCACCGCCCCGTCACCGCCGATGGTGTGGCGTCGGCACCAGCTGGTCACCGACCGCCCTGCGTCTCTGAGTGCAACCCCCACGTCCTGCGCAACGAGCCCGAATCGCAACTGGTCACGATATGTGGGGAGAAAAGTCTCCAAGCAGCGCAATGGGTTGTACAACCCAAACCGTTATAAAGCGGCATAACGGGCGCGAGCCGGATCCGGGTACGCGGAAGGGCCCGCGTCGCGCACGGCGCGGGCCCTTCCGGGCGAGCAGGTGTTACAGGGTGCCGCCCAGGCGCTTGAGCGCCGCCGTGAGGTTGGTCAGGTCCTTCTGCTGGGTGTTCTTCATGACCTGGGCGACCGCCAGCACGTCGTCGTCGTGCCCCTGGTCGAGGATCCCGTCGATCATGTGCACCCCGCCGACGTGATGCCGGATCATCATCTGGAGGAACATCACGTCGAACTCGCGGCCGGTGGCGGCCTTCAGCTTCGCCATCTCCTCCGGCGTGGCCATGCCCGGCATCAGCCCGTTCTTCACCGCCGCCCCGTCCGACATCCAGGCCATCGGCGGCTGGTCGCCGGTCGGGTCCAGCTTCCAGGAGCGCAGCCAGGTCTGCATGGTGCCGATCTCGCCCTGCTGCCCCGTGGCGATGTCGCCGCCGATCTGGCGTACCTCCGGGTCCTGGCCCTGCCGGAACGCCAACAGCCCCATGGCCACCGCCTGGGCGTGGTGGCTGGTCATGTCCCGGGCGAAGCCGGCCTCGGCCGAGTTGTCACCCGGGCGGGTGAGCGTCGGGGTGAGCAGGCCGCCCGCATAGCCGAGGAGGAGACCGACCACGACGGCGACGGCCAGCGCCAGGGCGCCGAAGCGCCGCGCGGCCCCCCGGCCACCGTCACCGGTGTCCGGGGCCTCGTCGTGCTCGGTGTCCGTCGTCACGGCGGCGGTCATCGCGGCGTCCTCACTGGGTGGGCTGCTCGGGCATGTTGTTCTGGAGGTTGTCCCGCGGGGTGGTGCCGGTGGCGGTGACGCCCTGGTCGCAGAGGGCGGTCGGGCCCTCGATGGAGGCGTTCACCCGCAGGGTCTTGATGAACTCGTCGATCCGGCCGTCGTCGGCGTTGTCGACCTTGAGCTGGAAGCCCCACGCCTGGAGGGAGATCGGCTTGTCCAGCCCCTCGTACGGGCTGAGCATGAGCTTCTCCTTGCCCTGCACCTTGGCCTTGAGCTTCTCCACCTGGTCGGCGGGCAGGTCCGGGCGGTAGGTGATCCAGACGGTGCCGTGCTCCAGGCTGTGCACCGCGTGCTCGTTGGCGATCGGAGCGTCGTAGACGTCGCCCATGCAGTTCTGCCAGGCCTGATTGTGCGGGCCGGCGACCGGCGGGGACACGTCGTACTTGATCGTGCCCGGCTGGTGGTTGCCGCCCTTGACCAGGTTCTTGTCCTTCTTGCGGAAGTCGACGATGCCGTTGATGGCGTCGGCCCGCTTCTGCCACGGCTGCGAGCCCTGGTAAACCGCCCACGCCCCGACACCGATGATGCCGACGGCCAGCACGCCGACCGCGACGAAGAGGGCGATCGGACCCCACGCGCGACCCTGGCTCACCTTCACCGGGGCGACCGGCTTGCGGCCCTTGCCGCCGGTCTGCCGGGCGGTGCCCTTGCCGGCCCCGGCCTTGCCGCCGGCGGGCTTGTCGGCAGCGGCGGGCCGGCCGGCGGCCGGCTTCTTGCCGGTGCTGACCACGGTCGGACGGCGCTCCGGGCCGCCCGGGGTGCTGATGCTCATCGTGCCTCGTCAGGTCGGTCGGTCAGGGGAGCCGCGGGGCCGCTTCACATGCTGGGTCGCCGCCGCGGGGACCGAGTCTACCCCCGATAACATGGTTCGGTGACTCCCGCAGAACTCGCCGAGGTCGTCCTCGCCGCAGCCCACGCCGTCTTCGAAGACCGGGGCCTGGATCGCTCCGCGCTGCCCGCGCAGACCACCGTCGAGCGACCCCGCAACCCCGAGCACGGCGACTACGCCTCGACGCTGGCGCTGCAGCTCAGCAAGAAGGTCGGGGTGCCCCCGCGGGAGCTGGCCGCCGCCCTGGCCGACCAGCTGGGCCGGGCGCCAGGGGTCAAGTCGGTGGAGATCGCCGGCCCGGGCTTCCTCAACATCCGGCTCGACGCGGCCGCCGCCGGCCAGCTCGCCAGGGTCATCGTGGAGGCCGGCCCGGAGTACGGCCGCAGCGACGCCCTCGCCGGCCAGCGGATCAACCTGGAGTTCGTCTCGGCGAACCCGACCGGCCCGGTGCACATCGGCGGGGTCCGGTGGGCGGCCGTCGGTGACGCGCTCAGCCGGCTGCTCCGCGCCACCGGGGCCGACGTCGGCACCGAGTACTACTTCAACGACGCCGGCTCCCAGATCGACCGGTTCGCCCGCTCGCTGCTCGCCGCCGCCCAGGGCCAGCCGGCGCCGGAGGACGGCTACGGCGGCGCGTACATCGCGGAGATCGCGGCCGAGGTGGTCAAGCGCCGGCCCGAGGTGCTCGACCTCGACGAGGCCGCGGCCCAGGAGGTGTTCCGGGTCGAGGGCGTGCAGCTGATGTTCGCCGAGATCAAGTCGTCGCTGCGCGACTTCGGCGTGGAGTTCGACACCTACTTCAACGAGAAGGACCTGCACGACCGGGGTGAGCTGGACAAGGCGCTCGACCGGCTGCGGGAGCAGGGACACGTCTACGAATCCGAGGGCGCCACCTGGCTGCGCACCACCGACTTCGGCGACGACAAGGACCGGGTGCTGCGCAAGTCCAACGGCGAGTGGACCTACTTCGCCGCCGACTGCGCCTACTACCTGGACAAGCGCGAGCGCGGCTTCGAGCGCGTGGTGATCATGCTGGGCGCCGACCACCACGGCTACATCGGCCGGATGAAGGCCATGGCCGCGTGCTTCGGCGACGACCCGGACCGCAACCTGGAGATCCTCATCGGTCAGCTGGTCAACCTCCTCCGCGACGGCGCCCCGGTGCGGATGAGCAAGCGGGCCGGCACCGTGGTCACCCTGGAGGACCTGGTCGACGCGATCGGCGTGGACGCCGCCCGCTACGCGCTGGCCCGCTACTCCAGCGACTCGCCGATCGACATCGACGTGGAGCTGTGGACCCGGGCGAAGAACGACAACCCGGTCTACTACGTGCAGTACGTCGGTGCGCGGACCGCCAGCGTGAGCCGCAACGCCGCCGAGGTGGGGCTGAGCCGGGGCGACGCCACCGCCTTCCGTCCCGAGCTGCTCGCCCACGAGAAGGAGAACGAGCTGATCAAGGCGCTCGCCGAGTTCCCCGCCGTGGTCGCCACCGCCGCCGAGCTGCGCGAGCCGCACCGGGTGGCCCGCTACCTGGAGCAGCGGGTGGCGCAGTCCTACCACCGGTTCTACGACAACTGCCGGGTCCTGCCGCGCGGCGACGAGGAGGTCACCGACCTGCACCGGGCCCGGCTCTGGCTGAACGACGCCACCCGGGTGGTCATCGCCAACGGCCTGCGCCTGCTCGGCGTCTCGGCCCCGGAGCGGATGTAATGCGCGCGCACGAGGCCGGTGCCCTGCACGGCGACATCGGCAACCGGGGGCCGGCCTGGCTGCGCACCCCGGTCGACGTCAACGACCTGGTCCCGCAGCTGTGGCCGCGCAACGTCGCGCGCGGCGCGGGCGGCGCGCTGCAGGTCGCGGGCCTGGACGTCCGCGACCTGGCCGCCGAGTTCGGCACCCCGGTGTACGTGCTGGACGAGGACGACCTGCGCGCCCGCGCCCGCGAGTTCCGCGACGCCTTCCCCGACGCCGACGTCTACTACGCGGGCAAGGCGTTCCTCTGCCGGGCGGTGGTCCGGATGATCGCCGAGGAGGGCCTGTTCCTCGACGTCTGCACCGGGGGCGAGCTCGCCACTGCGCTGTCGGCCGGGATGGAGCCCGCGCGGATCGGCTTCCACGGCAACAACAAGTCCGTGGCCGAGCTGACCCGGGCCGTGGACGCCGGGGTGGGCCGGATCATCGTCGACTCGTTCGCCGAGATCGACCGGCTCACGGCGCTGGCCCGCGAGCGCGGCGTACGCCCCAAGGTGCTGGTCCGGGTGACCGTCGGCGTGGAGGCGCACACCCACGAGTTCATCGCCACCGCGCACGAGGACCAGAAGTTCGGCTTCTCCCTGGCCGGCGGGGCGGCCGCCGCGGCCGCCTTCAAGATCCTCGACGAGGACGTGCTGGAGCTGCGCGGGCTGCACTCGCACATCGGCTCGCAGATCTTCGACGCCAGCGGCTTCGAGGTCTCCGCCCGCCGGGTGCTGGCCCTCCAGGCGCAGATCCGCGACGCGCGCGGCGTCGAGCTGCCCGAGCTGGACCTGGGCGGCGGCTTCGGCATCGCGTACACCACCCAGGACGACCCGGCCGCGCCGCACGAGCTGGCCAAGCGGCTGCGCAAGATCGTCGACGGGGAGTGCGCCGCGGAGAACCTGGCCGTGCCGCACCTGTCCATCGAGCCGGGCCGCGCCATCGTCGGTCCCGCCGTGTTCACGCTCTACGAGGTGGGCACGGTCAAGGACGTGGACGGCATCCGCACCTACGTGAGCGTGGACGGCGGGATGAGCGACAACATCCGCACCGCGCTCTACGACGCGTCCTACTCGGCGACGGTGGCCAACCGGGTCTCCGGCGCCGAGCCGATGCTCGCCCGCGTGGTGGGAAAGCACTGTGAGTCCGGGGACATCGTGGTGAAGGATGAATTCCTGCCCGCCGACGTGCAGCCCGGAGATCTTGTCGCGGTGCCCGGCACCGGGGCCTACTGCCGGAGCATGGCCAGCAACTACAACCATGTCCCGCGGCCCCCGGTCGTCGCCGTCCGCGACGGTCGGGCGCGGCTGATCGTCCGCCGGGAGACCGAAGACGACCTGCTCGCATTGGATGTCGGATGACCTCACCCGTTCGCTTGGCGCTGCTCGGCTGCGGCACGGTCGGCAGCGACGTGGTGCGCCTGCTGCACGAGCAGTCGGCCGACCTCGCCGCCCGGATCGGCGCCCCGCTGGAGATCGCCGGCATCGCCGTCCGCCGGCTCGGCCGCGACCGCGGCGACCTGCCGGTCGACCCCGCCCTGTTCACCACCGACCCGCTCGGCCTGATCAAGCGGGACGACGTGGACGTCGTGGTGGAGGTCGTCGGCGGGATCGAGCCGGCCCGGACCTGGCTGGTCGAGGCCCTGCGCGCCGGCAAGAGCGTGGTCACCGCCAACAAGGCGCTGCTCGCCGAGGACGGCGCGACGCTGCACGACGCGGCCGCCGAGGGCGGGGCGGACCTCTACTACGAGGCCAGCGTCGCCGGTGCCATCCCGCTGCTGCGCCCGCTGCGCGAGTCGCTGCACGGGGACCGGATCAACCGGGTCACCGGCATCGTCAACGGCACCACGAACTTCATCCTCTCCGCCATGGACGCCACCGGCGCCGGCTTCGCCGAGGCCCTCGAGGAGGCCACCGAGCTGGGCTACGCCGAGGCCGACCCGACGGCCGACGTGGAGGGCTTCGACGCCGCCGCCAAGGCCGCCATCCTGGCCTCGCTGGCGTTCCACACCCGGGTCACCGCCGCCGACGTGCACCGCGAGGGCATCACCGAGGTGACCGCCGCCGACGTGGCCAGCGCCAAGGCCATGGGCTGCACCATCAAGCTGCTCTGCATCGCCGCCCGGGGCGCCGACGCGGCCGGCCGCGAGACGGTCAGCGTCCGGGTGCACCCCGCGATGATCCCGCTGACCCACCCGCTGGCCGGCGTCGGCGACGCGTTCAACGCGGTCTTCGTCGAGGCTGAGGCGGCCGGGCAGCTCATGTTCTACGGCCGGGGCGCCGGTGGCGCGCCCACCGCCAGCGCCGTCCTCGGCGACGTGGTGGCGGTCGCCCGCAACCGCCTCGCCGGGGTGCACGCGGCCAGCGAGTCGGCGTACGCGGACCTGCCCGTGCGGCCGATGGGCGAGGCGCTGACCCGCTACCACATCAGCCTCGACGTGGCCGACCGGCCGGGCGTGCTGGAGGCGGTGGCCGGGGTGTTCGCCCGGCACGAGGTCTCCATCGCCACCGTGCGGCAGGGCCCGGCCGGCGGTGGTCCCGACGCCGAGCTGGTCATCGTCACCCACGTGGCGCCGGACGCCGCGCTCGCGGCCACCGTCGGCGAGCTGCGCGGGCTGGACATCGTCCGCTCGGTCACGAGCGTGCTGCGGGTCGAGGGCGGGGCGTAGCCGCCCGTCCCGCCTGATGGTTAACCGGAGGTGTGCCGGCGGCCGGTCGGGAAGGCTGGTCCACGCTGGTAGGGGCCCCGCGCCGACCGGGGCGGCAGAGGCGAGGAGTGCGACATGTGGCGGGGTCTGATCGAGGCGTACCGGGACCGGCTGCCCGTCACCGACGCCACTCCCGTCGTCACCCTGCACGAGGGGAACACGCCGCTGCTGCCGGCGCCGGTGCTCTCCGCCCGGGTGGGCGCCGACGTGTGGCTCAAGGTCGAGGGGGCGAACCCGACGGGCTCGTTCAAGGACCGGGGCATGACGGTCGCCGTCTCCAAGGCCGTCGAGGCCGGCGACAAGGCGATCATCTGCGCCTCCACCGGCAACACCAGCGCCTCCGCCGCCGCGTACGCGGCCCGCGCCGGGATCACCTGCGCCGTGCTGGTGCCCCAGGGCAAGATCGCGCTGGGCAAGCTGGCCCAGGCGCTGGTGCACGGCGCGAAGCTGCTCCAGGTGCAGGGCAACTTCGACGACTGCCTGGCGCTGGCCGGCAAGCTCGCCCAGGACTACCCGGTCGCGCTGGTCAACTCCGTCAACATCGACCGGCTGCACGGGCAGAAGACCGCCGCGTTCGAGATCGTCGAGGCGCTCGGCGACGCGCCTGACATCCACTGCCTGCCGGTGGGCAACGCCGGCAACATCTCCGCCTACTGGCTGGGCTACTCGGAGGACCTGCGCGACGGCAACGCCACGAAGGCCCCGAGGCTGTACGGCTTCCAGGCCGCCGGCGCGGCCCCGATCGTCACCGGGCAGGTGGTGCCGGAGCCGTCCACGATCGCCACGGCCATCCGGATCGGCAACCCGGCGAGCTGGACCAAGGCGATCGACGCCCGCGACGCCTCGGACGGGCTGATCTCGGCGGTCACCGACCGGGAGATCCTCTCGGCGTACCGGCTGCTGGCCCGCGAGGTCGGGGTCTTCGTCGAGCTGGGCAGCGCGGCCAGCGTGGCCGGCCTGCTCCAGCAGGCCGCCGCCGGGCGGGTGCCGGCCGGCGCCACCGTGGTCTGCACGGTCACCGGCCACGGCCTCAAGGACCCGGAGTGGGCCATCTCCACGGCCCCCGCCCCGCTGACCATCGCCAACGACGCCCTGGCCGCCGCCCGCTCGCTCGACCTGGTCTGACCGGCCCGCGCCCACGGGGAGCGGGCGCCGTCACGCGGGCCGGGGTCCGTGCGTGGGAGCGTGATCGCGTGCGGCACACTCCTGGACACCCCGTACACCCCTTTGCAGGAGTGCGTAACGCCGATGTCGCTGCTCGCCAGATTCAGTCTCGCCAACCGGGGGCTGATCGCCCTCATCGCACTGGTGACCACGGCGTTCGGGGCGTTCGCCGTGCCGTCGCTGAAGCAGCAGCTGCTGCCGTCCCTGGAGTTCCCGGCCGCGTTCATCGTGGCGCCGTACCCGGGCGCGGCGCCGGAGATCGTCGAGTCCCAGGTCGCCGAGCCGATCGAGAACAGCCTCCAGGGCATCCCGGGGCTGGAGAAGGTCACCTCCGCCTCGCGTGAGGGCTCCGCCACCGTCCAGGTGCAGTACGAGTTCGGCACCGACCTGGACGACGTGGTCAACAAGATGCAGACCGCGTTGAGCCGGATCGACGCCCAGCTCCCCGAGGGCGTCGACCCGCAGGTGATCGCGGGCAGCACCGACGACCTGCCCGCCGTGGTGGTCGCCGCCACGGGCGGCGCCGACGAGCAGGCCCTGGCCGAGAAGCTGCGCGGCACCGTCGTGCCGGAGCTGGAGGGGCTGGACGGCGTGCGCACCGTCGACGTCACCGGCGCCCGCGACCAGGTCGTGACCATCGTTCCCGACCCGGCGAAGCTGGCCGCGGCCCGGCTGGCGCCGACCGCGATCGCCCAGGCGTTGAAGACCAACGGCGTGGCGCTGCCGGCCGGCACGGTGATCGACGGCAGTCGCTCGCTGCCGGTGCAGGTGGGCACCCCGGTCCGCACCGTGGACGACCTGCGCGGGATCGTGCTCAGCACCGCCCCCGCCGCTCCGGTACGCCTCGGCGACGTGGCCCGGGTGGAGCAGCAGCTCGCTCCGGCCACCGCCTTCACCCGCACCAACGGCAAGCCCAGCCTCGGCATCGCCGTCACCGCCTCGCCGGACGGCAACGCGGTGGCCATCTCGCACGACATCCGGGACCGGCTGGACGAGCTGGAGGCCGCCTCCGGCGCCGACCTGACCGTGGTCTTCGACCAGGCCCCGTTCGTCGAGCGGTCCATCGAGAGCCTCACCACCGAGGGCCTGCTCGGCCTGCTCATGGCGGTCGTGGTGATCCTGGTCTTCCTGCTCTCCGTCCGCTCCACCGTGGTCACCGCGGTCTCCATCCCGCTGTCGGTGCTGGTCGCGCTGATCGTGCTCTGGGCCGGCGACTACTCGCTGAACCTGCTCACCCTGGGCGCGCTGACCATCGCCGTGGGCCGGGTGGTCGACGACTCGATCGTGGTGCTGGAGAACATCAAGCGGCACCTGGAGTACGGGGAGCCGAAGCGGGACGCCATCCTGGCCGCGGTCCGCGAGGTGGCCGGCGCGGTGACCGCCTCCACCCTCACCACGGTCGCCGTCTTCGCGCCGATCGCGCTGGTGGGCGGCTTCGTGGGGCAGCTCTTCGCACCGTTCGCGATCACCGTGACGGTGGCCCTGCTCGCCTCGCTGCTGGTCTCGCTGACCGTGATCCCGGTGCTGGCGTACTGGTTCCTCAAGCCGCCGCGCGGCGGGGCCGACGAGGCCGCCGCCCGGCACGCCGCCGAGGAGAAGGAGCTGCGCAGCCCGTTGCAGCGCGGGTACCTGCCGGTGATCGGCTTCGCCACCCGCTCCCGGGGCACCCGCTGGGCGACCGTGGCGCTGGGCCTGCTGGTGCTCTTGGGCACCTTCGGGCTGGCCCAGAAGCTGGAGACCAACTTCCTGGACGACTCGGGCCAGGACACCCTGGCCATGCGGCAGCAACTGCCGGCGGGCACCGGGCTGACCGGCACCGACCAGGCCGCCGCACGGGTCGAGGAGATCCTCCGGCGTACCCCGGGGGTGGCGACGTACCAGGTGACCGCGGGCGGCGGCGACAACCCGTGGGCGGGCGGCGGCAACGACACCGCCTCCTGGTCGCTGGCGCTCACCGACGACACGGACGCCGCGGAGGTCCGCGAGACGCTGCGCAAGGAGTTCGACGCGCTCGGGCCGGAGGCCGGCGAGGTGACCTTCGGCGGCGGGCAGAACGCCTCCGCCAACCAGCTCGAGGTGGTCGTGCAGGCCGCCGACCAGGAGACGCTGGCCCGGGCCGCCGAGGCCGTCCGGGACGCGATGGCCGGCACGCCGGGCGTCGAGGACGTCACCACCGGCCTGGCCACCCGGGTGCCCCGGGTGGAGGTGACCGTGGACCGGGTCGCCGCGGCCCGGGCCGGGCTGACCGAGGCGGCGGTGGGGCAGGTCGTGGCCCAGGCGTACCGGGGGGCGCCGCTCGGCCAGGTCACCCTG
Organism: Micromonospora sp. AP08; assembly: GCF_008085935.1. NCBI lineage: Bacteria > Bacillati > Actinomycetota > Actinomycetes > Micromonosporales > Micromonosporaceae > Micromonospora > Micromonospora sp. AP08. The sequence continues at coordinate 171,675 of NZ_VSEZ01000012.1, forward strand.
GACGGCGCCCCGCAGAACGTGGTGCTGAGCACCGGGGCCCGGCCGCCGCTGAGCGTGGCCGAGCTGCGGGCGCTGCCGGTCGGCCCGGTGAAGCTGGACGACATCGCCGACGTCAACCAGGTCGAGGGCCCGCAGCAGGTGACCCGGATCGACGGTGAGCGGAGCGTGTCGGTGACCGGCACGGCGACCGGCTCGAACCTCGGCGCCACCACCCAGGAGCTGCAGAAGAAGCTGGACGCGCTGGACGTGCCGGGGGCGACGTTCGTCATCGGCGGCGTGAGCGCGGACCAGGCGGACGCCTTCGCCGACCTGGGGCTGGCGGTGCTGGCCGCGATCGCGATCGTCTTCCTGATCATGGTGGGCACGTTCCGCAGCCTGACCCAGGCGCTGATCCTGCTGGTCTCCGTGCCGTTCGCGGCGACCGGCGCGATCGGGCTGCTGCTGCTCACCGGCACCCCGCTGGGCGTGCCGGCGCTGATCGGCGTGCTCATGCTGGTCGGCATCGTGGTGACGAACGCGATCGTGCTGCTCGACCTGATCAACCAGTACCGCGGGCAGGGCATGGGCGTGACCGAGGCGGTGGTCGAGGGCGGCCGGCGCCGGCTGCGGCCGATCCTGATGACCGCGGTCGCCACGGTGTTCGCGCTGCTGCCCATGGCGTTCGGCCTGACCGGCGAGGGCGGCTTCATCTCCAAGCCGCTGGCCGTCGTGGTGATCGGCGGCCTGCTCAGCTCGACGCTGCTGACGCTGATCCTGGTGCCGACCCTCTACACGATGGTGGAGCGCACCAAGGAGTCCTTCCGCGAGCGCCGGGCCCGCCGGCGCGGCACCCCGGTGCCCGCGCAGCCGCCGGCGCCGGTTCCGGTGACGGTCGGGGGCGGCGAGCGCCCGGCCGAGGCCGCTGACGGGCCGCCGGCCCGCCCGGCGCCGTCGGCCGCCCTGGTCGACGGCACGGACCAGTTCGAGGTGCTGCGCCTGCCGAAGAGCCGCCGGTCCCCGCTCCCGCCGACCGAGTAGCGGCGCGATTCCCCGCAGCGGGTGGCCGTCCCATGGTGGACGGCCACCCACTGCGTACGGGGCAGTGGGAAACGGCTCCGCGCGGTACCGTGAGTGAGCCGGCACCTACCGTGGGTGGCGGTCCGTCCCGTGCGGGCGGCCGGCCGGAGCGGAAGCGGGGGCGATGGCGGACGGCGTGGGCCGTTGGGGCAGGCGTGCGGTGCTCCGCCGGGCCGCGCTGCTGGGCGGGGGCGCCGCGCTGGGTGTCGCCGGGGCCACGCAGACCGCCTGGATCGCCGACCGCCGGCTCCCACTGGGCGGCGGACCGGCCAGCGCCACCCTGGGCAGCCGTTACCAGCAGGTCAGCGGCGGGGTGGAGGTCGTCTGGGGCGTCCGCACCGGCACCCCGCTGGTCGCGCTGACCTTCGACGACGGGCCGCAGCCGCAGTGGACCCCCATGGTGCTGGACACCCTGGCCGAGCACGGCGTGCCGGCCACCTTCTTCCTGGTCGGCGAGCGGGCCCGCCGGCACGCCGCGCTCGTCCGCGACCGGCTGGGCGGGCACGAGGTGGGCAACCACAGCTGGGCGCACCACGACCTGGCCCGGATGGACGCCCGCACCGCCTTCGACGACCTGCGCCGCAGCCACGAGGCGATCGCGGCGGCCACCGGGGCAGCCCCCGCGCTGCTCCGCCCGCCCTGGGGGCACCTGGGCGGCGCCGTGCTGCACGCCGCCGCCCGCCTGAACTACCGGCTGGTGCTCTGGACGCTCCAGATGGTCGAGGGGGAGTATCCGCACGACCCGGCGGGGCACGCCCGGCGGATCGTGGCCGACGTGCGGCCCGGCACCATCCTGCTCGGCCACGACGTCGGCCCCGAGCGGCGGCTCGTCGCGCTCCGCGGCCTGCCCGACATGATTACCGGGCTGCGCGCCCGCGGCTACACCTTCGTGACCGTCTCCGACCTGCTGCGCCGCGCTGCCGTCCTCGGAGCAGCCCGATAGGGTGCCCGCGTGTCACCCACCGTCTCGGTCCTCGTCCGCAACCGCGACTTCCGCAACCTCTTCCTCGCCGAGCTGGTGGTCTTCGGCGCCGACTGGTTCGTCATGGTGCCGCTGCTCGTGCTCCTGCCGGCGCTGACCGGCAGTGGGGTGTGGGGGGCGCTGGTGCTCGCCGTGGACACCGGCATGACCGCCCTGCTGCTCCCGTACACCGGCACCATCGCCGACCGGTTCGACCGGCGGAAGATCATGATGGCGGCCAACCTCGCCGCGCTGGCCGGCATCCTGCTGCTGCTCGGCGTCCGGAACGCCGCCACGGCCTGGCTGGCGCTGGTGTCGATCGCCGCCGTGGCGGTGGCGAAGGCGTTCTACTCGCCGGCCGCCCAGGCCGCCCTGCCCAACGTGCTCGACCCGGCCGACCTGGCCGCCGGCAACGCGATCGCCGGCTCGGCCTGGGGCACCATGACCGTCGTCGGCGCCTCGCTCGGCGGTGTGCTCAGCGCCGCCGCCGGCCCGTACGCCAGCTTCTGGGTGGCCGCCGTGGCCCTGGCCGGCGCGGCGGCCCTGGCCGCGCTGATCCGCCGGCCGTTGCAGGCGCCCCGCGACCCGGCCGCGGTCGTCCCGCGCACCTGGCCGGCGATCCGCGAGGCGCTGGGCTACATCGCCCACCGGCCGCGGGTGCTGGCCCTGGTCACCGTGAAGTCGGCGGTCGGCCTGGGCAACGGCGTGCTGACCGTCTTCCCGCTGCTCGCCGGGCTGTACGGGGTGGGCGCGATCGGCACCGGCCTGCTCTTCGCCTCCCGCGGCGCCGGCGCGCTGGTCGGCCCGATCCTGATGCGTCGGGTGCTCAGCAACCGGGCCTGGCTGCTCACCGGCCTGGCCCTGTCCATGTCCCTCTACGGCCTGGCCTACGTCGGCGTCTCGCTGGCGCCCTGGTTCCCGCTGGTGCTGGTGCTGGTCTTCCTGGCCCACCTGGGCGGCGGCAGCAACTGGGTGCTGTCCAACTACGCCCTCCAGGGCGAGGTGCCGGACCGGTTGCGCGGCCGGGTCTTCGCCACCGACATGATGCTGGCGACGCTGGCCATCGCGGTCAGCCAGCTGGTCGTGGCGCTGGTGGTGGACGCGGTCGACGAGCGGACCGTGCTGGCCGGCTGCGGGCTGGTCACCGTGGTCTACGCGGTGGGCTGGCGGTTCGCCACCCGGCGGCTGTCGCTCACCGACCCGGTCGAGGAGGCGGCGCCCAGCCGCACCCCGTGACCACGCGCCGTTCCCACGGTCCGGGCGATCCGGCGCGCTGTCGGTGTCGGGTCCTAGCATGAGCCGGTGCCGATGACTTTCACCTCCGGTCCCGTCCGGGTCCGGGTGCCCGCGACCAGCGCCAACCTGGGCCCGGGCTTCGACGCGCTCGGGCTGGCCCTCGGGCTGCACGACGACGTGGCGGCCGAGGTGACCGCCGGCGGCGTCCGGGTGGCGGTGACCGGCGAGGGCGCCGGCGAGCTGCCCGACGGCGACCGGCACCTGGTGGTGACCGCCATGCGGGCCGCGTTCGACGTGCTGGGCGCGCAGCCGGCCGGGCTGGCCCTGGAGTGCGTCAACCGGATCCCGCAGGCCCGGGGCCTCGGGTCCTCCTCGGCGGCCATCGTGGCCGGCGTGCTGCTGGCTCGGGCGCTGGTCGCCGACGGCGCGACCCGGCTGGACGACGCCGCCGCGCTCCGGCTGGCCTCGGAGCTGGAGGGGCACCCCGACAACGTGGCGCCGTGCCTGCTCGGGGGCTTCACGGTGGCCTGGACGGAGCCGGCCGGCGCCCGGGCCGTCTCGCTGCCCGTGGCGGCGGCGGTCCGCCCCACCGTCTTCGTGCCCGGCGAGCGCGGGCTGACGTCGGTCGCCCGGGCGGCGCTGCCGGCCACCGTGCCGCACGGCGACGCGGCGCTGACCGCGGGGCGGGCGGCGCTGCTGGTGCACGCGCTGACCGCCGACCCGGGGCTGCTGCTGCCGGCGACCGTCGACCGGCTGCACCAGGACTACCGCGCGGGCGGCATGCCCGCCACGGCGGCCCTGGTCAACGAGCTGCGTGCGGCGGGTGTGGCGGCTGTGGTCAGTGGGGCGGGGCCGACCGTGCTGGCGTTGTCCGAGGTCCCGGCGGGATTCGACGCGGGAACAGATTGGCGCCGGTGGGAGTTGCCGATAGACGTCAGCGGTGCCCGGGTTGCCCGGGGTAGACTTGGACACGCCGAGCGGGACCCTGTTGCCGCAGGTCTGAAGAGTTGATTACGCTCTACACCTAGCACAGCCGCGAAGCATGCGATCTCCTGCGGGTCGGCGCACCCCCGAAGCTCTCGGCGGTCAGCCCGTCACCCCTGCCAAAGGCCCACGCCGCACCGCAGTTTCCACAGGTCGCCGCAGACGGCGAGACCTGCTCACCGACGTTGGTGAGTCGGGAAACCGACCGGCTGCTGTGTCACAGACTCCCGCGACGCGTCCCTGCGAGGCGGGTGCACCGAGGCCGCCCGGCCACCTGTTTTCGACCCCGGGCAGCCCCGGCCTATCGAGGGAAGGAATCCATTGAGCGACACCACCGACGTGACGTCGGATGTTTCCAACGTCGCTGGCGATGCCACCACTGCCGCCCCCACACGCCGTCGGCGCAGCGGTACCGGCCTGTCGGCGATGCTGCTGCCTGAGCTCCAGAGCCTGGCCGCGTCGCTCGGTATCTCCGGTACGGCTCGCATGCGCAAGGGCGAGCTGATCAGTGCGATCACCGAGCGGCAGGGCGGCGCCGCCGCCGGAACCCCTCGACCGCGGGCCGAGGTCGCGGCCGCGGCCGCTCCCGCCCGCGAGGAGGTGCACGCCGAGGTCCGCGAGGAGCGGGCCGAGACCGAGCGGCGCACCGCCGAGCCGGCGCCGGCCGCCGAGGCGACCGAGGGCCGCACCCGCGGCCGCCGGAGCCGGGCGGCCACCACGGCCGCCGAGACGCGCGCCGAGGAGGCTCCCGCCGAGACCGGCGAGCGGGCCGAGCGCGGCGAGCGGGCCGAGGGCCGGGGCCGTGAGCGGGCCGAGCGCGGTGGCGAGCGGGCCGAGCGCGGCGGTGACCGGGCCGAGCGCGGTGAGCGTGGCGGTGACCGGGCCGAGCGCACCGATCGGGGCGAGCGGGGCGAGCGTGCCGACCGTGGCGAGCGCAACGAGCGCACCGACCGGGGCGAGCGCGGCGAGCGCAACGAGCGCACCGACCGGGGCGAGCGGGGCGACCGCAACGACCGGGGTGACCGCAACGACCGCGGCCAGCGCGCCGAGCGCAACGACGACGGTGACGACGACGGCGAGGGCGGCGGCCGGCGCGGCCGGCGCAGCCGGTTCCGGGACCGCCGGCGGGGCCGCGGCGAGCGCGCCGAGGGCGGCGACGGTGGCGGCCGCGAGCCGCAGGTCGGCGAGGACGAGGTGCTCGTCCCGGTCGCCGGCATCATCGACGTGCTCGACAACTACGCCTTCGTCCGGACCACCGGCTACCTGGCCGGCCCGAACGACGTGTACGTCTCGATGTCCCAGATCAAGAAGTACGGCCTGCGCCGCGGCGACGCGATCACCGGCGCCGTGCGGGCCGGCGCCCGGGAGGGCGAGCAGCGGCGCGACAAGTACAACCCGCTGGTCCGGCTCGACACCATCAACGGGATGGAGCCGGACGAGGCGAAGCGCCGGCCGGAGTTCTACAAGCTCACTCCGCTGTACCCGCAGGAGCGGCTGCGGCTGGAGACCGAGCCGCACATCCTGACCACCCGGGTCATCGACCTGGTCATGCCGATCGGCAAGGGCCAGCGGGCGCTGATCGTCTCGCCGCCGAAGGCGGGTAAGACGATGGTGCTGCAGGCGATCGCGAACGCGATCACCCGCAACAACCCGGAGTGCCACCTCATGGTGGTGCTGGTCGACGAGCGGCCGGAAGAGGTCACCGACATGCAGCGGTCGGTGAAGGGCGAGGTCATCGCGGCCACGTTCGACCGTCCGCCGCAGGACCACACCACGGTGGCGGAGCTGGCGATCGAGCGGGCGAAGCGCCTGGTCGAGCTGGGCCACGACGTGGTCGTGCTGCTCGACTCGGTGACCCGGCTCGGCCGGTCGTACAACCTGGCGGCGCCGGCCAGCGGCCGGATCATGTCGGGTGGTATCGACTCCACCGCGCTCTACCCGCCGAAGCGCTTCCTGGGCGCGGCGCGGAACATCGAGAACGGTGGCTCGCTGACCATCCTCGCGACGGCGCTGGTGGAGACCGGCTCGATGGCCGACACGGTCATCTTCGAGGAGTTCAAGGGCACCGGCAACGCCGAGCTGAAGCTGGACCGGAAGATCGCCGACAAGCGGGTCTTCCCGGCGATCGACATCAACCCCTCCGGCACCCGCAAGGAGGAGGTCCTGCTCGCGCCGGAGGAGCTGGCGATCGTCCACAAGCTCCGCAAGGTGCTGCACTCGCTGGACTCGCAGGCGGCGCTCGACCTCCTGCTGGACCGGCTCAAGCAGTCCCGCACGAACATCGAGTTCCTGATGCAGATCGCGAAGTCCACCCCGGGCGAGTGAGCTGAGGGATTCTCCCGACGAGGGGCACGGCCTGCGGGCCGTGCCCCTCGTCGCGTACCGGGCAGGGGAGTGGGTGAAGTTTTTCTTCGGTTAAGCCGGAGGGTATTGAAACTTCTGTTCAGTCTCGGGTTGACTGTGGTCCATGCGAATCCGCAGTCGATCCGCCCGTCTCGCCGGCGTCCTGCTGCTGACGCCGCTGCTCACCCTCACCGCTCCGGTCCCGCCCGGTGCGGCGGCGGCCGCGGCCGAGCCGCGTACCCCCGCCGAGGACGCCCCGGCGGCCTCCTCCCGTCCCGACTCCGCGGTCGCCCTCGCCGACGAGACCGGCCTGGAGCCGGCCGGCGGCCTGGAGACCGCGAAGACCAGCCGTCCGGTCGCCCCCGGACTCGACCTGACCTCCTTCGACCGGTACGACGCCGACGGCTGGCTGCGGGCCGACGCTCTCACGGCCGACCTCTCCGGCGGCGTCACCGTCGACTACGTCAACTCCGGCGCGGTCACCCGCGACGAGCCGCTGCGCGCGGCGGTGGACCGCTCCCGGGCGGTGGCCGCGGTCAACGGCGACTTCTTCGACATCAACAACTCCGGCGCGGCGCAGGGCGTCGGCATCCGCTCCGGCGAACTGGTCCAGTCGCCGGTCGCCGGGCACACCAACGCCGCCGCGATCAGCGCCGAGGGGCTCGGCCGGGTCATCCAGGTCGGCTTCGAGGGCACCGCGAGCCTGCCCGCCGGGCCGGTGCCGCTGACCCAGTTCAACAACATGGTGCAGCGCGACGGCGTGGGTGTCTTCACCCCGCTCTGGGGCTCGTACACCCGGAAGCGGGCCGTGGAGGGCGCCGCGCGGGTGGCCGAGGTGACGGTGACCGGCGGCCGGGTCGCGACCGTGGCCGGCACGGCGGGGGAGGGTCCGATCCCGGCCGGGACCACGGTGCTGCTCGGCCGGGAGGCCGGCGCCGACGCCCTCGCGGCGCTGCGCCCCGGCGACCCGGTCGACCTGACCTGGCGGCCGAAGGCGTCCGACGGCAGCAGCCCGCGCGCCGCGGTCGGCGGCGGCAGCGTGCTGGTCCGCGACGGCGTGGTGCAGACCATCGCCGACCAGAGCCTCGCCCCACGCACCTCGGTCGGGTTCTCCGCCGACGGCCGTAAAATGATCATGCTCACCGTGGACGGCCGGCAGGTGGACAGCCGGGGCGTCACCCAGACCGAGATGGGCCGCATGATGGTCGAGTTGGGCGCGTGGAGCGCGCTCAACCTCGACGGCGGCGGCTCGTCGACGCTGCTGGCCCGGGAGCCGGGCGCGGCGACCGTCCAGGTGGAGAACAGCCCCTCCGACGGCAGCGAGCGGCCGGTGCCGAACGGCCTGGCCATCTACGCGCCGCAGGGCAGCGGCCGGCTCACCGGCTACTGGCTGGAGACCGCCAGCGACCCGACCGCCGCGCCGGGCGTCGCCCCCATCCGCGGCGGCCGGCCGGACCGGGTCTTCCCCGGCCTCACCCGCCGGCTCACCGCCGCGGGCTACGACGAGACGTACGGCCCGGCCGCCGGCACGCCGCACTGGCGGGCCAACCCGGCCGCCCAGGGCACCGTGGACGACGGGGTGTTCCGGGCCGGCCGGCCCGGCCGCAGCACCGTCACGGCCTGGCGCGACGAGGCGCGCGGCACGCTCGACCTGACCGTGCTGGGCCCCCTCGCCCGCATCGACTCCACGGTGGACCGGCTCGGCCTCAACCAGGAGGGCGACACCGGACTGTTCGGCGTGGTCGGCTACGACGCGGAGGGGAACACCGCGCCGATCGAGCCGGCCGACCTGAAGCTGGAGTACGACGAGGACCTGCTCGCCGTCACTCCCACCGCCGACGGCAACCTCTCCGTCCGGGCGCTCGGCGGCACCGGCGCGGCGCTGGTCACCGTCAGGGTCGGCGCGAAGACCACCGTGTTCCCGGTCACCATCGGGCTCACCGACATGCCGGTCGCCGGCTTCGACGACGCCGCCTCCTGGAAGTTCAGCCAGGCGCGGGCCAGCGGCGCGGTCGCGCCGGCGCCGGGCCACACCGGCACCGGCCTGAAGATGTCGTACGACTTCAGCCAGTCCACCGGCACCCGCGCCGCGTACGCGGACCCGCCGGCCTGGATCCCGGTGCCCGGGCAGCCGCAGGCGTTCGGCATGTGGATCAAGGGCAACGGCACCGGTGAGTGGCCCAGCCTGCACCTGCACGACGCGCAGGACACCCAGTTCGTGCTGCGCGGCCCCTACCTGACCTGGACCGGCTGGCGGTACGTCGAGTTCACCGTCCCGCCCGGCGTGCAGTACCCGGTCCGGGTGCGCCGGTTCTATGTGGCCGAGACCGACCCGGCCAAGCAGTACAGGAGCGAGGTGGTCATCGACGACCTGGTGGCCCGGGTGCCCCCGACGGCGCAGGCGCCGGAGGAGCCGAACATCACCGACCGGGTGGTGCTGCGCGACGGCACGGTGGACGGCGCCCCCTGGCGCTTCGCGGTCATGTCCGACGCCCAGTTCGTGGCCGCCAACCCGGACAGCGACCTGGTCGCCCAGGCCCGCCGCACGCTCCAGGAGATCCGCGCGGCGAAGCCGGACTTCCTGGTCATCGACGGGGACTTCGTGGACACCGCGTACCCGGCGGACTTCGCGCTGGCCAAGCGGATCCTGGACGAGGAACTGGGCGGCGAGCTGCCGTACTACTACGTGCCCGGCAACCACGAGATCATGGGCGCCCCGATCGGCAACTTCCGGAGCGTGTTCGGGGACACCTCGCGGGTCTTCGACCACCAGGGCACCCGGTTCCTCACCCTGAGCACGGCCACCGGCTCGCTGCGCGGCGGCGGGTTCGACCAGGTGGAGCTGCTGCGGAAGACGCTCGACGCGGCGGCCGCCGACCCGGCGGTCGGCTCGGTCACCGTGCTCTTCCACCACCCGCCCCGCGACCCCAGCCCGGCCAAGGCCAGCCAGCTCGGCGACCGGAAGGAGGCCGCCCTCGTCGAGCAGTGGCTGGCCGACTTCCAGCACCGCACCGGCAAGGGCGCGCTCATGGTGAACGGGCACGTCGGCACGTTCCACGCCGACCGGGTGGACGGCGTGCCGTACGTGATCAACGGCAACTCGGGCAAGGACCCGTCCACCCCGGCGCAGCTCGGCGGCTTCACCGGCTGGACCGAGTTCGGCGTCGACCCGGTGACCCCGCAGGAGGCCGAGCAGGCCCGCCGGGACCCGCTCGCCGAGGGGCCGCGCTGGATCGCCGCGGAGTTCCATGCCCACGTCGACCGGCTCGCCCTGGCCGCCCCGGCCGAGGTCGCGGTCGGCGCGCCGGCCGCCGTCACGGCCACGCTCACCCAGCCGGCCGGCCGCACCGTCCCGGTGGCCGCCCCGGTCAGCGCGGACTGGTCCGGCTCGCCGAACCTGCACATCGGCGCCGCCGACGGGGTGAAGCCCTGGCACGTGGCCCGGTTCGACCCGGCGACCGGGCAGTTGACCGCGCTGCGCCCCGGCGGGCAGGTGCTGCTCGCGGTCACCGTGAACGGCGTCCGCGCCGAGGCGACGGTGGCCCTCACGGCGGCGGCGGAGGCGCCCGCCGCCTGACCGGCCCCGGGGGCGCGGAAGTGCGTCCGTGCCCCCGGACCGGTGGCCCGCCGGCGGGCTCCTCGACCTGGGGGAGGAGCCCGCCGGCGGAGGCACGTCAGAAGTCGCCCTCGGCGACCTGGAAGACGGTCAGGCCGAGCGACCGCCACATCCGGACCACCTGCTGCCGGTCGTCGAAGACCCCCACCACCCGGTACCGGTCCCGGATCTCCCGCTCGTAGATCTCCCGCTTGACCACGGCGTCCTTGCGGTGGTCCCCGACCGCCCGCAGGTGCAGCGCCAGGTAGGGCACCCGCACGTGGCGGGCCAGCCAGGCCTCCGTGTCGGCCCGGGCCGTGGCGTCCCGCCCGGAGCAGAAGACCACGCCGTGCCCGGCCGCGTGCATGGCCCGCACCGCCGCGATGACCGCCCCGTTCGGCGCGTCCTCGCCGACCCGGGTCATGTCGTACGGGCTGCGCGACACGTTCAGCGCCACCGTGCCGTCGATGTCGACCAGCACGATGGCGGGGCGCTCGGCGGCCTCCCGCTCCGCCCGCTCCACCCGCGCCGGGCCGCCGGTCCGGGCGGTCGGCACGGGCAGCGGCAGCGGCCGGTTCGCCAGGTAGCGCTCGTGCAGCCGGCGGATCGCCGCCTCGCCCACCCGGTCGGCCTCGGGGCGCGCGGCGTCCCGCCGCAGGCACTCCTCCAGCGGGACGTCGGTGAAGTCGTGCACCTCGAACGCCGCGCCGTGCCGGGCGGCCAGCTCGGCCCAGTCCCGCAGGGTGCGCGAGCGCAGGTTGGTGTCGTCCACGCAGACGCTCACCCGGGCCGCCAGCAGCGCCTCCACCTGGGCCCGCTGCGCCCGGCTGACCTGCCCCTCGGCCCACTGGGTGAAGAGCCGCTCGCCGTGCAGCATCCGGCGCAGGTCGTCCCGGTTGACCCGGACCACGCCGGGCTGGAGCCGGCGGGCGAAGGTGGTCTTCCCGGAAGCGGGCAGCCCGCGGGTGGCGATCAGGCGGAACATCCCGTACCTCCCGTTCATCCCTCGGCCACTCCACGAATGCCCGCGCCGGGCGCGGGAATGCGTAGCGGGCGGTGAACGTTGCGCCTGCCGGACCTGGTGTGCGGCCCGCTCGACGGGTCGGTGGAAGCCCATGGCACACTGGTCAATCGGCCACCGGTTCCGGTTCACGCCCGAGCCCGTCGAGACGACGGGGAGCACGACGGCGACCCGGCGACCACCGACGAAAGGACCGAGGCGACATGAAGCCCAACATCCACCCGGAGTACGTGACCACTGAGGTCCGCTGCTCCTGCGGCAACACCTTCACGACCCGCAGCACCGCCAAGGGCGGTTCGATCAGCGTCGAGACCTGCAGCGCCTGCCACCCGTTCTACACGGGCAAGCAGCGCGTCCTGGACACCGCCGGTCGGGTCGCGAAGTTCCAGCAGAAGTACGCCAAGGTTCAGGCCAAGAAGGCCAAGTAGCTCCGTCGACGACGCCCGTGTCCGGCTCCGTGCCGGGTGCGGGCGTTCGTCCGTTTCCGCCCCCTTCCGTCCCTGCCCGCCCGATCGCCGTCGAAGGAGCACCCGCAGCATGAGCAGTGAGCGCCTGGCCGCCCTCCTCGACGAGTACGCCGAGCTGGAGCAGCGGCTGGCCGACCCCGCCATCCACGCCGACCAGGGCGCCGCCCGACGGGTCGGCCGGCGCTACGCGGAGCTGGTCCCGCTGCACAAGGCCGCCGGTGAGCTGGAGCAGGCCCGGGCCGACCTGGCCGCCGCCCGCGAGCTGGCCGCCGAGGACCCGGCCTTCGCCGCCGAGGCGGAGGCCATCGCGGCGTCCCTGCCGGCGCTGGAGGAGCGGCTGGCCGAGCTGCTCATCCCGCGCGACCCGCACGACGCCAAGGACGTCATCGTCGAGATCAAGGCCGGCGAGGGCGGCGAGGAGTCGGCGCTGTTCGCCGGCGACCTGCTGCGGATGTACACCCGCTACGCGGAGCGGCACGGCTGGGTCACCGAGGTGATCGACGCGCAGGACTCCGACCTCGGCGGAGTCAAGGACGTCTCCCTGGCGATCAAGACCAAGGGTGTGCCGGAGGGCGGCAACGGGGTCTGGTCCCGGCTCAAGTGGGAGGGCGGCGTGCACCGGGTGCAGCGCGTCCCGGTGACCGAGTCGCAGGGCCGGATCCACACCAGCGCGGCCGGCGTGCTCGTGCTGCCCGAGGCCGAGGACGTGGACGTCACCATCGACCCGAACGACCTGCGGATCGACGTGTTCCGCTCGTCCGGGCCGGGCGGCCAGTCGGTCAACACCACCGACTCGGCGGTGCGGATCACCCACGTGCCCACCGGCATCGTGGTCTCCTGCCAGAACGAGAAGTCGCAGCTCCAGAACCGCGAGCAGGCCATGCGCATCCTGCGGGCCCGGCTGCTGGCCGCCGCCCAGGAGCAGGCCGACGCGGCCGCCTCCGACGCCCGCAAGGCGCAGGTGCGCACCGTGGACCGGTCGGAGCGGATCCGCACCTACAACTTCCCGCAGAACCGGATCACCGACCACCGGATCGGCTACACCGCGTACAACCTCGACCTGGCGCTGGCCGGCGAGCTGGACGGGGTGCTCGACGCGCTGACCGAGGCCGACCGCGCGGCCCGCCTGGCCGGGGAGACGGAACTCAGCCGCCGCTGACCGGCCCCGCGTCAGCAGGCGCGGAGACGGTCCTTGGCGCGCAGCATCTCCCGGTCGGCCAGCTCGAAGGCGGCGCCCAGCGCCTCCCGGACGCTCACCCCGGTGCCCCCGTCGACCTCGGCGAACCCGATGCTCACCCCGACCGGGGTGCCGGGGACCAGCGACTCCCAGTCCTCGGTGTGGACGGCTGCCTGGATCCGCCGGGCCACCTCGGTGGCCTCCGCCATGCCGGTCTCGGGCAGCACCACGACGAACTCGTCGCCGCCGTAGCGGGACACGAAGTCGCCCCGCCGCATCACCCGGTTGATCACACCGGCGATCCGTTGCAGCACCAGGTCGCCCGAGTGGTGCCCGTGCCGGGTGTTCACGGCCTTGAACCCGTCCAGGTCGCAGACGCCGATCACCACCCGTTCGCCGCGGGCCACCACCGCGCCGATGTAGCGCTCCAGCCGGCGCCGGTTGGGCAACCCGGTGAGCGGGTCGGTCAGCGCCTCGCCCTCGTACCGGGCGGCCTCGCGGCGCATCTCCTCGTGGTCGATGCGGGCGGCGATGCCGTCGATGTAGACGTCCCGCAGCCGGTCGCTGCGCTGCGCGGCCAGCCGGAACGCGTGCCGGTCGGCCCGGTGCGCGGCGGCGTGGTCACCGGCCCGGGCCAGCGCCACGCTGCGCAGCCGGGGCGCCTCGGCGGCGCCCACCGTCTCGTCGGAGACGCGGATGGTGTCCAGCCGGGCGACCGCCTCGATGGGGCGGCCCTCGGCGACGGCCAGGCAGACCTGGCCGAGTTGGCGCAGGTCGCGGGCGCGGGCGCTGTCCCCGCCGTGCCCGAGCAGCCGGGCCGGGTCGGCGTCCCCGCCGGAGTCCACCCGGTCGCCGAGCGCCGCCCGGCGGGCGGCGGCGTAGCCGTAGGCGGCCAGGCTGCTCGGCCGGAGGTGGCCGGCCCGGCCGCTGCGCAGGAAGCGGGCGAGGTCGCCGGCCACGTCGCGGAGCACGCGCAGGCAGCCGTCGCTGTCGCCGTTGTGATCCAGCGCCACGGCGTTGCGCAGCCGGATGCCGGGCGCGGCGAAGGTCTCCTCGGGGATGCCCGCCGTCAGCCCCACCTGGCGGGCGCGCTCGATCGCGCCGAGCGCGTGGCCGTGGAAGCTCAGGTAGGAGTAGGCCATGGCCAGGTCGTGCCAGCCCCAGGCGGTGTCCCGGTCCGGGTCGTCGTCGGCGCTCAGCGCCCGGGCCGCCCGGACCAGGTGGGTGACGCAGCGGTCCAGCGCGCCCTGGTGGTGGGCGGCGAGCGCGGCGAGGGCGTTGAGGTGCCCGTGCAGGTACGGCTCGGCCAGGTCCCGGACGGCGGCGGAGGCCTCCTCGATGGCCCGGGTGAACTCGGCCGTCCGACCGAGATTGATCAGCGCGGAGAGGCGCTGCACCAGCGCGTCGGCCCGCGCGCACGGGTCGGCGGTGGTGCGGATGACCCGGTCCAGCAGGGCGCACGCCTCCGCCGAGCGGCTTACCTCCTGCAACGCCCGGGCGCGCCGGAGGGCGTCAACCTGGTCCTCGACCCGGTCGAGCCAGCCCACTCGCGACCTCCCTGTGTGTGCGTCCGGACGCACCCGCTCGTGAGGTGACCCGCGACGCTTCATGATTATGTCGTGACCTCCCTACCGCAACACCCGTCCGAAGGGTCAGAACGCGAGCGCCCCTCGCGGGCGGTCGCCCGGGCGGCCCGGGCCCTCGCGGCGGCGGGCGTCGAGGCGCCCCGCGCGGAGGCCGAGCTGCTGGCCGCGTACGTGCTGGAGGTGCCACGCGGCCGGCTGGCGCTCGCCGACGGCCTGACCCCGGCGCAGCGCGACCGCCTCGACACGCTTGTCGACCGGCGGGTGGCCCGGGAACCCCTCCAGCACCTGACCGGCGTCGCCGGCTTCCGGCACCTGGAACTGGCGGTCGGCCCGGGCGTCTTCGTGCCCCGGCCGGAGACCGAACTGCTCGCGGGCTGGGGGATCGAGCAGGCGCGCCGGTCGCCCGCGCCGCTGGTCGTCGACCTGTGCAGCGGCTCCGGCGCGATCGCGCTGGCGGTCGCCCAGGAGCTGCCGTCGGCCCGGGTCGTGGCGGTGGAACGGTCGCCGGCGGCGCTGGACTGGCTGCGCCGCAACGCCGCCGAGCGGGCCGCCGCGGGGGACCGGCCGATCGAGGTGGTCGCCGCCGACGTCACCGACCCGGGGCTGCTCGCCGACCTGGTGGGCCGGGTCGACGTGCTGCTCTGCAACCCGCCGTACGTGCCCCGGTCGGTGGTGGTGCCGCCCGAGGTGGCCGGCCACGACCCGGACGAGGCGGTGTTCGGCGGCGCGGACGGGCTGGACGTGATCCGCCCGGTGGTGGGCCGGGCCGCCGCGCTGCTGCGCCCGGGCGGGGTGCTCGGCGTCGAGCACGACGACACCCACGCCACGGCGGTGCCCGCGCTGCTCGCCGCCGACGGCCGCTACGAGCGGGTCGAGGAGCACCGTGACCTGGTCGGGCGGCCCCGGTACGCCACCGCGTCCCGCCGGGCGGACGGCCACCACGCCGACCCCGCCCCGGCGTGGCAGACTGGCTCCTCGTGATGCTCTACGACTGTCGGTCGCCCGCCGACCGGGACCGCGGCATCGCCGCTGCGATCGAGGCGGTCAAGAACGGGGAACTCGTCGTCCTGCCGACCGACACGGTCTACGGCATCGGCGCCGACGCCTTCACCCCGTACGCGGTGAAGGCCCTCGCGGACGCCAAGGGCGGCGCCCGGCAGGCGCCCCCGGTGCTGATCGGTTCCCGGCACACCCTCGACGGCCTGGTCTTCTCGCTGCCCCGCTCGGCCCGCGAACTGGTCGAGGCGTTCTGGCCGGGCGCGCTGACCATCGTGGTGGAGCACTCGCCGAGCCTGGCCTGGGACCTGGGCGACTCCAGCGGCACGGTGGCGGTGCGGATGCCGCTGCACCCGGTGGCGCTGGAGGTGCTGCGCGAGACCGGCCCGATGGCGGTGGCCTCGGCCAACAAGGTCGGCCAGCCCGCCGCGCTCACCGCCGAGGAGGCCCGCGACCAGCTCGGCTACGGCGTCCGGGCCTACCTGGAGGCCGGCCCGGCGCCGGATCCGGTGCCGAGCACCATCGTCGACCTGACCGGCGAGGTGCCCCGGGTGCTGCGCCAGGGCGCGGTGAGCCTGGAGAAGCTGCGCGACGTGGTGCCGGACATCCTCGACGAGCGGGGGGCCTGAGTGCCCCCGTTCACCGTCCTGCACGTCTGCATGGGCAACATCTGCCGGTCCCCGATGGCCGAGCGGCTGCTGTTGCTCGCCGTCCGGGAGCGGCTGGGCCGGCTCGGCGTCGACCCGGCCCGCTCGGACGAGCTGGTGCACAGCCACAGCGCCGGCACCGGCGGCTGGCACGCCGGCGAGGAGATGAACCCGCCGGCGGCCCGGCAGGTGACCTCGCGCGGCGGCGCGGCGGACGGGTTCGCCGCCCGCCGGCTCCGCTCCGACCTCATCGACGCCGCCGACCTGGTCCTCACCGCCACCGCCGACCAGCACGAGTACGTGGTGGCGCTGCGCCCGGACGCCGCCGCGCGCACCTTCGTGCTGGGCGAGTTCGGCCGGCTCCTCGGCACGGTGGACCGGGCCGGGCTGCCGCCCGTGGAGGCCACCCCGGAGGCCGTGTACGCCCGGGGCGTGGCGCTGGTCGAGGCGGCGGACGCGGCCCGGCAGGGCAGCACGGCGCTGCCCACCGACGACCTCGACGACCCCTGGGGCCGGGGCGACCAGTGCTTCAGCCGGGTGGCCGACGAGATCGAGGAGACCGTCCAGCCGCTGGCCGCCGTGCTCCTTCCCTGAGGTTCATCCTTTCTCGCGAACTTCCTGCGCGTTTCGGCGAAGATTGCGGCGAAACCGCCGATTCCGGGCATTCTGGACGGGTCCGTACGGCCGGCTCCTGCGGGGAGAGCTGATGAACCGGGCCCATCTCAACAAGCTGTTCACCGTCCTGCTCGCCGGCGTGCTCGCCGGGCTGGCCCTGGGCGCCGCCGCGCTTCCGGCGGCGCTCGTCTTCGGGCTCGGCTTCAAGAATCTGATGCCCTACGCCGCGCTGCCGGAGTCGCTGAAGACGCCGCAGCCGGCCCAGCGCTCCAACCTGTACGCCAGCGACGGCCGCACCCTGATCACCTCCTTCTACGTGGAGGATCGGGTGGACGTGCCGGTCGAGGAGGTGGCGCCGGTGATGCGGCAGGCCATCGTGGCCGCCGAGGACGTCCGGTTCTACCAGCACCACGGCGTCGACGTGCGCGGCGTGGCGCGCGCCTTCACGGCCAACCGGCGGGACGGCACCCGGCAGGGCGCCTCCACGCTGACCATGCAGTACGTCCGCAACGCGCTGGCCGGTGACCCCCGGCTGACCGAGGAGCAGCGGGCCCGGGCCACCGAGATCACCGTCGGCCGCAAGATCCGCGAGATGCGGTACGCGCTGGCCCTGGAACGCCGGATCAGCAAGGACGAGATCCTCGGGCGCTACCTGAACATCGCCTACTTCGGCGCCGGCGCGTACGGCATCGCGGCGGCCAGCAAGCGCTACTTCTCCACCACGCCGGACAAGCTCACATTGGCCCAGTCGGCGCTGCTCGCCGGGCTGGTCCGCTCACCCGACACCGACGACCCGATCAACGGCGACGCCGACGCGGCGCTGGGCCGCCGGGCGTACGTGCTGGACCGGATGGTGGAGACCGGTCAGGTGGCCGAGGCGGACGCGGCCCGGGCCAAGGGCGAGCAGCTCAACCTCAAGCCCAGCGCCACCCCGAACGACTGCGCCGCGGTGCCCGCCGGGCACAACGACTGGGGCTTCTTCTGCGACTGGTTCACCCAGTGGTGGAACGCCCAGCCCGCGTTCGGCAAGACGGTGGACGAGCGGCAGCGCACGCTGCGCCGGGGTGGCTGGTCGATCGTGTCCTCCCTCGACCCGGACGTGCAGGCCAAGGCCACCGAGCAGGTGCTGCGGATCTATGCGGTCACCAACCAGCGGGCCGCGCCGACGGCGGTGGTGCAGCCGGGCACCGGCCGGGTGCTGGCCATGGCGGTGAACCGCAACTACAGCGTGGCCCCGAACCCGGACGCCCGGCAGAACTACCCGAACACCGTGAACCAGTTGGTCGCCGGCGGCCCGGGCATCGAGGGCTACCAGGCCGGCTCGACCTTCAAGCTCTTCGCCCTGCTCGCCGCGCTGGAGTCCGGGCTGCCGCTGAGCACCGAGTTCGACTCGCCCGGCGTCTTCGTCACGAAGTACCCGATCGACGGCGGCCCGGCGAGCTGCGGCGGCCACTGGTGCCCGGAGAACGCCAACCCGGTCTGGATGGACGGCGACCGCACCATGTGGGACGCGTTCGGCCGGTCGGTGAACACCTACTTCGCCTGGCTGACCGAGCGGGTCGGCGCGGACCGGGTGGTGGAGATGGCCGAGCGGCTGGGCATCGTGTTCCGCTCGCCCGAGGACGCCAAGCTGGCCCGGGACGGCGCGAAGAACTGGGGGCCGTTCACCCTCGGGGTCTCCTCCACCACCCCGCTCGACCTGGCCAACGCGTACGCCACGGTGGCCGCCGAGGGGACCTGGTGCCGGCCCACCCCGATCGCCTCGATCACCGACCCCACCGGGCGGAAGATCGCGGCCGGAAACCCGGACTGCCGCCAGGTGCTCGACACCGAGGTGGCCCGGGCGGCGGCGGACGCGGCCCGCTGCCCGGTCGGTGACCAGTCGATGTACCGCCGCTGCAACGGTGGCACCGCCGAGGAACTGGCGCCCGGCCTGCGCCGCCCGCTGGCCGGTAAGACGGGCAGCTCGGAGCGGAACGCCACGGAGACCGTGGTCGCCTTCACCCCGCAGCTCTCCGTGGCCACCATCGCCGCGAACCCGGACGACCCCCGGGACGCCGTCGGCGGCGGGGTCCAGGTCCGCCAGATCGAGGCCGTGGGCCGCCTCCTCGCGTGGGCTCTGCGGGACCAGCCGGTCCTGGACTTCGTCCCGCCGGGCCAGACCGTCGCCTTCGAGCGGACCAGCCCCCGCACCGGCGACTGAGGGGGTCAGTGGTGGCCGGGGCGTTCGGCGCCGCGGGCGATGTTGCGGGCCATGCCGCCGAAGACGACGGTGTGGAACGGGGCGACCGAGGCCCAGTAGAGGTGGCCGGGGAGGCCGTGCGGGAGGAAGACGGCGCGCTGGACGTAGCGGCTGTGGCCGTCGCCGGCCGGCTCGACGCGCATCTCCAGCCAGGCCCGGCCGGGCAGCCGCATCTCGGCGCGCAGCCGCAGCAGCTCGCCCGGCACGATCTCCTCGACCCGCCAGAAGTCCAGCGCCTCGCCGACCTGGAGGTGGTGCGGGTCGCGCCGGCCCCGGCGCAGCCCCACCCCGCCCACCAGCCGGTCCAGCCAGCCCCGGACCGACCAGGCCAGCGGGAACGAGTACCAGCCGTGCTCGCCGCCGACCCCCTCGACGACCCGCCACAGCGCGGCCGTCGGCGCGTCCACCGCCCGCTCCCGCACGTCGGTGTACGCGGTTCCACCCGACCACTGCGGATCGGTGGGCAGCGGCTCGGCCGGGGCGTCCGGCCCGCTCGCGGTCGACCACCGGGTCTCGACCTGGCCGTCGCGCACCTTCGTCAGCGCCAGGGCCACCGCCTCGTCGAAGCCGGTCAACCCGCCCGGCGGGTCGGGCACGTACCGGGCGATGTCGTGCTCGTGGGCGACCGCCTCGTGGACCAGGCTCTCCACCAGCGGCCGGGCGATCGAGTTGGGCACCGGCGTCACCCAGCCGACCCAGTGCGAGGAGAGCGACGGGGTCAGCGGCCGGACCGGCAGGATGATCCGCCGGCGCAGCCCGGCCACCCGGGCGTACCGCTGCATCATGTCCTGGAAGGTGAGCACCTCCGGGCCGCCGATGTCGAAGGCCCGGTTCACCTCGGGCGGCAGGTCGGCGCAGCCGACCAGGTAGCGCAGCACGTCGCGGACGGCGATCGGCTGGATCCGGTTGCGCACCCAGCGCGGCGTGACCATGCCCGGCAGCCGCTCGGTCAGATAGCGCAGCATCTCGAACGAGGCCGAGCCGGACCCGATGATCACGGCGGCCCGCAGCACCACGGCCGGCACCCCGCTGGCCAGCAGGATCCGGCCGACCTCCGCGCGGGACCGCAGGTGCGCCGACGGGACCTTCCGATCCGCCGCCGGCTCCGGCCCGCCCAGGTAGACGATCCGGCGTACGCCCGCGACGCGGGCCGCCTCGGCGAAGTTCTCCGCGGCCTCCCGGTCGGCCGCCTCGAAGCCCCGCTGGCCGAGCGAGTGGACCAGGTAGTACGCCACGTCCACGCCCTCGAACGCGGCCGGCAGCGTCTCCGGTTTCCGCAGGTCGCCCTCGGCGATCTCGGCCCGGGACGCCCACGGCACGTCGCGCAGCCGCCCCGCCTTGCGGGCCAGGCAGCGGACGGTGTGCCCGTCGGCCAGCAGCCGGGGCGCGAGGCGGCCACCGATGTAACCCGTCGCGCCGGTGACGAGGCATCTCACGGCTTCCAGTCTGGGGCTCCGTAGACTCCTTCGCTGTGGAGAACGCGAGGAACGCCTTCTGGGGGCCGGACTTCCAGCAGCTCAGCACCGTCGATCCGGAGATCGCCGAGGTGGTGCTCGGGGAGTTGGCGCGGCTGCGCGGCGGCCTGCAACTGATCGCCAGCGAGAACCTCACCTCGCCCGCGGTGCTGGCCGCCCTCGGCTCCACGCTGACCAACAAGTACGCCGAGGGCTACCCGGGCCGGCGCTACTACGGCGGCTGCGCCGAGGTGGACCGCGCCGAGGAACTCGGCATCGCCCGGGCGAAGGAGCTGTTCGGGGCCGAGCACGCCAACCTCCAGCCGCACTCCGGCGCGAGCGCCAACCTGGCCGCGTACGCGGCCCTCGTGCAGCCGGGCGACACCGTGCTGGCCATGGACCTGCCGCACGGCGGGCACCTCACCCACGGCAGCCGGGTGAACTTCTCCGGAAAGTGGTTCCACCCGGTCGGCTACACGGTGCGGCCCGACACCGAGCTGATCGACTACGACGAGGTCCGCGACCTGGCCCTCGCGCACCGGCCGAAGCTCATCATCTGCGGCGCGACGGCGTACCCCCGCTTGATCGACTTCGCCCGGTTCCGGGAGATCGCCGACGAGGTCGACGCCTACCTCATGGTGGACGCGGCGCACTTCATCGGGCTGGTCGCCGGCCGCGCCATCCCGTCCCCGGTGCCCTACGCCGACGTCGTCACCTGCACGACGCACAAGGTGCTGCGCGGCCCGCGCGGCGGCATGATCCTCTGCCGGGAGTCGCTGGCCGCCCGGATCGACAAGGCGGTCTTCCCGTTCACCCAGGGCGGTCCGCTGATGCACGCGGTCGCCGCCAAGGCGGTCGCCCTGCGCGAGGCCGCCCAGCCCGAGTTCCGGGCGTACGCCTCCCAGGTGGTCAGCAACGCGCAGGCGCTCACCGACGGGCTGGCCGCCGAGGGCATGCGGCCGGTCTCCGGCGGCACCGACACCCACCTGGCGCTGATCGACCTGCGCGAGACCGGGGTGACCGGGGCCGGGGCCGAGGCGCGCTGCGACGCCGCCGGCATCACGCTGAACAAGAACGCCATCCCGTACGACCCGCAGAAGCCGATGGTCGCCTCCGGCATCCGGGTGGGCACGCCGAGCGTCACCACCCAGGGCATGCGCGAGGGGGAGATGCGCCGGATCGCCACGCTGATCGCCCGGGCCGTGCGCACCGACCCGGAGTCGCCCGGTGGCGCGGAGGAGCTGGGCCGGATCGCCGGCGACGTGACCGAGCTGGTCGGCGCCTTTCCGGCGTACCCCCGTGGCTGAGCCGGGGACGCGCGCGGCGGAGGCGGCCGCGGACCGGGGCTGGCGGCTGCGCCACCTGCCCGTGCTGGTCATCGCCTCGGTGCTGCTGGCCGCGGTGGCGGCGGTGGCCGGCGGGCTGACCCGGGGCGCGGACGGCGCGCTCGGCGCGGCGGCCGGGGTGGCGGTCACCGCGGCCAGCTACACGCTCACCACCGTGGTG
The DNA here is from genome assembly GCF_008085935.1 of Micromonospora sp. AP08. Taxonomy (NCBI): domain Bacteria; kingdom Bacillati; phylum Actinomycetota; class Actinomycetes; order Micromonosporales; family Micromonosporaceae; genus Micromonospora; species Micromonospora sp. AP08. The sequence continues at coordinate 193,561 of NZ_VSEZ01000012.1, forward strand.
CTGGCCTGGGCCGACGCCCGGGACCCGCAGTTGGTGCTCCCCTTCGGGCTGGGCGTCTACATCGGCAAGATGACCCTGCTCGGGGCGGTGATGGTGCTGGTGGCGTCGACCGGCTGGCCCGGACTGCTCCCGTTCTGCCTCGGCATCGCGGCCGGTGTGCTGGTCTGGACCGGGGTGCACATCTGGTGGCTGGCCACGGTGCACGCCCGCCGCGTCCACAACTGAGCGTTCCCATCCTTCGGACGGCACGCCGGTGTGTCCGCGATCGGTCATTCTCTCACTGGCCGGAGGGGAGTAGCGTGCCTCCAGACGACTTCGCCCACCCGTGTCCCACACAACCAGGTTGTGCGGGGGGTGAGGCACAGCCTCGTCTCCTCGACTGATATCGTTCGCCCCGTCATGGCCGGTGACCAGAAACCCCCCAGCGCTGGCGGCCCGGGCGACCCTCCGTCCGGTGCCGGTCAGGGCTGGACCGCGCTCAGCTACCTGATCGCGGGCATGCTCGTCTGGGGGTTCATCGGCTGGCTGGTCGACCGTTGGCTCGACACCGGTGGCATCGCCACCGGGATCGGGATCGTGCTCGGCATGGCCGGGGGAATCATCCTGGTCATCCGTAAGCTCGGCACGCCTCAATAGGAAGGGACGCGGTGTTCGGACAGGCGAACGTCCTGGCAGCGGGCCAGGCGGAATTCCCACCCAGCGTGGAGGACTTCTACCTGCCCAGCATCCTGCCCTGGGGTGCGCACGACTCCTACTGGTTCACCAAGATCACGTTCATGGTCTGGCTGGCGGTCGGGATCCTGATCCTGTTCTTCCTGCTCAGCTACCGGAACCCCCAGCTGGTGCCGACCAAGAAGCAGTGGTTCGCCGAGTCGATCTACGGCTTCGTGCGGAACAACATCGCCGTCGACATGATCGGGCACGCGGGGGTGCGCTTCGCGCCCTACTTCACGACGCTCTTCTGCTTCATCCTGCTGACCAACCTGTTCGCGATCATCCCGGTCTTCCAGATCTCGCCGAACTCGCACATCGCGTTCCCGGCCTTCCTGGCCGTGATCAGCTACGTGATGTTCATCTACGTCGGCATCCGGCACCACGGCTTCGTCAAGTACGTGAAGAACTCGCTGGTGCCACCCGCGCCGTGGTACATCCTGCCGCTGCTGACGCCGATCGAGTTCATGTCGACCTTCCTGGTCCGGCCGTTCTCGCTGGCCGTCCGTCTCTTCGCGAACATGTTCGCCGGCCACATGCTGCTGCTGGTCTTCACGCTCGGCGGTTTCGCCATGCTGAACGCCACCCCCCTGCTCGCGCCGGTGTCGGTGCTGTCCTGGCTGATGACCGTGGCGCTCACCTTCCTCGAAGCCCTGGTCATCGTCCTGCAGGCGTACGTCTTCACCGTGCTGACGGCGAGCTACGTCCAGGGCTCGCTCGCCGACGAGCACTGAATCCTTCACCACCGCACAGCCCGTTGTCGTCCCGCGTGAACCGCTCACGCGAGATAACCAGGAGGAACCTGTAATGGACATCGCCGCCGTCAACGGCAGTCTCAGCGCCATCGGCTATGGCCTCGCCGCCATCGGCCCGGGCATCGGCGTGGGCCTGGTCTTCTCGGCCTACATCCAGTCGACCGCCCGCCAGCCGGAGTCGTCCCGGATGACCCTGCCGTACGTCTGGATCGGCTTCGCCGTCATCGAGGCGCTCGCCCTGCTGGGCATCGCCTTCGGCTTCGTCTTCAAGTAAGCCGACACCTCGACCGGGAGGTATCCCATGTTCTTCCTCGCCGCAGAGGGTGGTGAGACGGCCCACAACCCGATCGTGCCGGTATGGCAGGAGATCGTGGTCGGTGGCATCGCCTTCATCGTGCTCTGCTTCGTGCTGATGAAGTTCGTCTTCCCGCGCATGGAGCAGACGTTCCAGGCCCGGGTCGACGCGATCGAGGGCGGCATCAAGCGCGCCGAGGCCGCCCAGGCCGAGGCGAACCAGCTGCTCGAGCAGTACCGGGCCCAGCTCGCGGAGGCGCGTACCGACGCCGCCAAGATCCGCGACGACGCCCGGGCCGACGCCGAGGGCATCCGCCAGGACATCCTCGCCAAGGCGCGCGAGGAGTCCGACCGGATCATCGCCGCCGGCAAGGAGCAGCTCGCCGCGGAGCGGGCCACCATCGTGCGCGAGCTGCGCACCGAGGTCGGCACCATCGCGGTGGACCTGGCCAGCCGGATCGTCGGTGAGTCGCTCGCCGACGAGGCGCGGCGCAAGGGCACCGTCGACCGGTTCCTGAGCGGTCTCGAGAGCACGGGGGCCCGCTGATGCAGGCCGCCAGCCGGGAGTCGTACAAGGTCGCGGCGGACCGCCTCGACGCGTACGCCCGCGGCGCGGAGCCGTCGGCGGTGGCCTCCACCGCCGACGACATCCTCTCCGTCGCCGCCCTGCTGCGGCGCGAGCCGCGGCTGCGCCGGGCGCTCTCCGACCCGGCCCGTTCCGGGTCGGATCGGGCCGGCCTGCTCGGCGAGATGCTGCGCGGCAAGATCAGCGCCGACGCGCTCGACCTGCTCGCCTCGCTGGTCTCCGGCCGCTGGTCGGCTCCGTCGCAACTGCTCGACGGCGTCGAGCGGCTGGGTGTCGAGGCGCTCCTCGCGAGCGCCGACAAGGCCGGCGAGCTGGGCGAGGTCGAGGACGAGCTGTTCCGCTTCGGGCAGGTCGTGTCGGGCTCCCCGGAGCTGTCCAACGCGCTCTCCGACCCGATGGCCCCGGCGGCGCAGCGGGCCACCCTGGTCGACCAGCTGCTCGCCGGCAAGGCCCGGCCGATCACCGGCTACCTCGTCGGGGCCGCGCTCGGTGGCTTCGGGGGACGCTCCTTCACCGGGGCGCTCACCCGGCTGGTCGAGCTGGCCGCCGACCGGCGGGACCGTCAGGTCGCGTACGTGACCGTGGCGGCCCCGCTGAGTGACGAGGAGGAGCGACGCCTGGGTGCCCGCCTCTCCGAGATGTACGGTCGGGAGGTCTCCGTCAAGCAGACGGTCAACCCGGACGTGCTCGGTGGGGTGAGTGTGCGGGTCGGCTCCGACCTGTACGACGGCACCGTCCTGCGCCGCCTCAACGAGACCCGCAACGCGCTCGCGAAGCGCTGATCAGCGACTGAGCAGCCCTGATTCGACGCCATCGGACCGGTCGGTACTAGGTATCCCGGGCCCCTGATACTTAAGGAAGCAGAGGATGGCCGAGCTGACCATCTCGACGGAGGAGATCCGCGGCGCCCTGGAGCGCTACGTCTCCTCCTACACGGCCGACGTCTCCCGCGAGGAGGTCGGCACCGTCGCCGACGCCGGCGACGGCATCGCCCACGTCGAGGGGCTCCCCTCGACCATGACCAACGAGCTCCTGGAGTTCGAGGACGGCACGCTCGGCGTGGCCCTGAACCTCGACGTCCGGGAGATCGGTGTCGTCGTCCTCGGTGACTTCGCCGGGATCGAAGAGGGTCAGCGCGTCAAGCGCACCGAGCGGGTTCTCTCCGTGCCGGTCGGCGACGCGTTCCTCGGCCGCGTGGTCAACGCGCTCGGCCAGCCGATCGACGGCCTCGGCGACATCGCCAACGAGGGCTACCGCGAGCTGGAGCTCCAGGCCCCGAACGTGATGTCCCGGCAGTCGGTCTTCGAGCCGCTGCAGACCGGTATCAAGGCCGTCGACGCCATGACCCCGATCGGCCGGGGCCAGCGCCAGCTGATCATCGGCGACCGGAAGACCGGCAAGACCACGGTCGCCCTGGACGCCATCCTCAACCAGCGGGACAACTGGCGCTCCGGCGACCCGAAGAAGCAGGTCCGCTGCATCTACGTCGCCGTCGGCCAGAAGGCCTCCACCATCGCCTCGATCAAGGGGACGCTGGAGGAGGCCGGCGCGATGGAGTACACCACCATCGTGGCCTCCCCGGCCTCCGACCCGGCCGGCTTCAAGTACCTCGCTCCGTACACCGGCTCGTCCATCGGCCAGCACTGGATGTACGGCGGCAAGCACGTCCTGATCGTCTTCGACGACCTGAGCAAGCAGGCCGAGGCGTACCGCGCCGTGTCGCTGCTGCTGCGCCGCCCGCCGGGCCGCGAGGCCTACCCGGGTGACGTCTTCTACCTGCACTCCCGGCTGCTGGAGCGCTGCGCCAAGCTCTCCGACGAGCTGGGCGGCGGCTCGATGACCGGTCTGCCGATCATCGAGACCAAGGCGAACGACATCTCGGCGTTCATCCCCACCAACGTCATCTCCATCACCGACGGCCAGATCTTCCTGGAGACCGACCTGTTCAACCAGGGCGTCCGGCCGGCCATCAACGTCGGCACCTCGGTCTCCCGGGTCGGTGGCGCCGCGCAGGTGAAGCCGATGCGGAAGGTGGCCGGTTCGCTGCGGCTCAACCTGGCCCAGTACCGCGAGCTGGAGGCGTTCGCCGCCTTCGCCTCCGACCTGGACAAGGCCTCCCGCGCCCAGCTGGACCGCGGTTCCCGCCTGGTCGAGCTGCTGAAGCAGCCGAACTACTCGCCGTACCCGGTGCAGGAGCAGGTCGTCTCCGTCTGGGCCGGCACCGAGGGCAAGCTCGACGACATCCCCGTCGGCGAGGTCCGCCGCTTCGAGTCGGAGTTCCTCCAGTACCTCCGGCACAAGCACGAGGGCGTCCTGGCCGGCATCGCCGACAACAAGTGGGACGACGACATCATCGGCTCGCTCGACTCGGCCATCACCGAGTTCAAGAAGGTCTTCCTGGGCAAGGAGGACGAGCACCGGATCAACGAGCCGGCCGCGCAGCCGCTGGAGGGCGAGGAGAACCGCGAGACGGTGACCCGCTTCCGCGACGGCTCGACCGACCGCCCGGCTGAGAGCTGACGATGGCCGCGCAGGTTCGCGTTCTTCGTCAACGGATCCGCTCGGCGAAGTCGATGAAGAAGATCACCAAGGCGATGGAGCTCGTCGCGACGAGCCGCATCGCCAAGGCCCAGGCCCGGGTGGCGGCTTCGCTGCCGTACGCCCAGGCCATCACCGGCGTGCTCACGGCGCTGGCCTCGAACGCGCGGATCGACCACCCGCTGCTCACCCCGCGCGAGCGGGTGCGGCGGGCGGGCGTCCTGCTCGTCACGGCGGACCGTGGCCTGGCCGGTGGTTACAGCACCAACGCGATCCGGACCGCGGAGTCGCTGATCTCCCGGCTGCGGGCGGACGGCAAGGAGCCGGTGCTCTACGTCGTCGGCCGCAAGGGCGTGACGTACTACCGGTTCCGCAACCGGGAGATCGCGGCGAGCTGGACGGGCTTCTCCGAGCAGCCGGGCTTCTCCGACGCCCGCGAGGTGGGCGAGACGCTGATCAAGGCGTTCACGGCCGGCGCGGACGACGTGGAGGGGCAGGCCGGAGCGGACGGAATCGTCGGCATCGACGAGCTGCACATCGTCTACACCGAGTTCAAGTCCCTGATGACCCAGACTCCGGTCGCGAAGATCATCGGCCCCATGCAGGTCGAGGACCGGCCGCGGTCCGAGGGCCTGCTGCCGGCGTACGAGTTCGAGCCGGAGGCGGAGGCGCTGCTCGACGCGCTGCTGCCAAAGTACATCAACACGCGGATCTACGCGGCGTTGCTGGAGTCGGCGGCCAGCGAGTCGGCGGCCCGTCGGCGGGCCATGAAGAGCGCCACCGACAACGCCGAAGAGATGATCGAGAAGTACACGCGCGAGATGAACTCGGCCCGCCAGGCCGGGATCACCCAGGAGATCAGTGAGATCGTCGGCGGCGCGAACGCGCTCGCCGCGTCGGGAAGTGAAGTGTGATGACTGCCCCAGTAGAGACCAAGACGGCCACGGGTCGCGTGGTCCGGGTCATCGGCCCGGTCGTCGACGCCGAGTTCCCGCGCGACGCCATGCCGGACCTGTTCAACGCCCTGCACGTGGACGTGACGCTCTCCGGCGGCGAGAAGACGCTGACCCTCGAGGTCGCCCAGCACCTGGGCGACAACGTGGTCCGCGCCATCTCGATGCAGCCGACCGACGGCCTGGTCCGCGGCTCCGAGGTCCGGGACACCGGCTCGCCGATCACCGTGCCCGTGGGCGACGCGGTCAAGGGCCACGTGTTCAACGCGATCGGCGAGGTCCTCAACCTCACCGAGGGCGAGACGCTGCAGGCGGACGACCGCTGGCAGATCCACCGCAAGGCCCCGGCCTTCGCGGACCTGGAGCCGAAGACCGAGATGCTGGAGACCGGCATCAAGGTCATCGACCTGCTCGCCCCGTACGTCAAGGGCGGCAAGATCGGCCTGTTCGGCGGCGCGGGCGTGGGCAAGACGGTGCTCATCCAGGAGATGATCACCCGGGTTGCCCGGAACTTCGGTGGTACGTCGGTCTTCGCCGGCGTGGGTGAGCGCACCCGTGAGGGCAACGACCTCATCGCCGAGATGACCGAGTCCGGCGTCATCGACAAGACCGCGCTGGTCTACGGCCAGATGGACGAGCCGCCGGGCACCCGGCTGCGGGTCGCCCTCTCCGCGCTGACCATGGCGGAGTACTTCCGCGACGTGAAGAAGCAGGAGGTGCTGCTCTTCATCGACAACATCTTCCGCTTCACCCAGGCCGGTTCCGAGGTCTCCACGCTGCTCGGCCGCATGCCGAGCGCCGTGGGTTACCAGCCGACCCTGGCCGACGAGATGGGCGAGCTCCAGGAGCGGATCACCTCCGTCCGGGGCCAGGCCATCACCTCGATGCAGGCGATCTACGTGCCCGCCGACGACTACACCGACCCGGCGCCGGCCACCACGTTCGCCCACCTGGACGCGACCACCAACCTGGAGCGGTCGATCTCCGACAAGGGCATCTACCCGGCCGTGGACCCGCTGGCGTCCTCGTCCCGGATCCTCGCCCCGGACTTCGTCGGCGCCGAGCACTTCGCGGTCGCCACCGAGGTGAAGCGGATCCTGCAGCGCTACAAGGACCTGCAGGACATCATCGCCATCCTCGGCATCGAGGAGCTCTCCGAGGAGGACAAGGTCACGGTGGGCCGGGCCCGCCGGATCGAGCGCTTCCTGTCGCAGAACACCTACGCCGCCGAGCAGTTCACCGGCGTGCCGGGCTCGACGGTCCCGATCAAGGAGACCATCGAGGCGTTCAAGAAGATCAGCGAGGGCGAGTACGACCACTTCCCCGAGCAGGCGTTCTTCATGTGCGGCGGTCTGGAGGACCTCGAGAAGAAGGCCAAGGAGCTGATGGAGGGCTGAGAGCCCGCTCACACTCCACAGAGGCCGCCCCGACGGATGTCGGGGCGGCCTCTGCCTGTTCAGGCCCCCTCGTTACCAGATGCCCGGTTCTGCGGCAAGCGGTTCGGCAGACCGCGCGGTACCGTTCGTGACACGACGTTCACGTCATGACCGTTGATCTCTTGCAACGAAACGGATCCGCGCGCCCGTCTATCAGTCGTGGGCGTGACGATGGGAGATGCTCGTGGGTGGTAAGGCCGGCACGGACCGCGGCAAGCGGTCCATGTGGCGTGGCGTGCCGCGGTGGGCCCGCGTCTGCACCATCCTCGGGGTCGTCATGATGGTGCTCAGCGGCTCCGTGCTGGTGGGATACCACGCGCTGGTCGCCCGGTACGAGGGTGCGGTCGGCAAGGGCGACCTCTTCGGCGACCAGGCGGCCGGGGCCAAGGAGAAGAAGAGCGACATCAAGGGCCCGCTGAACGTCCTGCTGGTGGGCGTCGACCCCCGCAACTCGAAGGCCCGCCCCCTCGCCGACTCGATCATGATCCTGCACGTGCCCGCCGGCATGGACCGGGGCTACCTCTTCTCGCTGCCCCGTGACCTGCGGGTCGAGATCCCCGCCTTCCCGAAGGCCCACTACGCCGGCGGCACCGACCGGCTCAACGCCGCCATGTCGCACGGCAGCGCGGTCCCCGGGCAGAACCCGAGCGCGGCACAGGGCTTCGAATTGCTCGCCAAGACCGTGCAGCAGGTCACCGGGATCGAGCGCTTCGACGCCGGCGCGATCATCAACTTCACCGGCTTCAAGAAGATCGTCGACGCCATGGGTGGTGTCGACATGTACATCGAGCGGGACGTCAAGTCCGAGCACCTCCAGCCCGACGGCACCCCGCGCCAGCTCAAGCCGGGCGGCGGCGGCTACCTCGGCCCGCAGGCCGTCTACAAGAAGGGCAACGCCCACCTCAAGGGCTGGCAGGCGCTGGACTACGTCCGGCAGCGCTACCCGCACAACGGCGTGCCGGACGCCGACTACGGCCGGCAGCGGCACCAGCAGCAGTTCGTCAAGGCGATGGTGAGCCAGGCGTTCAGCGCGGACGTGGTGGCCAACCCGGTGAAGCTGGACCGGGTGCTGCGCGCGGCCGGCCAGTCGCTGGTCTTCAACGGCCGGGGCAACAGCGTGGTCGACTTCGCCCTCGCCCTCAAGGGCATCCGGGCCGACTCGATCGAGACCATCAAGCTGCCCGGCGGCCCGGTCGAGACCGGCCGGGGATACCAGGGGGAACAGCTGCTGCCCCCCGCCGAGGACTTCTTCGCGGCGCTACGCAACGAGCAGGTCGACGCGTTCCTGCTGGAGCACCCCGACTTCAAGCAGAAGAGCAAGTAGCGTGAGCGCCAACGGGCCCCGGCGGGCGCCGGGCCCCGTTGGCATGACCGTGGCACAGCTCTCGCCACCCGCGTTGGGTGGGCCCCGGGGGCGCGACTAGACTTTCGGCAATCCGCCGCCGCAGCAAGGAGACAGCGTGGCACAGCAGCTTCACGTCGAGCTCGTAGCCGTCGAGGAGAAGGTCTGGTCCGGTGAGGCCGAGATGGTCGTCGCGCGGACGACCGAAGGTGAGCTGGGTGTCCTGCCGGGACACGCGCCCCTGCTCGGCCAGCTCGCGGAGCCCAGCCAGGTCCGCATCAAGCAGGCCGGCGGCGAGCAGCTCGCGTACGACGTGGCGGGCGGCTTCCTGTCGGTGTCCGGGGAGGGCGTGACCGTCCTCGCCGAGAGCGCCACCCCGGCCACTCCGGCGCGCTGAGCCGACCCGCCGATGGAGATCGTGGAAGGGATCGGAATCGGCGTCGCGGTCGTCATCGCGGCGCTTCTGGTCCTCTTCATCCGGCGGGCCCTCTACACCCGCAGCGGAGGCATCATCCGGCTCAGCGTCCGGGTCTCCACGATCCTCGACGGCCGAGGCTGGTCTCCCGGCTTCGGCCGTTTCGTCGGCGACGAACTCCGCTGGTACCGCATGTTCAGCTTCGCCCTGCGTCCCAAGCGGGTGCTCTCCCGCAAGACGCTGGCCGTGGAGCGGCGCCGGCTGCCCGAGGGTCAGGAACGGCTCTCCATGCCGGCCGACTGGGTGATCGTGCGCTGCACCAGCAACCATGCCCCGGTCGAGATCGCCATGGCGCGGTCCACGGTCACCGGCTTCCTCTCCTGGCTCGAGGCCGCCCCACCCGGGGCGGTCTCGCCGCGTCTGGCCTCCCAGGACTGGCCCGCCGCCTGACGGAGGTGCTCAACCAGCGCCTTTGCTCTGCAGCCATTCAGGCAGCGGCCGTGGTGCGGACGTGGTGCGTCCGTGGCTGCAGAGCAAAGCGACCCCGGCCTGCGACGGCCGCTGGGCTGTTCCGTTGGTGCCCGCCGGCACGGAACTGGGGTGGATGTCCGGTTCGTCCGCTGGCTCGGCCGCTGAGTGGAACGCCAGGTATGTCTCCGAGGCCGGGACACCTACATAGCGTTCCACCGACCGCGTCGGCTGCGTGGCGTGTCCGTTTCACGAGTGGTCGGCGGCACTCTGGCGGTGGAATGGCTGGCAGGCCGGGGTGGTTGTATCCCCGTGCACGATCGAGGAAGGCGCCCCGCC
>NZ_VSEZ01000013.1:0-178567 GCF_008085935.1 Micromonospora sp. AP08
GCCGAGCGGATGGGCGACGTGGTCCAGCGGATCTCCTTCTTCGTCAACGCCGGGGTGCGCTTCGTCGAGGAGATCGCCAAGATGCGCGCGTTCGGCGCCCTCTGGGACGAGATCACCCGCGACCGGTACGGCGTGGAGAACCCGAAGCAGCGCCGCTTCCGGTACGGCGTCCAGGTCAACTCGCTGGGCCTCACCGAGGCGCAGCCGGAGAACAACATCCAGCGCATCGTGCTGGAGATGCTCGGCGTCACGCTGTCCCGGGACGCCCGGGCCCGCGCCGTGCAACTGCCCGCCTGGAACGAGGCGCTCGGCCTGCCCCGCCCCTGGGACCAGCAGTGGTCGCTGCGCATGCAGCAGGTGCTCGCGTACGAGTCGGACCTGCTCGAATATCCGGACCTCTTCGACGGCTCGCACGTGATGACCGCGCTGGTCGACGACATCGTCGCCGGGGCCCGCGTCGAGTTGGAGAAGGTGCTGGAGATGGGCGGCGTGGTGGCCGCCGTGGAGACCGGCTACCTCAAGAGCGCCCTGGTCGCCTCGCTGGCCGACCGGCGCCGGCGGATGGAGGCCGGCACCGACGTGGTGGTCGGCGTCAACCGGTTCACCGAGACCGAGGCGTCGCCGCTGACCGCGGCCGGCGCCGAGGCCATCGAGCAGGTCGACCCCGCCGTCGAGGCGGCCGCCACCACCGCCGTACGCGAGTGGCGGGCCGGCCGGGACGCGGCGGCCGTGGACGCGGCACTCGCCCGGCTGCGCGCGGCCGCCGCGACCACGCAGAACCTCATGCCGGCGACGCTGGAGTGCGTGCGGGCCGGCGTGACCACCGGCGAGTGGGCCGGCGCGCTGCGCCAGGTGTTCGGCGAGTACCGGGCGCCCACGGGCCTTGCCGGCGCGGCCGGCGCCGGCGGCGACGCCGGCCTGGGCGCGGTCCGGGAGCGGGTCGCCGCCACCGCCCGCGAGCTGGGCAGCGGCCGGCTGCGACTGCTCGTCGGCAAGCCCGGCCTGGACGGGCACTCCAACGGCGCCGAGCAGATCGCGGTACGCGCCCGCGACGCCGGCTTCGAGGTGGTCTACCAGGGCATCCGGCTGACCGCCGGGCAGATCGTGGCGGCGGCCGTGGAGGAGGACGTCGACCTGGTCGGCCTCTCCGTGCTCTCCGGCTCGCACCTGGCCGCCGTGCCGGCCGTGCTGGACGGGCTGCGCGCCGCCGGGCGGGCCGACCTGCCCGTGGTGGTCGGCGGCATCATCCCGGCGGTCGACGCGGACGCGCTCCGGGCCGCCGGGGTGGCCCGGGTGTTCACGCCGAAGGACTTCGCGCTGACCGGCATCATCGACGACCTGGTCACCGTGATCCGCGAGGCCAACGGCCTGTCCTGAAGTAGTCCCGCGCTTTCCCGGGTCGGGCCCGCCTCCGGCGGGCCCGACCCCGCTCAGCGGCTGGCGTAGGTCTGGCAGTCCGCCAGGTCCATGTCCGGGCCCACGGTGATCGCCGGGGCGTGACACTCCAGGTCGGAGTTGTGCCGACAGTCCGCCCGCTGGCAGGCGCCCACCTGGGCGAGCGTCTGCTCGACGCCGCCGCGCACGGGCAGCTCGATGAAGGTGTGGCAGTGCGCGTGGTCGCTGCTGCCGATCGTGATCGCGAAGGCGTGGCAGTCGTTGGTGTGGTTGTAGGCGCAGGACCTGACGGCGCACTCCTGGACCCGGGGCATCTCCATGGACGCGGTCATCTCTCCGGCCCTCCTCTGAACGTCAGCCACAAATGTAGGCATTCGTCCGGTCTTCGACCGCAGATCCGCCCCGGGGTCACGCTGTCGAGTGCCCCCTCCTCACCGCCGCGCGGGGCAGGGGATACGCAACCACGCCTCAGCTGACACAACGACACGAAGGCCGGCACCCCGAACCACGGGGTGCCGGCCTTCGGCGTCTAGACCCGGAACCTCGCGGCCCGGGCGGCCTGGCGTTCACGACGCCGATCACGACGCCGCCGCAGGAACCAGAAGAAGAACGCCACGAGCAGGACCAGGAACGCCAGCACCAGCACCGGCAGCAGGATCGCCACCACCGACATGACCGCGCTGGTCGCGTCCTCGGCGGTGCTGGCCACCGGGGCGCCGAACCCCGCCGTGGTCGCGTTGATGACCGGCCGGGCCGCCGACTTGAGCAGGTGCACGCCGAGCGCGATGAGCACGCCGACCACCACGGGCACCCACTGGTGTGAGGAGAAGAAGGTGTCCGGGTCGCTGACCGTGACCGTCTCCGAGGTGGAGCCGGCGCCGAAGGCCAGCCCGCCGGCGGTCGGCCGGACGACGGTCTGCACCACGTCGTTGACGTGGTCGACCACCGGCACCTTGTCGGCCACCACCTCGACGGCGAGCAGCACGGCGAGGATCAGCAGGACCCACCCGTTGCCCAACCACTGCCAGCCGCTCGGCAGCTCCATGAGGTCGGTGTAGCGGGCGAGCAGACCCATCAGCAGGAGGGGGATGTAGGCGTTCAGGCCCGCCGAGGCGGCGAGGCCGGAACCCGTGAGGACTTCGAGCACGATCTCAATATCGCACCGGTTCGCCAGTGGCGCTCGTCGGCGACTGCCGGGTGCTCCGCTACCCTCGTCGGGTGCGGTTGGTGATTGCGAAGTGCTCGGTGGACTACGTCGGACGGCTCTCGGCACACCTGCCGCCGGCCACCCGGTTGCTCATGGTGAAGGCGGACGGGTCGGTGTCGATCCACGCCGACGACCGGGCGTACAAGCCGTTGAACTGGATGAGCCCGCCGTGCCGGCTGGAGGAGGCACCCGGCGTGTGGCGGGTGGTCAACAAGGCCGGCGAGGAGCTGCGCATCACCCTGGAGGAGGTCTTCCAGGACACCTCGTACGAGCTGGGCGTCGACCCGGGCCTGCGCAAGGACGGCGTCGAGGCGCACCTCCAGGAGTTGCTGGCCGCGAACCCGGAAACCCTCGGCGAGGGCTTCACGCTGGTGCGGCGGGAGTACATGACGGCGATCGGCCCGGTCGACCTGCTCTGCCGGGACGCCAACCAGGGCGCCGTGGCGGTCGAGGTGAAGCGGCGCGGCGAGATCGACGGCGTCGAGCAGCTCACCCGCTACCTGGAGCTGATGAACCGCGATCCGCTGCTCGCCCCGGTCACCGGGGTGTTCGCGGCGCAGGAGATCAAGCCGCAGGCCCGGGTGCTGGCCACCGACCGTGGCATCCGCTGCGTGGTGGTCGACTACGACCGGCTGCGCGGCATCGAGCGCGACGAGCTGACCCTGTTCTGAGCCGGCGGGCCGGGGTCGTCAGCGGCCGCGGCCGTACATCAGCTTTGCGGCCTTGACCAGGCGGGCGACGTCGGCCGGCGTGCGCTCGAAGGTCATCGAGGGCAGCAGGGACCGGGCCCGGCGGCGGGTGACCGACTTGGCCCGGCCGAACTCGCGGAGCCCGTCCTCGCCGTGGATGCGGCCGAAGCCGGAGTCGCCGACACCGCCGAACGGCAGCGTGGACATGCCGGCGAAGGTCAGCGTCGAGTTGACCGAGGCCATCCCGGAGCGCAGGCGCCGCGCGACGGCCACGGCCCGTTTGCGGCCGAAGACCGAACCACCGAGGCCGTACGACAGGGCGTTGGCCCGCTCGACGGCCTCGTCCACGTCGCGGACCCGGTTGACGGTCAGCGTCGGCCCGAAGGTCTCCTCGCGCACCGCGGCCGAGTCCTCGGGCACGTCGACCAGCACGGTGGGGTGCACGTACGGCGGCTGGACCGCGTCGGGGCCGCCGAGCACCGGCCGGCCGCCGCGGGCCACCGCGTCGTCGATGTGCCGGCGGATGACGTCGACCTGGGACGGCATGGTGATCGGGCCGATGTCGGCGCCGTCGGGGCCGACGGTGAGCCGGCCGGCCTTCGTCACCACCTTGTCGACGAAGGCGTCGAAGACCTGGTCGACCGCGTAGACCCGCTCGATGCCGATGCAGGTCTGGCCGGCGTTGGTCAGCGCGCCCCAGACGCACGCCTCGGCGGCGGCGTCGAGGTCGGCGTCGCTGTCCACGATCATGGCGTCCTTGCCGCCCGCCTCCAGCAGCACCGGGGTGAGCGTCTCGGCGCAGGCGGCCATGACCTTCTTGGCCGTGGCGGTCGAGCCGGTGAAGGCCAGCTTGGCCACGCCGGAGCGGCACAGCGCCGCCCCCACGTCGCCGAGCCCGTGCACCGCCTGGAAGACGGGCTGCTCCGGCACCACCTCGGCGAACCGGTCCACCAGCCACTGGCCGACGGCCGGCGTGTACTCGCTGGGCTTGAACACCACCGCGTTCCCGGCGGCCAGGGCGTACGCGGCGGAGCCGATGGGGGTGAAGACGGGGTAGTTCCAGGGGCCGATCACGCCGACCACCCCGTACGGCTGGTATTCGAGGTGGCCGGTGAACTCGGCGAGGATCAGCCGGGAGCGGACCCGGCGCGGCCCGAGCACCCGGCGCGCGTTGCGCGCGGCCCAGTCGATGTGCTCCAGCGCGGTGAGGATCTCCACCACGGCGTCACCGACCGGCTTGCCGCCCTCGGTGTGCACCAGGTCGGCCAGCTCCTCCATCCGGCGGGCGAGCACGCCGCGCCAGCGCAGCAGCCGGTCGCGCCGGCCGGCGAAGCCCAGCCCGGCCCACCAGTCGCCGGCGGCGCGGGCCCGCTCCACCGCGGCCCGTACGTCCGCCTCGGTCGCCACCGGGAGCCGGCCGGCCTCCTCGCCGGTCGCCGGGCTGGTCGACACCAGTCGACTGTCCTCGATGAGCGGGGTCCCCGGGACACGCACAGCCGTCATGGCCGAAGTCTAGACCCGAGCGTTACTCACCGGTAGGTCCCGCGTGGCCCGTACTCTGCCCAGGTCGGCGCTGCGCGGGCCCGGCGGGATCGACGGACGTGCCGCCGATTGAACTGGCGGCGCCCGCCGAAACGTTGAACAGGACATGGCCGGCCGGGGTCACGGGGGTGACCACGCGGGGGTGGGAGCGATTACCGTGAGGTGGCAGGCTGACGCCGCGGAGCGACGGTGGGGTGGAGGTCGACTGTCCATGGAGGAGCATCCGGAACTGATGCCGCTGCTGACGGTGTCGGGCGGGGCGATGCGGGGGCTGAGTTTCCGGGTCGGTCGGGATCCACAGCTGGTCGGCCGGGCGCCGAGCGCCGACATCGTGCTGGCCGACCCGCACCTGAGCCGCCGGCACGCCACGGTCCAGGCCACCCCCGACGGGGTGGTGCTCACCGACCTCGGCTCGACCAACGGCACCTGGCTCAACGACCAGCGGATCGCCGGCAGCGTCCCGCTCGCCGACGGCGACGTCATCCGGCTCGGCCGCACCGACCTGCGCCTCTTCGACCCGGGCGTGGCCCGCACCGACCCGGTCGGGATGAGCTTCGGGCAGCCGCGCCGCGACCAGCGGCCCACCCTGCCCCTGCCCGTCCCACCGGCGCCGCGCACCCCGGTGGAGGCGCGCGGCACGCTGCCCCTGGCGGTCGAGGCGCACCGCTGACCCGGAGTTCCGCCACACCCTCCGGCGACGCCGGATGGGGGCCGCCCACATGGACCGGTCGCGGACGGCCGTGCCAGCATGCGCGGATGCGGAGCGAGCGACACACCGTCCACGCCAACGGCATCACCCAGGCGGTCCGGGTGGCCGGCCCGCCGGACGGCGTGCCGGTGCTGCTGGTGCACGGCAACGTGTCGTCCGCCGCGTTCTGGGAGCCACTGCTGTCCCGGCTGCCGGAGACGCTCCGGGTGGTCGCGCCCGACCTGCGCGGATACGGCGAGACCGACACCGCCCCGGTCGACGCCACCCGCGGCCTCGGCGACTTCGCCGACGACGTGGCCACGCTGCTCGACGCCCCCGGCCTGTTCGCCCCCGGCGCCCGGCCGGTGGTCGTGGGGCACTCGCTCGGCGGCGGGGTGGCGATGCGGCTGCTGGTCGACCGCCCCGACCGGGTGGCCGGGCTGCTGCTGGAGGCGCCGGTCTCCCCGTACGGCTTCGGCGGGACCCGGGACCTCGACGGCACCCCCACCACGCCCGACTTCGCCGGCACCGGCGCGGGCACCGCGAACCCCGACTTCGTGGCCCGGCTGGCCGCGCGGGACCGGGGCGCCGACGGCCCGACCAGCCCGCGCAACGTGCTGCGTTCGGCGTACGTGGCCGACCCGGCGTCACTCGGCGGGGACGAGGAACTGCTGCTGGAGAGCATGCTGACCACCGCCACGGGGGACCACAACTACCCCGGCGCGGCGGTCGCCTCGGCGCACTGGCCGGGCACCGCGGCGGGGGAGCGCGGGGTGCTCAACGCCCTGGCGCCGGCCCACTTCCGGCTCGCCGACGAGCTGGTCGCCGTCCCGGCCAAGCCGCCGGTGACCTGGGTACGCGGCGACGCCGACGTGATCGTCTCGGACACCTCGCTGTTCGACCTGGCGTACCTCGGGTCGCTCGGCGTGGTGCCCGGCTGGCCCGGGGAGGCGGACTGCCCGCCGCAGCCGATGGTCGGCCAGACCCGGGCGGTCCTCAACGCGTACGCGGCGGCCGGCGGGACGTACCGGGAGGTGGTGCTGCCCGGCTGCGGGCACAGCCCGCACCTGGAGCGGCCGGCCGAGTTCGTGGCCGAGCTGCTGGCGCTCGCGGGGGTGCCCACGGGGGTCTGACCGGCGCGGTGCGTGAAATATCCCACGGTGTCTCGACAACCCAGCGTCACGTGGCAGACTCCGGCGCATAACCTTAGCCGCCGTTCAATGCCGGCGGAGTCGACCAAGGGGAGGCCGGTCGTGGCGCGCGAGTTCACCAGTGTGGGTGTGGTGGGTCTGGGCACGATGGGTGCCGGCATCGTCGAGGTGTTCGCCCGCAACGGCATCGACGTGGTGGCCGTCGAGATCTCCGCGGCCGCCGTGGAGCGTGGCCGGGCCACCCTCACCGGCTCCACCGACCGGGCGGTCGCCAAGGGCAAGCTCGCCGAGGCCGACCGCGACGCGCTGCTGGCCCGGGTGGACTGGCAGGTCGGGCTGGACGCCCTGCACTCGGTGGACCTCGTGATCGAGGCGGTGCCCGAGCAGTTGGACCTGAAGCAGCGGATCTTCGCCGAGCTGGACCGGGTCTGCAAGCCCGAGGCGATCCTGGCCACCAACACCTCCTCGCTGAGCGTCACCGAGATCTCGGTCGCCACCACCCGGCCGAACCAGGTCATCGGCATCCACTTCTTCAACCCGGCGCCGGTCATGAAGCTGGTCGAGGTGGTCCGCACCGTGGTCACCTCCGCCGACGTGGTAGCCGACGTGGAGGCGCTCTGCGAGCGGCTCGGCAAGGTCGACGTCACCATCAGCGACCGGGCCGGGTTCATCGCCAACGCGCTGCTCTTCGGCTACCTGAACCACGCGGTCAGCATGCTCGAGTCCCGCTACGCCACCCGCGAGGACATCGACGCCGCCATGAAGCTCGGCTGCGGCCTGCCCATGGGCCCGCTCGCGCTCATGGACCTGATCGGCCTCGACACCGCGTACGAGATCCTGGACACCATGTACCGGCGCGGCGGCCGCGACCGCCGGCACGCCCCGGTGCCGCTGATCAAGCAGATGGTCACGGCCGGCCTGCTCGGCCGGAAGTCCGGCCGCGGCTTCTACACCTACGAGCGGCCGGGCTCCCCGGTGGTCGTACCCGACGAGCACACCCCGGTGACCACGGGCGGCGCGCTCGCCGACGGCACCCGGGCGATCGCCAAGGTCGGCATCGTCGGCTCCGGGACCATGGCCACCGGCATCATCGAGGTCTTCGCCAAGGCCGGCTACGAGGTCATCTCGGTGACCCGGGGCGCGGAGAAGTCCGCCAAGGTCTGCGAGGCGGTCAAGACCTCGCTGAACAAGGGCGTGGTGCGGGGCAAGCTGAGCGAGGAGGACCGGGACGCCGCGCTCGGCCGGGTCACCTGGTCGGCCACCCTGGACCACCTGGCCGACGTCGACCTGGTGGTCGAGGCGGTGGTCGAGGAGCTGAGCGTCAAGAAGGCCCTGTTCGCCAGCCTCGACGAGATCTGCAAGCCGGGCGTCGTGCTGGCCACCACCACCTCGTCGCTGCCGGTGATCGACGTGGCCATGGCCACCCAGCGGCCCGCCGACGTGATCGGCCTGCACTTCTTCAACCCGGCGCCGATCATGCCGCTGGTGGAGATCGTGCAGACCATCCGCACCTCGGCGGAGACCAGCGCGACGGCCCGGGCGGTGTGCGCGGCGCTGGGCAAGACCGGCGTGGTCTGCGGCGACCGGTCCGGCTTCATCGTCAACGCGCTGCTCTTCCCGTACCTGAACGACGCGGTGAAGATGCTGGAGGCCAGCTACTCGACGGCCGACGACATCGACTACGCCATGAAGCTCGGCTGCGGTTACCCGATGGGCCCGTTCGAGCTGCTCGACGTGGTCGGCCTGGACGTCTCGCTGGCCATCCAGCGCGAGCTCTACCTGGAGCTGCGCGAGCCGGGCTTCGCCCCCGCGCCGCTGCTGGAGCACCTGGTCACCGCCGGCTACCTCGGCCGCAAGAGCGGCCGCGGCTTCCGCGACCACACGAAGCGCTGATCCGGGTCAACACCGGGCGCCCGTGACGGCGTCTTCAGGGCGTGACCTTCGAGGAGTACGTCGGCAGCCGCGGCCCGGCCCTGTTGCGCCTGGCCCGGCTGCTGACCGGCGACGCGCATCGCGCCGAGGACCTGACCCAGGACGTGCTGGCCCGCGCGTACGTGCACTGGCGGAAGATCGCCCGGGCCGACCGGCCCGACGTGTACGTGCGGCGGATGCTGGTCAACGCCAACACGTCGTGGTGGCGCCGGCGGTCCAGCCGGGAGCTTGCCGTGGACACCTTCACGGAGCGCCCCGAGCGCGGTGACCTCGGCGGCGAGGCGGCCGACCGGGACGAGATGTGGCGGCTGATCCGCGCCCTCCCCGACCGCCAGCGCGCCGTGCTGGTGCTGCGCTACTACGAGGACCTGGACGACGCGACGATCGCCCAGATCCTCGACTGCTCGCCGGTCACCGTCCGCACCCACGCGATGCGGGCGCTCGCCCACCTCCGGGAGCGCTGCGGCGTCCCGACGACCAAGGGGAGCCGGCCGTGACCGACCTCGACCAGCGGATCGCCTCGGTGCTGCGGGAGCACGCCGAGGGGGAGACGGACACCCACCGCCTGCTGCGGAACTCCCGCGCGCTCGGCCGGCGCCGGCAGGTGCGCCGCCGGACCGCCACCGGCACCGCCCTGGCCCTGGTCGGGGTGCTCGGCTTCGTCGGGGTGGGCGGCACGGACCTCGGCGGGCTGTCCGGGCGGCTGCCCTGGGGCGCGGCCACTCCGACCGCCGCCTCGCCGGTGCCGCCGCTCGCCGGCGGCGTCCCGGGCGCGACCGCCGACCCGAGCCGGGTGGCCACCGACGCGCGGGTTCTGCACTTCGGAGTCGACCCCGCCCGTGCCCGCTACCTCGGTTGGGGAGTCCGGCGGGACGAGGTGGAATCCGTGCGGTTCACGGTGGGAAGCGGGCGGCCCGTCCTGGTCGAGGTGAGCCGCTCCCGCGACCTGCTGAGCCGGGGCGGCGTCGAGGGCTTCACCTTCGATGCGGTGGAGGAGCCGCTGCCCTTCGACGGCACCGTCCGCGAGGTGCCCGGCCAGACCGGTGGAGTGATCCTCTCGTGGCGGCCGGTCGACGGCCTGTACGCCCGGGCGAGCACCGCCGGCCGGGACCAAGCGGCGCTCCGACGGGCGGTTGACGCGCTGCGGTGGAACCAGGCGAGACGGTGCCCCGGCCCGTTGCGGCTCACCACGCTGCCGCCCGGGGCGACGGTGCTGACCTGCGACGTGGACGTCTCCGCGTTCCCGGGCGGGCTGAACGCGCGGTTCGTCCTCGGGCGCGGGGAGGACGCGACGATGCGGGTGAGCTTCGCTTACGCCAGCCAGCTCGCGGGCGTCCGGACCGAGGGCAACCGGACCGTCGACGGCCGGTCGGCGTACCTCTATCCCGACGGCACCAGGCTGGAGCTGCTCGGCATCCCGAAGGCGCACCTGATCGCCACCTTCGGCGGATTGGACAAGGGCTTCACCGAGGCGGACGCGACGGTCCTGCTGGCCGGGGCGCAGGTGGCGACGGACCTGACCGACCCGGAGACCTGGAAGTGAGCTCCGCCGGCCGGGCCGCCCGACCCGGGCCGGCCCGGCCGGCGGACCGTACGCTTGGTGACCGTGAGCCCCCGTCGCAACCGTCCCCGCCGGGACGACACCACCCACCTGGACTCCGAGCGGGCGCGCCAGGGCGTGCCGACCGTCCAGCAGTGGCGCGACGGCGACTGGCAGGTCCGCGGGATCACCGGCGGGGCGTCGGTCAAGACGTACCGGTGCCCCGGCTGCGACCAGGAGATCCGCCCCGGAGTGGCGCACGTGGTGGCCTGGCCGGCCGACGAGCGGGGCGACCTGACCGACCGCCGGCACTGGCACAGCGGCTGCTGGCGGGCCCGGGACCGGCGCGCGCCGAACCTCCAGCGCGGCCGCGGCGCCCCCCGCCACGGCTGAGCGACCTGGATCACGCTGTTTCCGCCCCGGCGGGCGGCGCGGGCGGCGGCGCGGGAGACTGGGACCGTGAGCACACGGATCCGTGCGTCGTCGATCCTGCCCGGCCGCCGGGAGGACATCGAGCTGCACACCGCCGACGGGCTGACGCTGGTCGGCGAGCTGGCCCGGCCGCTGGACCGGGAGCCGGTCGGCACCCTGGTCTGTCTGCACCCGCTGCCCACCCACGGCGGGATGATGGACAGCCACGTGTTCCGCAAGGCGGCCTGGCGGCTGCCCGCGCTGGCCGACCTGGCCGTGCTCCGCTTCAACACCCGGGGCACCAGCAGCGTCCGCGGCACCAGCGAAGGGACCTTCGACGCGGCGGTCGGCGAGCGCTTCGACGTGGCCGCCGCCATCGAGTACGCCGAGTTCCACGAGCTGCCGAACATCTGGCTGGTCGGCTGGTCGTTCGGCACCGACCTGGTGCTCAAGTACGGCTGCGACCCGGCGGTGGCCGGAGCCATCCTGCTCTCCCCGCCGCTGCGCTTCTCCCAGCCCGAGGACCTGACCGTCTGGGCGGAGTCCGGCCGGCCGCTCACCGCCCTGGTCCCCGAGTTCGACGACTACCTGCGCCCGGAGGAGGCCCGGCAGCGCTTCGCCGCGGTGCCGCAGGCCGAGGTGGTCGGGGTGCCCGGCGCCAAGCACCTCTGGGTCGGCGACGCGGAGACGGTGCTCAACGAGATCGTCAGCCGGGTGAACCCGGCCGTGCCGGTCCCGCTGCCGACCACCTGGGACGGCCCCATGGAGACCGGCGACGCCAGCGCGTACGCCGATCGGACGGTGGCCGCCTTCGCCGACACCCCGGTGGCCGGGCCGGAGCAGCGCCGCGCCGGCTGAGGCGTCAGCGGGATTCCTGCCGGGGCAGCACCACCTCGCGCAGGATGAGTTGGAGCGCGGCCACCGTGGGGATGGCGATCAGCGCGCCGACCACGCCCAGCAGCGACACCCCGAGCAGGGCGGCGAGCAGGGCCGCCACCTCGTTGACCGAGACCGCCCGCCGCATGATCTTCGGGTAGATCAGGTAGTTCTCCACCTGCTGGTAGACCAGGAAGAAGCCCAGGCAGGCGATGCCGACCGGCAGGTCGGTGGCGAGGCCGACCAGGGTCACCACCACGGCGCCCAGGGTCGCCCCGATCTGCGGGATCAGGTCGGTCACCGCGACCACCACGGCCAGGGCGAAGGGGTACGGCAGCCCGACCACCAGGGCGAACACGAAGGTGCTCGCCCCGGCCAGCACCGCGATGGTCAGCGCCCCGACCATGTACGCGCCGACCCGGGTGAGGATCTCGTCGCCGATGAGGCGTACCCGCTCCCGGCGGGACCGGGGCACCAGCGCGTACCCGAGGTCGCGCAGCTTGTTGAAGTAGGCCAGGAAGTAGATCGTCAGCACCAGCACGGTCAGCGCCCGGAAGATGGTGCCGAAGATGAGCTGCGCCCCGCCGAGCACCCCGCCGAGGGCGCGGCCGATGGTGTCCGCGTTCGCCGCCGACTGGACGCGCTGCATCACGTCGTAGCGCTCGACGAGGTCGTTGACCGTGGGGTTGCGGCGCAGGTCGTCGACGTAGCCGGGAAGGTGCTCGATGAACTGCCCGGACTGGGTCACCACGGGCGGCACCAGGGCGAGCAGCCCGCCGACGATCAGCAGCAGCACGGTGAGCGTCACCACGGCCACCGCGAGCCCGTGCGGCAGCCCCCAGCGCCGCAACCTCACCACCGCCGGGTGCAGGCCGACGGCGAGGAAGAGCGCGATCACCACCAGCACCAGGATGCCGGCCGAGTTCCGCACGCCCAGGAAGGCCGCGTACGCCAGCAGCACGCCGAGCGCCCCCGTGAAGCCGACCAGGAAGCTGCTGCGCCGCAGCGGCCGGCCCGGTACGCCGAACCGCCCGCTCGGCTCGAACTCGGCCGGCTCGGTCTCCACGCCGACCTCGACCAACGCGGGCTCGCCGCCGGGTTCGCCGCCGGCGACCGGTCCTGCGCTGTCGGCCCGTCCTGCGCTGTCGGCCCGTCCTGGGCTGTCGGGCGGGCCCTGGGCGTCGGTGCGGCGGGACGTGGCGCCCGCGTCGTGAGGATCGGGTTCGGGGCGCAACGCGTCAAGCGGGTCGTCGTCCGGGGCGGCGGATCCCTCCTGCGACACCGTGCCTCCCCGGCTCCCGCTCCGGCCCGGCGGAGCGCCCCTGCGGCGGACCGTGAGCACCGGACGGGTTCTCGACGGCGCAGCCCTTCTGCCCGCAGGCTAGCGGTAGACGACCGCTCCGACCATCCCCTCCGCCACTTCCCGCCACCCGTGCCCCGGGCGGCGGTCAGTCCTTGTCGACGGTGACGGTGCTCGGCTTGGCGCTGCGCTCGTCGGTGGTCGGCTTGGTCGGGCGCTTGCCGTTCTCGCCGGTGCTGGTGATCTTCGTGGGGGTGGCGCCCCGGCCGCCCTCACCGGGCACGGCGGCCACGGTCGGCTCGCCGTCCACGCCGGCGCCGGCGCCAGCGCCGTCCACGGTGGTCACCGGCTCGGCGACCGGCCGGGCCTTCGCGGCGTCCGCCGCCGGCTCTCCGGCCTCCGCGGCCGGTGCGGGGGCGGTGCCGTTGGGCGAGACCGTCGCGGTGCCCTTGGCGTTGACGGACACCGGAGCCCGGTCACCCTTCGGTGCCCGGTCACCCGCCGGCGTGTCACCCGACCGTGCGCCACCCGTCTCGCCGCCGGCCGCGGTGGCCAGCTCGGCCGGGTCGACGGGGGTGGCGGCGAGGCCGGCCGGCCCGGCCTCGGTGCGCAGTTCGGCGATCCGGCGCTGGAGGTCGTCGGACTCCTGCCGGGACTTCCAGGTCTCGGTACGCAGGTCGGCGAGCTCCTGCTGGGCGTTGGCGATCTCCAGCATCACCTGGGCGAGTTGCTGCCGGCCCGCGGCCACCTCCTGCTGGGTCGCGGCGAGGTGCTGCTGGGTGGTGGCCAGGTGCTGCTGGGTGGTGGCCGCGTACTCCTCGAACTGCCGGCGCGAGGCGGCCACGTGCTCGTCGGCCTTGCGGCGCTTGTCGGCGGCGTCCGCCTCGGCCCGGCGCAGCAGCTCGGCGGCCTCCTCCTCGGCCCGCCGGCGCATGGTGAGCGCGTCCTGCTCGGCCGCCTGCCGGAGTTCCGCGGCGCCCTGCTCGATCTCCGCGCGGCGGGCCGTGTACGCCTTCTCCAGCTCGTCCTTCCGCTTGGTGTGCTGCTTGTCCAGCTCGTCGCGGCGCTTGGCGAACTCCTGCTCGGCGGTGGCCCGGCGCTGGGCCAGCTCCTTGTCCGCCGTCTCCCGCCGGGCGTTGACCTCCTTCTCCACGCCGGCCCGCCAGGCGCCCAGCTCCTGCTGGGTCTGGGCCCGGGCCTGCTGGACGTACGCCTCGGTCTCGCTGCGCATCCGCTGCACGTACGCCTCGACCTCGGCGCGGTTGCGCTTGCCCGCCTCGGCGGCCTCGGTGGTGAGCCGGTTGGCCTCGGTGCGGGCCCGGCCGCGGGTGACCTTCGCGGCCTCTTCCGCGTCGTCGACGATCTTCTTGGCCTCGGCGAGCGCCTTGGCGTGGGTGGCCCGGCCGGCCTCGGCGGCGGACTCGGTGAGCCGCTTGGCCTCCTGCTGGGCCTTGGCGTGCACCTCCTTGGCCGCCTCGCGCAGCTGGGTGGCCTCCTGCTGGGCCTTGGCCAGCGCCTCCTTCGCCGTCTCGCGCAGCCGGCTGGACTCCTGCTGGGCGCGGGCGTGGATCTCCTTGGCGGTGTCCCGGAGCTGGGTGGCCTCCTGCTGCGCCTTGGCCAGCGCGTCCTGGGCGTTCTTCCGCAGCTTCTCGGCCTCGTCCCGGGCGGCCTTGAGGGTGGACTCCGCCTCGGCCTTGCGGGCGGCCGTGTGCCGCTCCTCCTCGGCCCGGCGGGCGGCGAGGGCGATCTCGAAGTCCTTGAGGGCCTGGGCGGCCTGCTCGCGGGCCTCTTCGATGATGTGTTCGGCGGCCGCGCGCCGGGCCTCGATCTCCTCGTTGGCGGCGGCCAGGATCTCGTCGGCCTGCTCCTCGGCCATGGCGAGGATCTGCTCGACCCGGGGACCGAGGTGCCGGAACGAGGCCCGGTCCACCACGCCCACCTGCTTGCGCACCTGGGCGAGGTCGCGTTGCAGCACCTCGACCTGGCCGGCCAGCTTGTGGATCTGGGTGTACGCCTGTTCCCGCTCGGTTGTCAGCGCCGAGATCTCGTGCTCCGCACGAGCGACGTAGCGGTCGACCTGTCGTTTGTCGTACCCCCGCAGAGCGGACTCGAAGCTGGGCTCCGTGGTCACGTCCCCGCCGAGGGCGAACAGTTCCTCGCCGTGCGACATGCCCCCATCCTCACACGCATCCGGCCCTGCTGGGGCGATACGGACGCCCCGGTTGGGAGGTGCACTTCACTGAACAGGCGAAACGGCCGGGAAAGCGTGACGGCGCGGGGCGACACCGGTCACCCGGTGTCACCCCGCGCCGTGGCTCATGCCCCGCGGGTGGTTGTTCAGCCGGCCGACTCGGCCGTGACCTTCTGCTCGGAGCCGCCGGCCTTGGGCGCCTCCGGCTTGTTGGCGCCCGCCGCCGGCACGCCCGGCACGATGCCGGCGAGACCGGAGAGCATCTGCCCGAGCTGCGAGGTGACCGCGTCCTTCTGCCGGGTGAGGTCCTCGACCTCGCGGCGGGCCGCCTGCGTGGTCAGCTCGGCCTCGGTGCGGGCCTCGCTGAGCAGGCGCTGCGCCTCGGCGCGCGCCTCGGACACCGTCTTCTCGGACAGCGCCTTGGCCTTCTCCACCGTGTCGGTGGCGGTGCGCTCGGACTCGACCCGGCGGGCCTCGGCCCGCTGCTCGATCTCCTTGGCCCGTTCCTGGGCGGCCCGGGCCCGCTGCTCGGCCTCGCTGACCAGCTTCTGGGTCTGCGCGACCTGGGCGGCGTGCCGCTCGGACTCCTCGCGCTCGGCCTTCTCGCGCCGCTCGGCGAGCTGGAGCTCCAGGGCCTGGAGGTCCTTGTCGCGCTTGTCCCGCGCGTCGGTGAGCAGCTTGGTGGCCTCGGCCCGCTTCTCCTCGGCCTCCCGGGCGGCCTTCGCCCGCTGCTGGGTGATCTCCCGCTCGGCGGTGGCGCGCAGGGTGGCGACCTCACGCTCGACCGTGGACTTCAGCTCGGCCACCTCGTGCGCGGTGACCGTGCGCAGCTGCTTGGTCTCCCGGTCGGCGTCGGCGCGCAGGGTGTCGGCCTCGCGGCGGGCCTGCACGCGCACCTCGGCGGCCTCCCGCTCGGCGGCGGTGCGGACGCTGCCGGCCTCGCGCTCGGCGGTGGCCTTCATGGCGGCCGCCTCGGCGCGTGCCTTGTCGGTGATCTCCCGCGCCTCGAGGCGGGCGGCGGAGAGGATGCCCTCCGACTCGCGCTTGGCCTCGTTGCGGTGGTCGTTGGCCTGCTCCTCGGCCAGCCGGAGGATCTGCTCGACCCGGGTGCCCAGGCCGGAGAGGGTCGGCCGGCTGTTCTCCTCGAGCTGCTTGTTGGTCTCGGTGAGCTTCTGCTCGAGCGCGCCCTGGCGCTGCTCGGCCTGGCGCAGCCGGCGCTGCGCGTCGTTCATGCGCTGCTCGGCCTCGGCGCGGGCCTGTTCGGACTGGCTCAGGGCGGCGGTCAGCCGGCCGATGAAGTCGTCGACCTGGTTGGTGTTGTAACCGCGCAGGCCAACCGTGAAATCGGGCTGTGAGTTCGCGTTATCGAAGAACGCAAGAGGGGACTGCTGCTGGGGCATTGGGACATACTCGCAGACGCCCCAGGGTGCTTCGCAAGTGCGGTGCGGACCTTTCGTGTCCTGTTTACATGGTCAACTTCGACCGCGCGACGGGACCGGACCAACCGGCGATCTTGGCAGGTCCCGGGCGCGTCGGGCGACCCCGAGTGGAGGGCGTGAAAAGGGCCGCGGGCGGATGCCCGCGACCCTTTGTCGGACAGCAATCAAATGGTGTTCCGGCTTACCCGAAAGGCAATGCCGGCGGTCAGTGCCCGCGGAACCGGTTGATCGCGGTTTCGTGCCGCGCCCGCAGCTCGGTGTCCCGCACGCCGAGGCCGTCGGCGGGCGCGAGGCAGCGCACGCCGACCTTGCCCTGGTGCGCGTTGCGGTGCACCTCGTACGCGGCCTGGCCGGTCTGCTCCAGCGGGTAGGTCTTCGACACGGTCGGGTGCACCTTGCCGAGCGCCACCAGCCGGTTGGCCTGCCACGCCTCGTGGTAGTTGGCGAAGTGGCTGCCGACGATCCGCTTGAGGTGCATCCACAGGTAGCGGTTGTCGTACTGGTGCAGGTAGCCGCTCGTGGAGGCGCAGGTGACGATGGTGCCGCCCTTCTTGGCGACGTAGACGCTGGCGCCGAAGGTCTCCCGGCCCGGGTGCTCGAAGACGATGTCCGGGTCCTCGCCGCCGGTCAGCTCGCGGATCCGCTCCCCGAACCGGCGCCACTCGTCCTGGTCCTGGGTCTCCTCGTCCTTCCAGAACCGGAAGCCCTCGGCGGTGCGGTCGATGACCAGCTCGGCGCCCATCTTCCGGCACAGCTCGGCCTTCTCCGGCGAGGAGACCACGCAGACCGGGATGGCCCCGCCGTTCAGCGCCATCTGGGTGGCGTAGCCGCCGAGGCCGCCGGAGGCGCCCCAGATCAGCACCACGTCGCCCTGCTTCATGTTCGCCCCGTGGTGGGACACGAGCTGCCGGTACGCCGTGGAGTTGACCAGCCCGGGGCTGGCCGCCTCCTCCCAGCTCAGGTGGCGCGGCTTCGGCATGAGCTGGTTGGCCTTGACCACGGCCAGCTCGGCCAGGCCGCCGAAGTTGGTCTCGAAGCCCCAGATCCGCTGCTGCGGGTCGAGCATGGTGTCGTCGTGGCCGGCGGCGTCCTCCAGCTCCACGGAGAGGCAGTGCGCGACCACCTCGTCGCCCGCCTTCCAGCGGGTCACCCCGGGCCCGGTCCGCAGCACCACGCCGGCCGCGTCCGACCCGACCACGTGGTACGGCAGGTCGTGCCGGCGGGTCAGCTCGGAGAGCCGGCCGTAGCGCTGGAGGAACTTGAAGGTGGGCAGCGGCTCGAAGATGCTGGTCCACACGGTGTTGTAGTTGATGGCGCTGGCCATCACCGCGACGAGCGCCTCGCCGGGGCCCAGCTCGGGGGTGGGCACCTCCTGGACGTGCAGCGCCTTGCGCGGGTCCTTGTCCCGGGTGGCCATGCCGTCGAACATCCGGGTGTCCTCGGCGCGGACCACCACGCCCCGGTAGGTCTCCGGTACCGGCAGGCCGGCGAGGCCGGCGAGTTCCCGCTCCGGCTGCGCGGAGCCCTCCGCCGCCATGATCGCTTCAAGGATGTCCTGCACGGTGACCTCCCGTTCGTTGCGCACCCGCACCGGGCGGGCAGGGGTGCTGCCATCGTCGGCGCCGGTGCGACGGGACCGCCATGTCGGCAATCGACACATCCGGCACCGGTCGCGCTCCTGTGGGGCGGGACGTTACTGAACGGTAGCTAGGGCCGGAAGTCCTCTGTGAAAAACTGCATCCGCCGATGCGTGGAGGTGTCCGTGGGAACGTGAAACCGCGCAGTGCCGCGCGGTGTCCCAGGAAGTAGGAAGGGGTCCCGGCCGCCCCGGCCGGGACCCCTTGGCGCAGCTCAGTGACCGGTGGCGGCCGGCTCGACCAGCTCGACGAGGACGCCGCCGGCGTCCTTCGGGTGGACGAAGTTGATCCGCGAGTCGGCGGTGCCCCGCTTCGGCTTCTCGTAGAGCAGCCGAACGCCGCGCTCGCGCAGCGCCGCGCAGGCCGCGTCGATGTCGGTCACCGTGTACGCGACCTGCTGCACGCCCGGCCCGTTGCGGTCCAGGAACTTGGCGATCGTCGAGGACGGCGACAGCGGGGCGAGCAGTTGCACGCAGCCGCCCTCGGCGGTCGGCCCGACGGCCAGCATCGCCTCGCGTACGCCCTGCTCCTCGTTGGTCTCGGTGTGCACGCAGCGCATGCCGAAGGTGCGCTGGTAGAAGTCGATCGCGGCGTCCAGGTCCGCCACGGCGATCCCGACGTGGTCGATGCGGCGCAGGCCGATGTCGGTGGTGTGGTCGGCAGCGGGCTCGACGGGGGAGTTCTCAGCCATGGCGCCAGTCTGGCCGAACAATCGTTCAGGCGTACAGGTTGGCAATCTCACGCCTCCGCCGAACGGGCCACCCCGATCGAGGTCCTCCGGCGGACCTCCGCCGTACACCCGAGCCGGCGGCCGGCCGCGCCCGATGGTCGTCCCGGACGGACGATGCCCCGCCGAGCAGGTGGGGAGCACGATTCGAACGGGCACCCCACCAGCACGATCCCGGGAGGAGTGGTCGGCATGACGCTGGAGCAGTGGGCGGCGGCCGGCGTCGTGCTGGGCGCGATTCTCAGCGCGCTGACCCTGGCCGTGACGGTGAGCCGGCCGCTGCGCCGCCTGGCCCGGCAGAACGAGGAGTTCCGGCAGGACTGGTACGGGGTGCCCGCCAGGCCGGGCCACGACGCCGTCCCGGGTGTGCCGGAGCGGTTGCGGCGGATCGAGACCGAGCTGCACCCGAACGGGAGCGGGACGCTGCGGGACGCGGTCAACGACGCGGAGAGCCGTCTCAAGGAGGTGGAGAGCCGCCTCGACGACCACCTGCGGTCGCCGCACGGCGGTCAGGCCGGTTCATCGATCGTTCGGCATATGCGAACCCGGACGGAGCAAGGTTGATCTGCAACTTGCACACGGTGAAGAGTACCGATGGTGAGTTCACTGTCACGCCCCGTCGCCGCCATCTGGATCCCCTCCCACGTCGGCCCGATCGAACCCCACCTCATGGCCTGCCTGGACCACACGAGGCGATGCCGGTACGACCTCCTCGGGATCGTCACCACCGCACCGTGGGGCGAGGTCAGGCAGATGATGCTCGACGGCACGGTCGACGTGGTGGTGGTCGCCGAGCGGGGGCACCTCCCGCCGGACCGGACCCCGCGGATCGAGGTGGCCGCCCGGGGGGCCCACCCGTCGCCGGCGTCGTCACCCCGGGGCCCGGTGCCGCCGCGCCGGCGCCGCCCGCGCCGGGACTGAACGCGCGGCCCGGCGGTCAGCCATCGACCGTCGTGACCTGGAGCGCGTTGCGAACGTGCTCGGGGTCACCGTACCGTCGCGGTTCCCGGCAGATATGGTGCGTCCTAACAATCGTTAAGGCGTTACAGGTCGGCACCCCCTCGGAGGCAGGCATGGCTTCGGTGATCGTCAGCGGCGCGCGGACCCCCATGGGGCGCCTGCTGGGCAACCTCAAGGACCTCTCCGCGACGAAGCTCGGCGGCGTCGCGATCAAGGCGGCGCTGGAGCGCGCCGGCGTGGCCCCGGACCAGGTCCAGTACGTGATCATGGGGCAGGTGCTCCAGGCCGGCGCGGGCCAGATCCCGGCCCGCCAGGCCGCCGTCGAGGCGGGCATCCCCATGTCCACCCCGGCGCTGACCATCAACAAGGTCTGCCTCTCCGGCCTGGACGCCATCGCCCTGGCCGACCAGCTCATCCGGGCCGGCGAGTTCGACATCGTGGTGGCCGGCGGCATGGAGTCCATGACCAATGCCCCGCACCTGCTGCTCGGCCAGCGCTCCGGCTACAAGTACGGCGACGTGACGGTCAAGGACCACATGGCCCTGGACGGCCTCACCGACGCCTGGGACTGCTGCTCCATGGGCGAGTCCACCGAGCGCCTCGGGGCGAAGCACGGCATCACCCGCGAGGAGCAGGACGCCTTCGCCGCGGCCAGCCACCAGCGCGCCGCCGCCGCCCAGAAGAACGGCCACTTCGCCGACGAGATCACCCCGGTGATCATCCCGCAGCGCAAGGGCGACCCGCTGGTGATCAGCGAGGACGAGGGCATCCGCCCGGACACCACGGCGGAGTCGCTGGGCAAGCTCCGCCCCGCGTTCACCAAGGACGGCACCATCACGGCCGGCAGCTCCTCGCCGATCTCCGACGGCGCCGCCGCGGTGGTCGTGATGAGCAAGGCCAAGGCCAAGGAGCTGGGGCTCACCTGGCTGGCCGAGATCGGCGCGCACGGCAACGTGGCCGGCCCGGACAACTCGCTGCACTCGCAGCCGTCGAACGCCATCAACCACGCGCTGAAGAAGGCCGGCCTGGCCGTCGCCGACCTCGACCTCATCGAGATCAACGAGGCGTTCGCCCAGGTCGGCATCCAGTCCGCGCGGGACCTCGGCGTCAGCACCGACAAGGTGAACGTCAACGGCGGCGCCATCGCGCTCGGCCACCCGATCGGCATGTCCGGCGCCCGGCTGGTGCTCACCCTGGCGCTGGAGCTCAAGCGGCGGGGCGGCGGCACCGGCGCGGCCGCGCTCTGCGGCGGCGGCGGCCAGGGCGACGCGCTGATCATCCACGTCCCGAACGGCGCCGAGAGCTGACCGTGTCGGTGAGCGCGAGGAGTGAGCCGGGTTTGCGAGCCCCGCAGTCGCGAACAGAGGTGACTCAGTGAGTGCCCAGAACGTCCCGGCGGCGGCCACCGGCTCGGTGCGCCGCAGCCGGGACGTACCCCTGCTGGTCGAGCGGGCCCGCGCGGGCGACCCCCGCGCGGTGGCCCGGCTGATCACCCTGGTCGAGTCCGGCGACGAGGTGCTGCCGCAGGTCGCGGCGGCCCTCGCTCCCTACGCCGGGCACGCCCAGGTGGTCGGCCTGACCGGCTCGCCGGGCGTGGGCAAGTCGACCACCACGAACGAGCTGGTCCGGGCGCTGCGGGCGCGCGGCCACCGGGTGGGCGTGCTGGCCATCGACCCGTCCAGCCCGTTCACCGGCGGGGCGATCCTCGGTGACCGGGTCCGGATGCAGGACCACGCCACCGACCCGGGCGTCTACATCCGCTCGATGTCCAGCCGGGGCCACCTCGGCGGGCTCTCCGCGGCCACGCCGCAGGCGGTGCGGGTGCTGGAGGGCGCCGGCTGCGACGTGGTGCTGGTGGAGACCGTCGGCGTCGGCCAGGCCGAGGTCGAGGTGGCCTCACTGGCCGACACCACGCTGGTGCTGCTGGCCCCCGGCATGGGCGACGCCATCCAGGCGGTGAAGGCCGGCATCCTGGAGATCGCCGACGTCTTCGTGGTCAACAAGGCCGACCGGGACGGCGCCGACGCCACCGTGCGCGACATCCAGGGCATGATCGCCCTGGGCGAGCGGGGGCCGGGCGAGTGGCGGCCGCAGGTGGTCCGCTCGATCGCCGCCCGCGGCGAGGGCATCGACGACATCGCGGCCGCGATCGACAAGCACCGCGACTGGCTGGAGCGCCACGGCGAGCTGCGCCGCCGCCGGGAGGCGCGGGCCGCCGCCGAGATCGAGGCCATCGCGCTGGGCACCCTGCGGGACCGGATCGGCTCCCTGCGCGACGGTACGCAGCTGCCGACCCTCGCGGCCAAGGTGGCCGAGGGCGCCATCGACCCGTACGCGGCGGCCGGCGAGCTGCTGGCCCAGCTCGGCGCCTGACGGGTCCACTGCGGAGCACACCCGCCTAGTACGCTCGCACCGCCGCACGGCGCGCGTGGGGCCGGACGAACCCGGTGGGAGAGCATGGCTGACGAGACCCAGGAGCTGTCGGTGCTGCCGAACGCGGTGGCGGGCGGTGCGACGCACGTCTCCGACGAGGTGGTGGAGAAGATCGCGGTGGCCGCCGCGAAGTCGGTGCCCGGGGTGGCCGAGCTCGGCGGCGACGTGGCCCGCTTCTTCAACGCCGTGCTGGACCGGGTCGGGCTGGACCAGGTCGGCGACGCCCGGCGCGGCTGCTCGGCGCACGTCACCGACGGCGCGGCCGTGGTCAACCTGGTCCTCGTGATCGGTGGCGGCCGGCCGGTGCCCGAGGTGACCGACGCGGTCCGGGTCGCGGTGACGTCGGCGGTCGAGGCGTACGGGCTGCGGGTCGACGAGATCAACATCCGGGTCGACGACGTAGCGCTGGGCGGGCCGGTGGCACCGTCGGCCTGACCCGGGTTACCGGCCGGTACGCACTTCCTTAGCGATCGTTCAGGCTGGCGTTCTACACTCGGTCTGACCCCTGGACTCGAGGAGGAGCTCCGCGCATGGACGCCGACGAGATCGCCGCCGGTCGGGCCCGCTGGCAGGCCCGCTACGACGCCGCCCGCAAGCGCGACGCGGACTTCACCACGCTCTCCGGGATGACCGTGGACCCGGTGTACGGCCCGCCGGAGGGGGCGCCGTACCCGGGCTTCGAGCGGATCGGCTGGCCGGGCGAGTTCCCGTACACCCGGGGGTTGTACCCGACCGGCTACCGCGGGCGGACCTGGACCATCCGGCAGTTCGCCGGGTTCGGCAACGCCCAGCAGACCAACGAGCGCTACAAGATGATCCTCGGGGCCGGCGGCGGCGGTCTCTCCGTCGCCTTCGACATGCCGACCCTGATGGGCCGCGACTCCGACGACCCGCAGTCGCTCGGCGAGGTCGGCCACTGCGGCGTGGCGGTCGACTCGGCCGCCGACATGGAGGTGCTCTTCGACGGCATCGACCTGGCCGGCGTGACCACCTCGATGACCATCTCCGGCCCGGCCGTGCCGGTCTTCTGCATGTACCTGGTCGCCGCCGAGCGGCAGGGCGCGGACCTGTCCACCCTGGACGGCACGCTCCAGACGGACATCTTCAAGGAGTACATCGCGCAGAAGGAGTGGCTCTTCGACCCGGAGCCGCACCTGCGTCTCATCGGCGACCTCATGGAGTACTGCGCCCGGGAGATCCCGCGCTACAAGCCGCTGTCGGTCTCCGGCTACCACATCCGCGAGGCCGGCTCGACCGCCGCGCAGGAGCTGGCGTACACCCTGGCCGACGGGTTCGGCTACGTCGAGCTGGGGCTCTCGCGCGGGCTGGACGTCAACGTCTTCGCCCCGGGCCTGAGCTTCTTCTTCGACTCCCACGTGGACTTCTTCGAGGAGATCGCCAAGTTCCGGGCCGCCCGCCGGATCTGGGCCCGCTGGCTGCGCGACGTCTACGGCGCCACCAGCGAGAAGGCCCAGTGGCTGCGGTTCCACACCCAGACCGCCGGGGTGTCGCTCACCGCCCAGCAGCCGGTCAACAACGTGGTGCGGACCGCCGTGGAGGCCCTGGCGGCCGTGCTCGGCGGCACCAACTCGCTGCACACCAACGCCCTCGACGAGACCCTCGCCCTGCCCACCGACGAGTCGGCCGAGATCGCCCTGCGCACCCAGCAGGTGCTCATGGAGGAGACCGGCGTCGTCAACGTCGCCGACCCGCTCGGCGGCTCCTGGTACGTCGAGGCGCTCACCGACAAGATCGAGGCCGAGGCGGAGGAGATCTTCGCCCGCATCCGGCAGCTCGGCGGCGAGGGGCCGCACCAGATCGGCCCCATGACCTCGGGCATCCTGCGCGGCATCGAGGACGGCTGGTTCACCGGCCACATCGCCGAGTCGGCCTTCGTCTACCAGCAGGCGCTGGAGAAGGGCGACAAGCGGATCGTCGGGGTCAACTGCCACACCGGCACCGTCGCCAAGGACCTGGAGATCCTGCGCATCTCGCACGAGGTCGAGCTGGAGCAGCGCCGGGTGCTCGCCGAGCGCAAGGCGGGCCGCGACGACGCCGCGGTCAAGGCCGCCGTGCAGCGGATGGTCGAGGTCAGCCGGACCGGCGAGAACATGATCCCGGCCATGCTGGACGCGGTCCGGGCCGAGGCCACCCTGGGCGAGATCTGCGACGCCCTGCGTGCCGAGTGGGGCGTCTACCGCGAGCCCGCCCGGTTCTGAACCCACGCGCGGGTGCCGGTCGTCCCGGCACCCGCGCCGACCAGGCGTGAGAGTTGCAACTGTCGCCGTCGCGGTTGATCTGAGTTCCGCGGGACACGTGCGAGACTAGATAACCATGAGCGACCCACGGATCACCTCGTCGATCTTCACCCGCGGCGCGGTCGACCTCAGCGCGTTGCGCGGCACCCCGGAACCCTCCCGTCCCACCACCCCGAGCCAGGCCGGCCCCCCGGCCGGCGTACCCGGCGGCCCGCCGGCGGGTGGCGGCGTGGCCGTCATCGACGTGACCGAGGCGACCTTCCAGTCCGAGGTGTTGGAACGGTCGCTGACCACGCCCGTGGTCGTGGACTTCTGGGCCGAGTGGTGCGAGCCCTGCAAGCAGCTCTCCCCGGTGCTGGAGCGGCTCGCCGCCGAGGGTGAGGGCGCCTGGGTGCTCGCCAGGGTCGACGTCGACGCCAACCCGCGGCTCGCCCAGATGTTCCGGGTCCAGGGCATCCCCATGGTCTACGCGGTGGTCGGCGGCCAGCCGATCGACGCCTTCTCCGGCGTGGTGCCGGAGGCGCAGCTCCGCCAGTGGATCCAGGCCATCCTCAAGGCCGGTGGCGTCACCGTCGCCGAGCCGGAGGACCCGCGGCTGGCCGAGGCCGACGACGCGCTGATGTCCGGCGACCTGGAGGCGGCCGAGGCCGCGTACCGGAAGATCCTGGCCGAGAGCCCGGCGGACGCCGCGGCCGAGGCCGGCCTGGCCCAGGTCGGGGTGGCCCGGCGGGTGGCCGGCGCCGACCCGCGCGCCGCGCTGGCCGCCGCCGAGCAGGCCCCCGACGACATCGAGGCGCAGCTCCTCGCCGCCGACATCGAGGTGCTCAGCGGCCTCGCCGAGCAGGCGTACGCCCGGCTCGTCGGCCTGGTCCGCCGCACCTTCGGCGACGACCGGGAGAAGGTCCGCCAGCACCTGGTGTCGCTGTTCACCATCGCCGGCCCGGACGACCCCGCCGTGGCGTCCGCCCGACGGGCCCTGGCCAGCGCCCTGTTCTGAGTTCACCGCACGCCAGCGCGGGCCGGCGTACCGGCCGGCCCGCCCGACCACCGAGGACGGGAGCCCATGATGCGCCGGATCGCCGTCCTCGACGCGCCGACGAACCTCGGCCTGCGCCCACCCACGTCCACCTCCGTCCCGGGCTGCGCCAAGGCGCCCGGCGCGCTGCGCGACCACGGCCTGCTCGCCCGGCTGCGGGCCCGCGACGCCGGCTGCCTCACCCCGCCCCGGTACGACCCCGGTGACTGGCGCCCCGGCGACGGGGTCTGCCACGCCCGGGAGATCTCCGGCTACTCGGTGGCGCTGGCCGACCGGATCGGCGCGATCATCGACCGGGGCGAGTTCCCGCTGGTGCTCGGCGGGGACTGCTCGGTGCTGCTCGGCTCGGCGCTGGCCATGCACCGGCTCGGCGAGGCGGTCGGCGGGCGGGTCGGGCTGGTCTTCGTCGACGGCCACTCCGACTTCCGGCACCCCGGCAACGCCTCGTACGTGGGCGCGGCCGCGGGGGAGGACCTGGCCCTGGTCACCGGCCGGGGGCAGGCCGACCTGGCCGCCATCGAGGGGCGGCGCCCCTACTTCCGGGACATCGACGTGGTGGTGCTCGGCATCCGGGCGCAGGACGAGTACCGGCTCGATCTCCAGGCCGCCGGCATCACCACCCGCCCCGTGCCGGCGCTGCGCGCCGAGGGGGCGGCCCGCACCGCCCAGTGGGCGCACGAGCAGTTGGCCGACTGCGCCGGCTACTGGGTGCACATCGACGTGGACGTGCTCGACCCGGCGGTGATGCCCGCGGTGGACGCGCCCGACCCGGGCGGGATCGCCTTCGCCGAGCTGGAGATCCTGCTCGCCGGCCTGGTGGACACCCCGCACTGCCTCGGCGTCGAGCTGACCGTCTTCGACCCCGACTACGACCCCGACGGGTCGTACGCCGCCGAGATCGTCAACACCGTGGTGGCCGGGCTCGCCCCGGTCGCCGCGCCCGGCGCCATGCCGCCCCGGCTGCTGCCGGCCGGCCCGGTCGCGCCGGCGCCCCGCGGCAACGGCCGGCCGCCGGCCCGCGACGTGCTGCCCGGCCCGGCGGCCGTCCCGGCGCCGGCCGTGGCCGTGGAGCCGATCGGCCCGGCCCCGACAGGGGACGGCGACGATCCCTCCGGCGCCGACGGCGACCGCCCGGCCGAGCCCTCTCCCGGCCCGTCCGGTCCGGGCCTGCTGCGCCGGGTGGCCGGGCCGGAGGAGGCGGACGACGCGGCGCCGGACGAGGCGGAGCCGGACGCGACCCGACCGGGCGCCGACATCGCCTGACCGGCGTCGGCTCCGGTCAGCGGGCCGCGAGGCCGCGCAGGAACCGCTCGGCGATCGGGACCGCGCTCGTGGTGCTCGATCCGCCCTGCTCGACGAAGACCGCGAACGCCACGTCGCCCTGCCAGCCGACGAACCAGGCGTGGGTGTGCGCCGGGTTGTTGTCGTACTCGGCGGTGCCGGTCTTGCCGTACACCGGCTCGCCGGGGACGTCGGCCAGCGCGGCGCCCGTGCCGCCGGTGACCACCGCGCGCATCATCGTCTTGAGTGCCGTCACCGACTCCGCCTTGAGGGCCGGGCCGGCCGGGGCGGGCTTCGCCGGGGCGGGATCGAGAACCAGCCTGGGCTGCTCCCAGTGGCCGCGGGCCACGGCGGCGGTGGCGCCGGCCATGGCGAGCGGGCTGACCACGGTGGTGCCCTGACCGATCGCGGCGGCGGCCTGCTCGGTGGCCGAGCCGTTGGCGGAGACCTTGCCGGTGAAGACGTCGGCGCCGAGGTCCCACTCGCTCTCCAGGCCGAGCGTGCGGCCGGCCTGGGCCAGCCCGTCGGGGCCGAGCTTGGGGGCCAGGGAGGTGAAGGCGGTGTTGCAGGACTTCGCGAAGTCGGTGGTGAACGGGACGTCGCCCAGCTCGAAGTTGTCGGAGTTCTTGAACGAGCGGCCGTCGACCTCGAACGTCTTCCGGCAGCGCACCGTCGCCTCCGGGGTCACCGCGCCCTTGTCGAGCAGGGCGAGCGCGCTGACCATCTTGAACGTCGAGCCGGGCGGCACCTGGGCGGTGAAGGCCAGGTTCTCGCCGGCCGCGCCGGGACCGTTGGCGGCGGCCAGCACCGCGCCGTCGCTGATCCGGAGGGCCACCAGGGCGGAGCGCCGGGTCTGGCCGCGCAGCGCCGCGTCGGCCGCGTTCTGGGTGGCCACGTCGAGGGTCGTCTTCAGCGGCTGGCCGGCCTTCGGCTCGCCGCGGAACACCTCGACCCCGGTGGGTGCGCTGGTGCCGTCCGGCGCCGGGTGCTGCGTGAGCACGGTGATCCCCGGGGCGCCGCGCAGCCGGTCGTCGTAGCGGCCCTGGAGGCCGCCGTGGCCGACCAGGTCACCCCGGACGTACTTGTCGGGGTGGGCCTTGAGGTCGTCGGCCTGGGCCGGGTCGACCGAGCCGAGCAGGGCCCGGGCGAACTCCCGGGTCGGGGCCAGGAAGAGCTGGTCGGACTGGAACCGGGTGCCGGGCAGGTCGTAGATCCGGGGCTTGATCTGCCGGTACGCCTCCTCGCGCAGGGTCACCACCTCCACCAGCGCGCCCCGGTCCGCCTCCTTCAGGCGCTGGGGCAGGTCGGCGAGGTCGACCGGCGGGGTGAGCGCCGGCCGGATCGCCTTGAACGCCGCGTCGAGCTTCCGGACCAGGGCCTTCACGTCGGTGACCTCGCCGGGGGTGACCTGCACCCGGACCACCGGGCGGGGCGCCACGACCGGGGCTCCGGCGGAATCCAGCACGCCGGCCCGGGGCGCGGCCTCCCGGCGCAGCGCGAACCGGTCGCCGGCCTCCAGCTTCTCGTGCACGACCGTCGGCTCCCAGATGACCTGCCACTGGTCGTCGGCGCCGTGCCGGAGGCGTACCGGATTCTCGTATGCCCA
This sequence comes from Micromonospora sp. AP08, assembly GCF_008085935.1. Taxonomy (NCBI): domain Bacteria; kingdom Bacillati; phylum Actinomycetota; class Actinomycetes; order Micromonosporales; family Micromonosporaceae; genus Micromonospora; species Micromonospora sp. AP08. Next base: position 28,300 of record NZ_VSEZ01000013.1, read on the forward strand.
GGTGGTGCCGCCCGGGAGCGGCCAGGTGAGCCTGACCCGCGCGGTGGCGATGTCGCCCTCGACCTTCACGTCGCCGGTGCGCTCGAGCTTCGGCGGGGTGTCGGCCAGCTCGCCGGCGAGGGACCGGAGCTCCTTGGTCACGTCGGTCGCGGCCACCTTGCCGCCGGCCGGGTCGATGAAGCCGACCGCCTGGAGGTCGCCGGAGCGCCAGCCCTTCAGGAAGGCGTCGACGCTCTGCTCCGGCCCGTCCTCGCCGGAGCATCCGGTCAACGCGCCCGCCGTCAGCACGGTGGCGGCCAGCGCCGCGAGGACCCGGCGGGGAGGGGAGAGGCGGCGGCGGACGGGGTACGACAGGAGCATGAAGGAGTCCCTCCGGTGGGAAACTGCCCTGCACGCTAGTACGACGCGCGGCTTCCCACGGCCCCGGCACGGCCCTTGCGCAGGCAAAGATCGCCCTGTGGCAGTGTGATGAACATCGCCAGTCCGGGTACTCCGCGATCGGCCGACCACGTACCCGCAACGGGTGAAAGGACAGAGTCCCGATCCGGACGTCCGGCCGGTGGTCCGCCGACACAGGGGCACAGCGGCAGGGCCTAGGCTGGGCGGCAGAGTGACCCACAACGCGGTGGGTCGAGGGGAGTGGCACCGATGGACCGGCGTCCGGCGATCAAACCGGGACCCGACCTCCGGCAGGCTGACACCAGCCGGGACGATGACAGCTTCGATTCGGCGACCGACGGGGACGGTTTCAGCCGTCTCGACACAGGAGTGACCGGGATGACCGGTTCCAGCATCGACACCCTCTACGACCTGGGCCTGCCCGCGCAGGCACTGGGCGACGAGACCGAGGATGCCGAGCTGGACGAGCCGGTGCCCAACGCGGAGCGCCTGGTCGCCCAGGCGGTCGCGCTGGCCGGGGACGACCACGACGCGGCCACCCTGGTGAGCCGATTCTGGCGGTTCGCGCCGGACGAGGAGCTGATCGGCTTCACCGCCGAGGAGATGCTCGACGCGGCCCGGGCCCACCGGGACCTCGCCCAGCAGCGGGTGCCGGGCGAGCTGAAGCTGCGCATCCACGAGCCGGACGCCGAGCAGCACCACACCGTGATCGAGATCGTCACCGACGACATGCCGTTCCTGGTCGACTCGGTGACCGCGCTGCTGAACTCGCACCACCTCGACGTGCACCTGCTCGTGCACCCGTTGGTCGTGGTGCGGCGTGAGCCGCTGGGCCGGCTGACCGAGGTCTCCGCCGACGTGGAGCCGGACGACGCGATCGCCGGCGACCTGGTCGAGAGCTGGATGCGGATCGAGATCGACCCGGTCCGTGACGCGGCCGAGCGGGAGAAGCTGCGCCGGGAGCTGCAGCGGGTCCTCACCGACGTGCGGGAGGCCGTCGAGGACTGGCCCAAGATGCGGCAGCGCGCCCTGGCCCTGGCCGACGAGCTGGCCTCGGCGCGCACGTCGGACAACCGTCCGCCGGTGCCGGAGAAAGACATCACCGACTCGGTGGAGCTGCTGCGCTGGCTGGCGCACGACCACTTCACCTTCCTCGGCTACCGCGAGTACCGGCTGGTCGACACCGACGGCGCGGACGGCGGCCAGGCCCTGGAGGCCGTCCTCGGCACCGGGCTGGGCATCCTGCGCTCCGACTCGCCCGAGGCGCGGTCGCTGAACTCGATGACCCCCGAGGCGCACGAGAAGGTGCTGGAGAAGCGCCTGCTCATCATCACCAAGGCCAACTCGCGAGCCACCGTGCACCGGTCGGCCTACCTCGACTACATCGGCTTCAAGATCTTCAACGACTCCGGTGAGGTGGTCGGGGAGCGGCGCTTCCTGGGCCTGTTCTCCACGGCGGCGTACCGGACCAGCGTGCAGGAGCTGCCGGTGGTCCGGCGCAAGGTCGCCGAGGTGCTCGACCGCTCGGGCCTGAGCCTGCGCAGCCACTCCGGCAAGGACCTGCTCCAGATCCTCGAGACCTACCCCCGCGACGAGCTGTTCCAGATCAAGACCGACGACCTCTACCACGCGGTGATCGGCGTGCTCCGCATGGCCGGCCGCCGGCAGCTACGGGTCTTCCTGCGCCGGGACGCGTACGGGCGGTTCATCTCCTGCCTCATCTACCTGCCCCGGGACCGGTTCACCACCCAGAACCGGCTGCGGATGCAGGACATCCTGCTGCGCGAGCTGAACGGCGTCGGGGTCGACTACACCACCCGGGTGACCGAGTCGATGCTGGCCCGGGTGCACTTCATCGTCCGGACCGACCCGAACAACCCGCCCGGCGACATCGACGCCGACCTGCTCGCCGAGGAGCTGGCCGACGCGACCCGGCTCTGGGACGACGACTACCGGCTGGTGCTGGAGCGCAAGCTCGGCGACGAGCAGGCCAAGCACCTGTTCGCCCGGTACGCCGACGCCTTCCCCGAGGGCTACAAGGACGGGCACACGCCGTACGAGGCCATGAAGGACCTGGCCAAGCTGGAGCTGCTGGAGGAGTCCGGCCAGCTGGAGATGCACCTGTTCCGCAAGCAGCTCGCCGGGCGCACCAACGGGGCCGGCCGGGCCGTCGAGGACGACGAGACCATGGACGTCCGGTTCAAGGTCTACCGGTACGGCGAGCCGATGATGCTCTCCGCCGTGCTGCCGGTGCTGCACTCGCTCGGCGTCCGGGTGGTCGACGAGCACCCGTACGAGGTGGAGCGCGTCGACGGCCGGATCTGGCTCTACGACTTCGGGCTGCAACTGCCCGAGGCGCACCAGGAGCTGGCCGAGGTCCGCCCGCACGTGGAGAACGCCTTCGCCGCCGCCTGGCGGGGCGAGGCCGAGGTCGACGGCTTCAACGAGCTGGTGCTCCGGGCCGGGCTCACCTGGCGGCAGGTGGTGGTGCTGCGGGCGTACGCGAAGTACCTGCGGCAGGCCGGCACGGTGTTCTCGCAGGAGTACATGGAGCAGACCTTCATCGCGTACCCGAAGATCGCCTCGCTGCTGGTGGAGCTCTTCGAGACCCGGTTCGCACCGGGCGCGTCCACCCTGGACGAGCGGCGGCAGCGCAGCGGCGAGCTGGTCTCGGCGATCGGCGAGGCGCTGGACGAGGTGGCCAGCCTCGACCAGGACCGGATCCTGCGCTCCTACCTGACGTTGATCCAGGCCACCCTGCGCACCAGCTTCTACCAGAAGCCGGTCGGCGGGCGACCCAAGTCGTACGTCGCGTTCAAGCTGGACCCGCAGGCGATCCCGGAGCTGCCGGCGCCGCGGCCCAAGTTCGAGATCTTCGTCTACTCGCCCCGGTTCGAGGGCGTGCACCTGCGGTTCGGACCGGTGGCCCGGGGCGGCCTGCGCTGGTCCGACCGGCGCGAGGACTTCCGCACCGAGGTGCTCGGCCTGGTCAAGGCGCAGATGGTGAAGAACGCCGTGATCGTGCCGGTGGGCGCCAAGGGCGGCTTCGTGCTGAAGCAGAAGCCGGGCGACCGGGACGAGGCGGTGGCCTGCTACAAGGAGTTCGTCGGCGCGCTGCTCGACGTCACCGACAACATCGCCAGCGGCGAGATCGTGCCGCCGGAGGACGTGGTCCGGCACGACGCCGACGACCCGTACCTGGTGGTGGCGGCGGACAAGGGCACCGCGACCTTCTCCGACATCGCCAACGAGATCTCCGCCGCGCACAACTTCTGGCTGGGCGACGCCTTCGCCTCCGGCGGCTCGGCCGGCTACGACCACAAGAAGATGGGCATCACGGCCCGGGGTGCCTGGGAGTCGGTGAAGCGGCACTTCCGGGAGCTGGGGCACGACACCCAGACCCAGGACTTCACGGTGGTCGGCGTCGGCGACATGTCCGGCGACGTGTTCGGCAACGGCATGCTGCTGTCGAAGCACATCCGGCTGGTGGCCGCCTTCGACCACCGGCACATCTTCCTGGACCCGGACCCGGACGCGGCCACCTCGTGGGACGAGCGGAAGCGGCTGTTCGACCTGCCCCGGTCGTCCTGGGAGGACTACAACCCCGAGCTGATCTCGGCCGGCGGCGGCATCTACCCGCGTACCGCCAAGTCGCTGCCGGTCTCGCCGCAGGTGCGCGCGGTGCTCGGCCTCGACGACGACGTCACGCAGATCAGCCCGCAGGAGCTGATGAAGGCGATCCTCACCGCGCCGGTGGACCTGTTCTGGAACGGCGGCATCGGCACCTACGTGAAGGCGTCGACGCAGACCAACGCCGAGGTCGGGGACAAGTCCAACGACGCCATCCGGGTGGACGGCAAGGCGCTGCGCTGCCGGGTGGTCGGCGAGGGCGGCAACCTGGGCTTCACCCAGCACGGCCGGATCGAGTACGCGGCGGCCGGCGGCCGGATCTACACCGACTTCATCGACAACGCGGCCGGGGTGGACTGCTCCGACCACGAGGTGAACATCAAGATCCTGCTCAACACGGCGGTCGCCGACGGCGTCCTCGACACGCCGCACCGCGACGAGCTGCTGGCCCAGATGACCGACGAGGTCGCCGAGCTGGTGCTGCGGGACAACTACGACCAGGCCCGGGCGCTGAACAACGCCCAGGCCCAGGCCGCCTCGCTGCTCCCGGTGCACCGCCGGATGCTCAACGAGCTGGAGCGGGCGGGTCAGCTCGACCGCGCCCTGGAGGCGTTGCCGCCGGACGAGGAACTGGCGGTGCGCGGCGAGACCGGGCTGACCGCGCCGGAGTTCGCGGTGCTGCTGGCGTACGTGAAGATCGTGCTGGAGCGGGAGATCGTCAGCGAGGGGCTCGCGGACGAGGAGTGGACGACCGACGTCCTGGTCAACTACTTCCCGACCCCGCTGCGGGAGCGGTTCGCCGACCGGATGGGCCGGCACCGGCTGCGCCGGGACATCGTCACGACGGTCCTGGTCAACGAGGCGATCAACCGGGGCGGCATCACGTTCGTCTTCCGGGTGGTCGAGGAGACGGCCGCCTCGGCGGCGGACGTGCTGCGGGCGTACGTGGTGGTCCGTGAGGTGTTCGGGCTGCGCGAGCTGTGGGACGCGGTCGAGGCTCTGGACAACAAGGTCTCGCCCGACCTGCAGACCAGCGTCTACCTGGACACCCGCCGGCTGCTCGATCGCGCGGTGCGCTGGCTGGTCACCAACCGGCGCTCGCCGATCGACGTGCCGGCGGAGATCGCCCGCCTGCGCGACGGGGTGGCCCGGCTCCTGCCGGGGCTGGAGAACCTCTTCTACGGCACCGAGCGGGAGGCGATCGCCGCCCACATCGACTCGCTGACGGGCCGGGGGCTGCCCCGCGACCTGGCCGAGCAGGCGACCCGCCTGATGTACAGCTTCGGCCTGCTCGACGTGGTGGAGACCGCCCAGTCGACCGGCCGGGACGTGAGCGAGGTGGCCTCGGTCTACTTCGTCCTCTCCGACCGGTTCCGGGTGGACGCCCTGCTGTCGAAGATCTCCCTGCTGCCGCGGGAGGACCGCTGGCAGACCCTGGCCCGGATGGCGCTGCGCTACGACCTGTACGCCGCGCTGGCCGCGCTCACCGCGGAGGTCCTCGGCTCCACGCGGGACAGCCTCCCGCCGGCCGAGCGGGTGCAGGAGTGGGAGCAGGCGAACGCCACCTCGATCCATCGGGCGCACCGGGCCATGGGGGAGTTCGACGAGTCCCGCGCCGACCTGTCCGCCCTGTCCGTGCTGCTGCGGCAGATCCGCACCCTGGTGCGGACCTCGGCGGCGGCCTGACCGAGCACGTAACGCCGGCGCGGCCCGGTTGGTCGGGTGATCCGACCAACCGGGCCGCGCCGCTTCACGCCAGGCTGGCGAAGGCGATGACGTTGTCGACGTAGCTGTGGCTGCTCTCGTCGAACGCCCCACCGCAGGTGACCACCCGCAGGCCCGGCGTGGCGGAGGGGCCGTAGACCAGTTCGGTGGGGAAGGCCGTCTTCGGGTACGACTTCACCTCGGTCACCGTGAACGTGACGGCCGAGCCGTCCTCCCGGGCGATCGAGATGGTGTCGCCCTTCCTCAGCGCGCCGAGGTTGAAGAAGACGGCCGGCCCGAGCTTGGCCGAGTCGACGTGGCCGACGATCACCGCGTTGCCCTCCTCGCCGGGACTGGGCCCGGGGGAGTACCAGCCCGCCTTCATGGCCTGCTCGAGCGGGGGCACCTGCGCCGTGCCGTCCGGGTTCAGGCCGAGGGTCATGATCTCGGCCTGCACGCCGATCCGGGGGATCGAGATGGTCGTCGGGGTCGACCGGGGCAGTCCCGCGGAGGTGAGGTCCGGGTGCGCCGTGACCGGGGACTGGCCGTCGACGGACGCCTGGTCGGCGGTCTCCGCGGCGATGCCGCCGCCGGGACCCGGGATGGCGGTCAGCGACGGGGACGGGTCGGCGGGCCCGGCCTGGGCGAGCGGCTGGGGCGGGCGGGGCGGCGGCACGGTCCGCACCGACGCCCCGATCATGCCGGCGCCCACCATGGCGAGCAGGACGACGACAGCGGCGCCGGCGGCGCGCCACGGTCTCCCGTGACGGCCGCCGGCCCGTGTCGCCGTCCGGTCAGACGAGGTCATCGCCCCGGCGCCGGCGCAGCAGGATCATGCCGCCCAGGGCGGCGGCGCCGATGACGCCCACCCCGCTGGCGGCCATGTTGCGGTCCAGGCTGGTGGTGGTCATGCCACCGTCACCGCCGTCGACGTGGCCACGCGGCATGCAGTCCTTGCGGTCCTCGTCCTTGCGGCCGTGGTCCTTGTTGTTGTCGTCCTTGCTGTCCCAGCTCCGGTTGTCCCAGTCCTTGCGGTCCTCGTCCTTGCGGTCGTGGCCCTTCTGGTCCTCGTCGCGCTGGTCCCGGTCCTTGGCGTCGTGCTCCTTGTTGTCCCGGTCGTTGCGCTCGTCGTCCTTGCGGTTCTCGTCCTTGCGCTCGTCGTCCTTGCGGTTCTCGTCCTTGCCGTCGTGGTCCTTGCGGTCCCGCTCGTCGCCGGGCTGGTCGGCGACCATGCCGCCGCCCTGGCCGTCGGCACCCGGCTGCCAGGAGTCGCCGCCCTGCCAGTCGCTGCGCTCCTTGCCCTTGCCGTCGTCGTGCTTGCCGTCGTCGTGCTTGCCGTCCTGGTTCTTGCCGTCGTCGTACCTGCCGCCGTTGTCGTACTTGCCGTCGTCGTGCTTGCCGTCCTTGTCCTTGCCGTCGTCGTGCTTGCCGTCCCAGTCCTTGCCGTCGTCGTGCTTGCCGTCCCGGTCCTTGCCGTCGTGGCCCTTGCGGTCCTCGTCCTTGCGGTCGTGGTCCTTGCGGTCCTCGTAGCTCCGGTCCCAGTCCTTGCGGTCCCAGTTCTTGTGGTCCCAGTCCTCGTGCTCCCCAGAGCAGGTACCGGGAAGGCTGACCTGCGGCTTGGCGAGGACGTCCGCGCTGGCCGCGTTCGCCGCTCCGGGCGAGAACAGCAGCAGGGACGCGCCACCGAGAGCGGCACCCGCGACGAGCTTCCCGAGCATCTTCTTAGCCATGACCTGCGTCACTCCATCCCTTTTTGTCCTGAGCCCGCCTTCAGTCGAGCTACGACCGACGTTAGACCGGTTCATGACTTATCCGGGGAAAGATTCGTGTTTAGGAGTTTATCGGCTCTGGGGGCGTTACGGGTGCTAAGCCCCTTTGGTGGTATGACATGCCGCATAGGTCGCGCCGTGACGAACTCCGCCGGTCTGTCCGGTCGGGCGGGACAGGCTCACATCGAGCCATTGCCATGGAAGCGCTCCCATGCAAGAATCGCTGCACGCGGTTCGGGGAGCCACACCGCGAGTTCAGACGTCGAGGGCAGCCGGGTCACCGGACGGCGTCCGACTCCCCGACCGGTCCCGCGGCCGGTCGTCCACCACCACCATCACGCCCGTCCGGGTCGGGCACCCCCGAGAAACCCGTGGCGCCGGCCGTCCCCTCGCGGGCGTCCGAGTGCCCTTCCACCGGGCCGTACGCGGATCCGGTCTCGCCCAAGGAGATCAGTGGCATGAATCTGTGGAGAAGGCTGTCCGGCCGCGGCCGGGCGCTCGCGCTGACCGGCGCGGGCGTCCTGGTCGCCGGTGGACTGGTGACCCTCCCGGTCACGGCGGCGCAGGCCGCGACCCAGTGCAGCGTGGACTACACCACCAGCGACTGGCCCGGTGGCTTCACCGCCACGGTGACCATCCGGAACCTCGGTGACCCGCTCAGCTCGTGGAACCTCGGCTTCACCTTCCCGAACAGCAGCCAGAAGGTGCAGCAGGGCTGGTCGGCGAAGTGGTCGCAGAGCGGCCAGAACGTCACCGCGCAGAACGAGTCCTACAACGGCTCGCTGGCCACCGGCGCCAGCGCCAGCATCGGGTTCAACGGCGCCTGGAGCGGCAGCAACCCCAAGCCCACCCAGTTCACCCTGAACGGCACGGTCTGCAACGGCGGCACGCCGCCCACCTCGACCCCGCCGACCACCACCCCGCCCCCGACGACCCCGCCGCCGACCACCCCGCCGCCCACGACCCCGCCGCCGACCACCCCTCCGCCGGGGCAGAAGGTCGACAACCCGTACGCCGGGGTGAAGGGGTACGTGAACCCCGAGTGGAAGGCCAAGGCCGAGTCGGTGTCCGGCGGCAGCCGGGTGTCGAACAACCCGACCGCGGTGTGGATCGACCGGATCGCCGCCATCAACGGCACCCCGAACAGCAGCTCCAACGGCGCGATGGGGGTCCGTGACCACCTGGACGCCGCGCTCGCCCAGGGCGCCGGCTACATCCAGTTCGTCATCTACAACCTGCCCGGCCGGGACTGCTCGGCGCTCGCCTCCAACGGTGAGCTGGGCCCCGACGAGCTGCCCCGCTACAAGGCCGAGTACATCGACCCGATCGCGGCGATCCAGGGCGACGCGAAGTACAAGAACCTGCGCATCGTCAACATCATCGAGATCGACTCGCTGCCCAACCTGGTGACCAACACCTCGGGCAACGCGGGCGGCACCGTCATGTGCGACACGGTCAAGGCCAACGGCGCGTACGTCAACGGCGTGGGTTACGCCCTGGCGAAGCTCGGCGCGATCGGCAACGTCTACAACTACATCGACGCCGCGCACCACGGGTGGATCGGCTGGGACAGCAACTTCGGCCCGGTCGCCGACCAGCTCAAGGCCGCCGCCGTCGCGTCCGGCAGCACGGTGCGCAACGTGCACGGCTTCATCGTCAACACCGCCAACTACTCCGCGCTGAAGGAGCCGTACGTCAAGGTCACCGACTCGGTGAACGGCCAGACCGTGCGGCAGTCCAAGTGGATCGACTGGAACCAGTACGTCGACGAGCTCTCGTTCGCCCAGGCGTTCCGGCAGAAGCTGGTCTCGATCGGCTTCGACAGCGGTATCGGCATGCTGATCGACACCTCCCGCAACGGCTGGGGCGGGTCCGCCCGGCCCACCGGTCCGGGCCCGCTGACCAGCGTCGACGCCTACGTCGACGGAGGCCGGGTCGACCGGCGCTACCACACCGGCAACTGGTGCAACCAGGCCGGCGCGGGCCTCGGCGAGCGGCCGCGGGCCAACCCGGAGACGGGCATCGACGCGTACGTCTGGGTGAAGCCCCCGGGTGAGTCGGACGGCTCCAGCACGGCCATCCCGAACGACGAGGGCAAGGGCTTCGACCGGATGTGCGACCCGACGTACACCGGCAACGCCCGCAACGGCAACAACCTGTCCGGCGCCCTGCCGAACGCGCCGATCTCCGGTGCGTGGTTCCCGGCCCAGTTCCAGCAGCTGATGCAGAACGCCTACCCGCCGCTCTCCTGATCCGGCGGCCGGCCCACCCGCGGCGGCGGGAGTGAGGCACCGCCGCGCGGGTTCCCCGGGCCCCTGGTCGACCCCACGTCGACCAGGGGCCCCCGGGCGTCAGGGGACCGTCTTCTCGATCGCCGCCCGGCCCAGCTCGTCCAGGTCGCGGCGGGCCCGCTCCAGGTTCTCCGGGGTCATGTCCTGGCCCCGGGCCATCACCAGGTCCTCGGGGTCCCACGGCTGCTCGGCCCCGGTGCGGATGTTGTCCCCGCCCGCCCCCGTGCCGGTGCCGGTGGCCCCGGTCCCGGCCGCGTACGGGTCGCCGAGGAGGTCCGGCGAGCCGGTGTCGGGCACCGCGCCGTCGGGCTCGGTGAAGACGGGATTGTCCGGGTCGGTGCCACCGGTGCGCAGCTGCGGCACCGTGCTGTCGTCGTCCACCGCGGCGGCCACCTCGGGGGTCTCCTCCAGCGGCCGCTCGCCACCGCGGTCACGATCCGTCATGCTGCTGCCCTCCTGTCCCGTTCCCTGATCCCCACGGCGTACCCCGTGCGGACCCGGCCATGCCGCCCGGGCGGTGTCCCGGCCGTCGGTCAGCGCTCGTCGGCGGCGTGCGGCTCCGGCGGCTCGGTGGGGCGCAGCCGCTGCCAGAGCAGCATCAGCAGCCCGAAGACGAGCATCGCCAGGCCGGCCCAGAGGTTGATCCGGACGCCCTGCGCCTTGTCGATCTCCGCGGACGAGTCGAAGAGCCCCATGAGGCCCACGATCAGCCCGTACGCGACGAACAGGCCGCCGATCACCCGGCGGATGTCGAAGAGCCGGGCCGCCGCGGAGCGCGCCTCGCGCGCGTCCTCGGTCTCGTCGACCAGCGGGTCGTGGGCCTCGCCGTGCTGGTACCGGTCGGCGTCGTCTGCCATGGCGTGCGTCCCTTCCTCAGAAGACCGGGATGTAGAACAGGGCGGCGAGGACCACGGCGATCACGCCGAGCAGCACCGGCGAGCGGTACCAGGCGGCGTCGCCGGCCAGCGAGTCGTCCTTCAGCGTGGTGTCGGACAGGCCGTAGACCAGCCCGGTCAGCTCGTCGGCCGGCTTCGGCCGGGTCAGCGGCGTCACGATCGCGGCGACCACGGCCACGGTGACGAAGGCGAGGCCCGCCCCCCAGAAGCTCTCCTCCAGGTCGGAGTTGAAGTGGATCACGCCGGCCCGGTAGAGCAGGTAGGTCCCGAGCGCCACCACGGTGCCCGACAGCAGCGACCAGAAGCCGGCCAGCGCGCTCATCCGCTTCCAGAACATGCCGATGATGAAGGTGCCGAAGAGCGGGGCGTTGAACACCGAGAACAGCGCCTGGATGTAGTTCATGATGTTGCTGAACCCGGCGGCGATGAAGGCCGTGCCGATGCCGATCAGCACCGCGACGACGGTGGCGATCCGGCCCACCCGCACGTAGTACTCGTCCGAGCGGTCCCGCTTGAAGTACGCCTGCCAGATGTCGTACGTGAACACCGTGTTGAAGCCGCTGACGTTGGCGGCCATGCCGGCCATGAACGAGGCCACCAGGCCGGTCACCGCGATGCCGAGCACCCCGTTGGGCAGCAGGTCGCGCATGAGCAGCGGGATGGCGTTGTTGTAGACCATGTCGCCGCTCTCGGCGCCGAGACCCTTGACGGTGACCAGGGCGATGAGGCCCGGGATGACGGTCACCACGGGGATGAGCAGCTTCGGGTACGCCGCGATGATCGGCGTACGCCGGGCCGCGCTCATGTTCCGCGCGGACAGCGCGCGCTGCACCTCGGCGAAGTTGGTGGTCCAGTAGCCGAACGAGAGCACGAAGCCGAGGCCGAAGACGATGCCCAGCCAGTGCGCGCCGAGCGGGTTGTCCGTGCTGCCGGTGCCCTGCCAGGCGTGCAGCCCGGCCTCGCCCAGTTTCGAGCCGCGGACCGCGTCCATCAGGCCGCCGACGCCGCCGACCTTCACGAGGCCGAGCACGGTGATCGGCACCAGCCCCGCGATGATCACGAAGAACTGGAGCACCTCGTTGTAGATCGCGCCGGAGAGGCCGCCGATGGTGATGTAGACCAGCACGATGAACGCGCCGATCACGATCGCCACCCAGAGCGGCCAGCCGAGCAGCAGTTGCATGATCAGGGCCAGCGCGTACAGGTTCACGCCGGCGATGAGCACCTGGGCGATCGCGAAGCTGAGCGCGTTCAGCAGGTGGGTCGGGCGGTTGAAGCGCAGCCGCAGGTATTCGGGGACGCTGCGGACCTTCGAGCCGTAGTAGAAGGGCATCATCACGATGCCCAGGAAGACCATGGCCGGCACGGCGCCGATCCAGTAGTAGTGGACCGTCATGATGCCGTACTGGGCGCCGTTGGCGGCCATGCCGATGATCTCCAGGGCGCCCAGGTTCGCCGAGACGAACGCCAGGCCGGTGACCCACGCGGGCAGCGACCGCCCGGAGAGGAAGAAGTCGACACTGGTGCGGATGGCCCGCCGCGCGGCGAAGCCGACGCCGAGCACCGTGACGAAGTAGAGCGCCAGGATCACGTAGTCCAGGGCGTTCATGTTCAACCGCAGACCGTCACCCATCCCGTGCTCCCTCCGTGGCGACTGCGCCCGCAGATACCCACTTTGCGAAATTCCATGCCGGTCGGTCGATCCCTCGACGCGGCGGAGCCCCGGCCGTCCACCGGCCGGGGCTCCGTGCGACGGGGGTCAGCGGCCCAGGACCCGGTCCAGGAAGTCCCGGTAGCCGCGCACGGCGACCCGGAGCTGCTCGGTGTCGGCCGAGCCGGACTCCTGCCAGCCGCCGAGCTTGGTCTTCTGCTCGCGCAGCGCGGCGGAGAGCGCCTCGATGGCCTCCTCGACCAGCGACTGGGCCTCGCCGACCGCGGCCCGCGGGTCGTCCACGAAGCGGAGCTGGACGTCACGCCAGCGGTCCCGGAAGTCCTGGGCGATCTCCGGGGTGAAGAGCGTGGCGGCGTCGGTCGGCACCGCGCCCGGGGTGGGCCGGGCCGCGCCGGCGACCGCCGCGGCCGCCCCGGCCGCACCCGCGCCGGCCGCGGCCGTGCTGGTGTCCGGGTCGACCATCGCCGGCTCGGCGCTGCCGTAGCCGGCCCCGCCGGCGGCCGCCGCCTCGTCGACCGCCGCGCCGGAGTGGGCGGCCTCCCAGCGGTCCGGGTCGTGCAGCCGGTCGCCCGCGGTGGGGTCGGCCCGCTCGTCGTCGAACGCGTCGGTCCGGCCCGGGGCGCCGTCGCCCGGCGCGACGGTGTCCTCACCGCGCGGGTCCCGCTCGTCCTCGGGCCGCCCGCTTGCCATCGCCGAGGCGGCCACCGCGTCGCCCACCGAGGTCGCCCCGAACGTCGTCGGCAGCGGCGCCGGGTCGTGGTACACCGGCCGGTCGTCGGCGTCGGCGGCCTCCGCGTCGCGGAGGTCCCCGGCGTCGTACGCCCGGGTCTCGTCGAGCTCCGCCTCCCGGCGGTCGACGCGCTCGCCGGCCACCGCCGGGTCGTCGAAGGTGCCCCGGTCGTCCAGCGCGTCCTCCGGCACCTCGGCCCGGGCGGCCCGCTCGGCCTCGGGCCCGTCGCCGTCGGTCCGGTCGCTCGGGGGCGGGACCGGCACCGGAGCGGACCGGACGGCCTCGGGGTGGTCCTGCGTGACCTGCTGCTCTTCCTGACGCATGGCGGCGGCCTCCTCAGCGGCTCGTGGCGTCGTGCTCGTGATCGGGGTGGCGCTGGTCCGGCGCCCGGTGCCCGACCGGCTCCTCGCCGAGCAGGTCGGCGAAGAGGGCCCGGTAGTGCACCAGCGCCTGCCGGAGGTCCTCGGTGCCGGCCTCGCCGCGCTCGTTGCGCAGCCGGATGTCGTGGGCGTCCCGGTAGTGGGTCAGGGTGCGGGCGTGCTCGACGGAGAGGTGGGCGATCTGGTCGGAGAAGTCCCCGGTGGGGTAACCGCGCTCGGCGATCAGCCGGCTGACCAGTTCGTCGGCGTCGCCGACGGTTTCGGCCGGGGAGTCGACGAAGCGGACCTGGAGTTCCTCCCAGGCGGCGGCGTAGCGTGCCCGCGACTCCGGGCTGAGCGGGGTCAGCTCCAGCTCCGCGTGGCGGCGCTCCCGCTCCCGCAGCTCCCGCTCGGCCGCGCCGCGGCTGTCCTGCTCGGCGACGGCCCGGTCGTACTCGGGGCCGAAGCGCTGCTTGAGGGCCCGGCGGCGGCTGGCCACCACGGCGAACGCGGCCAGGGCGGCGAGCACGATGACGACGATGACTATGACGACTACCTGCGTGGGCGACATGGCTCCTCCTTCGCCCGCTGTATTCCCTCTCGCGCGTGATCGCCAATCCCGATCGGCGGCACTTTCCTGCGCGATGACACCCCCAGACCTCCCTACGGCACGACGGGGCACACATGGTGCGGCTTCGCCAAAAGTGGACTCATTCCAATAAGCGCGTCGCCGGGGATCCGGGACCGCGCGCGGGCCGCCGAATCCGTGTGCCCCTTTTGGACGAACCTTCTGCCGGTCCCTTCCGGCGGGGCGTTCCCGTCCAACGGTGTCCACAGCGAACATTCCGGACCGTAGTGAGGGGCGAGACGGCCGGTAGTGCAACGGCTGGGGATTACGTATCCTGCCCAAGGCGCCCGGGCCGGGGCCCGGCGTCGCGGCCCTCCGGCGGGTGCCGGCGCCACCCCTGCGACACCTTCCCCCGGGCGAGGTCTGATGAACACCCGAGACTGGCCGATCCGCGCCAAGCTGACCGCGCTGGTCGTCGGTCCGGTGACCGGGCTGCTCGCCCTCTGGATCTTCGCCACCACGCTGACCTTCGGCCCGGCCCTCGACCTGCTCGCCGCGCGCACCCTCCTCTACGACCTGGGCCGGCCCGGCGAGAGCGTGGTCGCCGAGCTGCAGCGGGAACGCCGGCTCTCGGTCGTCCAGCTCGCCGGCGACACCGCCCTGCCGGCCCTGGCCGAGCAGCGCGCCCGCACCGACCGGGCGATCGCGGAGCTGCGCCGCCGGGTCGACGGGGAGGAGCTGCGCGACGCCGCCGACGACCAGCTCGACGCCCGGCTCGACCAGTTGGTCTCCGCGCTCGACGCGCTGCCCGCCGGCCGGGGCTTCATCGACAGCCGGAAGGTCGACCGGGCCGGCGCCGTCGGGCTCTACAGCGGAATGATCGGCTCGGCCTTCCAGGCATTCTCCGGCATGGCCACGCTGCCCGACACCCAGATCAACCGGGAGGCGCTCGCGCTCACCGCGCTGGGCCGGTCCCGGGAGCTGCTCGGCCAGGCCGACGCGCTGCTGGCCGGGGCGGTCACCGCCGGCCGGTACGCCGAGGGCGAGCACGAGCAGCTCGTCCGCACCATCGAGAACCAGCGCTTCCTGGCCGAGAACGCGGTGGCCGACCTGCCGCCCGCCGAACGTGCCGGATACCAGCGGCTCACCGAGGGGGAGGCGTTCGTCCGGCTGCGCGCCCTCCAGGACACCCTGGTCCGCGACCGCGACCTGCCGGCCGGGCTCGACGTACGGGCCTGGGAGGCCAGCTACGCCACGGCCTCGCAGGGCCTGCGGGACTTCGAGCTGCGCGGCGCGGACACCCTCGCCGAGCGGTCCGTGCCCATGGCGGTCCGCATCCTGGTCCGGCTCGCCGCCGCCGGGGTGCTCGGCCTGCTCGCCATCGTGGTCTGCGTGCTGGTGGCGCTGCGGGTCGGCCGGTCGCTGGACCGGCGGCTCACCGGCGTCCGCACCGCCGCGCTGGAGATGGCCGAGCACCGGCTGCCCGACGTGGTGGCCCGGCTGCGTCGTGGCGAGGAGGTCGACGTCGCCCGCGAGGCGCCCGAGCTGGACCACGGCGGCGACGAGATCGGCCAGGTGGGCCGGGCCTTCAACGAGGTACGCCGCACCGCCGTCCAGGCCGCCGTCGACGAGGTCACCCTGCGCCGCGGCCTCAACGAGGTGTTCCTCAACATCGCCCGGCGCAGCCAGGGCCTCGTGCACCGGCAGCTGGCGCTGCTGGACCGGCTGGAGCGGCGGACCGAGGACCCGGACGAGCTGGACGGCCTGTTCCAGGTCGACCACCTCGCCACCCGGCTCCGGCGGCACGCCGAGGACCTGGTCATCCTGGCCGGCGCGGCCCCCGGGCGGGGCTGGCGCAACCCGGTCGCCGCGGTCGACGTGGTGCGCGGGGCGATCTCCGAGGTCGAGTCGTACGACCGGGTCGATGTGGGCGAGGTGCAGCCGGCCGGGGTGCTCGGCCGCGCCGTCGGCGACGTGATCCACCTGCTCGCCGAGCTGATCGAGAACGCCACCGTCTTCTCCCCGCCGGGCACCCGGGTGGACGTCACCGGCCGGAGCGTGCCGGGCGGCTACACCATCGAGATCACCGACCGGGGGCTCGGCATGTCGCCGCCGGCCCTGGCCGAGGCGAACCGCAAGCTCTCCCGTGCCCCGGAGTTCGACCCGGCCGACAGCGCGCGGCTGGGCCACTTCGTGGTCGCCCGGCTGGCCGCCCGGCACGGCGTCCGGGTCGAGCTGCGGCCGGCAGTCCCCGGGGGGACCACCGCCGCGGTGCTCGTCCCGTCGGACCTGGTCACCGACGAGCCGGCGCTCGGCCCCGCCGCCACGGACGGCGTCGCCGGGCCCGACGACCGGCGGATGGCCAAGGTGACCCGGCTGGCCACGGTCCCCCGGACGCGGGCCGCCCGGCCCGGCCGGGACCGGTCCGAGTCGGCGGTGCTGCCGCTGCCCGCCGGTCGTACCTCGTCGGTGGAGGCGCCGGCGGACGGCGACGGCCTGCCCCGCCGGGTCCGGCGGCGCGGTCCGGCGGCCCGCCCCCGGCCGGCCGCCGTCGACAACCCGGCGTACCGCACGCCCGAGGAGGCCCGCCAGGCCATGTCCGCGCTCCAGGCCGGCACCGCCCGCGGCCGCCGCGACGGCGCCCGCCGCGCCGCCGAGCCCTCCCCGCCGGAGCCGCCCGCGGCTCCGGACCACCGAACCGCGACTGAGAGGGACGCCTAGTGGTGCACACGACGCGGCAGAACGCCGATCTCGACTGGTTGCTCGACGACCTGGTGGAGCGGGTGCCGGCCGCCCGCCAGGCGGTGGTGCTGTCGGCGGACGGGCTCCTGCTCGGCGCCTCCGCCGACCTGGACCGCGCCGACGCGGAACACCTCTGCGCCCTGGCCTCCGGGTTCTCCAGCCTCGCCAAGGGAGCCACCCGGCACGTGGGTGGCGGCGCGGTCCGGCAGACCGTGGTGGAGATGGAGTCGGCGTACCTGTTCGTCACGGCCGCGGGGCAGGGCGCCTGCCTGGCGGTGGTGAGCGAGGCCGACGCCGACATCGGCCTGGTGGCGTACGAGATGGCGATGCTGGTGATCCGGGTCGGCGAGAACCTCAGCGCACCGGCCCGCACGGCGGCGACCGATGCGGGCTGAGTCGCCGGGCCCCCAGCACGAGTGGCTGGACGCCGCCGCCGGCCCGGTGGTCCGCCCGTACACCCTCACCGGCGGCCGGGTGCGCCCGCCGGTCGACGGCTTCGACCTGGTGGCGTTCGTGCTGACGACGCCGGGGGCCGACCCGGCCAGGGTGCCCGGTCTCCAGCCGGAGCACCGGCGCCTCGTCGACCTGGCCCGGCGGCCGGTGGCCGTGGCCGACCTCGCCGCCGACCTCGATCTCGCCGTCGGCGTGGTCCGGGTGCTGCTCGGCGACCTCCTCGCCCGTGGGCTCGTCACGGTGCGCCGGCCGCCGGCCGCCGCCCACCTGCCCGACGACAACATCCTCAAGGCGGTGGTCAGTGGACTCCGTGCGCTTTGACCGCGAGCCGGCCCCGCCGCGGGTGCCGCTGGCTCTGAAGATCCTCATCGCCGGTGGCTTCGGCGCCGGCAAGACGACGCTGGTGAGCGCGTTGAGCGAGGTCCGGCCGTTGCAGACCGAGGAGGTGCTGACCGGCGCCGGCATCGGCACCGACGACGTCTCCGGGGTGGAGCAGAAGTCGACCACCACGGTGGCCATGGACTTCGGCCGGATCACCATCAACGACGACCTTCAGGTCTACCTGTTCGGCACCCCGGGCCAGGACCGGTTCTGGTTCCTCTGGGACGAGTTGGCGTTCGGTGCCCTCGGCGCGGTGGTGCTCGCCGACACCCGCCGGCTGGCCGACTGCTTCCCCTCCATCGACTACTTCGAGCAGCGGGGCATCCCGTTCGTGGTGGGGGTGAACTGTTTCGACGGGTCCCGCCGGTTCGGCCTGGAGGCGGTCCGCGACGCCCTGGACCTGGACCCGGACGTGCCGCTGGTGCTCTGCGACGCCCGGGACCGGCAGTCCGGGAAGCTGGTGCTGATCTCGCTGGTCGAGCACGTCGCGCGGCAGCGGGGCGAGCCGGTGCCGGTGGGCTGACCGTCCGCCCACCGGCGCGGCCCGGCCCGGCCGGAAGCGGGGGCGTTCGGGCCGCCCGGAAAACCGGTGCCCCGGATGACGCCTAACCGGCCGGCTCCCCGGGAAGCCTCTGGTTTGATCGACGGTGGAGACGGCGGAAGGTGGGAGCGGTGACCGGGCAGGACGCGATCGTCCACATCGGGGGCTACACGGCGGAGTCGGACGGACGGGCCGAGGGCATCGTCGCCGCCCGGCGCGATCCGGCGACCGGCGCGCTGACACCGCTCGGCACGGTGGCGGTCACCCCGTCACCGTCGTTCCTCGTCCGGCACCCGGCGCTGCCGGTGCTCTACGCGGTCAACGAGCTGGCCGAGGGGCAGGTGAGCGCCTTCCGGGTCGGCCCGGGCGGCGACCTCGACCCGCTGGGCGTACGCCCCACCGGCGGGGCGGAGCCCTGCCACCTGGCGGTCGCCGCGGACGGGCGGCACCTGTTCGTGGCGAACTACGGCGGCGGGAGCGTGGCGGTGTTCCCGCTGGACGCCGACGGCGTGCCGGGGGAGCGCAGCGACCTGGTCCGGCACGAGGGGCACGGCGCCGACCCGGAGCGGCAGGAGCAGGCGCACTGCCACATGGTCTCGCCCGACCCGGGCGCCGGTCCGCTGCTCGCCGTTGACCTGGGCACCGACTCGGTCTACCGGTACGACCTCGACGCCGCCTCCGGGCGGCTGGTGCCCCGCGCCCCCCGGCTGCGGACGCCGGCCGGCACCGGGCCGCGGCACCTGGCCCGGCACCCGGACGGGCGGCGCTGCTGGCTGGTCGGCGAGCTGGACGGCACGGTCACCGCGTACGACCTGACCCCGGACGGGCTGCACCAGCGGGTGCGGGTGGACGCCAGTGGCCGGGTCGGGCACGTGCAGCCCTCCGAGGTCGCCGTCGGGCCGGACGGCCGCTTCCTCTACGTGGGCAACCGGGGGGTGGGCACGGTGGCGGTCTTCGCGCTGGCCGGGGCGGCGCCGGAGCTGGTGGCCGAGGTGGACACCGGGGGCGAGTGGCCGCGGCACTTCGTCCTGACCGGCGGGCACCTCTACGTGGCCGACGAACGGGCCGGCATGATCAGAATCTTCCGGGTGGATCCGGGCACCGGGGTGCCCGAGCCGACGGGCGAGCCGGTGCCGGTGGCGAGCCCCACCTGCGTCTGCCCGTGACCGGTCGGTGACCGCAAGACCGTCCCCAGTGGACTTTGATCACATCGGATCACTGATCGCTCACTCAACGTAATGATTTGGCGATCAACTGTTTCTCCTGCGTAACTTTCGTCCGAACGGTTGTGGCAGTAACCCCACGAGATACGCAAGATGGTCACCGTGTCTGGCCGCCATCGCATGTCTTCACGCCTCCACGGGACAGGTGCCGTCGCCGCGGCGACCGCGCTCGCCGTCGTCCTAGCCGGCTCCTGGTTCGGTTACCGGCAGCTGGCCGGCCCGAGCTGCTCGGGCCGGATCGAGCTGTCCGTCTCGGCGGCCCCGGAGATCGCCCCCGCCGTACGCGGGGCGGCCGACCAGTGGGTCTCCGACGGCGCGGCCGTCGGTGACACCTGCATCGCCGTGAACGTCTCCGCCGCCGAGCCGGTCGACGTGGCCGCCGCGGTGGCGAGCAAGCACGGCGCCACCCTGGCCGGGGTCGGGCAGGCCAGCGGCACCGCGGTCACCCCGGACGTCTGGGTGCCGGACTCCTCCACCTGGCTGGTCCGGCTCAAGAGCGGCGGCGCGACCGCCTTCGCGCCGGCCAACGGCGCCTCGATCGCCCGCAGTCCCGTGGTGGTCGCCCTGCCCGAGCCGGTGGCCTCCCGCATCGGGTGGCCCGACAAGGAGATCCGCTGGACCGACCTGCTGGGCCAGGTCACCAGCAGCAAGCCGCTGCGCGCCGGGATCGTCGAGCCGACCCAGGACGCGGCCGGCCTGTCCGGGCTGCTCTCGCTGACCGCCGCCGCCAGCGCCACCGGCAAGGCCGGCTCGCCGCAGGCGCAGGAGGCCATGGTCGGGGCCCTGCGGGCGCTGGCCACCAACCGCTCCTCGCTGCGGCAGGACCTCCTCGCCCGCTTCCCGCGCTCCACCGACCCGACGGCCATCGCCAACGGGCTTGGCGCGGCGGCGCTGTCGGAAGAGGACGTGATCGCCTACAACAACACCAAGCCCCCGATCCCGCTGGCCGCGCTCTACATGAAGCCGGATCCGATCGCGCTGGACTACCCGTTCGCGGTGCTGCCCGGCATCGAGCCGACCAAGGCGTCGGCGGCCCGCGTCCTCTTCGAGGTGCTGCAGACGTCGAGCTTCAAGAACCGGCTGGCGGCGCAGGCGCTGCGGGCCCCGGACGGCAACTGGGGCGAAGGGTTCAAGGCGCCGCAGGGCGCGCCGAGCCCGGCGAACGGCGGCGCGAAGGCCGTCCCGCCGTCCGGCCAGGGCGGCGCGGCCGACCTGGACCCGAAGGCCATCGCGACGGCGACCACCACCTGGTCGGTGGCCACCCAGTCCGGCCGCATGCTCTGCGTCGTCGACGTCTCCGGCTCGATGAAGGACCCGGTGGCGACCGCCAACGGCGCCAGCCGGGAGCAGGTCACCGTCGAAGCGGCGAGCAAGGGCCTGGGGCTCTTCGACGACTCCTGGTCGATCGGCCTGTGGACCTTCTCCACCAACCTGAACGGTTCCCAGGACTACCGGGAAGTGATCGGGATCAAGCCGCTGTCGAGCAACCGGGGTGCGCTCCAGCAGGGTCTGGCCTCGATCCGGCCCTCGGACGGCGACACCGGTCTCTACGACACCATGCTCGCGGCGTACAAGACGGTCCAGGAGGACTGGCAGCCGGGCAAGGTCAACTCGATCGTGCTGTTCACCGACGGCAAGAACGACGACGCCGACGGCATCACCCAGAAGGCGCTGCTCGACCAGCTCAAGAAGCTGCGGGACGAGGAGCAGCCGGTGCAGGTGATCATCATCGGCATCGGCACCCAGGTCAGCCTCGCCGAGCTGAAGTCGATCACGGACGTGACCGGCGGTGGCGCCTTCGTCACCAACGACCCGACCAAGATCGGCGAGATCTTCCTCCAGGCGATCGCCCTGCGTCCGCCGGCGCCGCGCTGACCCGACACTCAGCGAGTGCGTTCCGCCGTACCGGCAGAATCCGGTACGGCGGAACGCTTCCCGGCTTCGGCGGCCGGGCGAAAACTGACGGTAATGCGTCCGAATCAATCGGTAACCATAATTGTCGAGGCATGATGACCGGGTGCTCCGGACCGCGGCTTCCCCACCGGGAACGCGCGGCGCGGGGTCGTCCTGAGCGAAGTGGGGAGGGCCGGTGACCTCGGCGACGCTGTTGACCCCCGCCAGCACGTCGTCGCGACCGGGTGGCGACCGCCCCGGTCCGACCCGCGCAGCGGAGCGGGCCTACATCCGGCTGCTCGTGGTGCTGGACACCGCCGTGCTGGCCGTGGCCATCCTGATCGGCTACGTGGCCCGGTTCGGCGACGAGCAGCCGAGCGGCTCGGAGATCCCGTACGTGGTGGTCGCGCCCGCCCTGCTGCTGGTCTGGCTGGTCTCGCTCAAGGCGATGCGCTGCTACGACGACCAGGTGCTCGGCTACGGCGCCGACGAGTACCGGCGGGTCAACGCGGCGAGCCTGCGGCTGGCCGGCGGCATCGCCATCGCCGGCTACATCGCCGACGTCGGGGTGTCCCGGGGCTTCCTGGCCATCTCCTTCGCGGTCGGCACGGTCGGCCTGGAGGTGGCCCGGTTCGCCGCCCGCAAGCGGCTGCACCGCGCCCGCGACCGGGGCGCCGGCTGGTCCCGCAAGGTGCTGGTGGTCGGCGACACCGCGCACGTGCTGGAACTGGTGCACACCCTGCGCCGCGAGCCGTACGCCGGCTACCAGGTGGTCGGCGCCTGCATCCCCGACGCGCTGCTCGCCCCGGTGCCGCAGCGGCTGGGCGACGTGCCGGTGGTCGGCTCGTTCCGGGGCATCCCCGAGGCGGCCACCGCGATCGGCGCGGACACCGTGGCGGTCACCGCCTCGGGTGAGCTGACCGCGACCCGGCTGCGCCGGCTGGGCTGGCAGCTGGAGGGCACCGGGGTCGAGTTGGTGGTGGCGCCGGCGCTGACCGACGTCGCCGGCCCGCGCATCCACACCCGGCCGGTCGCCGGCCTGCCGCTCATCCACGTCGAGGCGCCCGAGTTCCGGGGCGCCCGCAAGCTGGTCAAGGGGCTGGTCGACCGCTCGATCTCGCTGATCGCCCTGCTCCTGCTGGCCCCCCTGCTGGCGGTGATCGCGCTCGCCATCAAGCTGGACAGCCGGGGCCCGGTGCTGTTCCGCCAGACCCGGGTCGGCCAGGGCGGCGAGGAGTTCGGCGTCTTCAAGTTCCGCACCATGGTGGTCAACGCCGACGCCCTCCTCGCCGAGCTGGCCGCGCGCAACGAGACCGACGGCCTGATGTTCAAGATGCGCGACGACCCCCGGGTGACCCGGGTCGGCAAGCTGCTGCGCAAGTGGTCCCTGGACGAGCTGCCCCAGCTCGCGAACGTGCTGCTCGGCCAGATGAGCCTGGTCGGCCCCCGCCCGCCGCTGCCCTCCGAGGTGGCCCGGTACGACGGCGACGTGGCCCGCCGGCTGCTGGTGAAGCCCGGCATGACCGGCCTGTGGCAGGTCAGCGGCCGGTCCGACCTGAGCTGGGAGGACGGCATCCGGCTCGACCTCTACTACGTGGAGAACTGGTCGCTCGCCGCCGACCTGACCATCCTCTGGAAGACCTTCGGCGCGGTGGTCAACAGCCGCGGCGCCTACTGAGCCGGCGGCCGGCCGGGGCGGTCAGGGCTGCGGGCCGAGCCAGTCCAGGCAGACCACGACCGCGTCGTCGACCAGGTCGCCGGCCACGAAGGCGCGGAGGTCGCCGATCAGCGACCGGACCGCGTCCAGCGGCTCCATCGGGCCCGTCCGCCGCAGGAAGCGGTCCAGCGCGGTCTCGCCGTAGCGGATCCGCTCGGAGGTGGCGTCGACCACCCCGTCGCTCACCACGAAGAGCCGGTCCCCCCGCTGCAGCTGGAACTGCTGCTCCCGGTAGTCGGTGCCCTCGAACATGCCGAGCGGGAACTGCTTGTCCAGGACCTGCTCGGACACCTCGCCGTCGCGCAGCAGCACCAGGCGGGGCGAGCCGGCGTCGACCACGGTCAGCATCCCGGTGGCCAGGTCCAGCTCCAGCAGCAGCGCGGAGAGGTGCTGCTCGCCCCGGTGCAGTGCGTAGATCGCCTGATCGGCCAGGGCGGCCTGGTCGGCCAGCCCCAGCCGGGCGCGGCGGGCGTTGCGCAGCGCGTTGGTGGCCAGCGAGGTGAGCATGGCGGCGGCGACCCCCTCACCCGAGCCGTTGACGACCGAGAGCCACAGCCGGTGGCCGTCGTCGGACCAGTCGAAGCCGTCGCCGCGCACCGCGTACGCCGGCTCCAGCTGGCCGGCCAGGCTGAACGAGGGGCGGATCCGGCTGCGGCCCGGCAGCAGCTCCCACTGCATCTCGGCGGCCAGGGTGAGCCGCCGGCTGCGCCGGGCGGTCAGGTAGATGTCGGTGGTGGCCGCCACGGCGGCCAGCTCGTGACCGAGCGCGGTGGCGACGGCGTCCAGCGCGCCCAGGTCGGCCGGGTCGGCGGGCATCGGCGAGAGCCGGAGCACCCCGCGCCGTTCGCCGCGCATCCCCACCGGGAACCAGCCGGTGCCCTCCGAGACGATCGGCTCCTGGTGGTCGAAGCACCGCCACGCCGGGTGGCCGGGGGTGACGATCGGCTCACCTCCGGACAACGGGAGCAGCGCGGCCAGCCGGTAGTCGACCTGGTAGAGCTCGGTGTGGGTGATCCCGTACGACTGTTCCAGCTCGGCGGCGAGCCGGTCGACGAGCTGGTCCGTCGGCGCCTCGGTGAGGCTCCGCCGTGCCCGTTCCACCGGTCCGCTCATCTTTGCTCCTTTGCACAGGTCGCCGGCCTGGTGGGCCGGGTAGTCTCGGGCACACCATGGCCGAAGAACGCGGTCCCAAGGGACCTGATGCGAGTATGGCCGCTGCCCTGGACGAGGCGGCGGGCACCCTGCTGGCTGTCTGGGAGGCGGCCCGGGAGCGGACCACCAGTCGGCTCTCCGCTGCCCAGTTGCGCGCGGTCATGGTCGTCGAGCAGTACGACGGGATCAACCTCCGCCGCCTCGCCACCCTGACCGACATGCTGCTCTCCTCCGCGAGCCGGCTCTGCGACCGGCTCGTCGCGGCCGGGATGCTGGAGCGCGAGCCGGGCCGGTACGACCGGCGCGAGATCGCCCTGCACCTCACTCCGACGGCCACTCGGCTCCTCACCGAGTTGCGCGCCGACCGGCGCTACCGGCTGGACCGGATCCTGGCCAGGATGAGCGCGGAGGGGCGGGCCGCGCTGATCCGCGGGATGCGCGAGTTCGACGAGGTCGGCCGGCGTGGGGAGGCCGCCCCCGCGGAGGGCTGGCCGGTGCTCCAGCCCTCGGGGGAGCGGATCGGCGACCCGCTCGCCGAGCCGGAGTCGCCGGGCGAGCCGCCGGTGGCCCGCACCGCCTGACCCGGCCGGGTCACCCCGCCGCCACGACCAGCATGGCGATGTCGTCGTGCACCTGGCCGTCGAGCCACTCGTCGACGAGCTGGAGCAGCCGGTCGATCAGCGCGGCCGGCGGGAGGCCGGCCCCGGCCGTGAGCGCCTGCCCCAGCCGGTCGTCGCCGAACATCTCCAGCCCGGTGGGGCCACCCCGGGCCTCGGTCACCCCGTCGGTGTACGCGACCAGCAGGTCGCCCGGGGCGAGGCGTGCCTCCGCCTCGACGAAGCGGGCCGCGGTCAGCGCGCCGACCGGCATGCCGCCGACGGTGACCGGCTCGACCCGACCGTCGGTGCGGACCACGAGCGGGGCCGGGTGCCCGCCGCCGGCCACCCGGACCAGCAGCCCGCCGTCCGGCTCGCGGCGCAGGGCGCCCAGCAGGAGGGTGGTGAACTGGGCCCGGCGGGCCGCGTCGGGGGCGTCCAGCAGCGCGCGGTTGAGCAGCACCATGAGCTCCCGCGGGCGCTGCTCGACCAGCCGCAGGGTCTGCAACGACTGCCGTACCCGCCCGGTCAGCACGGCGGCGCCGACGCCCTTGCCGCAGACGTCGCCGACCGCGAAGAGGCCGCCGTCGGCGGTGGGGAAGAGGTCGTAGAAGTCGCCGCCGATGCGCAGGCCGTCCCCGGCGGCCCGGTAGCCGCCGGCCAGCGTCATCCCGGGCAGCGGCGGCAGGTCCGGCGGCAGGAGGCTGTTCTGGAGCACGCGGGCCAGGTGGGCCTGCTCGCCGTAGAGCTCGGCGGCGGCCAGCGCCGCGCCCGCCCGCGCGGCGAACTCCCGGGCCAGCTCGGTCTCCCGCAGGTCGAAGCCCGCCCGCTCGGGCCGGCGGACCAGGATCAGGGCGCCGGCCGGGCCGCCGGCGCTGCGCATCGGGCTGATCAGCACGGTGCCGGGCCGGCCGAAGCCCGCGGGCAGCACCTCGGCCAGGCCGGCCAGCTCGGCGTCGAGCCAGGGGTTGGGCTCGGTGGGTTCCCCCGCGAGCGCCTCGATCAGCCCGGGCACCGACTCGGCGGCCCGCCACCCGGCGACGCCGGTGGCCGGGCCGGGGTCGTCGGTGGCGTACCGGACCCAGTGCGGCTCGTCCTCGGCGGGCGGGGCCGGGCGGTGCACGACCACGGCGGCGTCGGCCAGGTAGGGCACCGGCAGGGTCACGGCGGCGTGCAGCGTCTGGTCCCGGTGCAGGGACAGCCCGAGCCGGCCGCCGGCCCGGGCCAGGAACGCGGTCCGGGACCGTTCGGCCGCCAGCGCCTCGGTGCGTGCCTGCTCCTCGGTGGCGTCCCGCACGTACCAGGCGCAGTGGCCGCCGGCCAGGCCGCGGCGGACGCCGCGCAGCCGGCGGCCGTGGTGCTCGGTGTCGAAGGTCCCGGCGCCGTCGCGGACCGCGCCGGCCAGCGCGGGCACGGGGCAGCCGGCCAGGTCGACACCCGGGGAGAGTTCGGGGAGGAGTTCCGCGGCCATCGCGTTGACCAGGGTCACCACGCCCGCCCCGTCGGTGGTCACGACGGCCTCGGCGAGCCCGTCCAGCAGCTCGCGGGCGAGCCGGTCGTCGGCCGGCTCGGCCGTCCCGGCCGGCCGGCCCGGGGAGGTCTGCTCCTCGTCGGCGACCCCACCGGGTCGGGCGCTCGTCACCGCCGGTGGCCGGGCGCTTCGGTCGGTCGACCTGTGCGCATGCTGTCGGTGCACTCCTCGGTTGCGGTCCGCCGCCTGGCGGCAAGCCTACCGAGCGGGGCGGTCGAACACCCGTCGAGGAGCGCCGGGGTCACCCGGAGCGGGCCAGCCAGCCGACCGGCCGCTCGATGATCCGGCGAATCACCGATGCCGCCCCGCCGACCGCCGCGGACCGCGACCCGAGCGCGGCGGGGCGCACCGTCACCGGCGACCAGGCGGCGGTGAGCACCCGCCGGGAGATCTCCGCGACCACGGGCGGGCGCAGCCAGCGGGCCAGCGGGGCGTATCCGCCGCCCAGCACCACGGTGTCCAGGTCCAGCAGGTTCACCACGCCCGACACGGCCACCCCGAGGGCCGTCCCGGCGTCCGCGAGCGCGGCCAGGGCGGCCGGGTCGCCGGCACCGGCCAGGTCGGCCAGCCGGGTGGCGGCGGTGTCCGCCGGGAGGTCCGCGCCGGCCAGGCCGGCGGCGGCCAGGATCGCCTCCTGGCCCGCGTACCGCTCCAGGCAGCCCTGGCCGCCGCAGCGGCACGGCCGCCCCTGCGGCTGCACCGGGATGTGACCGATCTCGCCGCTCCAACCGCGCGCGCCCCGGTAGAGCACCCCGTCGAGCACGATGCCCGCGCCGATGCCGATCTCGCCGGTGATGTGCAGGAAGCTGGCCGAGCCGGGCGGGCCGGCGTGCAGTTCGCCGAGGGCGGCCAGGTTGGCCTCGTTGTCGACCACGAGCGGGGGGATCCCGTCGACCGGCGCGGCGAGCGGGTGCCCGGCGAGCAGGGCGGGCACGTCGACGTCGCGCCAGCCCAGGTTGGGCGCCAGCCGGACCAGGCCGCCGTCGCCGACCAGGCCCGGCACGGCGAGGGCCGCGCCGGCCACGGTCAGCCCGTCGCGGACGGCGGCGGCGCGGGCCTCGGCGGCCAGCGTGGCGAGCCGGTCCAGGGCGTCGGCGGGGGGCACCGGGCGCAGGTCGGCGCGGCGCACCAGGTGGTGCCGCACCGTCCCGGTCAGGTCGACCACGCAGGCGGCCAGGTAGTCGACGTTCACCTCCAGGCCGAGCCCGGCCGGGCCGTCGCCGCCGAGCACCAGGCCACGGGCGGGCCGCCCGGCCCCGGTACGCGGCGCGGGCTCCGCCTCGGCCACCAGCCGGCCGGCGATCAGGTCGTCGACCACGGCGGACACGGTGGCCCGGGTCAGGCCGGTGTCGGCGGCGATCTGGGCCCGGGACGGTGGCCGGTCGGCGGCGGCGATCCGCCGGAGCACGACCGCGAGGTTGAGCTCGCGGAGGCTGCCCTGCCGGACCGCCCCGGCGCTGCTGGTGCTGTTCACCGCTTGACACTGCCACACGACCGCCATTTAATTCAACCACTGAACAAATCGCGGACGACGCCACCACCGGAGGTCCCCCATGGCACCTGCTCCCACCCCCGCCGACAAGTTCTCCTTCGGGCTCTGGACGGTGGGCTGGCCGGCCCGCGACCCGTTCGGGGACGCCACCCGGCCCGCCCTGGACGCCGTCGAGGCCGTGCACCGGCTCGCCGAGCTGGGGGCGTACGGGATCACCTTCCACGACGACGACCTGGTCCCCTTCGGCGCGGACGCCGCCACCCGCGACCAGCACATCGCCCGGTTCCGCAAGGCCCTCGACGAGACCGGCCTGGTCGTGCCGATGGTCACCACCAACCTCTTCAACCACCCGGTGTTCAAGGACGGCGGCTTCACGAGCAACGACCGGGACATCCGCCGGTACGCGCTGCGCAAGGTGCTGCGCAACGTCGACCTCGCCGCCGAACTGGGCGCCCGCACCTTCGTCATGTGGGGCGGCCGGGAGGGCGCCGAGTACGACGTGGCCAAGGACGTCCGCGCCGCGCTGGACCGCTACCGCGAGGCGGTCGACCTGCTCTGCCAGTACGTCGTCGACCGGGGCTACGACCTGCGCTTCGCCCTCGAACCGAAGCCGAACGAGCCGCGCGGCGACATCCTGCTGCCCACCGTCGGGCACGCGCTGGCGTTCATCTCCACCCTGGCCCGCCCGGAGCTGGTCGGCCTGAACCCGGAGGTCGGCCACGAGCAGATGGCCGGCCTGAACTTCGCGCACGGCATCGCCCAGGCGCTCTGGCAGGGCAAGCTGTTCCACATCGACCTCAACGGCCAGCGCGGCATCAAGTACGACCAGGACCTGGTCTTCGGCCACGGCGACCTGCTCAACGCGTTCGCCCTGGTGGACCTGCTGGAGAACGGCGGGCCGAACGGCGGCCCCGCGTACGACGGGCCGCGGCACTTCGACTACAAGCCCTCCCGGACCGAGGACATGACCGGGGTGTGGGCGTCGGCGGCGGCGAACATGCGCACCTACCTGCTGCTCAAGGAGCGGGCCGCGGCGTTCCGGGCCGACCCGGAGGTGGCCGAGGCCCTGGCCGCCAGCAAGGTGGCCGAGCTGGCCACCCCGACCCTGAACCCGGGCGAGGGCTACGCCGACCTGCTCGCCGACCGCTCGGCGTTCGAGGAGTTCGACCCGGACGCGGCCGGCGCGAAGGGCTTCGGCTTCGTCCGGCTCAACCAGCTCGCCGTCGAGCACCTGCTCGGCGCGCGCTGAGGCGGGCCGCCATGCCGCTCGTCGCCGGGGTCGACTCGTCGACCCAGTCCTGCAAGGTGGTGGTCCGGGACGCGGAGACCGGCGCGCTGGTCCGGCAGGGCCGCGCGCCGCACCCCGAGGGCACCGAGGTCGACCCGCACGCCTGGTGGGACGCCCTGCGGGCGGCCGTCGCCGAGGCCGGCGGGCTGGCTGACGTGGCCGCCGTCGCGGTCGGCGGCCAGCAGCACGGCATGGTCTGCCTGGACGAGGCGGGGCAGGTGGTCCGCCCGGCGCTGCTCTGGAACGACACCCGATCCGCCGACGCCGCGCGGGAGCTGGTCGAGGAGGCCGGCGGCGGGGAGGCCGGCCGCCGGTTCTGGGCCGACGCGACGGGCGCCGTGCCGGTGGCCAGCTTCACCGCCACGAAGCTGCGCTGGCTGGCCCGGCACGAGCCGGCCAACGCCGACCGGGTGGCCGCCGTCTGCCTGCCGCACGACTGGCTCACCTGGCGGCTGGCCGGCGCTCCCGGCCTGGCCGCGCTGCGCACCGACCGGGGCGACGCCAGCGGCACCGGCTACTGGTCGCCGCGCACCGGCGAATACCGCCTCGACCTGCTCGAACGCGCCTTCGGGCGGCGGCTGCGGGTGCCGGTCGTGCTCGGTCCCGCCGAGGTGGCCGGGCACCTGGACCCGGCGGCGCTCGGCGGCGGGTCCGGCGCCGCCGACCGGGTGCTGCTCGGTCCGGGCACCGGGGACAACGCCGCCGCCGCGCTCGGCGCCGGGGCCGGCCCGGGCGACGTGGTCGTCTCGATCGGCACCTCGGGCACCGTCTTCGCGGTGGCCGACGCGCCCGCCGCCGACCCGACCGGTGCGGTGGCCGGCTTCGCCGACGCCACCGGCCGGTTCCTGCCGCTGGTCTGCACGCTCAACGCGGCCCGCGTGCTCGACGCCGCCGCGACGCTGCTCGGCGTCGACCTGGCCACGCTGAGCGAGCTGGCCCTGGCCGCCCCGCCCGGCGCCGACGGGCTGGCCATGGTGCCCTACCTGGAGGGCGAGCGGACGCCGGACCGGCCCACCGCCACCGGCGCGCTGCACGGCATGACCCTGGGCACGTCGACGCCGGCCCACCTGGCCCGGGCCGCCGTCGAGGGCATGCTCTGCGCGCTCGCCGACGGCCTCGACGCGCTGACCGCGCAGGGCGCCCGCGCCGACCGGATCATCCTGGTGGGCGGCGGGGCCCGCTCGGCCGCCGTCCGGCGGATCGCCCCGCAGGTCTTCGGCCGGCCCGTGGTCGTGCCCCCGCCCGGGGAGTACGTCGCCGACGGCGCCGCCCGCCAGGCCGCCTGGGTCGCTCTGGGCGGGGCGGGTCCGCCCACCTGGTCCGTCGGCGACACCGAGGAGTACGCGTCGCCGGGCGTCCCCGCCATCCGCGAGCGCTACGCCCTCGCCCGGGACCGCGTCGTCGACCGGGTGCCGGGATAGACCGGGTGCGCGGATAAACCGGATGCCGGGCGGTCGACCGGCGGGGATCATCGTGGCGTGCCGCCACCTTCCCCGTCCGGAGACGCCGCCCGGCCCGGCCCGCTGCCCGTCTTCCAGTACGACGACGTCGACAGCCCGGGCGACGTCATCGACACGCTGCTGTTGACCGACTTCGTCACCGGCCGCCACCCCTGGGCCCGGACGGTCCGCCTGGCCAAGGTCCGGGCCGGCGCCCGGCTGGTGCCCGAGCGGGCGGCGCTGACCCGGACGGCCATCGAGCGCAACCGCGTGGCCCGGCTCGCCGGTGGCGACGGCTGGACGGTACGGGTGGTGAGCTGGCGCGGCCGGGGCGCGGAGGTGACGGTCACCGCCGTCGACGAGGCGACCGGCGCGGCCGTCCTGGACGAGATCGTCACGGGCGGGGCCGAGCCGGCGCGGCGGGACACCGGCCCGATGGGCTTCTGGCACCAGAACGCCCGCCGGGGAGCCCAGCGGGACACCCGGCGGATCACCACGCCGACCTGGGCCGACATCCGGGCCAACTATCCGGCCGCGGCGGCGGCCCGGCTGGACGCCCTCATGGTGGCCACGCCCGAGACGGTCGCCGGTCGGCTGCTGCTCATGCACGGGCCGCCGGGCACCGGGAAGACCACGGCGCTGCGCGCGCTCGCCCGCGAGTGGCGCGACTGGTGCCAGGCGGACTGCGTCCTCGACCCGGAGGTGCTCTTCGGCGATCCCGCCTACCTCGCCGAGGTGGCGGTGGGGGAGCACGAGGAGGACGACGACGGCGAGGAGGCCCGCCGCTGGCGGCTGCTGATCCTGGAGGACTGCGACGAGCTGATCCGGGGGGAGGCCCGGCAGGCGACCGGGCAGGCCCTGTCCCGGCTGCTGAACCTGACCGACGGGCTGCTCGGCCAGGGGCGCAACGTGCTGGTGGCGATCACCACCAACGAGGACCTCTCCCGGCTGCACCCGGCGGTGACCCGGCCCGGACGCTGCCTGGCCCGGATCGAGGTGGGCCCGCTGTCGCACGCCGAGGCGGCCGACTGGCTCGGCACCTCGGCGGGCGTCCCGCCGCAGGGCGCCACCCTCGCCGAGCTGTACGGGCTGCGCGCCGGGACCTCGCCGGCCGGCGCGGTGCCGGTCGAGATCGGGGGCTACCTCTGACCGGTTGGGGGCCCGTGTTCCGGCCGTGACCCGCACCTGATTGGCTGCCCGGCATGAGCAGCGGCACGAGGGTCTCCCGGCGGGGGAACGCGGCGCACCGGTTCTACAGCGTGGTGGTGTTCGTGGTCCTCGCCTCGCTGGACAACGTGGCCATCGGCCTGGTCCCGCCGCTGTACGGGTCGATCTCCGGCGCGCTGGGCGTGTCGCAGCGGCTGCTCGGCCTGGTCACCGCCGTCAGCTTCCTGGTCAGCGCGGTCGCGGCGGTGGCCTGGGCGTACGTCGGGGACCGGACCGACCGCAAGCCCCTGCTCATGGTCGGCACGCTGATCTGGGCGGCCGGCACCGGGGGCAGCGCCCTGGCCGAGCACTACGCGACGTTCCTGGTCGCTCAACTGGTCGCCGCCGTCGGGCTGGGCGCGGTGGGCTCGGTCGGCTTCTCCGTGGTCACCGACCTGA
Organism: Micromonospora sp. AP08; assembly: GCF_008085935.1. Taxonomy (NCBI): domain Bacteria; kingdom Bacillati; phylum Actinomycetota; class Actinomycetes; order Micromonosporales; family Micromonosporaceae; genus Micromonospora; species Micromonospora sp. AP08. The sequence continues at coordinate 60,371 of NZ_VSEZ01000013.1, forward strand.
TCTCGCCCCGCCGCCGCGGCCTCGTGATGAGCTTCTGGGGCCTGTCCCAGGGCGTCGGCACGCTCGCCGGCACGCTGACCGGGGGGCTGCTCGGGGCCACCGACTGGCGGCGGCCGTTCCTCGTGCTCACCGTCGTCGGCCTGGCCGCCACCGTGGCGTACCTGTTCACGTACGACATCCGGCGCGGCCAGAGCGAGCCGGAGCTGGCCGCGGCGCTCGACGCCGGCGGCGAGTACGACTACCGCATCAGCCGCGCCGACCTGCCCCGGATCCTGGCCCGGCGGACCAACCGCTGGCTGGTCCTGCAGGGGCTGACCGCGCAGGCGGCGTTCGGCTCGCTGGTGTGGTTGCCGGTGCTGTTCAGCCAGCGGGCCGAGGCGCAGGGCTACTCGGCGGCCACGGCCGTCGTGGTGGGCAGCGTCTTCGCCACCCTGTTCCAGCTCGGCGGGGTGCTGTCGATCGTGGGCGGCCTGGCCGGCGACGCGCTGCAACGGCGTACGCCGAGCGGCCGGGCCCTGGTCGCGGCGGTGGGCATCCTCGCGGCCGTGCCGTTCTACCTGGTCCTGTTCCTCGTGCCGATCCGGATCGACGTGCCGGACGGCGGCAGCGCCGGCGCGGTGATCGCCGCGGTGCTGGCCAGCGTGTTCACCGAGCCGACGGTCGGGCTGAGCCTGCTCACCGCCGTGCTCGCCCTCGCGCTGACCTCGGCCAACTCGCCCAACTGGTTCGCCCTGATCGCCGACGTCAACCCGCCCGAGCACCGCGGCACGGTCTACAGCCTCGGCAACCTGGTCAACGGGGTCGGCCGGGCCGCGGGCAACGGGCTGGTCGGGGTGGCCTTCCAGGCGCTGCGGGCGGCCTTCCCGCCGCCGCTGAACTACGCCGTCGGGCTGGCCGCCTTCCAGCTCTTCTTCATCCCGACCGGCGTCATGTACTGGCTCGCCGCCCGCACGTCGCCCCGGGACATCGCCCAGGTCCACGACCTGCTGCACGCCCGCGCCGAGCGGATCTGACCAGCGCGACGGGATGGCCGCCGGGGGCGGCCACCCCGTCCGGGCGACACATGCGGGTCAGGCGCGGAACCAGACGGTCACGTCGGTGGGCACGGCGTCGCCGTCCAGCGGGGCGCTCGACGCCAGCACCTCGGCGCCGGCCGGCAGCGGCGCCGGCTCCGTGCCGAAGTTGGTGAGCACGGTGAGCCCGCCGTTGGTGAAGGTGAGCACCTCGTCGCCGGAGGTGAGCCAGCGCATCGGCCCCCGGGCCAGGCCGTGCTCGCGACGGAGCCGCAGCGCCGTCCGGTACAGCTCGTACGTCGAGCCGTCGACCCCGCGCTGCCGGTCGAGCGCGTACTCGGCCCAGACCGGCGGCTGGGGGAGCCAGCTCGCGTCGGTCGGCCCGAAGCCGTACGACGGGGCGTCGGCCTCCCACGGAATCGGCACCCGGCAGCCGTCCCGGCCGCGCTGGGTGTGCCCGCTGCGCTCCCAGGTCGGGTCCTGCCGGGCCTCGTCGGGCAGCGTGGTGTGCTCCGGCAGCCCCAGCTCCTCGCCCTGGTAGAGGTAGGCCGAGCCGGGCAGGGCGAGCATCAGCAGGCTGGCCGCCCGGGCCCGGCGCAGGCCGAGCGCGGCGTCGGGCTGGGGGTCGCCGATGCCGATGCCGTTGGGACGGCCGCCGCCGACGGCCAGCCCGAGCCGGGAGGCGTGCCGGACCACGTCGTGGTTCGACAGCACCCAGGTGGTCGGGGCGCCGACGCTGTCGGTGGCCTCCAGCGAGCGGGTGATCACCGCGTACTGGGCGGGAGCCGTCCACGCGGCGAGCAGGTACTCGAAGTTGAACGCCTGGTGCATCTCGTCCGGCCGCACGTACCGGGCCAGCCGCTCGGCCGGCTCCACCCACGCCTCGGCGACCAGGATCCGCTCGCCGTCGTACGAGTCGAGCAGCCGTCGCCACTCCCGGTAGATCTCGTGCACGCCGTCCTGGTCCCACATCGGCGGGAGCGGCTTGTCCACGTTCTGGCCGGAGAGGATCTCCTGCGGCTCCTGCCAGTCGGCCAGGTCGGCCTGCTTGATGAGGCCGTGCGCCACGTCCACCCGGAACCCGTCAACGCCCCGGTCCAGCCAGAACCGGAGGATGTCCAGGAACTCGGCCCGCACCTCCGGGTTGTCCCAGTTGAGGTCGGGCTGGCCGGTGTCGAACAGGTGCAGGTACCACTGGCCGTCCGGCAGCCGGGTCCAGGCCGGCCCGCCGAACACGCTCTCCCAGTCGTTCGGCGGCTCGGCGCCCTGCGGGCCCTTGCCGTCGCGGAAGACGTAGCGCTGCCGCTCTGGGCTGCCCGGCGCGGCCGCGACGGCGGCCTGGAACCAGCGGTGCTGCGACGAGGTGTGGTTCGGCACCAGGTCGACGATCACCCGCAGGCCGCGCGCCTTCGCCTCGGCGATCATCTTGTCGGCGTCGGCCAGGGTGCCGAAGAGCGGGTCGACGTCCCGGTAGTCGGCCACGTCGTAGCCGGCGTCGGCCTGCGGGGAGGGGTAGAACGGCGACAGCCAGATCGCGTCGACCCCGAGCTCGCTGAGGTGACCGAGGCGGGCCGTGATGCCGGGGAGGTCGCCGATGCCGTCGCCGTTGGAGTCGGCGAACGACCGCGGGTAGATCTGGTAGATGACGGCCTCGGTCCACCAGCCGGTGGCCGGGTCCTGCTGCGTCGCGTCGGTGTTCAGCGCCTTCTCCCTGTCGTGCGTGCGGGACGAATCCGTTCAGTTTGCCCGGGGCGGCGCGGTCGATTCACGCACCACCAGGCGAGTGGGCAGGATCACCGAGGCGGGCGACCCGTCGCCGGTGTCCGGGCCGCGCGGCGCCGGCACCAGACCGGCGTACGGGTCGACGGCGCGCCCGCCCAGCGGGTCGAGCAGCATCCGGGCGGCCAGCAGCCCCTGCTCGGCGGCCGGTTGGGCGATGGTGCTCAGCCCGAGCACCCCGGCCAGGTCGTGGTCGTCGATGCCGATCACGCTGACGTCCTGGGGCACCCGCAGCCCGGCGTCGCGCAGCGCGGTCATGGCGCCCATGGCCATCTCGTCGCACGCGGCGAAGATCGCGGTCGGCGGTTCGCCCCGGGCGAGCAGCTCGGCGGTCGCCCGGGTGCCGCCGTCGACGGTGAACTGGGACTCGACGTCCAGGCTGGGGTCGGGCCGGAGCCCGGCCGCCCGCAGCGCCTCGTGGTATCCGCGCCGCCGGTCCAGGTGGGTGGTGAAGGCCAGCTCGTCGTCCGGGTCGCCGGAGATGTGCGCGATCCGGGTGTGGCCGAGGTCGAGCAGGTGCCGGGTGGCGGTCCGCGCCGCCGCCACGTCGTCGATCCGGACGCAGGGCCAGCCGGGCACCCCGCTGCCGGAGCTGATCGTCACGCCGGGCAGGGCCAGCTTGGTCAGCGCGGTCGTGTCGGCCGGGCGCAGCGGGGTGGCGACCAGGATGATCGCGTCGACCCGCTTGTGCAGGCTGGCCGGGCGCAGCACCCGCTGCCGGATCTGCTCCCGCCCGCCGAGGTTGTAGAGCAGCAGGTCGTAGCCGTTCTGGTGGAGGTAGTCCTCGACCGCCTCGACCACCGTGCCGAAGAACCAGCGGGTGATCCGGGGGACCACCACGGCCACCGTGCCGGTCTTTCCGCCGGCCAGTCGGGACGCGCTCGGTGAGACCGCGTACTGGAGCTGTTCGGCGGCGGCGAGGACCCGGCGCCGCGTCGCGGCCGAGACCGTCGGCAGGCCGCGCAGCGCCCGGGAGACGGTGGCCGTGGAGACCCCGGCCAGGCGGGCGACATCGTCAATCTTGGTCATTGGTTCCCCGCTCCGAGCCGCGCCCGCCGCCGCCGGGGACCGGCGGCGGCGGAGCAGCGGATCAGCCCTTGACGCTGCCGGCGAGCAGGCCCCGCACGAAGAAGCGCTGGAGGGACAGGAACACGATCAGCGGTACGACGATCGACACGAACGCGCCGGCCGTCAGCCGCTGCCACTCGTTGCCCCGGGTGCCGGCCAGCTCGGCGAGCCGGACGGTCAGCGGGGCGGTCTCGTCGCCGCCACCCGCGAAGATCAGCGCGACCAGCAGGTCGTTCCAGACCCACAGGAACTGGAAGATGCCGATCGCGGCCAGCGCCGGGGTGATCAGCGGCAGGACGATGGTCCGGAAGATCTTGGGGTGGGTGGCCCCGTCGACCCGGGCCGACTCCATCAGTTCGCCCGGCAGCTGCGAGATGAAGTTGTGCAGCAGGTAGACGGCGAACGGGAGCGCGAAGCAGGTGTGCGCGAACCACACCTGCGCGAACTTCTGCTCGTCGACCAGGTCCCAGGCGGGAAGCACCTGGATCCCGGCGACGGTCACGCCGGTGGAGAAGAACTTCAGCAGCGGCACGAGCGCCATCTGCAGCGGCACGATCTGCAGCGCGAAGATCGCGATGTAGACCCAGTCCCGCCCCTTGAAGTTGATCCACGCCAGCGCGTACGCGGCCAGTGAGGCGAAGGCGATCGGGAAGAGCACCGACGGGATGGTGATCGCCAGGGAGTTGATGAAGTAGCTGGCCAGCTGCCCGGACGAGCCGGTGCTGAACAGCACCTCCTGGTAGTTCTCCAGCGTGAACTGCGGGTCGCTGAAGAACGTCCACCAGCCGGTGGTCTTGATCTGGTTCTCGGGCCGGAACGAGGAGATGAACAGGCCGAAGGTCGGGACCGTCCAGAGCAGCGCGAGCACGATCGAGACCAGTGTGGCGGTGCGGCTGTTCAGCCGCTTGCGGACCCGGGCGGCCCGGCCGGGCTTCGCGGTGGCCTGGACGCCGGCTCCGACGGTGGGGGTGGCGGTGGTCATTTCAGCCCTCCCGCTGCTGGCGCAGGTTACGGATCTGGTAGATCACGATCGGGATGACCAGGACGAAGAGGAAGACCGCGAGTGCGGAGCCCTGCCCCGGCTCGCCGTAGCGGAACGCCTGGTTGTACATCTCGTTCGCGATGACGCTGGTGTCGTAGTTGCCGTTGGTGGCGGTCCGGACGATGTCGAAGACCTTCAGCGTGGCGATCGAGAGCGTCACCACCACGACGATCACCGCCGGCCGGATGCTCGGCATGGTGATCTGCCAGAACATCTGCCACGGGGACACCCCGTCGAGGCGGGCCGCCTCGACGATGTCGGCGGGGATGGCCTTGATGGCGGCGGAGAGCACCACCATGGCGAAGCCCGCCTGGATCCAGATCATGATCACGATGAGCAGCAGGGTGTTCAGCGGCGACTCCAGCAGCCACTGCTTCGGCTCGCCGCCCAGGCTCACGACGATCTGGTTGAGCAGGCCGATCTGGTCGCCGTCGCCCCGGTAGGCGTACACGAACTTCCAGATGATGGCGGCGCCGACGAACGAGATCGCCATCGGCAGGAAGATCAGGGACTTGGCCACCGACTCGAACCGGGCCTTGTCCACGAGGACGGCGTAGATCAGGCCGAACGCGGTGGCCACCAGCGGAACCAGCAGCACCCAGATCAGGCTGTTGATCAGCACCCGGACGATCGAGTCCTCGGAGAACATCCAGGCGTAGTTGTCCAGGCCCACCCAGTTGCTGCTGCCCTTGTCCATGAACGAGAGGAGGGTGGTCCGGATCGCCGGCACCACCAGCCCGACGACGAGGAACAGCAGTGTCGGCAACAGGAAGAAGAGCGCGATCGCGCCCTCCCGCGGCTTGCGCCGGCGGGGCAGGGGTGCGCCGCTCGCCACGGCCGCGACCAACCGCTCCTCCCGTCGGCGGGCGAACCACGTCGGCACCACGTCGAGGAGCAGGAGCAGACCGCCCACCACCGCGACGAAAGCGATCAGCCCGTACATCAGCATGAGGAACTTCGGCTGTTCCGCCGCGAAGTCGAACTCCATCGACCCTCCCTCAAGGGTTCGGTTGCGGGCGGTGGCCCAGCCCGCGTCGCGGACCGGGCCACCGCCTCAGATCACTTCCAGCTGCCCTCGATGCCGTTCAGCACCGTGGCGGTGTCCTTGCCGTTGATCCAGTCGACCATGCCCTTCCAGAAGGTGCCCGCGCCGACCGCAGCCGGCATCAGGTCCGAGCCGTCGAACCGGAACTCGGTCTTCGGGTCCTGGAGGATCTGGACGGAGAGCTTGTCCACCGGGTTCGGGACGTTGTTGATGTCCAGCTTCTTGTTCGCCGACAGCCAGTCGCCGATCTTGGCGCGGCTGTTGACGTACTCGCCGGAGGCCAGGTAGGTCTGCACCGCCTGGACCTCGGGACGGTCCGCGAACGCCGAGACGAACTCGCCGGCGCCCAGCACCGGCTTGCCCTTGGCCGGGTCGACGGCCGGGAAGTAGAACGCGAAGACGTCGCCGTCCTCGGCCACCTTGGTGCCCTTCGGCCACTGGTTGGCGTAGAAGGACGCCTGGCGGTGCATGGCGCACTTGCCGGTGGTGATCGGCGTGCCGGCCTCCTGGAAGGAGGTGGTGGCGATGCTCTTCACGCCGCCGAAGCCGCCGTTGACGTACTTCTCGTTCTTGAGGATGGTGCCGGCCTTGTCGACCGCGTCGGCGACCTTCGGGTCGTTGAACGGGATGCCGTGGGTGGTCCACTGGTCGTAGACCTCCACCCCCTGGGTGCGCAGCAGCACGTCCTCGATCCAGTCGGTGGCCGGCCAGCCGGTGGCGTCACCGGACTCGATGCCGGCGCACCACGGCTTGGTGCCGCTCGCCGCGATCTTGTCGCTGAGGCTGATGAGCTCGTCCCAGGTGGTCGGGACGGTCCAGCCCTTCTCCTTGAAGGTCTTCGGCGAGTACCACACGTAGGACTTCACGTTGGAGCCGAGCGGCACGCCGTAGAGCTTGCCGTTGACGGTGCTGTACTTCAGCCAGTCGGGGGTGAAGTTCTGCTCCGCCATGGACTTGGTGTCGGCGCCGACCTCCTTGATCTTGCCCGAGTCGACGAACCGCTTGAGCAGACCCGGCTGCGGGATGAAGGCCAGGTCGGGGGCGTTGCCGCCGTCCACCCGGACGCCCAGCTGGGCCTCGAACTCGCCCGAGCCCTCGTGGTCGATGTCGATCCCGGTGCAGTCCTCGAACTGCTTCCAGGACTGGTCCAGGCGGTCGGCCTCGATGTCCCGGATCGACGAGTAGATCGTGACCTTCTTGCCGTCGTGGCCCTGGTACTTCTCGTATGCGGCGCACTCCGGCTTGCTCGCGCTGTCGCTCTTCTTGTCGTTGCCGGTGCCGCAGGCGGTGGCGCCGAGCGCCAGCCCGAGGACGCCGGCGATCGCGAGAGCCTGGCGCGATCTGGCAAACGCCATGCCGATCTCCTTCCTTGCCGGCGCGTGGAGGAAATCGAACCCGCGCCGGTCCGATGGTCGTCCACACATGTAAGCGCTTGCATCCCGTCCGGTCCACCCCCCCGCCGGACACGGCCCGGTAACAATCCGGAAACCCGCTCACCGGCCGTGGGCACGCTCCCACGCTCCGCTGGCGGACCGGCCTCGACGCCCCTTCCCATCGATGGAACTTTCTGCCACGCTGTCCGAAGTTGATCGAAAACTTTCAACATAGGAGGCAATGGATGCGCAAGCGTTGGTTCAGCCTCGCGGCGGTGGCGGCCGTCCTCGTGGCCCTGGTGCCGGCGGCCCCGGCCATGGCCGCGCCGACGTTCAAGGTCCCGTTCCCCTGCAACCAGTCCTGGTCCGGCCAGACCCGGTCCGACCACAGTCCGGCCTACGCCATCGACTTCAACCGCACGGACGACCTCGGCGACCCGGTGGTGGCCAGCGCGCCCGGCACCGTCGACCGGGTCACCGACCTCGGCGGCACCAGCTACGGCAAGTACGTCCGGATCGACCACGGCAACGGCTACACCACCTACTACGCCCACCTGAGCAGCTTCAACGTCTCGGTCGGGCAGGTGGTCGGCTACGGCCGGGTGATCGGCTACGTGGGCAGCACCGGCGGCTCGACCGGCCCGCACCTGCACTACGAGCAGCGGCTCAACGGCAACGACATCCAGGTCCGGTTCAACGGCGCGCTCGCCCTCTACTGGGGCACCAAGACCTACACCAGCGACAACGGCTGCGCCGGCTCGAACACGGGCGCCGGCACCGTCAACACCACCTCCGGGGTGGCGCTGACCGTCCGGTCCGGCCCGGGCACCGGCTACAGCGCGGTCGGCACGGTGGCCGACGGCGCGAGCGTCACCATCTACTGCCAGACCAGCGGCACCTCGGTCACCGGCACCTACGGCACCAGCTCGATCTGGGACCGGATCGGCTCCGGCCGGTACATCTCCGACGCGTACGTCTACACCGGCTACGACGGCTACATCCCGGGCGTGCCCCGCTGCTGACCCGAGGTGGGCGCGGGGCCGACGGCCCCGCGCCGCTCACCCGTTCAGCCGGCCGGGCTCAGCACAGCGCCGGGGTCGCCGGGCCCGGACGCTCCTGTCTGGGAGGACGGAGGTTCGGACCCGGCGACCCCGGCGGGTCAGGGGTGGTGGGAGGTCGGACGGCTAACTGAAGATGCTGACGCCGCCCGGGCCGACCAGCAGGCCGACGATGATGAGGACGACGCCCCACAGGATCTGCCGGCGGAAGAGCGCGAGGATGCCGGCGACCACCAGTACGACTGCGAGAATCCAGAGAATCAGCTCCATGTCGGCTGGATACCCGTCCGTCGGAGCCGGGAAACCTGCTTCTCAGTCGAGATGATCACCCACGTGGAAGATGCTGTACGCCTGCTTGATGACCGGGTGCGCGACGTTGCGGACCCGTACGCCGCCCGGGGTGGTGCCCCGTTCGCTGCCGTGGTGGGCGTGCCCGTGCAGGGCCAGCGCGGTGGGCGCCGAGTCGATCGCCTGGCCGAGCTGGTAGCAGCCGAGGAAGGGGTAGATCTCCAGCGGCTCGCCGGCGAGGGTGTCCGGCACGGGGGAGTAGTGGGTGAGCGCGACCAGCAGGTCGCAGTCCAGCCCGCGCAGCGCCTCGCCGAGCGCGTCCGCGCTCTCGTTGGTGGTCCGGACGAACGCCTTCATCTCCGGCTCGCCGAAGTCGCTGGCGCACCGCCCGGCGAACCCGCCGCCGAAGCCCTTCACCCCGGCCACGCCGAGCCGCCGGCCGGCGCACTCCAGCACGGTCCCGGTCCCCTCCAGCACGGTGATCCCGGCGTCCTCCAGCACCTTGACCACCTGCGGCACCTGGTCGCACTGGTGGTCGTGGTTGCCGAGCACGGTGATCACCGGCACGCCGAGGTCGCCGAACTCCTGCGCCACGCACCGCGCCTCGGACTCGGTGCCGTGCCGGGTCAGGTCCCCGGCGAGCAGCAGCACGTCCGCGCAGTCGGGCAGTTCCTCCAGCGCGGGCCGGAACCGGCCGACCACGTCCTCGTCCAGGTGCACGTCGCCGACGGCGGCGATGCGGATCACCATCGAACCTCCCTCACGGCAGCTCCTCGACCTCGGTGGGCGCCTGCGTGCGGATCACGCCGATGTCGCTGGTGATCGGCAGGTCCGGGAAGCGCTCGGTCACGCGGCGCAGGATCTCCTCCCGCCGGTGCGGGCTCTCCACCTCGCCGTAGAGCACCAGGCCACGCTCGCGGCGCACCACGGTGATGCCCTGTTCGGCGACGTCCGGGTCCTCGGCCAACATGCTCTGGATCTCCGCCTCGACGTACTCGTCGGGCGGCGCGCCGCCGTGCTGTCCGGTCACGGGGTCTCCCTTCCTCCGGACGCGCCGCCGGGCAGCACGTCGAGCCGGTCGAGCAGCACCAGGAACGCCTCGGCGTACGGCGAGTGCTGCGTCTCCTTCCGTACCCGTTCCCAGTCGATCTGTTCCCGCAGCGAGCGGGCGAGCGGCAGGGCCCGGGCGAAGTCGCAGTAGTGCTGGGAGAAGCTGAGCAGCTTGTGCACCATGAGCTGGCTGGCCGAGAGCACCGGCATGTGGATGGCGTCGACCGGCCGCACGATGGTGTCGGCGAAGGTCTCCTCGGTCACCGGGGTCTCGATCGGCCGGTGGATCAGGTCCACCATCCGGCCCTCGTCGTAGACCTTGACCAGCCAGTCCTCGGGCGGGCGCTCGGCCGTGAAGCCGGCCTCGACGAGGGCCTCCAGGGCCCGGTCCACGTCCTGCTGCCGGATCAGGAAGTCCACGTCGTGGTCGCTGGAGTGGCCGCCGTGGGCGTACACGGCGAAGCTGCCGCCCAGCGCGTAGGGGATCTCGGACTGCTTGAGCACGGCGGCGACCTTCTTCAGCGTGTGCACCAGGGTCTCGTCCCCGCGCTCGGCCATCTGGGTCTCCCGTCGTCGTGGGTGGCGGTGGGAATGAAGTTGCGTACCCGGCGAACGGGTCGGCCACACCTGTAGCGGGCGCGGCCCGACGTGGCGGGGACAGATGCGGACAAAACGCCGAAGGCGAGCACGGGTCGGATAACCTCGACAGGGTGGCCAGGTCACTGCGGGTGCGGCGCGGCAGGGCCCGACTGCGCGCCGTCGCCCTGATCGGTATCGACGGCTCGGGCAAGACCACCCAGGCCCACCGGCTCGCCGAGGCGCTCACCGCCGCGGGCCACCCCGCCACCTACCACCGCAACGCCGGCGGCCGCCGCTGGCTCGGCCGGCTGGCCCAGCGGTTCGGCCGGCCCGACGCGCAGCGGCTCGTCGGGCGCAACGGCCTGCTCGCCGTGGAGTCCGTGCTCCGCTGGCTGGCCATCGCGCTCGCCCTGCTGAGCTGCCTGGCCACCGGCCGGACGGCCGTCATGGACCGCTGGTCCGCCTGCCAGTACGCCAGCATCCGCGCGCACGGCGGGCAGCGCTGGGAGCGGCTGGCCCGGGCCGGTTACCGCGTCTTCCCGCCGCCCCGGGTCACCTTCCTGCTCACCGTGGACCCGGCCGAGGCGTACCGGCGGATCGAGCGGCGGGGCACCGACCACGAGAGCATGCAGTGGCTCAGCGCCGCGGCCACCGCGTACCGGACCCTGCCGGAGTACGCCGACTTCGTGGTGGTGGACGGCAACGGCACCCCGGAGGAGGTGTCCCGGCGGATCCGCGCGCACCTGACCGAGTGGCTCCCCGGCGACCCGCCCCCGCCGGCCGGCCCGGCCCCGGACGGCACCCGACCGCCGTCCGGCGGGGCGGGGCGCGGCGAACCCGTGCCGGCTCAGGCCCGACCGTAGACCGGGATGCTCGCCCCGCTGGTCGGCGCCGACTCGTCGGAGGCCAGGAAGCGGATCACCGCGGCGATCTCGGCCGGCGGGACCCACCGCCGGTGGTCGGCGTCCGGCTGGGCGGCCCGGTTGGCCGGGGTGTCGATCACGCTGGGCAGCACGGTGTTGCAGCGCACCCCGCGCTGTCGGTACTCGACGGCCACGGCGTTGGCGAAGGCCAGCACGGCCGCCTTCGCGGTGGCGTAGCCGGCGGCGCCGGGGAAGGGAGCCACGGCGGCCCGCGCCGACACGCAGACCACCGCGCCGCCGCCGGCCTCCACGAGGTGCGGCAGCGCGGCCTGGGTGACCAGGTAGGTGGGGCGCAGGTTGATCCGCAGCATCCGGTCGAACTCCTCGATCGGGGTCTCGTGCACCAGCCCGCCGCTGGCGTACCCGCCGACCAGGTTGACCACGGCGCGCAGCGGCGCGGCCGGCTCGGCGGCGGCGACGGCCACCGCCCGCGCGGCCCCGGCGGGGTCGAGGAGGTCCGCCGCGACGCGGACCGGCCCGGCGGCCGGCGCCGCCGCCCCGCCCTCCCGCTCGGGTACGACCACCCGCCAGCCGGCCTTCAGGAAGGCGGCGGTGACCGCACCACCCAGCCCGCCCGTGCCACCGGTCACCAGCACCGTCCGCTCCGCCATGGGCACACGCTAGCCGCCCGGCCGGCCCGGCGGTGACCGGGCCGGGATCCGGAACCGTCGACGCTGGTCGATTCCGCTCGGCAATGTCGTACCGGCCGACCGGTGACCCCGGCGAGGCCGTCCGGCCGGTACGGCGGGCGCGACGGCGGAGCAGCCCGTCGGCCGGCGGGGCGGAGTCGGCCGCAGCGGATGAGGCGGCGGGGCTGCGGGAATGGGACCCTTGGCGCGGGGGGCGGGCGCGGAAGGCGGTACTTTTCCCGATACGCGCCGTCATGGTTGACGGTCACGCCTCGTGAAAGTAAGTTTCATCCGTGGCGAAGAGTCCGAAGATTTCTGCGAGTCACGAGCCCGGTGGACTGATCGTCCACATCAGCGGCCTGCTCCCCTCGCTGTCCCCGGCCGAGCAGCGGGTGGCCCGGCTGGTCGTCTCCGATCCGGCCGACGCCGCCCGGCGCACCATCACCGACCTCGCCACCGCCGCCGAGACATCCGAGGCCACCGTCATCCGGTTCTGCCGGTCGGTCGGCATGGACGGCTACCCCCAGCTGCGCATCCGGCTCGCCGCCGAGGCCGCCCGCCGGGTCGAGCCACCGGACGCCCGGGTGGTCGGCGGCGACATCCCGCCCGGCGCCGACCTGGCGCAGATCATCGCCACCATCGCGTTCAACGACGCGCGGGCCGTCGAGGAGACCGCCGAGCAGCTCGATCCCGCCGTCTGCGAGCAGGTGGTCGAGGCGATCGTGGCGGCCGGCCGGATCGACGTCTACGGCGCCGGCGCCAGCGGCTTCGTCGCCTCGGACTTCCAGCAGAAGCTGCACCGCATCGGCCGCACCGCCTTCTACTTCCCGGACGTGCACACCGCGCTCACCTCGGCCGCCCTGCTCGGCCGCGGCGACGTCGCGGTCGGCATCTCGCACACCGGCACCACCTCCGACGTCATCGAGGTGCTCGAACAGGCCCGCGCCCGGGGCGCCACCACGGTCGGGCTGACCAACTTCCCCCGCTCGCCGATCACCGAGGTCGCCGATCACGTGCTGACCACCGCGGCCCGGGAGACCACCTACCGCTCCGGCGCGATGGCCAGCCGGCTGGCCCAGCTGACCGTCGTCGACTGCCTCTTCGTCGGGGTGGCCGCGCGGAACCGGACCAAGGCCAGGAAGGCCCTGGAGGCGACCGCCGAGGCGGTCCAGTCGCACCGGGTGGGCGCCGGCCGGAGGCGGGCATGACGGCAGGACGGGTGGAGCGGGACGAGATGGCCGTGGTGCGGCCCGTGGTCCGGGTGGGCGCCCCCACCGAGCGGCGCAACCCGCAGAGCCTCGACCTCGACCTGATGTCGACCCGGGACGTGCTCACCGTCATCAACGAGGCGGACCGGCGGGTGCCCGCCGCGGTGGCCGCCGTCCTCGACGAGATCGCCGAGACCGTCGACCTGGCCGTCGCCGCGCTGCGCGGCGGGAACCGGGTGCACTACTTCGGGGCCGGCACCTCCGGCCGCCTCGGCGTGCTGGACGCCGCCGAGCTGGCGCCCACCTTCAACTCGCCGCGGCACTGGTTCTGCGCGCACCTGGCCGGCGGCCCCGAGGCCATGTGGCGGGCCGTCGAGGACGCCGAGGACGACGAGCGCGGCGGCGCCGCCGAGGCCGCCGAGTGCGTACGCCCCGGCGACCTGGTGGTCGGGCTGGCCGCCAGCGGGCGCACCCCGTACGTCCTCGGGGCGCTCGCCGCGTCCCGGACGCAGGGGGCCGCGACGGTGCTGCTCTGCGCCAATCCGGAGGCCGACGCCGCCGGGTCGGTGGACGTCTTCATCGGGGTGGACACCGGACCCGAGGTGGTCACGGGGTCGACCCGGATGAAGGCGGGCACCGCGCAGAAGCTGGTGCTCAACACGTTCTCCACGGCTGTGATGGTGCGCCTCGGCCGGGTCTACTCGAACCTCATGATCGACATGGTGGCCACCAACGCCAAGCTGCGCGGCCGGATGATCTCGATCCTCATGGAGGCCACCGGCTGCGCCGAGGAAATCTGCCGCAGCGCCCTCAACGAGGCCGACGGCGATCTGAAGACCGCCCTCGTGTCGCTGGTCTCCGGCGCCGAGATCTCCGCCGCCCGGGCCGCCCTGGCCCGCTCCGCCGACCAGGTACGCGGCGCGCTCGCCCTGCTCGCCTCCTGACGCGGCCGCCCGCCGGATCCCCTCCCGGCCGGGCCGGCGCCTCCGGTGCGACGCGTGTCACATGCCGGGACGGGACGTCCCGCGCGCCGCGGATTGTTCAACCAGGCGTGGGGTAATCCTCACCCGAGGCTGAACCGACCGGTCGGCGGGCGCGTATCTCGCAGTGACCAGGATCCCAATGTCGCGGTGACGCGGGTCGCTGTGTTCATGGAATTCGCAATGGTGCGATTTCATGCGCGGACGACGATGCCGCTGCTCCGACGCCCTTCGACCGGGGCGTACGCGGGCCGCCCGAGCAGGGGTCCTGACAGCAAACATGGACCGGGCTCTCAGCTACTACTCAGGCATTCGTGACAGTTTCGACTCACGACATGGAATCCCCGACACGTCTCATCTGTTGTGTAGGTGTCAGCACCTGCGGGCACAGCGGAGGTTACGGGGAGGGCTGATGAACGTGGGGATGGCAAGGAACCGGGCAACCGGCGCGAGCGAGGGGACCGTGGCAATCGTGGACAAGAACATCGGCATGCGTACCGACGAGGTCGCCGAGGAGCGGGACCTGGTCGGCGTCTACCTGCACGAGATCTCCCGGACGCCGCTGCTGGACGCCGCCAAGGAGGTCGACCTCTCGAAGGCGATCGAGGCCGGCCTCTACGCCGAGCACCTGCTCGGCGAGGACCGCGTCCCCGACGGCGTCGACCGGGAGGACCTGGAGCGGCTGGTCGTCGAGGGTGAGCGCGCGAAGGACCTGTTCATCCGCGCCAACCTGCGGCTGGTCGTCTCGATCGCCCGCCGCTACGTGCGCTCGGGCATGCCCATGCTGGACCTCATCCAGGAGGGCAACACCGGCCTGGTCCGGGCGGTCGAGAAGTTCGACTACGAGCGCGGCTACAAGTTCTCCACCTACGCGACGTGGTGGATCCGCCAGGCCATCAGCCGGGCGATCGCCCAGCAGGAGCGGACGGTGCGGCTGCCCGTGCACCTGGTCGAGGACGTCAACCGGATGCGCAACGTGGTCCGGCAGCTCACCCGTGAGCTGGGCAGCGACCCGGAGCCGGAGCAGGTCGCGGCGGCGCTCGGCGTGACCGTCGAGCGGGTCAACGAGCTGCGCCGCTGGTCGCAGGACACCGTCTCGCTGGACACCCCGGTGGGCGACGACGGTGACACCAACCTCGGCGACCTGGTCGCCGACAGCGACGCCCCGTCGCCGGAGGAGATCGTCCTCACCGGCCTGGAGCGGCAGCGGATCGAGGGTCTGCTCAACCACCTCGACGACCGTTCGGCCGGCATCATGCGGGCCCGCTACGGCCTGGAGGACGGGCGCGAGCACTCGCTGACCGAGGTCGCGTCGCGGTTCTCGCTCTCCCGGGAGCGGATCCGCCAGCTGGAGATCCAGGCCCTCGGCCGGCTCCGTGAGCTGGCCCGCGCCGAGGGGCTGCAGGCGGCCTGAGCTGGTAGTAATGGAATCGACGAACGGCCGGCGTCCGATAGGGGGACGCCGGCCGTTCGCTGTTTTCGGGGTCAGCGCACCCGGCCGTAGCCCTGGATCGTCATCATGTTCATGCCCCGCTTGCTGACGTTCCGGCCGGCGCTGGGCGCGTCGATCACCTGACCGCCGCCCACGTAGAGCGCCACGTGGCCGAGGCCGGAGTAGAACACCAGATCGCCGGCCTGCAGCGAGCTGCGGCTGATCCGTGAGGTGGCGTCCCACTGCATCGCCGCGTTGTGCGGCAGGGACTTGCCGGCGGCCCGCCAGGCCGCCAGGGTCAGCCCGGAGCAGTCGTAACCGTCCGGTCCGTCCGCGCCCCAGACGTACGGCTTGCCGATGGCGCCGTAGGCGTAGCGCACGGCCACACCGGCCGAGCCGGAGATGGCCGGGGCGCTGCCGGCCGAACTCGACTTCGCGGGCGCCTCGGTGGCCCGGCCGTACGCCTGCCGGCGCAGCTCGTAGAGGCGGGCCAGGTCCGCCTCGATCTTCTTCTTGCCGGCGATCAGCTGCTTGGCCTGCGCCGCCTCACGGGCCAGCGTGGCGTCCAGCCGCGTCTTCTGGTCGATGAGCCGGCGCTGGCTGTCCGTGAAACCGGCGATGGTCTGCTGCCGCTGGCGGGTGAGCTGGTCCAGGGTGCCCAGCCGGTCCGGGAGCGTGGCGGCGCCGCCGGGCTCCAGCAGGGCCCGCGCGGTGCGCATGCCACCGGTCTTGTACGCGGTGGCGGCGAGGGCGCCCACGTCGGCGCGGCTCCGCTCGGCCTGCTCCTGCAACGGGCCGATCTTGGCCTGCAACGTGGCCGCGGTGGCCTTGTTGGCCTTGATCTCCTCGTTGAGCTTGTTGTACGACTCGACGATTCGCTCCAGCTCAGTCGAGGACTTCTCGATCTGCTTCGTCAGCTCGGCGGGGGTGGGCTCGGCGCGAGCCACCGACGCCGGGGCGAGCAGCGCGGCCGAGAGGCCGGCGACCGCCAGCGAGCGCAGCAGGATCCGTAAGGACGACAAGAGCGGAAGGCTCCTCTCCGACTCCTCGCCGGGGCGGCGGGCGACCCGGCGACACCGGCCCGGGGCCACCCTGGTGGATGGCGGTCGACCGGACCGGCCTGCCCAACCTAACCCGTGGCCCGAGTGACGGGCAGGTGAAGCAGGGGCGAAAGTTGGCAAAGTGTCAGGAAGTGCCGCCGGTACTGATGACGCTTCGTGACCGGTTCGCGGGCGGGCCGTCGCGGCACGGACGCCGGTTGGTCGGAACGCGCCACTCGCCGGATTCGTCGTTCTGGGCGGATGTCGCCAGGCAACGCGCCGCAAAGTCATGACAAAGACGGAAATCGCTGTGCTTTCCCGGCGGGGCGCTGCTCGGTCGGCGGGCGGGTGGCCAGGGAAAACGCCGGGCCGGGGTGGCGTGCCCGCAACACAATGAGGCGCGGAGGCCGGGAATCCCGTCGTACGGCAACGCCGGCGACGTGGAGGCCCGGCCCGCGATCCCCGGGAGGCCGCCGTGCAGACCGATGGCTCCACCACCACCCGCCCGCCCCGGTCACCGGGTGCGACCGCACCGACGCTGCTCTACGCCCGGCCGGGCATCGTGGTCACCGGCGAGCGCTTCACCGTCGGCCGCAACAGCTGGCCCGTGGCCGACATCACCCAGCTCTGGACCGCCCGCGGTCCGCACGACCGGCTCGCACTCCGGGCGGTCGCCGTCTCCGCCGCGCTGATCGGCGCGGTCGGCGTGCTGCTCGGCTTCACCGGCGGGCTGCAACGGCTCACCGCGGCGGCGTACCTCACGCTGGGCGCGGTCGGGCTGCTGCCACTGCTGCTCGTGCTGGTCGGCGACCGCTGGCGGCCCCCGGCGTACGAGCTGTGGGGGCGGCTCGGCGGGGCCGAGGTGCTGCTGTTCAGCAGCGACGACGAGCGGCAGTTCGGTCAGGTCACCCGGGCCCTGCAACGGGCCCGGGAGGGCGTGCGCCACGGCGGCTGGACGGACCCGCCCGCGGCCGCCGCGTGGCGGCCGAACCGCTGACCGCCCCGGGTCAGCCGGCGACCGGCTCCGGCGCCCGGTCGGGCTGCTCGGCGGCCAGCCAGTGGCTCACCCGGCGCTCGGCGTAGAACGAGACGAACGGCACGGTGCCGGCGAGCATCACTAGCAGCATCCGCTTCAGCGGCCAGTCGGCCCGGCGCGACAGGTCGAAGGTGAGCGCCAGGTAGATCATGTAGAGCCAGCCGTGCGCGGTGCCGACCACGGCCACCACGGTCGGGTTGTCGAAGCCGTACTTCAGCGGCATCCCGATCAGGACCAGCACCACCAGCGCCACGCCCACGATCCAGGCGATCACGCGGTACCGGGTAAGGGCTCCGCCCACCGTCGTCCGTCCTTCCGCACCGGCCTCAGCCGGGATAGTCGCCGGGCTTCGCGCCCGGGTTGGCGTTCAACCAGGAAAGGTAGCGGTTGTACGCGGCCAGCTCGCCGTCGTCGGCCCCGCCGACCGGCACGGCCGGCGCCCGGCTGACCCGCACCGGCCGGCGTACCGCCGGGGTGGCGACGGCCGGCTCGGAGCCGGCGGTCGCCGGCGGCGCCGGGGTGGCCCGCTCCTCGCGCGAGGCCCGCAGCGCGTGCCGCAGCTCACGCCACCACACGAAGACCACGAAGCCGGCGAAGACGGGCCACTCGATCGCGTAGCCGAAGCTCAGCGAGTTGCCCTCGGCGGCCCGGGTGACCTGCCACCAGCCCAGGCCCAGAAAGCCCACCACCAGCACGACCATGGCCACGTGGCGGGCGATCCACGCCGGTGTCCAGAGCCGCTTCATGCCATCGAGGGTACCGGGCCCGCCGGCCGTCTCCGACGCGGTGTCGTAGGTGGCGAGGGTTTGGTGGCACCCCGGCTGGGCATCCGTCTAGACGCCAGCCCGAACGAGACGAGGGGGCGACGATGACCGAATCAGTACGCCGCGACGCCAGTCCGGAGCAGCGGGTGACCGAGTGGGACGGCGATCACGCCCGCACCCAGGACGTCGACGGTGAGCTGCTCGGGGTGGACCCCGCCGACCTCGGCGACGAGGACCTGATCCGGGAGATGCAGAGCCTGCACCGCACCCGGCTCGACACCCTCCGGCACGCCACCGACTCGGCGCTCGCCAACCACCTGCGGCGCACCGCCGAGCTGGAGACCGAGTACCTGGCCCGGCACCCGGGCCGGGAGGTCGACCCGAGCCGGCTGCGGGACGCCTGATGGCCAGCCACGCCGAGCGCGGCATGTCCGCGCCTCCCGAGGTGGTCTTCAACACCGCCACCGACCCGGACCGGTCGGCGGCCTGGCTGCCGGAGGAGCTGCGCCGCTCCGGCACGCACCGGGTCGAGGTGGTCGACGCCGAGGACATGCGGGCCCGCTGGAGCTCCGAGTCCGCCGGCTGGTCGGCGGACATCGACGTCGAGCCGGCCGACGCCGGGGGCGCCCGGGTCCGGCTGGACCTCGACGGGACCGACCACGGGATGGCCGACGAGATCCTGGCGAGCCTCGCCCGCGAGGTGGCCGACAACCTGACCGCCGGCTGAGCCGGCACTGGCACGACGACCGAGGAGGCCGGGTTGACCGGTAGTGGCCTGAAGCAGAAGGTGGCGCGGTTGCGCCAGGCGTACGCGCCGCACGAGCACCGGCCGCTCGGCGGCTACCTGGTGGCGATGGGCACGTACGGCGCGGTCACCGCGTCGCTGGTCGGCCTGGTCAAGGCGACCGGCCGCCCGGTGCCGGAGCGGCCCGCGCCCGGCGACGTGGTGCTGCTGTCGATCGCGACCCACAAGCTGAGCCGGCTGCTCTCCAAGGACGCGATCACCAGCCCGCTCCGCGCGCCCTTCACCCGCTACGACCACCCGATCGGCAGCGGCGAGGTGATGGAACAGGTCCGCGACCAGGGCAGCCCGACCCGGCACGCGGTCGGCGAGCTGGTGAGCTGCCCGTTCTGCCTGGCCGTCTGGGTCGCCACCGGCCTCACGGGCGGGCTGGTGCTGGCTCCCCGGCTGACCCGGCTGGTCGCCACCGCGCTGACCGCGGTGGCCGCCTCGGACTTCCTCCAGATGGGGTACGCGGTTGCTCAGCAGGCCGCCGAGGGCGGGCACCACGAGGACTGACCACACGACGGAGAAGGGGGCCGGCGCGTCGCGCCGGCCCCCTTCCGCGTTCTCCGGCCCGCTCAGGTGGGCGTGGTGCCGTGGTCCTCGCCGGCCCAGCCGCGCGTCGCCTCCGGCTCCCGCTCGTCGCGGTCCTCGCCGGTGATGACGTCGTCGGAGACCGCCGTCTGGTCGTGCTCGCCGGCGAAGTCGGGATCCGGCAGCGTGTCCGTGCCCTCGGGGGGCTGGCCGAGCGCCGGGGGGTGCCCGTGTTCCTCGTTGCGGTCGGTCATCGCGCTGTCCTCTCCGTCCTCGGGCCGCGTCCGCCGGAAGGCTCAGGCCACCGTCCCGCCGAGCAGGTCGGCGGCCTCGTCGACCGCGTACTCGCCCTGCGGCAGGGCGGCGATCCGGGTGAGCAGCTCGGCGGGCAGCTCGGCGGCCACCGCCCGGCGGTAGATGTCCGCCTGACTGATCCGCTCCTGGCCGTGGTAGATGTCGTCGAGCAGTTCGTCGAGCGGCCGGGTGTCCGGCTGCTCGGTCACGGGCGCGTTATCGGTCACGCCGGTCAGCTACCCGGGCCCGAATCGGTCAAACGTCCCCACCCGGCCGCCCACCCCGCCCCACGGCGTTGATCATGAGGTTGGCGGCGAAGTCGATCTCCTCCGCTGCCGCCAACCTCATGGTCAACGCTCGGGTGGGGTCAGGCCGGGGTCGGGAGGGTGGCGCGGCGGGTGCGGACCGCGGCCGCCAGGTGGTCGAGGACCTGGGCGGTGGTGTCCCAGCCGATGCAGGCGTCGGTCACCGACTTGCCGTACTCCAGCGGGCGGGTGGGGTCGAGGTCCTGCCGGCCGGGCTGGAGGAAGCTCTCCAGCATGATGCCGACGATGCCGCGCTGGCCGGCGGCGAGCTGGGCGGCCACGTCGGCCGCCACCAGCGGCTGGTTGCGGTGGTCCTTGCCGCTGTTGGCGTGGCTGGCGTCGACCACCACCCGCTCGGGCAGCCCGGCGGCGCGCAGCAGGTCCAGCGCCCCGGCCACCGACTCCGCGTCGTAGTTGGGCCGGCCACCGCCGCCGCGCAGCACCAGGTGGCCGTCGGCGTTGCCCCGGGTGTGCATGATCGCCGGCGTGCCGGAGACGTCGATGCCGGGGAAGACGTGCGGGACGCCGGCCGCCCGGATCGCGTCCACCGCGGTGCCGATGCTGCCGTCGGGGCGGTTCTTCATGCCGATCGGCATGGACAGGCCGGAGGCGAGCTGCCGGTGGACCTGGCTCTCCACGGTCCGCGCGCCGATCGCGCCCCAGGCCACCGTGTCGGCGATGTACTGCGGAGTGATCGGGTCGAGGAACTCGCAGCCCACCGGGAGGCCCAGCCGCACCACGTCGAGCAGGAGCGCCCGGGCGGTACGCAGGCCGGTGTTCACGTCGCCCGATCCGTCCAGGCCCGGGTCGTTGATCAGGCCCTTCCAGCCCACGGTCGAACGCGGCTTCTCGAAGTAGACGCGCATCACCACGAGCAGGTCGTCGGCGAGCCGGTCGGCGGCGTGACGCAGCCGGGCCGCGTACTCCAGGGCGGCGGCGGGGTCGTGCACCGAGCAGGGGCCGACCACGACCAGCAGCCGGTCGTCGGTGCGGTCCAGCACCCGGCCGACGGCACGCCGACCGGCCACCACGGCCTCGGCGAGGGACTCCTCGAGCGGCAGGTGGTGGTGCAGCAGGGCCGGGGTGGTCAGCGGCACGACACGGTCGATCCGCTGGTCGATGACCCGATGGACGTCCGGGGTCGTCGTCACGGTGGGGTTCCTTCCGCCGACCGTGCCCGGGGCCGGCGCCCGGGATCGAGCCGGCTGCTCGTACGCGAAAGGGCAGGGAATGATCCCTGCCCGGCCGGCTCGAAGAGGAGTGACGTCAGCTCACGGTCGAGTCACCGGCTCCTCCAGCCGGCTGCCTAAACCATCGATACGACCGCGTCACGCCCGCCAGCGTACCCGACGGGAGGGGTGGGCCTCACCCGCTCGTCGGGTAAGCCGCGCCTCATGTCAACCCCGGTCGATGGAACGACGGGTAACTCCAGTGGCACGGCACGTGTCCATGGACCGTCCACGCGGGTGATCGCGCCGTCCGACCGATGCTCCATCCCGAATTGCGGGATACGATCCCTCGTCCGGGTCGCCACGGGTGCGCGAACATCGGCGGGAAGGATCTGTCACGTGTACCGCATCCTGGGAAGCGCGGGGTTCTGCCGGGCCCTGGCGGGGGTAAGAGGACGGCATGAGCCACGACCAGAGCGACCAGGACCGGATCGAGTCCCGCGCCCACCTGCTGCCCGAGGAGGCGGCGGTGGGCAGCGAGGACCCGGAGGCGCAGGCCGACGCCATCCTCAGCGAATCGGACATCCGGGAGGACCGTAACGTCGCCCCCGACACGGTGCTGGAGCACCGGACCTCCGAGCAGACCGTCACCCCCGTCGAGCCTCCCGACTGAGCCGGGCGTCCCGGCCCCGCTGGGAACCCCGGTAGGTGGTGTCCCGCAACCAGGCCAGCGGCCCGGCCACCCGCAGGCCGGGCGGCACGTTGCCGATCGGGTCGAAGGCCAGCGCGGCGTCCTCCCGGGCGCCGCGCCGGCCGTCCAGCCGCACCTCGCCGAACGGCCGCCACGGCCCGACCGCCGAGGCCACCGCGAGCACCAGCCGCGGCCCGTCGTCGCCACCCGCCGCCGGAAGCTCGGCCAGCCCGCGGCCCAGCTCCGGTGAGTCCGGGTCGGCCAGCACGGCGAGGTACAGCCGCCGCCGGCCGGCCCGGAAGGACATGATCGAGGTGTACGTCCCGGTGAAGCCGCGCCGGGGCAGCGGCAGGTGACGCAGCACCGGCGCCGCCCCGCTGGAACTGGCGAGCAGGTCCACCGGCGGCTCCGGGTCACGGTGCAGCCGGATCCCCACCCCCAGCACGTCCGGCCAGGTTCCCGGGGTGGGCACGCCCTTGGACAGCCGGACGGTCGCCGGCCACCGGCCGGGCAGGTCGAGCAGCGGCACGTCGGTCGGCGGGCCCGGCGTACCCCAGATCAATACCTCGGCGGAGAAGGTGCGGCCGGCGGGATGCAGCAGCCGGGCGTGCCGGAGCCGGGCCAGCGCGGCGGCGGCGCGCTCGACCGCGGACGATGCGGGGGAGGACATGCCCGGCGAGTACCCCGGCGCGTGGCGACGATGCTCCCCGCACGTCACCTTTCCGCCCGTGAGATCGGATAGCGTCGTGCCATGCCCGACAGCGGTTACCCCTGGCCGATCGAGACGACCCGACTGGACAACGGTCTGCGCGTGGTGGTGAGCGAGGACCGCACGGCCCCCGCGGTCGCCGTGAACCTCTGGTACGACGTGGGATCCCGCCACGAACCCGAGGGCCAGACCGGCTTCGCCCACCTCTTCGAGCACCTGATGTTCGAGGGCTCGGTCAACGTGGCGAAGACCGAGCACATGAAGCTCATTCAGGGCTCCGGCGGCTCGCTCAACGCCACCACCAACCCGGACCGCACCAACTACTTCGAGACGGTCCCGGCCGAGCACCTGGAGTTGGCGCTCTGGCTGGAGGCCGACCGGATGGGCGGTCTGGTCCCCGCGCTGACCCAGGAGACGCTGGACAACCAGCGGGACGTGGTGAAGAACGAGCGCCGCCAGCGCTACGAGAACGTGCCCTACGGCGACGCCTGGCTGCGGCTGCTG
The DNA here is from genome assembly GCF_008085935.1 of Micromonospora sp. AP08. Taxonomy (NCBI): domain Bacteria; kingdom Bacillati; phylum Actinomycetota; class Actinomycetes; order Micromonosporales; family Micromonosporaceae; genus Micromonospora; species Micromonospora sp. AP08. The sequence continues at coordinate 83,668 of NZ_VSEZ01000013.1, forward strand.
CCGCTGCTCTACCCGCCCGGGCACCCCTACCACCACGCCACGATCGGCTCGATGGCCGACCTGAACGCCGCCGACCTGGCCACCTTCCAGGCGTTCCACAGCACCTGGTACGCGCCGAACAACGCCGTGCTCACCGTGGTCGGCGACACCACCGCGGCCGAGGTGTTCGCGCTGGCCGACAAGTACTTCGGCGCCCTGCCGCCGCGCGACGACATCCCGGGCGCCCCGGACGGGCGCACGGTCCCGGCCGGCGGCGGCCCGGCGGTGGAGACGGTCACCACCGACGTGCCCGCTCCCCGGGTCTACGTCGCGCACCGCACCCACCCCTTCGGCACCCCCGGCTACGACGTGACCACCGTGCTCGCCACCGTGCTGGGCAGCGGCCGGGGCAGCCGGCTCTACCAGCGCCTCGCCGACGGCGAGCGGATCGCCCAGCCGGACCTGGTCGGGGCGTACGGGGTGGACCTGGCGCACGGCCCCGCGCCGCTGATCGCCACCGCCACGGCCCGCCCCGGGGTGTCCGGCGACCGGCTGCGCGAGGGGCTGACCGAGGTGGTCGACGAACTGGCCACCGTGCCGGTGACCGCCGCCGAGCTGGACCGGGCCAAGGCGCTGCTCAGCACCATGTGGTGGCGGCAGATGTCCACGGTGGACGGCCGCGCCGACACCCTCGGCCGGTACGCCACCCAGTTCGGCGACCCGGCCCGCGCCGGCGAGCGGCTGCCCGCCTGGCTGGCCGTCACCGCCGAGCAGATCGCCGAGCAGGCCGCCGAGCTGCTCGGCGCGGCGGACCGGGCGACCCTGACCTACCTGCCCGAGGAGACCTCATGACGCTGATCGCCACCCGTCCCGGCCCGGGCGCCGCCCGCCCGTACCGGTTCCCGCAGGTGGTCCGCCGGTCCGCCGCCGGCGGGCAGGTCGTCGCCGCGCACCTGCCCGGGCAGAACCTCGCCGTCGCGCTGCTGCTGCTCGACGGCGGCGCCGGCCGGGAGCCGGTCGGCAAGGAGGGGCTCGGCGGGGTCCTCGCGAAGTCGCTGGAGGAGGGGACCGCGCAGCGGGACGCCACCGCGTACGCCCTGGCCATCGAGGCGCTCGGCACCGAGCTGGTGACCGGCCTCGACTGGGACTCGTTCCAGGTCAGCGTGCAGGTGCCGGTGGACCGGCTGGGCGCGGCCGTGGAACTGCTCACCGAGGCGGTGCGGACGCCGAAGCTCGACCCGGCCGACGTGCGGCGGGTCCGCGACGACGAGGCGACCGCGCTGCGGATGGACTGGGCGACCCCGGGCCCGCGGGCCGACGCCGTGCTGCGCGCCGACCTGTTCGGTGCGGACAACCGCTGGGGCCGCCCGCTGTACGGCGACCCGGAGAGCGTGGCCGCCCTGGACGTGGACGACGTGACCGTCTTCCACTCCGAGTGGTTCATCCGCCCCGGCACGCTGATCGTCGCCGGCGACCTGGACCGGATCGACCTCGACGCGCTCGCCGCGACGGTGTTCACGGGAGCCGGCGGCGCGGCCGCGGACAAGGGTGGCCCCATCGAGGTGGCGCTGCCGGAGCGGCGGCGGATCATCCTGGTCGACCGTCCCGGCTCGGTCCAGTCCACGCTCCGCCTCGGGCACCCGTCGCCGCACCGCGCCCACCCGGACCACGTGCCGATGACGCTGGCCGGCACGGTGCTCGGCGGGGCGTTCACCTCCCGGCTCAACCACCTGCTCCGCGAGGTGCGCGGCTACACGTACGGGATCCGGGGCGACTTCGCCTCGTCCCGCCGGTTCGGCCGGTTCGCCATCAGCTCCGGGGTGCAGACCGCGGTGACCGCGCCGGCCCTGGTCGAGGCGGTCGGCGAGGTGTCGCGTACCCGGTTGACCGGAGTGACCGAGGACGAGCTGGCGGTGGCCCGCTTCTGGCGGGCCGGCCAGCTCTCGGTCGAGCTGCAGAGCCCCCGGGCCATCGCCTCGGCGCTCACCACCCTCGTCGTGCACGACCTGCCGGACGACTACCACGCCCGGCTGCGCGAGGCGCTGCTCGCCGCGACCGTCGAGGAGGTCTCCGCGGCGGCCGCCGCCCACCTGCACCCGGAGTCGCTCACCCTCGTGGTCGAGGGCGACTCGGCGGTGATCCGCGACGAGCTGGTGGCCGCCGGCCTCGGTGAGGTGGTCGACCACGCCGTCTGACGCGTCGGGCCGGCGCTCGCCGGCCCGCGGCGTGGCGGTGTCGACCGGCCGGAGACACCGCCACATCGGGACGCCGATGTGATTCCCGTCGCGTCCCGGGTCGCCGTGCGTTCCGCCGGCCGACGCGGATGCTGCGGTCCGGCACCCCGATGGCGGGCGATTCTCCGCCCCTGGCCCGCCGTCGGGCGGTGTCGTTGCAGGTCGACGGCCCGATCGGCGAACGGCGTGGCAGCCCGCGCCCGGCCCGCGCGCTGGGAAAGGCTTCCCGCCGGCCCCGCCCGGCTGGGTAGCCTCGCGGGCATGAGGATCGGCATTGTGGGGGCCACCGGCCAGGTCGGTGGCGTGATGCGGCAGGTGCTGGCGGAGCGCGACTTCCCGGCGGAGCAGGTGCGGCTGTTCGCCTCGGCCCGGTCGGCCGGGCGCACACTGCCCTGGCGCGACGGCGAGGTCACCGTGGAGGACGCGGCCACGGCCGACTACCGGGGCCTGGACATCGTGCTCTTCTCGGCGGGCAAGGGCACCGCCCGGGAGCTGGCTCCCCGGGTCGCCGAGGCGGGCGCGGTCGTCATCGACAACTCCTCGGCGTTCCGGATGGACCCCGAGGTGCCGCTGGTGGTCGCCGAGGTCAACGCGCACGCCATCGCCAACCGCCCCAGGGGCATCGTGGCCAACCCGAACTGCACCACGATGGCCGCCATGCCGGTGCTGCGCCCGCTGCACCAGGAGGCCGAGCTGGTCAGCCTGGTCGTCGCCACCTACCAGGCGGTCTCCGGGGCCGGCGTGGCCGGCGTGGCCGAGCTCGACGAGCAGGTCCGCAAGGTCGCCGAGCACGCCGCCGGGCTCGCCTTCGACGGGTCGGCCGTGGAGTTCCCCGCGCCGCGCTCGTTCGCCCGCCCGATCGCCTTCAACGTGCTCCCGCTCGCCGGCTCGATCGTCGACGACGGCTCCAACGAGACGGACGAGGAGCAGAAGCTGCGCAACGAGAGCCGCAAGATCCTGGAGATCCCCGGGCTCAAGGTCTCCGGCACCTGCGTGCGGGTGCCGGTCTTCACCGGCCACTCCCTCCAGATCAACGCGCGCTTCGCCCGCCCGATCACCCCGGCCCGGGCCCGCGAGCTGCTCGACGGCGCGCCCGGTGTGGCGCTGCGCGACGTGCCGACCCCGTTGGAGGCGGCCGGGCAGGACCCCACGTACGTGGGGCGGATCCGGGCCGACGAGACCGTCGAGCACGGCCTCGCCCTGTTCTGCTCCAACGACAACCTGCGCAAGGGCGCGGCGCTCAACGCCGTGCAGCTCGCCGAGCTGGTCGCCGCCGAGCGGCGCTGATCCCGGTTCCCGCGTGTCCGGCGGGTGGCCGGGCACGCGGGCGGGAGATGCGGTGAGATGGGGGCGACCACACCAGTCGACGGCGGGAGACCCCCATGGTGGACGAGCGGACCCGACAGGCCCTGACCGACCTCATCGCGAGCCGGTGGCTCGGCGTGCTCGCCACCCTCAAGCGGGACGGCCGCCCCCAGCTGTCCACCGTGGTCTACTCCTTCGACCGGGACGCCGGGCTGATCCGGGTCTCGGTCACCGACGGCCGGGCCAAGACCGCCAACCTGCGCCGCGACCCCCGGGCCAGCTTCCACGTGAGCAGCGAGGACGGCTGGGCGTACGCGGTGGCGGAGGCACGGGCCGAGCTGACCGCGGTCGCGGAGCGGCCGGACGACCCGACCGTCGGGGAACTCGTCGGGCTCTACCGGGCGGTGCAGGGCGAACACCCGGACTGGGACGACTTCCGGCGGGCCATGGTGGCCGAGCGCCGGCTGGTGCTCCGCCTGCACGTCGAACGGCTCTACGGGATGCCGCCGCGCGGCTGACCGCCGCCGGGTCACCTCGCCGCGACCGCGCGGCGTTACCTCGGCCGTGACGCCGGGTAGACCGCCTTGCCGACACCGAGAGGGGAGCACCATGACAACGGTCGGAGAGTTCATGACGACCCGGTTGGTGACGATGGACGGCAGCGACACCCTCACCGCCGCGGCGCAGGAGATGCGGGACAGCGCGATCGGCGACGTGGTGGTGACCGATGGCGACAACGTGGTCGGCATCATCACGGACCGGGACATCACGGTCCGGGCCGTTGCCGAGAACATGGATCCCAGCACCACCCGGCTCAATCAGATCACCACCAAGGACGTGGTGACGGTGAGCCAGTACGACGACGCGGTGGCCGCCGCCGACCTGATGCGCACCTACGCGGTCCGCCGCCTGCCGGTCCTCGACGACGGCCGCCTGGTCGGCCTGGTCTCCATGGGTGACCTGGCCGTGGAGCGGGAACCCCAGTCGGTGCTCGCGGACATCAGCGCCGACGATCCGAACAACTGACCGTCCGCCGCGGTGACGCCGGCCTCCCGTTCGGAGGCCGGCGTTTCGCGCTGTCCGGGGGCAGGTCAGGCGGGACTCACCCGAACCGGGCGAGGTTGGCCGCCCACCCGGCGGGGACCCCCTCCTCGGACGTCGGAGGCCGCGGATCGCGGGAGGAGTCGCCCGGATGGACACGACCACGAAATTCTTCGAGGACCTGGACCGGCGAGGGTTCGAACCGCTGCTGGCCAAGACCTCCGGAACTCTCCGGTTCGACCTGCACGAGGGAGCGCAGACCACGCACTGGCTGCTGGAGATCGACCGGGGCAACCTCCGGGTCCGCCAGGAGGACCGGGAGGCCGACACGGTGGTGGGGACCGAGCCCCGGCTCTTCGGCGAGCTGGTCACCGGCGAGGAGAACACCATCGCGGCGCTGCTGCGCGGCGACATGACGGTCTCCGGCGACCTGCGCCTCGTGTTGCAGATCGAACGGATCTTTCCCGGTCCGCCGGACTCCCGGGGGCCGCACCACGCTTTCCAGAGGAGGGCTGCCTGATGGTCGCGAGCAACACCGTCCGGATCCTGGACGGGAACACCTTCGTGGTCTCGGAGGACACCGGTGACATCGAGGCCACGCCGAGCGAGCCGACCGGCCTCTTCTCCATCGACACGAGGTTCCTGTCCAAGTGGGTGCTGACCGTCAACGGCGAGCGCCTCAACGCGCTCTCCTACGACGACCTCCAGTACTACGAGGCCCGGTTCTTCCTGGTGCCGGGCATGGCCACGCACTACATCGACGCCAAGTTGTCGATCATCCGGGAGCGGGCGGTGGGCGGCAGCTTCCGGGAGACGCTGACCATCCTCAACCACGACGAGAAGGCGGTGGACCTGGAGATCCGGATGGAGGCCGGCGCCGACTTCGCCGACCTGTTCCAGGTCAAGGACGAGATCCTGAACAAGAAGGGCGAGACCTACGCGGAGGCCGAGGCGGACCGGCTGCGGCTCGGCTATCGGCGGGGCAACTTCCACCGCGAAACGATCATCGCCGCCTCCCGGCCGGCCCGCTACGACCGCAACGGGTTCGCCTGGAGCATCCACCTGGAACCCAACGAGCAGTGGGACACCGCCATCGACGTGCAGACCCACGCGGTCGGCCCGGGCGGGCGGGACCTGCGGATGGGGCTGCGGGCGCACGGCCATGAGCGGCTGGCCCTCCAGCACGACCTGGAGCAGTGGATCGCCAAGGCGCCGAAGGTCAACACGGAGCACGAGCAACTGGCCTCGACGTACCGGCGCAGCCTCATCGACCTGGCCGCGCTGCGGTTCTCGCCGCTGTCCCTCGGCGGCCAGACGCTGCCGGCCGCCGGCCTGCCCTGGTTCATGACCATGTTCGGCCGGGACAGCATCTTCACCTGTCTCCAGGTGCTGCCGTTCGCGCCGGAGATGTCGAAGACCACCCTGCGCATCCTCGGCGCGCTGCAGGGCACCCGGTTCGACGACTTCCGCGACGAGGACCCGGGCCGGATCCTGCACGAGATGCGCTACGGCGAGACGGCCGCCTTCGAGGAGCAGCCGCACTCGCCGTACTACGGCTCGGTGGACGCGACGCCGCTGTTCATCGTGCTGCTCGACGAGTACGAGAAGTGGAGCGGCGACGTCGCGCTGGTCAAGGAGCTGGAACGGGAGTGCCGGGCCGCGCTGAAGTGGATCGACGACTACGCCGACCTGGCCGGCAACGGCTACGTCTGGTACGAGCGGCGCAACACCGACACCGGCCTGGAGAACCAGTGCTGGAAGGACTCCTGGGACTCCCTCTCGTACTCCGACGGCACGCTGCCGCCGTTCCCGCGGGCCACCTGCGAGGTGCAGGGGTACGCGTACGACGCGAAGATGCGGGCCGCCCGGCTGGCCCGGGAGTTCTGGGGCGACCCGGCGTACGCCGAGCAGTTGGAACGCGAGGCGGCGCAGCTGAAGGAGCGGTTCAACCGGGACTGGTGGGTCGACGACGGCGGCTTCTACGCCCTGGGGCTGGACCCGAACGGCCGGCAGTGCGACGTGCTCAGCTCCAACATCGGCCACCTGCTGTGGAGCGGCATCGTGGACGACGACCGGGCGGCGCAGATCGCCGCGCACCTCGTCGGTCCGCGGCTCTTCTCCGGCTGGGGGGTTCGCACCCTGGCCGAGGGCGAGGTCCGCTACAACCCGGTCGGCTACCACAACGGCACGATCTGGCCCTTCGACAACTCCTTCATCGCCTGGGGGCTGCGCCGGTACGGCTTCGCCGAGGAGGCCGCCACCATCGCCAACGGCATCCTGGACGCGGCGCGGTACTTCGACGGGCGGCTGCCCGAGGCGTTCGGCGGCTACCAGCGGGAGCTGACCAAGTTCCCGGTGGAGTATCCGACGGCGTGCAGCCCGCAGGCCTGGTCGACGGGGACCCCGCTGCTGCTGATCCGGACCATGCTGGGGCTGGAACCGCACGAGGGGCACCTCGCGGTGGACCCACGGCTGCCGGTCGGCATGGGGCGGATCGAGGTGCTGGACATCCCGGGCCGGTGGGGCCGGGTGGACGCCTTCGCCCGGGGCCGGATCGACCTGCACAAACTGGTCGACTGACCGGCCCGGCAACCGGTGCCGTCGAACCCTCGGGCCCGGCGGCACCGCCGGCCGGTCAGTGCCCGGGCAGCAGCGTGTCGCCGTGCGCCTCGCCGCGGGGGAGCAGGCAGAACTCGTTGCCCTCCGGGTCGGCCAGCACGGTCCACCGGGGCAGCTCGCGGACCACCGTCGCGCCCGCCTCCAGCACGGCGGCCCGCTCCTCGGCGTCGCCCACCAGGTCGAGGTGGATGCGGCCCGGGCCGGGCAGGTCGGCGACCGGGCTGATCCAGACGTCGGGCCGGCGGCCAGCCGGGTCGCGCAGCAGCACCGACTCGTCCGGCTCCAGGGACCGGTCGGCGGTCTTCGCCCGGTCCTCCTCGACCACGGGCAGCCCGGTCACCGTGCTCCAGAACGGGGCGAGCAGGTAGGGGTCGCGGCAGTGGATGACGATCGCGGCGAGGTCGGGCATGCCCTGCACCGTAGTCGGCTCAGGCCGTCGGCAGGACGGTGTCCAGGAACGTGGCGGTGACCGCCCGGATGTCGGGGCGGGCCAGGTCGAGCGCGTGCCCGCCGTGCGTGAGCCAGAGGTGCGCCGGGTGGCCGGCGGCGAGCAGCCGGCCGGCCAGGTCGACCGACTGGGCGGCCGGCACCGCGGCGTCGTCGCGGCCGTGCACCAGCAGCACCGGCACGCCCGAACCCAGGTGGCCGGCGACGGTCGCGTCGGCCGTCGCCGGGTCGCCCGCGGCGGGCGGGTGGCCGAGCAGGTCCGCCCAGGGATCGTCGTGCCGGCGCAGCCGCCGCCATCGCGGGTCCAGCGGGTCGACCGGCGCCCAGTACGCCAGCACCGCCCGGACGTCGCCGGGCCGGTCCACCCCGCGCAGGCCCAGGTGCAGGGCCAGCATGGCGCCGGCCGAGTCGCCGCCGACCAGCAGCGGCAGCCCGCCCGCCGCGGCCCGGGCGGCCCGCGCCGCGGCGCGTACGTCGTCGAGCTGGGCCGGCCAATGGGCCTCGGCCGCGAAGCGGTAGGTCGCGGGCACCACCCGCAGCCCGAGCGGGGCGAGGGCGGCCCCGTCCTCCTCGGAGCGGGCGCGCCACCCGCCGCCGTGGATCCAGAGCAGTACGCCGCGATCGGTCATCCGGCCATGCTGGCCGCTGTCCCCGCCGCACCGCCAGCCGCTCTGCCGACGGCAGAGCGGGGCGACTTCCGCCCTACGGTCCCGTAACCTACTCGGGGTAAAGTTGGCGGATGCCGGAACTCGTGTACCCGCCCGTGATCCTCGCCGCCAAGACGATGTTCCGCGCCCTCGACCTGCGCCTACGCGTGGAGGGCAGCCACCACGTGCCGCGCACCGGCGGGGCGGTGCTGGCCTCCAACCACGTCAGCTACCTCGACTTCATCTTCTGCGGCTACGGGGCGCACGAGTCCCGCCGCCTGGTCCGGTTCATGGCCAAGGACGCCGTCTTCCGGCACAAGGTCTCCGGCCCGCTCATGCGCGGCATGAGGCACATCCCGGTCAACCGGGCCGCCGGCGCCGGGTCGTACGCCTCGGCGGTGGCCGCGCTGCGCCGCGGCGAGGTGGTCGGCGTCTTCCCGGAGGCGACGATCAGCCGCTCCTTCACCGTCAAGGAACTCAAGAACGGCGCGGCCCGGATGGCCCAGGAGGCCGCCGTGCCGCTGCTGCCGGTCGCGCTCTGGGGCACCCAGCGGCTGTGGACCAAGGGCCGGCCGCGCACCCTGACCCGCCGGCACACCCCGATCACCATCCTGATCGGCGAGCCGATCGACCCGGCCGCCTACCCGGACGGCAACGCCCTGACCGCCGAGCTGCGCACCCGCCTCACGGCGCTTGTCGACCGGGCCCAGCGGGAGTACCCGGACCAGCCCGCCGGCCCGGACGACTCCTGGTGGCAGCCGGCCCACCTGGGCGGCACCGCCCCCACCCCCGCGCAGGCCGCCGAGCTGGACCGCTCGGGCCGCCGCACCCCCGCCTCCTGATCCGCGCGGCGACCTGGAGCCGTCGGTCGCTGGCCGGATCGTTCCGCACCCGGGCATGATGGTGCCTGCCGGCCGGGCGCCCGCCCGGCCAGGATCGAGACCATGAGCAGAGCAGCACTCGTCGTCATCGACGTCCAGGAGTCCTTCCGGCAGCGCCCGATCTGGGCCCACGCCTCCCAGCCGGACATCGTCGACCAGGTGAACCGGCTGGTCGACGCGGCCCGCTGCCGGGGCGACCTGGTGGTCTGGGTCCTGCACGCCGAGCCGGGCACCGGTGGCGTCTTCGACCCGGCTCTCGGGCACGTCCGGCTGATCGACGGCCTCGCCCCGGCGGCCGGGGAGCCGACGCTGGTCAAGACCTCGCACAACGCCTTCACCACCACCAACCTCCAGCAGATGCTCACCCTCGCCGGGATCCGCGAGGTGACGGTCTGCGGCATCCGCACCGAGCAGTGCGTGGAGACCACCGCCCGGGTCGGCTGCGATCTCGGGTACGAGATGACCTTCGTGACCGACGCGACCGTCACCTTCCCCACCCCGCACCGGGACCTGCCGGCCGACGCCCCGCTGGAGCGGATCCTGGCCGACCCGCGCACCCTGTCCACCGCCGACATGGTCGCCCGCACCGAGTACGCCCTGGCCGGCCGCTTCGCCACCGTGCGCACCGTCGCCCAGGTGGTACGACAACTCCAGCTCGGCGCGTCTGACGCCGCGCCGCGACCTGGAGCCGTCGCCGAAGCCGTCCCGGTCGGCGCCTGATCTGATGGCCCGGGTCGCGTTCCTTCTGGTCCCGCAGCTGCATCTGCTGGATCTCGCCGGGCCGGCCCAGGTCTTCTCCGCCGCCGCCGATCTCGGGTACGACTACCGCCTGCACTACGTCGCCGCCACGCCCGAGGTGCCGACGGTGCAGGGGGTGACGCTGCGGGCCGCCCTCGACTGGCCCGCGCTGGACCGCGACGACCTGGTGGTCGTACCCGGATGGCGGCTGTCGGCGCACGGCCCGGTCGGGCCGGTCGGGCCGGACGAGCTGCGGCGGCTGGCCGACCACCACGCGGCCGGCGGCACCGTGGCGAGCGTCTGCGCGGGCGCGTTCGCGCTCGCCCGGGCCGGCCTGCTCGACGGGCGGCGCTGCACCACCCACCACGATGTGCAGGACGAGTTGGCCCGGCGGCACCCGGCGGCCCGGGTGGTGCGCGACGTGCTCTACGTGGTCGACGACCGGGTGGTCAGCTCCGCCGGCATCGCCAGCGGCATCGACGTGGCGCTGCACCTGATCGCCACCCGGCACGGCCCCGCGGTGGCCGCCCGGATCGCCCGCACCCTCGTCGTGTACGCCCGGCGCAACGGCCACGAGCAGCAGGCCAGCGCGATGATGCGGTACCGGTCGCACCTGTCCGACGCGGTGCACCGGGCGCAGGACCTGATCGACGGGCACTACGCCGAGCCGCTGCCGCTGGCCGAGCTGGCCGCCGCATGCGGCGTCGCCGATCGCACCCTGAGCCGGCTGTTCCGGCAGGCCACCGGGCTGACCCCGCTCGGCTACCAGCAGCTGCTGCGGGTGGAACGCGCCGAGCACCTCATCGGGCACGGCGCCACGGTGGAGGCCGCCGCCCGCGCCGTCGGCTTCACCGACGCCCGGATGCTGCGCCGGCTGCGCGCGCGAGGTCGCCCCGACCCGGCCACGCTGCGGCTGGCCGGCTGACCCCGGGCAGCGGCTCGCCCCCGGTGGCGTCAGCAGGCGGAGCCGGGGCGGTCCCGCGCCGGGACGTCCTGACGGGGCCAGGCCGACGGCTCGGCCGGGCGGTAGTAGTCCTCGCGGGACAGGAACTCGACCGGCAGCGAACCCGGCAGGGTCACCGACCCCGGGGTCGGGCCGGGGGACGGGTGCATCCGGGCCGTCAGGGCGTCCCGCTCCGGCGGGGAGAGGTCCACCAGCTCGGGGCGGCGCAGCCGGAACGTGGCCACCGAGCGGCGTACCTGCCGGGCCAGCGCGGCGACCAGGGCCACCGGGCCGGTGAGCGCCAGCGCCGGCTGCCGGATGGTGCGCAGCGCGTCGCAGACCACCCGCAGCTCGGCGGTGCCGTCCGAGCCCTCGGCCAGCTCCAGCCGGGACGGCCACTGCCAGCGGATCTGGCCGCTGACCAGGCGGGACAGCCGGATCGGGCGCCGGTGCCGGGCGTCCGTCCGGCCGTCCCGCCCGGAGACCAGGGACAGCTCGGAACCGGTGCAGACGTACGCCAGCCGCCGGTCCGTCACGGTGACCGTCGCGGGGGAGGGCAGCGCCCACGACCGGACGTCGTCGGTGGGGCCGAGCAGGTGACCTGCCACCAGCAGCCGGTGCTGGCCGAGCAGTTGCTCGCCCGGCTCGGGGAGCAGCGCGTACCGCCGGTCGAGCACGGGACGGGTGGGATCGTCATCCGCGTCGAAGCGGTGCGGCCCGATGAAGAACGGTGCGGCATCCTCCGACACGGTCACGACCTCCCGATGGCGGTTGGCGATACGTCGAGCCTGGCCGACGCGGGTGCGGCTGTCATGACACCCGTTAGGGGGTCGGCCGGTCGGCGGACGCCTGTGACCGGTAGATGCCGACATCTTCCGGCCGGACGAGGCCGTCCTCGATCGCCCGGGCGAGGAGCGCCGCCTTCGTGGCGGCCGGCCGCCCGGCCCGGGTGTACTTGATCCGCGCCCGGTCCACGTACTGCTTCACGGTGTGCTCGCTGATCCGCATCCGGCGCGCCACCGACGCCTTCGACATCGACTGGAACCACAGCAGCAGGGCCTCGCGCTCCTTGTCGGACAGGGTCGGCCGGTCCGGCCGGGGATCACCCACGATCGCCCCGGCCAGCGCCGGCGGCACGTACGGGCGGTCGCTCGCCGCGGCGAGCACGGTGGCCACGCAGTGCTCCCGCCCCTCGTGCTTGGCGAGGAACGCGACGGCGCCGGCGTCCAGCGCCGCCAGCATGGTCTCCGGGTCGGTGTGCTCGGAGTAGACCACCACCCGGCGGCCCGCCGCGCTCAGCTCGGCCAGCTTGTCCAGCATCATCCGCCCGTGCAGCCGCAGGTCCAGCAGGATCACCTGGGCCTCCGGGGCGGCCCGCAGCACCACGTCGGGGTCGTCACCGGTGGCCAGCACGCGCAGCCCCGGCTCGCCGGCCAGCCAGGCGCGTACCCCGTCGATCACGACCGGATGGTCGTCCACGATCGCCACGCCGACCGGCTGCCCGCCGGTCACGTCCTCCGCCACCGGGTCTGCGTCCATCTGATCTCCCCGTCCCGCTCGTGCAGGTGCTCCACCGGCCCGTCCCCGTCCCCGCCCGGCGGGCCGGTCGCGTCCGGCCCCTCGTGATCGGGGGTGACCAGGCTGACCACCACCTCGTCCGGCCCGGCCACCACGGTCAGCCGGGCCCAGCCCCGGGCGCCCGCGAGCGCCGCGGTCGGCGGGTCGGCCAGCCGCCGGCGGACCTCGACCGGCAGCTCCGGCGGCGCCCCGACGGCGACCAGCTCGATCGGCAGGCCGTTCCGTTCCGCCAGGTCGGCGGCGGCGCGCAGCTCGTGCAGCAGGGGATCCGGCACGTCGTCCGACTCGGCGATCAGCCGGCGCAGCCGGGCCGCCGCCAGCACGGCGCGATGGCGTACCGCCGGGTCGGCCGGGTCGGCGTCGCCGGCCGCGAGGGCCGCCAGCACCTCCTCGGCCGCGCCGCTGACCAGCGCGAGCCGCGCCTGCCGCTCCCGCCGGGCCCGTTCCGCCGCCTCCCGCTCCGCGGCCACGCCCAGGGCCACCGCGGCGGTGCCGGCCCGGTCCCGCGCCAGCGCCGCGATCGCGGAGGCCCCGGCGAAGACCGCCACCGGCAGCGACGAGGTGCCGTAGACGTACATGGCGTAGCGGGTCAGGTCGGCCGGGGCGCTGGCGCCGTGCAGGGCCGTCGCGGCCAGGGCGATCGTCGCGTGCGCGGCCAGCAGCGCGAGCAGCCACCCCAGCGGCCGGCGCCAGAGCACGAGCAGGAAGAACCAGGCCAGCCCGCCCCACACCCAGTTGGCGGCGGTGAACAGCTGCCCCTCGCCGGCCGCCGCGAAGACCGCCGCGTCGACCACGAGCAGCGCCGCCGCCAGCGGCCGGGCGGGCGGCAGCCCACCGCGCAGCAGGCGTACGCCGGCCGCGACGCCGACCGCCGCGGTCACCAGCCAGCCGGCGGCGACCACCGGCGGGGCGGCCAGCCCGGACCAGGAGCCGAGCAGCGCCGGCAGCCCGATGGCCAGGTGCCAGGCCAGCGCGATGACCACCGCGACGATCCGGGCGCCCCGGTCCGAGGCGTCGGCCACCGCGTGCGCCGCCGTCGCGGCCACCCCGGGGCCGGCGTGCTCCGGCGCCCGCTGCCGCACGGCCGGCCGGGCCGCCGTGCCGGCCATGACCGCTCCCGACTCAGTGGACACCCGACCACTCCAGCCGGATCCGGGTGCCGGCGCCAGGGGCGGAGGTCACCTCTGCGCGGCCACCCACCGAGGCCATCCGGCCCTGGATGGACTCGCGCAGGCCGTACCGGTGGGCCGGGACCGTGGCCGGGTCGAAGCCGGGGCCGTCGTCGGCCACCTCCACCACCACGGCGGCGGCGTCCCGCGCCAGGCGCAGCGTGGCCGTGGCGCCCGGCGCGTGCCGGGCCACGTTGGCCAGCGCGGCGGCGGCGCTGTCGGCGAGCGCCGCGGCGATTGGCGCGGGCACCTGGCACGGGGCGAGCGTCGAGGTCACGGCCAGCTCGGGCAGCCGGGCCAGGACCGCCCGCAGCCGCTCGTCCAGGGCCACCGCGCCGGCCGCCGGCGCCGGGCTCGCGTCGGCCAGGGCCGTGAGGGTACGCAGGTCCGCGGCGCACCGCTCGCGCAGCGCGGCCGACGGGCCGGACACCGCGCCGAGCCCGACCATGGTGAGCGTGGCGAGGACGGTGTCGTGCAGGTCGCGGTTCTGCCGCCGCTCGGCCTCCCGGGCGGCCCGCCCCACCACCGCCTCGTGGAGCAGCCGCTGGTAGTCCGCGAAGGCGGCGTCGGCGTGCCCGATCCGGCCACGCATCACCGCGGTCATCATCGCCGTGATGCCGGTCTGCGCCAGCAGCGTCCCGGCGTGCGCCCGCGCCTCCACCGGGTTGCCGGCCATCGTGGCGCCGGCCGCGTAGGCGGCGGCGACCAGCAGCCCGGCCGGGACCGACCAGCGGGCCGGTGCGGTGGCCTGCGCGTTGATCACGGTGGTGCTGGCGAGCACCGCGACCCAGCTGCCCTCGCCGGGCAGCACCTCGGGCGCCACCAGCCAGGGGATCGCCAGCGCGGTGCCCGTGGTCAGCGCCACGTCGCCGGCCACCAGCACGCCGGTGATCCCGTGCCGGAACGCGCGGACCGCGTACCAGACGGACCAGGCGGTGAGCGCGACGACCGCCGGGACCAGCAGGGCCACCCGGACGGGCGGGGTGCGCACGGCCAGCGCGACCACCGCGGCGACCAGGCCGCAGGTGAGCCGGAGCAGCGCCGGCAGGGTGGTGAAGATCAGGGTGAACGCACCGCCCGCCGGCCGGTCCAACGGGGACGGCGGCAGGGTCGTGGCGGCAACGACCGGCATCGGGGGAGGTGTCCTTCCGGCAGCGACCCGGTCGGGTCCGCACGGCCTAGATCGACGCCGGAGAATAGCATGTTCGCAGGCAACTGGTCACCCTCGGTACGCGGCGCGTCGCTGTACCGATTTCCGTCGGCGGTCGGCCGGCTCCGACCCGTTCAGGCGTGCGCCACCGCGAGCACGTGTGAGCTGGCCCCGAGCACCGCCGGATCCCGCTCGAACGCCTCGGCGCACGCCACCGCGTCGGCGAAGAGCCGCTCAGCCGGGCCGGTGCCGAGCGCGTTCAGCACCGGCCACAGCGGACCCTCCACCCCGTACAGCGCGGGTGCCGGAAGGCCGGCCGCGACGAACTCGTCCACCACCTGCTCGGGGCGATGGAAGTAGGCCGTGGTGAAGCCGGTCCGCGGATCGTTCACCCCGGTGGCGTACGCCTCGTGCAGCAGTGGGCGATTATGGTCGTCCACCCGTCCCTGTGCGGTCAGGTCGATCAGCGCCGCGTTGCGGCTGATCACCGCCGCGAGCACCGGACCGCCGGGCCGGGTCAGGCGGGCCGCCTCGCGCAGCGCCGCCACCCGGTCGGCCCGGTCGGTCAGGTGGTAGAGCGGGCCGAGCAGCAGGGTGGCGTCGGCCGAGCCGTCGGGCAGCGGCAGGCCCCGGGCGTCGCCCACGGTCGCGGTGATCCCCGGGTGTGCCGCCTTGGCCGCCGCCACGTGCGCCGGCACCAGATCGACCAGGTGCACCCGGTGCCCGGCCGCGGCGAGCCAGCCCGCATACGCGCCGGGGCCGCCGCCGATGTCCAGCACCTCGGCCGGCGGGGCGGGCAGCAGCCGGGCGAGCAGGTCCCGGGTGCGGCGCGCCTCCAAGCGTCCCTGCGGCGACCGGTGCAGCCGGTCGGCCTCGGCGAAGACCTCGGTGTAGTAGCGGCAGATGTCCGGCTCGGCGGGTCGATGCTGCGGCATCCGTCGATGGTGGACGTCCCGCCCCGACCCGTCATCCGGTTTACCGGGCGGGCCCCTGGCGCGGTGCTCCTACCCTGCGGCTATGACGTACCAGCCGGCCATGGTGCCGCCCAGGAAGTCGAACACCACCCGGGTGGTGCTCACCGTCGTCGGTGTGGTGCTCGCGCTCTGCTGCGTGGGCGGCGTCGTCGGCGGCTTCGCCATCTACCACGCCGTGCGGGAGGCCACCGGGCCCGCCCAGGCCACTGTGGACCGGTTCGCCGGCGCGCTGGTCGCCCGCGACTACCCGACCGCGTACGGCCAGCTCTGCGGGCGCGTGCGCGACCGGGTCAGCCAGGAGGACTTCGTCCGGCAGCAGTCCGCCCAGCCGCTGACCGACTACCGGATCGTCGGGGTGAACGTCACGAACACCAACGGACGGGTCAGCGGGTCGGCGCAGGTGCGCTTCACCCCGCAGAGCGGCACCACAGTGACGCAGGCGTTCGTCCTGGTCAAGGAGGACGGTGGGTGGCGGGTCTGCGAGTGACCGGTGGGGTGGGCCGCGTCGCCGGACCCGCGTGCGCCGCTGTCCTAGCCTCGCTGCCATGTCGAGCAGCAGGGGCGGGCGCCGCCGGTCGGAGGATCTGGTCGCGCGGGCAGCCGAGGAGATGACGGCCGGCCCGGAGCGCCCGGAGGCCGCGGCGGACCGGGAACCGGTACGCGGCGCCGCGCCGGTTCCGCCGGTCGCCGGCGCCGCCCGGTCCGGCCGTCTCGCCCTGCTCGTGCCCGCCGGCATCGTCGCCCTGGTGACGCTGCGCATCGTGTTCGGCGACGACCTGCGGACCCGGATCGACGAGAACGCCTGCGCCTGGACCGGCTGCACCGGCACCGGCATGGCCGTCGTCGGCTGGCTGGTGATCACCCTCCCGGTCCTGTGGGCGGTGGTGGCCGTCGTGCTGTGGTCGCGGCTCAGCGCGCCGGCCCGGGGCGCCGCCGTGCTGCTCGGGCTGGCGTTCCTGCTGGTGGCCTGGGTGCACGTGCCCAGCCGCCGCTCCTCCCTGTACCTCCTCCTCGACAGTCCCGCCGCCGGGGCGACGGCCACCGGGATCCGCTGGGGCGGAGTCGGCGCCGGGCTGGCCGTGGTCGCCGTCATCGTGCTGACCGCACGGGCGGAGGCCCGCCCGCGGGCGGCCCGCGGCCCCATCGGACCGACCCTCGTGGCGGCGGCCCTGCTCGGCACCCTCGCCGTGGCGGTGGCCCGGGCCGAGGCGGCGCCGGTCACGGTGGCCGAGGCGATGCCGGAGCGGACCCTCCGGGCCGCCGGGGACACCCTGCGCCGGACCGGCGGGACGGACCTGCGCGGCTGCGTCGGCGTGCTCGCGGGCGACGTGCTGGACGGCTGCGTACGGACGGTCCGGGTCAGCTACACCACCGACGACAGCGACGCGGTCGTCCACCTCGCGGCGGTGCTCTACCCCAGCGAGCGGACGGCCCGGGACCGGCGTGGCCGGCTCCCGCGCGGCGCCGCCCAGCTCGGGACACGCGGCGAGACGATCACGGTGAACTCCACGACCGGGAGCTGGCTGCTGCTCAGCAGCGTCGGGCACGCCGACGGGCGTGGCATCGCCGAGGCCGACCGGGGCTACCTGCTCTGGGCGGCGAAGCAGGTGGCGTACCGGTTCATCGGGCGGCAGGTGGGCCTGCTGGCCGCCCCCTCGGCCGCGGACGGCATCGGCCCGCGTACGCCCTGACCGGCCCGCGCGGTCACGGTCCGTCGGGTCGTGCCGCCCCACGGTAGCGGTGTGACATCCCGCAGGGGACCAGCGCTGAGGGGCACGGAACGACGGCACGGAACCCGTGACCAGCGCGTTCGTGGCGTAGCCGGCCGGTCACCGGGTGGCGCCGCCCGAGGCGTCGGCGGTCACCCGTGCCGCGGTCCCGCCTCCCGGCGTACGCGCCGGGAAGCGCGCTGTTCCGGAGGCACGCCGAGCGGCAGGTCCGTGTCCACACCCCCCACAACGGAGCCGTACCGATGTCACAGTTCGTCCTCGCGAAACTGCTCACCCTCAAGGCCGGAGCGGCGGTCCTCGCGGTCACCGCCGGCGGCGGCGTCGCCCTCGCCGCCGCCACCGGCACCTTGCCCGGCCCGCTCACCGACCGGACCGCGAAGCCGGCGGCGCACGCCACCGCCACGCCGTCCCCGGCGGACGGCAAGGGCAAGGGCCCGGCCGACGCCAAGGGCAGCCCGTCGCCGAACCTGGTCGGCCTCTGCCGGGCGTACCGGGCGGGCGCGGGCGACAACGCGGGCAAGGCGCTGGAGAACCCGGCGTTCCGCGCGCTGGTCACCACCGCGGGCGACAAGGAGAAGGTGGCGGCGTACTGCGACACGCTGCTCGCCGCCGAGAAGGGCCGGCCCGCGCGACCGACCGTCACCCCCAGCCACCCGGCCGGCCGGCCGGACAGCCGGCCGACGGTCACCGCGACCGAGCGACCCGGCGGCCACAAGCCCACCGCCCGGCCCACCCACTGACCTCCGGCGCCGGGCGGGTCACTTCACCCCCCCCACCCGCCCGGCGTCGGTACCGCGGTTCGCCCGGTCGACCTTCCCCCCCCCCCGGTCCTCCGTGCGAGCTCGCGAACCCGCGCCCGATCCGGCGCGGCGAGGCGGCGGCCGGCCCCCCGGCCGCCGCCTCACCCATTCCACCTACCGCCCGCGCAGCCACTCCAACGCCGACCCGGCGTGGCGCAGCACCGAGATGTGCCCGTCCTCCGGGTAACGGCGCAGCTCCGCGGCGGGACAGCGACCCGCCAGCCACGCGGCGTGGGCCACCGGCGCGATCCCGTCCCGCTCGCCGTGCAGCAGCAGCACCGGCGGCGTCACCCCGGCGGGCTCGAAGCCCCACGGGCGCACGTACGCCAGGTCGTCGTCGATCAGCCCACCCGGGCCGCCCCGGACCGCCGGGCCCACCACACTGTCGAACCAGGACCACTCCCCGTGCAGCGCGGCCAGGTCGGCCGGGGTGAACTCCGGGTCGTACGCGGCACCCGACGCCTGGTGGGCCTCCTTGGCCGCCCGTCCCGCGACGGCCGCCCGCAGCGAGGCCACCCCGGCCGGCACCATGCCGGCGAACCAGTCCAGCCCGGCCGCGCCGTACGGGGCCAGGCCGGCGCCGACCACCACCGCGACCACCCGGTCCGGTAGGAGCGCGCCGCAGGCCAGGGCGTGCGGACCGCCGCCGGAGTGGCCCATCACCGCGAACCGGTCGAGGCCCAGCGCTTCGGCCACCGCCGCCACGTCGGCGGCGGCGGAAGCGATGTCGCGCCCCGGCAGCGGCGTCGAACCGCCGTAGCCGGGCCGGTCGTGGGAGACCCAGCGGAGGCCGAGCCGGTCGGCCGCCGCGAACAGCGGCGCGGGCGGCGCACCGATGTTCGGCGTGCCGTGGTGCCAGAAGACGGCGAGCCGGTCCCGCCCGCCGGTGTCGTAGACGTGCAGGGTGCGGCCGTCGCCCAGGCGCAGGTCCGTCTCGGTCACCATGGGCGGAGGGTACGTCGGCCCCGCGCCCGCCGCCGACCGGCAATTCAGCCCGATACGGTCGGAAGCGTGACCGAGCCCGCGCACCTGACCGAGACCCGGGTGGGCGTCGACGCGTTCGGCGTCGACCTGTCGCCCCGGATGGTTGCGCTGCTCGGCAGGCGTACCCGGAATTGCGTTTCGAGGTCGGCTCGATGACCGCGCTGGACCTGCCCGACGGGCGGCTCGGCGGGGTGCTGCTCGCGGCGGCGGGTCTCCCGGTGACCGCGACCATGTGGCAGGCACCGGGGGAGGGGCGGCGACGCCCCGCGGCGTACCTGTTCGCCCGCAAGCCTGACTGTGGCGCACGTCACAAACTCGGTCCGGCCCGCCTGTCGAATCCGCTGATCCCCGGCCGTCCGCAGGGTGAAAGCCGGCGCGGGGCCGGTCCCGAAGAAGGAGGCACCACCATGCGACTCACCGTCACCACGTTCCTGACCCTCGACGGCGTCATGCAGGCCCCCGGCGGTCAGGAGGAGGACCGCACCGGCGGCTTCGACCTCGGCGGCTGGCTGCCGCCGCACTTCGACGAGACGGTCGGCGGGTGGATGGGCGAGACCCTCGATCGGGCCGAGGCCCTGCTGCTCGGCCGCCGCACCTACGACATCATGGCCGCCTACTGGCCGCACGTGACCGACCCGGTCGAGGGCGGCCCGGACAACCCGCTCAACCGGCTGCCGAAGTACGTCGCCACCACCCGCGACGACGAGCTGACCTGGGCGGGCTCGCACCGCCTCGACGGCGACCTCGCTGCCGCGATCACCGAACTGAAGAACCGCCCCGGCGGCGAACTCCAGGTGCACGGCAGCGGCGCGCTCGCCCGGTGGCTGATGCGGGAGGGGCTCATCGACACGTACCAGCTGCTGGTGTTCCCGGTGGTGCTGGGACGCGGACAGCGACTCTTCGCCGACGGCGTGCCCCCGGCGGGCCTGCGGCTGACCGGCACCCGCACCTCCGGCACGGGGGTGACCATGCTGACCTACGACAGCGCGGGCGCGCCGAACTTCGGCACCGTCTGACGGGGCCGGGCTGATGCCTGGAGGGCTCGGTCGTACGGCTAGCCCAGGCGGCTCGGATCCGGTGCGCGGTGAAGCCGGGCGTCGACGAAATGCCCGTTGTCGAAGATCAGCCGTGCGCCGTCGCAGTGGCCGGAGGACAGTCCCCACGATGGGTGGTCCGCCTGCGGAAGGCAGGCCACGAGCGCCGGTTCGATGCAGCCACCGTGGGAGACCAGGAGCGCTCCGCTGCCTTCCGGCACCGCCATGACCGCCCTGGTCGTCGGGTGCTCGGCGAGGGCCAGCTACAGCACAACCGGGAGGGGTTCGATCCAGCAGCTCGCCACGTGGGGCTCGACCAGCCGCCTCGCCTCCTCGGCGTCTTCCTCCGTGAGGAAGACGGCCAGGTTGTCCCGGCGTCGGCGGCCGTCCCGCTCGGTCACCGCCGTGAGCAGGTGGACGTGGCGGTGCCGTTCACGGCGTACGCCCTCGGGCAGGCCGGTGAGGAACGCCTCCGCCACCTCCTGCGGCGAGGCGATGTCGAACCCACCGCCGACCCCGTAGAGCGGCTTGGTCGGCCAGAGCGGGTCGTACGGACTGAAGGTGTTGAAGAAGGACGGCTGAAGGGGCGACAGCTCGCCCTCGCACCACCCGACGTTGACGGTGACGACGTAACCGGTCACTCCCTCGCTGTCCAAGATGAGCACCCGCGCGTTCTCGGAGCGGAAGTCGTCGCCCGGGAGGTCACCGTAGATCCGGGCGGCCTCCTCATCGGTCGCGCACCGGATCACGAGGCCTCGATACGCCGCCTGGATCTGCACCGCCTCGACCGGATTGAACAGCACCTCGGTCTTCGTCGGAAGGCGATGGCCGGCGCCGGGCATCGTGTCCGCCCGCAACAGCAGTTGGCCGTGGGTCGCCGAGTAGGAGAACAACTCGAACTGCCGCTCGCTGCGGAACAGTTCCGCGCCCGGGCGGAAGTGCTCATCCTTGGTCAGCCACACCGTCGAGGTCATCACGTCACCCTCGGACATCCTGTTGGCAGAGGTCAAGGTCACACGTGTCCGCCCGTGCTGTCGCAGCCTTCGGGGCGTCGGCCCGCATCCCTGACGTGGCGGCGGCACCTGGCGCGTTCACTCGTCTGGCAGGCTCCTGGGCTGTGATCGAGGTGATTTCCCGTCGTCCGGGTGTGGACCGGTCGAGCGGATCGAGGTGAGCGACCGTGGACTCCTCGGAGCGGCTGGCACGGGTTCAGCAGCGGTTGGCGGGCTTGCCGGGGCCGTATGGCAACGAGCGCCTGTGGACGTTGGTGGACGTTCATGACGGTGCTGATGTGGTCGACAGGGTGTTCGCGTTCCTCCAGGAATGCGCAGTGATCGATTCGGTGAGCAGGTCCGGGCGCCCACCCCAGGCGCCACAGGATGCCGCGCAACTGCGCGACCGGCTGTCGGAGCTGGACCAGGAGGCCGCCCTGTCGGTGCTGGTGGAGACCTCATCCGAAACGCTCGCGTACCGGATGAAGGGGCGCTACTCGAAGGTCAAGGCGCGAGAGGTGTTCGGCCGGCTGGCGGACCTGCTGGGGCACCAGACGCGCTGGTGGTCGAACACCGACCTCATAGGCTGGGATCCCGCCAGCCGGCACACGACGGACGCGCTGGTGATCGGCGCAGGTGGTGGGGTCGTCGTCGCGGTCCTGGCCGTCGACGAGGACTGACCTGGGATGACGGTGGTGCGCCCGGCAGGATTCGAACCTGCGGCCTTGGGATTAGAAGAAGATCGCAGAGGGCTGGTCGAGCGGCTGCGCGCCTGGTCAGCCTGTCCGTAGTTGTCGGGCAACGTCGGCGTTGGCGGGTGGTCTTGGCTGTACGGATGGCTGTACGGCCGGCTCTCGCTGACCTTCTGATCCGTAGATTTGCATCACCGTGTCTCGGTGGTTCATGTCTGTCCGGATCATGTCTGTCACCAGCATCGCAGCGTTCGATCTTGTACGGGCTCGTTCACCGCCGGTCGCCCTGGTGGCTCCCTCCAGTGGCTCCCGCCCCCCCCCGCCTGGAGTCAACTCGGCGGCCGTGCGATCGTCCACGGCTCGTGTTGTGCGGCTGGAGCCGTTCGCCGTCGTGAGAACCGCGTAGGCCCTGGTGGTCGTATGCTTCTGCCATGTGGAGTGAGTCCGATAACCATGGCTTCGTAAACGAGCACGACTATCTGCGGTCGCTGAAGAAAGAGGACAGCTACACCTTCACGTATCCGTTCGAATACATCGCCAAGAACCACGGGAACGACAACTACGACATCGGCACTGTGGACATGGTTGTCCGCGTCGAGTGGAACGACTCCGAGGCGGGATACACCATCGCCTACGACGTCCCCGAGATGTACAAGATCGATCCCGCCGAGGGAAATAGCGATGCCGAAGGCTTCTACGAGTCTGACGTGTACTGGCGGTTGATGGACGACCTCGGGAGTCTCGGCATCGGCTCGGAACTCATCGCTGTATAGGGCTCTACGCCAGCGAACGCCCACGGGCGGCGCTCCGTGGGATCCGGGCTGCGGCCGGCCTCGACTGGCTTCGTCTGCATGACCTGCGGCACGCCTGCGCCACGTTCCTGCTCGTCTCCGGTGCCTCACCTCGGACGGTGATGAAGGTGCCCGGTCACAGCCAGATCGGGCTGACCATGAACACCTACGCCCATGTCCTCCCGGACATCGAGCGGGCCGCCGTGGACGAGGCTGCGAAGCACCTCTTCGGCTGACTTGGCTGTACGAATGGCTGTACGGGACCGGCGGCGACTGACTGGGCTGGGACAGGCCCTTGACCTGGGATGACGGTGGTGCGCCCGGCAGGATTCGAACCTGCGGCCTTGGGATTAGAAGTCCCCTGCTCTATCCGCTGAGCTACGGGCGCGCGTCGACGGTGTCGCGCCAAGAGGGTACCGCCGACCCCGGGCTGGCCGGGGGAACGGGTGGGCGCGGCCACGTCGCCGCTCAGCGTCCCACGGCCCGGCCGCCGCGGGCACCCCGGATATCCGGGTCACGGGCCACCGGCGCCGGACCGGTCAGTAACCTCGGCGTCGTGCTGCTCGACCCGGAAACCGAGAACGACATCGCCTACGAGCTGTGCCAGCTGCTCGGCCGCGCCATCCTGCCCGTGCACGGGTCCGACGGTCCGGGCGCGCCGGCCGGGACCTTCGGCACCGCCTTCTTCTTCAGCGAGCTGATCGGCGCGACCGACGACGGGGAGGTGGTGCACGAGTGGCTGCTCACGGCCGCCGCGACCACCCGGACGCCGTACGGGGAGATCGGGCTTCGGCCGAGCGTCACCGAGCCGGCGGACGCGGCCGCTGAGCCGGTCGAGCTGCCCGACTTCGCGGACCGGTGGCTGGACCTGCCGGAGGTCGGCCTGGCCGCCATGCCGACCGGCGGGCTGCACGGGTACGCCGACGACCGGGGCTGGAGCTGGCGTACCCAGCAGGTGACCGACGCGGTGGCGGCGCCGGCCGAGGCGGTCGCCCGGGTCGGCGCGGAGCCCCGCTCGGCGTTCGTGCTGGCGCTCGGCGTCGGTGACGACGGGTCGCGGCCGTTGGAGGCGGTGATCGAGCGGGTGGCGCGTCACGGCGACGAGGTGCGGGTCACCACCGAGCTGCCCGTCGGGTACGTGGGCGCGCCGGTGTTCGGCGTCGAGGCCGGCCCGGACGGCGAGGTGGCGCTGCGCTGCCTGGGCCTGCTGCTGCCGGCCACGTCCGGCGGTCATCCGGTCGCGACGTTCGACCGGATCCGGTCGGCCCTCGCGACGGCGACCGCCGGTTACCGCTGACCGGTCCGGCTCAGCCCTCTGCGCTCGCCCCGGCCGGCTCGTCGGCCGGCCGCCGCGGCGCCGGCGCCGGTTCCGCCTCGGTCGGCCCGACGCCGAGGAAGCCGTCCGCCCAGCGGCCGACCTCCGCGAACACCTTTTCGCGTACGGCCGGGCCGGAGAGCGTCAGGTCGTGCAGCCCGCCGTCGAAGCGGGCCAGCGTGACGTGCCGGCCGAGCCGGGGTGCCCAGCGCACCATGTGCTCCACGTCGAGCACCGCGTCGGCGAGGGTGGCCGAGTCGTGCCACTTCGTGCCCCGGTAGCTGCGGGTGGAGCAGGCCAGCAGCACCGGCACCGGGATGTCCAGGCCGGCCCGGAGCTGGCGCTGGCCGGCGCGGATCGCGTTGATCCAACCGGCCCGCACCGGGAACCCGGCGAGCGGCTTCCAGGCCAGGTCGTACCGCCACTCGCCGCGATGGTCGGCGTGCAGGCTCTCGCCGTACACCGTGCCCAGCCCGAAGGGGAGGATGCGCTGCGGCGCCCGGCGGCCCAGCCGGGAGACGGCGGCCGCGAGGGGTCGACGGACCAGCCAGGGCGCGTTGATGTCGAAGAACGGGCTGTTCAGGAAGATCCCGTCGACCAGGCCGGCCTCGCGGCGGGCGTGCGCCCAGAGTGAGATGATCAGGCCGCCGGTGGAGTGGCCCATGGCGAGCAGGGTGTCGTGCCCCTCGTCCTCGCGGATGATCTTCGCGGCGGCGTCCAGCTCCGGGAAGTAGTCGCTCAGGTCGTGGCAGAAGTTCGGGGTCTGGTGCGGTTGCAGGCTGCGGCCGTACTTGCGCAGGTCGAGCGCGTAGAAGTCCCAGCCGCGCTCGGCGAAGAAGTCGGCGACGTGGGTCTGGAAGAAGTAGTCGACGAAGCCGTGCACGTAGAGCACGGCCCGGCCGGTCGGGCGCTCCGCCCGCCGGCGGACCAGGGTGGCGACGACCGGTCCCTCGTCGTCGGTGCCCAGGTCGATCGTCTGCCGCTCGTAGGGCGGTCCCAGCACGTCCGGTTCCACGACCGTGACGGTACGCCGCAACCCTACCCGGCGGTAGCCCCCGCCCCCGCCCGCCGGCACCGGGCGCGGGCGGAGGCGGGGTGATCTCAGACGGTCTCCGCGTCGGCCCGCTCGGCGGCCTGCGCGGGGACGCCCTCGGGCTGGTCCGTCTCACGCAGGTGCTTGTTGTGGCGCGGCTCCTGCCGGGTCTTCGCGTCGTTGAGGCGGCGGCGCAGGTCGTCCCGGACGTCGTTGAGCGCGGCGTGCAGGTCCTCCTCCGACGAGGTGGTGACGATCTTCTGCCGGCCCGCGACCCAGCACTCCAGGGTGACCTTCTGGCCCCGGGCGTTCCGGTCCTTGACCGACACCTCCAGCTCGGTGGCGTCGGCGTGGAACCCGGCGAGCCGGGCGTCGAGGGTCGCGAACTGCTCCGCGATCCAGTTCCGGTCGCCCTGGGAGAACCCGGCGCCGACGCGGAGGCACTCGGCCACGGTCGCGGGGTTCGCCACGGCGCTCATCGCCGGGTCTCGCAGACGTCTCGGAGAAGCATCGTCGCTCCCTTTCTCTCGGTTGATCAAGTCCTTACCCAATCGGCTCGGGTCCGGAACCGCCTCACCGACGGGGCATCTTGATCATGTTCCGCCGCAGGTCAGTGCCGTAGGGCCGGTGGTACCTAGCAGGCGGGACCTTGATCAGGGGGTTGTCCACAGGCCGGTCCGTCGTCCACAGGCCGGCCGGGAGCTGCTGGTCCCGGTCCGGCCGCCGGGCGAGGCTCGGCCGGACAAGCCGAGTTCCCCTTGGGAGGGGCGATGTTCGATACGTACGTCACGATCGTCGGCAACGTGCTGACCGCGCCGGAATGGCGCCGGACCACTCAGAGCAACACCCTGGTGGCCAACTTCAAGGTCGCCTCGACCGCCCGCCGGCTCGACCGGGACAGCGGCCGCTGGGTCGATGGCAACAGCCTGCGGGTGCGGGTGAACTGCTGGCGCAAGCTGGCCGAGGGGGTGGCCGCCTCGGTGGCGGTCGGTGACCCGGTGGTCGTCGCCGGCCGCCTCTACACCCGCGACTGGACCGACGACGCCGGCAACCACCGCACCCTCTACGAACTGGAAGCCGTCGCCGTCGGGCACGACCTGTCCCGGGGCCGGGCCCGGTTCCTGCGCAACCGGCCCGGCATGACGACCAGCACCGTCGAGGACGCCGAGGCGGAGCGCCGAGTGCACGGCGAGGCGACCGAGCCGGTGCCGGACGCGCAGGCTCCGGCGTCGCTCGACGACCGGCCGTTCGACGACGAGTTCCCGTCCGAGTTCGACGTCCCCCGGGTCGGGCTCTCGACCGGGGTGCACGGGACGGCCGGAGACCTCGACGGGCTGTTGGATCCGTTCGACGACCAGCCCGACGGCCCGGCCGCCGAGGACGGCGACGACGAACTGGCCGCGGAGGGCGGCGACGACGAGTCGGCCGCCGAGCCGGCCGCCGACGAGCCGGGCTCGACCGACGATGTCGACGGCAGCGCCGGGAGCGGTCGCAACCGGCGGGGTCGCCGGCGCACCCCGGTGCCCGCCTGAGCCGCCGGATCGTGCCACGGGGGAGCGGGGTGGCGACGCCGGCGTGGCCACCCCGCCGTACGACTAGGCTGGCCGGCCGGAGGTGGTGACGAGTGCGGCAGGCGACCGCCATGGCGAACGCGGCGGGACTGGTGGCGGGCTACGCGCTGGACTCGCTGCTCGGCGATCCCCGGCACTGGCACCCGGTGGCCGGCTTCGGCCGGGCGGCCGGCGCCCTGGAGCGGCGGATCTACCGGCCCGAGCGGTCGGCCGGAGCGGCGTTCACCGCGCTCGCGGTCGGCGCGCCGGTGCTGCTCGGGGTGGCGGCCGGCCTGGCCACCGGTCGTCGCCCGGTGGCCCGGGCCGCGCTGGTGGCCGCCGGCACCTGGACGGTGCTGGGCGGGCGCACCCTGCGGCACGAGTCGCGCGTGATGGCCCGGGCCCTGCAGGCCGGTGACCTCCCCGCCGCCCGGGGCCGGCTCAACCACCTGTGCGGGCGGGACCCGTCGGCCCTCGACGAGCCGGAACTGGCCCGGGCCACCGTCGAGTCGGTCGCCGAGAACACCTCCGACGCGGTGGTCGCCCCGCTGGTCTGGGGCGCCGTCGCCGGGCTGCCCGGCCTGCTCGGCTACCGGGCGGCCAACACGCTCGACGCGATGGTGGGCCACCGCTCACCCCGGTACGCCCGCTTCGGCACCCCGGCCGCCCGCCTGGACGACCTGCTCAACCTGGTCCCCGCCCGACTGACGGGGCTGCTCACGGTCGCGGTGGCGCCGACCGCGCACGGGGACCGCGCCGCCGCCTGGCGGGTCTGGCGACGGGATCGCAACGACCACCCGAGTCCGAACGCCGGGCAGTGCGAGGCCGCCATGGCCGGTGCGCTCGGCGTCCGGCTCGGCGGGCGCAACGTCTACTTCGGACGCGAGGAGACCCGGCCGTTCCTCGGGGACGGGCCCCGGCCCGAGGCGCGGCACCTGAAGCGGGCCGCCCGGCTCTCCGGCACGGTCGGCCTGGCCGCGCTCGGCCTCGCGGCGGCCTATCCGGTGACGGTCGGTCGCCTGGTCGGCGCGACCGGCCGCGCCGCCCTGCGCGCCCTCCGCGGGGCGCGACCGGGGAGCGGGCGAGCAGCGGGGAGCGGGCGGTGAGCGGCGGGCTGCTGGTCGCCGGGACCACCTCCGACGCCGGCAAGAGCGTGCTCACCGCCGGCATCTGCCGCTGGCTGCGCCGCCGCGGCGTGCGGGTCGCCCCGTTCAAGGCGCAGAACATGTCCAACAACTCGGCCGTCGTGGTCGGGCCGGACGGGCGCGGCGGCGAGATCGGCCGCGCCCAGGCCATGCAGGCCGCCGCCTGCGGGCTCGACCCGAACCTGCGCTTCAACCCGGTCCTGCTCAAGCCGGGCAGCGACCACGCCAGCCAGGTGGTGCTGCTCGGCGAGGCGGTCGACACGGTCACCGCCGGCAACTTCCGGGAGCTGCGTCCCCGGCTGGCCCGGACCGCGTACGCGGCGCTGGCCGAGCTGCGGGCCGAGTACGACGTGGTGATCTGCGAGGGCGCGGGCAGCCCGGCCGAGATCAACCTGCGGGCCGGCGACTACGTGAACATGGGGCTGGCGCGGCACGCCGGCCTGCCCGCGATCGTGGTCGGCGACATCGACCGGGGCGGCGTGTTCGCCTCGATGTTCGGCACGGTCGCGCTGCTCGACCCGGCCGACCAGGCCCTCGTGGCCGGCTTCGTGATCAACAAGTTCCGGGGCGACCTGGAGCTGCTCCGGCCGGGGCTGGACATGCTGCACCAGGTCACCGGCCGTCCCACCCTCGGCGTGCTGCCCTGGGCGCTCGACCTCTGGCTCGACGCGGAGGACTCGCTCGCGTACGGGCGGGTGCTCGGCCGGCCGGCCGCGCCCCGGGGCACCGACTGGCTCGACGTGGCGGTGGTCCGGCTGCCCCGGATCAGCAACGCCACCGACGTCGAGGCGCTGGCCACCGAGCCCGGCGTCCGGGTCCGGCTGACCGTCGAGCCGGCCGAGCTGGCCGCCGCCGACCTGGTGGTGCTGCCCGGCTCCAAGTCGACCGTGGCCGACCTGGCCTGGCTGCGGGAGACCGGCCTGGCCGACGCCGTCCTGACGCACGCCGCCGCCGGCCGGCCGCTGCTCGGCATCTGCGGCGGGTTCCAGATGCTGTCCCGCGCCATCCACGACCCGGTGGAGAGCCGGGCGGGCAGCGTGCCCGGCCTGGGGCTGCTCCCCGTCGAGATCACCTTCGACCCGCGCAAGACGGTCCGGCGCGCCGCCGGCACCGCCGCCGGGGACGTGCCGGTCGACGGCTACGAGATCCACCACGGCCAGGTGTCCGCCGCCGACCCGGGCCTGCCGCCGCTGCTCCGCTACGCCGACGGCACCGGCGAGGGGGCACGGCTGGGCGCCGTGCACGGCACCCACTGGCACGGCGCCTTCGAGTCCGACGCCTTCCGCCGCCGCTTCCTCACCGAGGTCGCCGAGCTGGCCGGGCGGACCGGGTTCAAGGTCGCCCCGGACACCGCGTTCGCCGCCGCCCGGGAGCGCACCCTCGACCTGCTCGGCGACCTGGTCGAGGAGCACCTCGACACCGACGCGCTGTGGCGGCTGATCGAGTCCGGCCCGCCGCCGGGCCTGCCGTTCATCCCGCCCGGCGCTCCGACCGCCTGAGCGGCCCGGGCGTGCCGGCCGTGTGCGGCGTCAGTAGCGGATGTCGGCGGGGCGTTCGGACATCGGCAGGCCCGCCTCCCGCCAGCCCTGCACGCCGCCGATCATGTCGGTGGCCCGGCGCAGGCCGAGCGCCTGGAGGCCGGCGGCCGCCAGGCTGGAGCTGAAGCCCTCGCGGCACACCACCACGATCTGGCGGTCGTAGCTGGTCGACTCGGGGATGCGCCAGGCGCTGGCCGGGTCGAGCCGCCACTCCAGCACGGTCCGGTCGATGACGATCGCCCCGGGCAGCTCGCCCTGCTCGCGGCGCTGCGCCTCGGTCCGCGTGTCGACCAGCAGGGCCCCCGCCCGGACCGCCTCGACGGTGTCGTGCGGGGTGAGCCGGTGGAGGCCGGCGCGGGCCTGTTCGAGGAGGGCGTCGACGCCCGGACTCATCACGTCATGGAGCACCTCCCGATGATGCCCACGGCGACGCCGGCCCGCGCGGCGAACGGTCCGCTGGTGCCGCAGGATCCAGCGGAAGAGGGACTCGCTAGCGTCGGTCGGGTGACGGTGGCGGTGGTCGAGGCGTACGCCGGGTTGGCCCGGCGGGTGCTGGCCGGGCCGGCGCGGTTGGGGCGTACCCGACTGGTGGCGGTCGACGGGCCGAGCGGCGCGGGCAAGAGCGTCTTCGCGACGCGCCTCGCGGACGCCGTCGCGGCGCTGCCCGGCGGCACCCGGCCGCCGGTGGTCCGCACCGACGACCTGCTCGACGGCTGGGACGACCAGTTCACCTTCTGGCCCCGGCTTGAGGAGTGGGTGCTCGGACCAGTCCGGGCGGGCCGGCCGGGGGCCTACCGCCGGTACAGCTGGGTCCGGCGGCGGTTCCTGGACCGGGCGGTGCCGGTGCCGGCGGGTCCGGTGCTCATCGTGGAGGGGGTGAGCGCGGCGCGGGCGGCGATCCGGCCGGAGGCGACCCTGTCGGTCCTCGTCACGGCGCCCGCCGGGCTGCGGCTGTCCCGGGCGCTCGCCCGTGACGGCGCGGAGATCCTGCCCGAGCTGCGCCGCTGGCACGCCGGGGAGCGGGCGCACTTCGCCGCCGACGGCACCGGCGCCGCGGTGGACCTGGTGGTCGACGGCGCCCCCGACCTGCCGCACGACGCCGGCCGCTACTACGTCCGCCGATGCGGAGGGGCGGGCTCGGACGGCGGGGCGAGGTAAGGCCGGCATACGATTCCGGTCATGACCTCACCGATCATGTCCGAGTCCGAGGTGCGGGCCGCCGTCGAGCGGGAACTGCCCGGCGTCCGTGCCGACCTCGAGCGACTCGTCCGCATCCCGGGCATCGCCTTCGAGGGCTTCGACCACTCGCACGTCGAGCGTTCCGCCGAGGCGGTGGCCGAGCTGCTGCGCGGCTGCGGCCTCGACACGAAGATCGTGCGCTCCGGCGGCCAGCCGGCGGTGATCGGGACGAAGCCGGCCCCGCCCGGCGCGCCCACCGTTCTCCTGTACGCGCACCACGACGTCCAGCCGGTCGGCGACCTGTCGCTCTGGGAGTCCGACCCGTTCGAGCCGGTGGAGCGGGACGGCCGCCTCTACGGCCGGGGCGCCGCCGACGACAAGGCCGGCATCATGGCGCACGTCGCGGCGCTGCGCGCGTTCGGCGACCGGCTCCCGGTCGGCGTGGTCCTCTTCATCGAGGGCGAGGAGGAGTACGGCTCGGAGTCGCTGGAGCAGCTGCTCATCGCCCACCGTGAGGAACTCGCGTCGGACGTCATCGTCATCGCCGACTCCGGCAACTGGGACATCGGGGTGCCCGCGCTGACCACCTCGCTGCGCGGCATCGTCAACTGCTTCGTGGAGGTGCGCACCCTCGACCACGCCGTGCACAGCGGCATGTTCGGCGGTGCGGTGCCCGACGCGCTCACCACGCTGGTGAAGCTGCTCGCCACGCTGCACGACGAGGCCGGTGACGTGGCCGTCGAGGGTCTGGTCGGCCGCGAGGGCGCCGCCGTCGACTACCCGGAGGACCGGTTCCGCGCCGAGGCCGGGCTGGTCTACGGCGCCGAGCTCTTCGGCACCGGCCGGATCACCGACCGGCTCTGGACCAAGCCCGCCCTGGCGATCCTCGGCGTGGACGCCCCGGCCACCGGGGAGGCGCCGAACGCGCTGGTCCCGGCGGCCAAGGCGAAGCTGAGCGTACGGCTGGCGCCGGGCGACGACCCGAAGAAGGCGTACGCGGCGCTCATCGCGCACCTGGAGAAGCACACCCCGTGGGGCGCGCAGGTGACGGTGACGTTCGAGCATGACGGCGCGCCCTGCGTCATCGACGCCACCGGGCCGATGTTCGACGCGGCGCGGGCGGCGTTCCGGGAGGCCTGGGACGGCACGGACCCCGTCGACATCGGCGTGGGCGGCTCGATCCCGTTCATCGCCACCTTCCAGGAGATGTTCCCGGCCGCGGCGATCCTGGTGACCGGCGTGGAGGACCCGCACGCCCGGGCGCACGGTCCGAACGAGAGCCTGCACCTGGGCGAGTTCGCCCGGGTCTGCGCGGCCGAGGCGCTGCTGCTGGCGAAGGTCGCCGAGGCGGGCCGGAACCGCACTTGAGGTGTCGAAACCGTAACTTCGGGGCCGATGTCGGAGTTTGTGGTGTGTCGGGCGACGGGGTGTTATAGCCTTTCGAACATGCGTACGAACGACGAGATGTCGCGGCTCCAGGCCGCCGTCAGTGCTCTGGGGGACGTCGATGTCTCCGCGTGGCCCGAGGACACGCTCAAGGAACAGCTCGGCGAGCTCTCCGCCGCGCTGGTCGCGCTCGACACGCTGCTCACCCGGGTCGCCGACGAGGTGCGCGCCCGCGGGCTGCGGATCGAGGAGCCGGTCTCGGCCTGAGCCGGCCCGCGGCTTCCGGGGTCTTGGGGAGTTGACGTTCCTGGGGGGCGCCAACTCCCCAAGATCGCCCGGGATCCGCCCCGGTGTCGGGGGTGGCTGGCAGGATGAGTCACGTGCGGTTCCTTGAGCTGGCGGCCACGTCGGCGGCGGTGGGCGCCACCAGCGGCCGGCGGGCCAAGGTGGAGCTCCTGGCCGCCGCGCTGCGGTCGCTCGACCCCGACGAGGTGCCCGCGGGCGCCGGCTACCTGGCCGGCGAGCTGCGGCAACGGCAGACCGGGGTGGGCTGGGCGAGCCTGCGTGACCTGCCCCCGCCGGCCGCCGAGCCGAGCCTGACCGTGGGCGGCGTCGACGCGGCGATCGAGGAGATCGCAGCGGTCGGCGGCGCCGGCTCCCAGGCCCGACGGCGTGAGCTGCTCGGCCGGCTCTTCGCCGCGGCGACGGCCGACGAGCAGCGGCTGCTGGTCGGCCTCTTCCGTGGCGAGCTGCGCCAGGGCGCCCAGGCCGGCCTGCTCACCGAAGCGGTGGCGCGGGCCGCCGACGTGCCGGTCACGGCCGTCCGGCGGGCCCTGCTGCTCGCCGGCGACCTGCGGGCCGTGGCGGTCGCGGCGCTCTCCGGCGGTGCGGCCGCGCTGGCCGGGTTCGGCCTCCAGGTGGGCCGCCCGCTCGCCCCGATGCTGGCCCAGAGCGCGCCCTCGGTCGACGAGGCGCTCACGGCCACCGGCACCCCGGCGGTGGTGGACGTCAAGCTCGACGGCATCCGCATCCAGGTGCACCGGTCCGGTCAGGACATCGCGGTCTTCACCCGCAGCCTCGACGACATCACGGGCCGGCTGCCCGAGGTGGTGGCCGCCGTCCGCGCGCTGCCCGCCCGGGAGCTGGTGCTCGACGGCGAGGCGATCGGGTTGGACGCCGAGGGCCGGCCGCTGCCGTTCCAGGAGACCTCCAGCCGGGCCGCCCGGCGCACCACCCCGAGCACCACCGGGCGCACGCCGGTGGCGCCCGCGGTGCTGGCCGCGGCCGAGCGCACCGGCGAGACGGTGCTGACGCCATACTTCTTCGACCTGCTGCACCTCGACGGCACGGACCTCATCGACCTGCCCGGCCGGGAGCGGTGGGCCGCGCTGGCCGCCGCGGTCGACCCGACGCTGCTGGTCGGCCGCGTGGAGGTGGACGACCCCGAGCAGGCCGGCGCGGCCTTCGCGGCGGCGGTCGACGCCGGTCAGGAGGGCGTGGTGGTCAAGGACCCGGCCGCGCCCTATGACGCCGGCCGGCGCGGCGCGGCCTGGGTCAAGGTGAAGCCCCGGCACACCCTCGACCTGGTGGTGCTGGCCGTCGAGTGGGGCAGCGGCCGGCGGCAGGGCTGGCTCTCCAACCTGCACCTGGGCGCCCGCGACCCGCGCACCGGCGAGTTCGTGATGCTCGGCAAGACGTTCAAGGGGCTCACCGACGAGCTGCTGCGCTGGCAGACCGAGCGCTTCCTCGCGCTGGCGGTGGAGAAGGGCGACTGGGTGGTCCGGGTCCGGCCGGAGCAGGTGGTCGAGATCGCCTTCGACGGGGTGCAGGCCAGCAGCCGCTACCCGGGCGGCATGGCGCTGCGCTTCGCCCGGGTGGTGCGCTACCGGGACGACAAGACCGCCGCCGAGGCGGACACCATCGACGCGGTCCGGGCCATCCACGCCGGTCGGGTCACCGGCTGACCCGCCGGGCCGGAGGCGGCGCGGCACCGCCTCCGGGCGCGCGGCTCAACCCGTCGACAGCGACCGCGCGTAGTTGACCTGGTTGTTGATCTGCTGCACCTGGAACTGGTCGCTTACCGGGATCCGCGCGACGTACTGGTGGCCGCCGTTGGTCACCGTCACCTGCACGGTCCCGTGGTGCCGCGTCTCCTTGACCAGCAGGAAGAGGAGGCTGAACACGGTCAGGCAGAAGAAGCCGAGGATCGCGGCGACCACGGCCCAGGTGGCCACCTTCTCCTCCTTCTGCCAGTGGTCCACCACGTGCCAGGAGGAGCCGGCGAGCGGCAGGACGCCGGCCGGGGTGCGGATCACCGGCGGCGTCACCATGATCTCGCCGATCTGCACGGCCACCACGGACTGCGCCGGCGGCAGCGGGCCAGGGAGCGGGGCCGGTACGGGCGGGTACGGCGCCGCCGGGACCAGCGCCCCGCCGTGCGGCGCCGGCATCCCGACCGGCGCCCCCGGCGGCACGGCGAACTGGCCGGGCGGCGCCGAGAACGGGGCGGTGGCGGGCGGCGCGGAGAACGGGGCGGTGGCGGGCGGCGCGGAGAACGGGGCGGTGGCGGGCGGCGCCGAGAACTGGGCGGTGGCGGGCGGCGCCGAGAACTGAGCGGTGGCGGGCGGCGCCGAGAACTGAGCGGGCGGCGCGGGCGGCGCCGGGAACGGGGCGGCGGCCGGCGGCATGGCGGACCACGGGTCGTACGCGGCCGGGGGCGGCGGCTCGGCGGGCAGCGGCGTCGTGGGATCAGGGGTCACCGCGACCCCCCACGGTTGGCGATCATGGCCGGACCCTACAGCGTCCCCGCCGCCCGGTGTGCCCGCCGAATGTCCGGTTCGGGCGCCTCGAAACGGGGTCAGGCGGAGGTCGGCTCGGCGGCCCGGTCCAGCGGCTTGCGCGGGGCGTCCAGGCCGGCCAGCCGCCGGGCCTCCCGGCGGGCGACCCAGCCGTAGCCGACCAGGCTCATCCCGGCGAAGAGCCACCACTGCACCACGTAGCCGAAGTTCTGCCAGTTGTTGGTGTGCCCGATGGGCACCGCCTGGAAGGCCGGGTCGGCGGTCGGGGTCTGCTGGTCGAGCAGCACGTAGCCGCCGGAGACCGGGTAGGGCAGCTGCCTGGCCAGGCGCGGGATGCTGATCCGCCGGGTCTCCAGCTTGCCGTCGCGCCGGTCGACCGCCCCGCCGCCGCTCTCGCTGGACACCAGCCGGCCGGTGACCGTCACCTCGCCGGTCGGCGCGGCCGGCACCGGCGGCTGGGCCGTGGCGTTGCCCCCGGGCACGGGCGGGATCCAGCCCCGGTCGACCAGCACCGCGCTGCCGTCGGCGAGGACCAGCGGGGTGAGCACCTCGAAGCCGACCTTGTTGTCGACGGTCCGGCCGCGGACCAGGACGATGTTCGCGCTGTCGTAGCGGCCGGTGGCGGTGACCCGGGTCCAGGTGAGCCGGTCCGCCGGTGCCGGGCCGGCGGTGCCGGGTCCGCCGGTCGGGGCGGGCAGGGCGTCGCGCAGCGGCGCGGGCGTCATGGTGGCGCCGGCGTCGA
The DNA here is from genome assembly GCF_008085935.1 of Micromonospora sp. AP08. Classification (NCBI taxonomy): domain Bacteria; kingdom Bacillati; phylum Actinomycetota; class Actinomycetes; order Micromonosporales; family Micromonosporaceae; genus Micromonospora; species Micromonospora sp. AP08. The sequence continues at coordinate 119,082 of NZ_VSEZ01000013.1, forward strand.
TCCGCTCGTTGATGGCCGTGCGGCCCCGGTAGCGGTCCAGCTGCCAGTTGCCGAGGAACACCATCACCGCGGCGGCCACCAGGGTCAGCGCGAGATAGCCGAGCCAGCGCGGGGTCAGCAGGAACCGGTACACGTTGGCAAAGGCTACCCGTATGAGCGGCGCCACTGACCCGCACCGGGCCGGAACGGGCCGGCCGGCGGCCGCCGCGCGTCGGGCCGGGCGGGTATGGTCACGCGGGCGGAAACCACCCCAGACCAGGAGTCGATGATGACCGTCGTGCCGCGCGTCGTGCTGAGCGCGCCCTCCTCGGGGCACGGCACGGGTGCCCTCTCGCTCGGCCTGCTCGCGGCCCTCGCCGACCGGGAGCTGGACGTGGCCGGGTTCAAGATCGGCCCGGATCAGGTGGACGCGGCCTACCTGGGGCTGGCCGCCGGCCGGCCGGGGCGCAACCTGGACCCGCGGCTGGTCGGCCCGGAGCGGGTCGCCCCGCTGTTCGCGCACGGCGCCGCCGGGGCGGGGTTCGCGCTGGTCCAGGGCACCATGGGGCTCTACGACTCGATCGCCGGCCGCCCGGAGACCGAGTCCACGGCGGCCGTCGCGACCGCGCTGCGCAGCCCGGTGGTGCTGGTCGTGGACGTGGCCGCCATGGGCCAGTCGGTGGCCGCCCTGGTGCACGGCTTCCGGGCGTACGACGAGCAGCTCTGGCTGGGTGGCGTCATCCTCAACCGGGTGGCCTCGCCCCGGCACGAGGCGATGCTGCGCGAGGCGCTCGACGACGTGGGGGTGCCGGTCTACGGGGCGCTGCGGCGGCACGAGCTGCCCCCGGTGCTGCCGGCCCGCCGGCACGGGCTGGTGCCGGTGGTCCAGCGCGACGCCGAGGCCCAGCGGGCGGTCCGCCGGCTCGGTGAGGCGGTCGCCGCCACGGTCGACCTCGACCGGCTGCTGGGGCTGGCCCGTTCCGCCCCGGAGCTGACCGTCGCGCCGTGGTCGCCCGAGCCGGCCGCGGGAGCGCCCGCGGGGGAGCGGCCGGTGGTCGCGCTGGCCGGCGGTCCGGGCGGCAGCTACAGCCACCCGGAGACCGCCGAGCTGCTGCGCGCGGCGGGGGCCGAGGTGGTCACCGTCGACCCGCTGCGCGACGAGTCGCTGCCCGCCGGCACCCGCGCGCTGGTCGTCGGCGGCGGGCTCCCGGAGACGTACGCGGAGCAGCTCTCCGCCAACCGCCGGCTCTGCATCGCGGTGGCCGAGCTGGCCCGCACGGGCCGCCCGGTGATCGCCGAGGGCGCCGGCCTGCTCTGGCTGGCCCGGGAGCTGGACGGCCTGCCCATGTGCGGGGTGCTCGACGCGGTCGGCGCGAGCCGCGACGGCCTCGTGGTCGGCTACCGGGAGGCCACCGCGGCCGGTGACAGCGTGGTGGCCCGGGCCGGCGCCACGGTGGTGGGGCACAAGCAGCACGCCGCGGTGCTCACCCCGCGGGCCGGCGAGCGGGCGGCCTGGCGCTGGGAGGGCGGCGCCCCGGAGGGCTTCGTCTGGCGGGGCGTGCACGCCTCGCAGCTCGTGCCGCACTGGGCGGCGTACCCGGAGATCGCGACCCGGCTGGTCGCGGCGGCCGTGGCCCCCGCGGAGGCTCCGGCGTGATCGGGCAGGTGGCCGTGCGGCGCTTCCCGGCGCTGACCGTCTCCACGCCGCGCACGGAGGTACGCCAGCTCGTCGCGGCGGACGCCGAGGCGGTCGACGAGGTGTTCGCGGACCGGCAGACCCAGCGCTGGCTGCCGCTGGCCGACTCCTCGGGTCAGATCGACGGGCGGGCCTGGTGCACCGAGCTGGCCCGGCAGCGCCGGGACAGCGGCGAGGGCGACCACTGGGCGGTGGTGCGCCGCGAGGACCAGCGGGTGGTTGGCTGCCTGTGGACCCGGCGCACCGACTGGGGCGCGCGGCTGACCGAGGTGTCCTACGCGATCGCCCCGCACGCCCGCGGCTACGGCCTGGCCGCCGAGGCGGTCGACGCGGTCGCCATCGCGCTGATCCTGGAGCACGGCTTCCAGCGCGTCGAGCTGCGGGTGGCCGCCGGCAACGTGGCGTCCCGCCGCGTGGCGGAGAAGGCCGGCTTCAGCTACGAGGGCCTGCTCCGCAACGCCGGCTTCGTCCACGGCGCGCGGGTGGACCTGGAACTGTGGAGCTTCGTCTCCGCCGACCTCCGCTGACCCCCGATGTTGATCAAGAGGTTTGCGTCGGGAATCGAGCGATTCCGCGCGCAAACCTCTTGATCAACTGGCCCGGGCGCACCCCCGGGTAGTCGCGGGGAGGGGTCGTCAGCCCACGATCTGGTCGCTGGGTGGGGTGAACTGGCGGGTGGGTTGACCCTTCAGGGCGTCGCGGAGGGTCATGGCCACGGCGTTCACCGGGATCTGGGACTGGCCGTCGCCGACCGCGTTGAACGGGTTGTCCGGGTCGGCGATGAAGCTCGCCGCCGCCAGTTCCGGCGTGTAGCCGACGAACCAGGCCGACCGGGTGCTGTCCGTGGTACCCGTCTTGCCGGCGACCGGGCGGCCGACCGTGCCCCGCACGCTGTCCGCGGTCGACCAGCCGCCGCAGCCCCCCTTGGCCGGGCTGTCGCCGGTCGGGCAGCGGGCCGCGTCGGTGGCCGCCCGGGCCGCGTCGGCGCTGACCACCTGCCGGCAGCGCGGCTTGGCGACCTCCCGCTGCACCCCGCCCGGGGTGCGGTAGGTGGCGGGCGTGCCGTCCCGGTTCATGATCGAGTTGACCGGGATCGCCTCGCAGTAGCGTCCGTCGGCGGCGACGGCCGCGTACGCGTTGGCCATCTCCAGCGGGGTGGCGTCGGAGACGCCGAGGGTGAACGCGCCCCACTTCTTCACCTTGGTCGGGGACGCCTGGTCGCGGTCCACGTCGGTGCGCCAGCGCAGCCCGAGCTGTTCGGCCAGCCGGACCGCCCGGTCCGCGCCCACCTGCTCCTCCAGCCACACGAAGTACGTGTTCACCGACTTCCCGAAGCCGGACCACATGGTCTGCTGGCCGGTCATCGCGCCGCTGGCGTTCGACGGGGCCCAGCCGTCGTACACCGACGACTTGTACCGGTACGGGGCGTTGAACGAGGTCGAGAGCTTCATCCCCGAGTCGAGGGCCGCGAGCATCGGGAACATCTTGAACGTCGATCCGGCCTGGTAGCCGGGGAGCGTGCCGCCGCCGAGCAGCGGCGCCACCGTGTTCGGATAGTTCGCCTTCACCTTCGGGCCGGCCTCCGGGTTGGAACTGTTCGGGTTCTCGCTCAGGTCGAGCGAGTAGTTCCGGTTGACCGCCATGGCCTTGACCCGCCCGGTGCCCGGTTCGGCGACCACCACGCCGTTGGCGAACGGGCTGCCGGTGTTGTCCTTGGCGCCGACGTTCTTCTCGGCCGCCGACTGGATCTTCGGGTCGAGGCTCAGCACGATGCGGTAGCCGCCCCGGCGCAGCTTGTCCATTCGTTCCAGCCGGTTCTCGCCGAACGCGGGCTGCGCGCTCCACCAGTTCTTCAGGTAGTCGCAGGCGAAGCCCCAGGTGCGGTACTGGTCGTTGATCGAGGCGCAGTCGTTCGGCGGGTTGGTGAGCCGCAGCCTGATGGGCTCGGCCTTGGCCGCCGCGGCGGCGTCCGGCGAGAGGTAGCCGAGGCGGGCCATGTTGTCGAGCACGTAGTTGCGCCGGCCGGTGGCGTCCTTCTGGTCGGAGGTGATCGGGTCGTACTCCGAGGGGGACTTGACCAGGCCGGCCAGGGTGGCCGCCTCGACCGGGGTGAGGGTGGCCGGGGTCTTGGAGAAGAAGATCTGCGCGGCCGCGTAGATCCCGTACGCCCGGTGGCCGAAGTAGGCCGAGTTCAGGTAGCGCTCGAGAATCTGCTCCTTGCTGACGTGCTTCTCGATGTCCAGCGCCATGCGCATCTCCTTGACCTTGCGCAGGCTGGTCTGCTGGGTGGCCTCCTGGACCTCCTTCGGCGTCTTGGCGCTGTCCCGCAGGGCCATCCGCACGTACTGCATGGTGATCGTCGAGGCGCCCTGGGAGACGCCGCCGGACCGGGCGTTGGACACGAAGGCGCGCGCCACGCCCTTCGGGTCGACGCCGTGGTGCTGGTAGAAGCGGTTGTCCTCGGCGGCGACGATCGCCTGCTGGATGTTCGGCGACATCTCGTCGATCTTGGTGTACTGCCGGTACTCCTCGTAGAACATCGTCAGCACGGTCTTGCCGTCCGGCGCGTACAGGTACGAGGTCTCGGCGGGCAGCGCGGTCTTGAGGATGCTCGTCTTCTGCTCCACTGCGTGTGCGGTGGCCTTGGCGCCGATGCCGGTGACGGCGGCCAGTGGGTAGGCCGCGGCGGCGACCACGATGCCGGCGATGAGCCCGGCGCGGAGGAGGGGCACGGCACGACCAGCGGAGGCAAGGGGTCGGTTGCTCACGTGGTCAAGCTATGACATTTCCGATTCGGAAATGAGAAGAATTCATAAACGGGCGAGGGGGTTCAGCGGTGGTGACGCGGCCCACGCCGGGATCCGCTGTCCCGGGCGGCGGCTTCCCGGCAGGATCGCGGACATGCGTGCTCAGCTGATCGGGACCGACGCTCGGGCGGGCGAGCCCGACCTCGGCCACCACGGAGACGCCGAGGCCACCCCCGGCCTGGTCGACCTGGCGGTCAACGTCCGCCGCGCCCCGATGCCGGACTGGCTGGCCGACCCGCTGGTCGCCGCCATGGGCGCGCTGGCCGCGTACCCGGATCCCGGTCCGGCCCGGGCCGCCGTCGCCGCCCGGCACGGGCGTCCCCCGGAGGAGGTACTCCTCACCGCCGGCGCCGCCGAGGGCTTCGTGCTGATCGCCCGGGCCCTGCGCGAGGCCCGGCGGCCGGTGGTGGTGCACCCGCAGTTCACCGAGCCCGAGGCCGCCCTGCGGGCCGCCGGCCACACCGTCGAGCGGGTGCTGCTCGACGCGGGCGACGACTTCCGGCTCGACCCGGCCCGGGTGCCCGCCGACGCCGACCTCGTGCTGCTCGGCAACCCCACGAACCCCACCTCGGTGCTGCACCCCGCCGGCGCGCTCGCCGCGCTGGCCCGCCCCGGTCGGGTGCTCGTGGTCGACGAGGCGTTCGCCGACACCACGGCGGCCCCCGGCGTCGAGGGCGAGCCCGAGTCCCTCGCCGCCCGCCGCGACCTGCCCGGCCTCGTGGTGGTCCGCAGCCTCACCAAGACCTGGGGGCTGGCCGGGCTGCGGATCGGCTACCTGCTCGGCGACCCCGGGCTGCTCGCCCGGTTCGCCGCCGCCCAGCCACTCTGGGCGGTCTCCACCCCGGCGCTGGCCGCCGCCACCGCCTGCGCGTCCCCGGCCGCCGTCGCGGCCGAGCGCGCCATCGCCGCCGGGCTCGCCGCCGACCGCGACCACCTGGTGGCCCGCCTGTCCGGCCTGCCCGGGGTACGCGTCGTCGGCCGCCCCGCCAGCGCCTTCGTCCTGGTGCACCTGGCCGGCGCCGCCACCGTGCGGGAGCGGCTGCGCGAGCGCGGCTGGGCGGTCCGCCGCGGCGACACCTTCCCCGGGCTGGGCCCGGACTGGCTGCGGATCGCGGTGCGCGATCCGGCGACGACCGACGCCCTCACCGGCGTGCTGGCGGAGATCCTGGAGGCATGATGTTGGAGTCCACCGTCGCGGCGATCCGGCCGCTCGACGAGGCCGCCATGGCGGCCGCCCGCGAACTCCAGGGCCGGCTCACCAAGCCCGCCGGCTCCCTCGGCGCCCTGGAGCCGCTCTCCGTACGCCTCGCCGGCCTCGCCGGGACCTGCCCGCCGCCGCTGCCCGAGCCGGCCGCCGTGGCGATCTTCGCGGGCGACCACGGCGTGCACGCCCAGGGCGTCACCCCGTGGCCGCAGGAGGTCACCGCCCAGATGATCGCCAACTTCGTGGCCGGCGGCGCGGTGGTCAACGCGTTCGCCCGGCAGGCCGGCGCCTCGGTCACCGTGGTGGACGTCGGCGTGGCCACCCCGCTCCCGGTCGAGCCGACCGCCGACCCGGCCGGCCCCCGCCTGGTCGCGGCGAACGTACGCCCCGGCACCCGGGACCTCACGGTGACCGCGGCGCTCACCCGGGACGAGGCCCGGGCGGCCGTGGAGACCGGCATCCGGATCGCCGGGGAACTGGTCGACGCCGGGGCCGGCATCCTGCTCACCGGCGACATGGGCATCGGCAACACCACGCCGGCCGCCGCGCTGATCGCCGCGTTCACCGGGGTCGACCCGGCGGCGGCCACCGGCCGGGGCACCGGGGTCGACGACGAGACGTACGCCCGCAAGGTCGGCGTGGTGCGAGCCGCGCTCGACCGGCACGCGCCCGACCCGGCCGACCCGCTGGGCGTCCTGGCCGCGGTCGGCGGCCTGGAGCACGCCGCGCTGGCCGGGCTGGTCCTCGGCGCCGCCGCGCGCCGGGTGCCGGTGCTGCTGGACGGCGTCATCGCGGTGAGCGCCGCGCTGGCGGCCGCCGCGTTCGCGCCGGACGCGGTCGGGGCCATGGTGGCCGGGCACCGCTCGGCCGAGCCGGGCGCCACGGCGGCGCTGCGGCACCTCGGCCTGGACCCGCTGATCGACCTCGGGCTGCGGCTCGGCGAAGGCACCGGCGCGCTGCTCGCGCTCCCCGTCGTCACGGGCGCGGTGCGGGTGCTGCACGAGGTCGCCACCTTCGACTCGGCGGGAGTGGCCGAGAAGTGAGCGCGCCGACCCTTCCGCCCAGCCTGCTCCGTGGCGTGAGGACGGTGGCGACGTGAGCGGCAGCCCGTACCCCCTGGGGTTGCGGCTGGCCGGCCGGCGGGTCGTCGTGGTCGGCGGGGGAGCGGTGGCCACCCGGCGGGTGCCCGCGCTGCTCGACGCCGGCGCGGACGTCCTGCTGGTGGCGCCGGAGCTGACCCCGGCGCTGCGGGCGCACGTGGACGCCGGCCGGCTCCGCTGGGAGCCACGCCGGTTCGTCCCCGACGACCTGGACGGGGCCTGGCTGGTCCAGGTGGCCGTGGACGACCGGGTCGCCGCGGCGGCGGTCAGCGCCGCCGCCGCCGAGCGGCGGATCTTCTGCGTCCGCGCCGACGACCGGGCCGCCGCCACCGCGTGGACCCCGGCGGTGACCCGGCACGGCCCGGTCACCGTGGCCGTGCTCGGCGGCGGCGACCCCCGCCGGGCCATGAGCGTCCGGGACGCGGTGCGCGAGCTGCTGGCCGCCCGCGCCGGGGAGCCCGCGTCCGTCGACGCGGCCGCTGGTGCCGCGCCGGGACGGCCGAGCGTGCCGGCTCCGGGCGGGCCGGACACCGGCGCCGCGCCGGTGGGCCGGGTGGCGCTGGTGGGCGCCGGACCGGGCGATCCCGAGCTGATCACCGTCCGGGGCTGGCGGCTGCTCACCGAGGCGGAGGTCGTGGTCGCCGACCGGCTCGTCCCCGGGCTGCTCCTCGACGAGCTGCGCCCGGACGTCGAGCTGGTCGACGCCTCCAAGATCCCGTACGGGCCGTCGCGGGCCCAGGAGGAGATCAACCGGATCCTGGTCGACCGGGCCCGGGCCGGGAAGGTCGTGGTCCGCCTCAAGGGCGGCGACCCGTACGTCTTCGGCCGGGGCGGCGAGGAGCTGCTGGCCTGCGCCGAGGCGGGCGTGCCGGTCACCGTGGTGCCCGGAGTGACCAGCGCGATCTCGGTGCCCGCCGCCGCCGGGGTGCCGGTCACCCACCGGGCGGTGGCGCACGAGTTCACCGTGGTCTCCGGGCACGTCCCGCCCGACTCGCCGGCCTCGCTGGTCCGCTGGGAGTCCCTCGCCGGCCTGCGCGGCACCCTGGTGATCCTCATGGGCCTGAAGAACCTCGCGGCGATCAGCGCCACCCTCGTGGCCCACGGCAGGCCCGCGGGGACCCCGGCCGCGGTGATCCAGGAGGGCACCACGAGCGGCCAGCGGAGCCTGCGCTCGACCCTCGGCGCGGTGGCGGACGACGTGGCGGCCGTCGGCCTGCGCCCACCGGCCATCGTGGTGATCGGGGACGTGGTGGGGGCTCTCGACACCTGAGAACGCGAGCGGCCCGGGACCGCACGGTCCCGGGCCGCTGTCGTGCCTCGTCAGGTCACTGCTTGAGCATGTTGTCCAGCATCAGCGCGCAGCGGATCAGCCCGAGGTGGCTGTACGCCTGCGGGTGGTTGCCCAGCCCGCGCTCGGCCAGCGGGTCGTACTGCTCGGGGAGCAGCCCGGTCGGCCCGGCCGTGTCGACCATCTGCGCGAACAGCTCCTCCGCGTCGGTGCGCCGGCCGGTGCGCAGGTACGCCTCGATCAGCCACGCCGTGCAGATGTGGAAGCCGCCCTCCCGGCCGGGCAGGCCGTCGTCCCAGTGGTACCGGTAGACGACCGGGCCGCTGCGCAGCTCCGCCTCGATCTTCAGCACCGTGGACAGGAAGCGCGGGTCGTCCCCGGCGAGCAGCCCGGAGATGCCGATCCAGAGCGACGAGGCGTCCATCTCCTCGTACCCGTAGGCGACGCTGTACGCCTCCGCCTCCGGGTGCCAGCCGTGCTCCAGCACGTTGTCGGCGATCCGGTCGCGCAGCTCGACCCACTCCGGCCGGTCCTCGCCGCCGTGCTGCCGCACCACGTGCAGCGCCCGGTCGACGGTCATCCAGAGCATGACCTTGGAGAACACGTGGTGCCGGGGTGGGAGGCGGGCCTCCCAGATGCCGTGGTCGGGCTCGTGCCAGCGGCGGCGGACCGCCTCGACCATGTTCTCCAGCACCCGCCACTCGTCCTCGCGGACCGAGCCCCGGGCGTCGGCCACCGCGGCGATCAGGTCGGCGACCGGGCCGAAGACGTCGAGCTGGAGCTGGTGGTTGGCGAGGTTGCCGACCCGGACCGGCCGGGAGCCGGCGTAGCCGGGCAGGGTGTCGATGACCGCCTCGGCGCCCAGCTCGTAGCCGTCGACCGTGTAGAGCGGGTGCAGCCGCTCCGGGTGCCCGCCGGTGCGGTCGATGACGCCGTCGACCCAGCGCAGCAGGCCCTCGGCCTCCTCTGTGGAGCCGAGGTCCACCAGCGCGCGGGCGGTCATCGCCGCGTCCCGCAGCCAGCAGTAGCGGTAGTCCCAGTTCCGGACGCCGCCCAGCTCCTCGGGGAGCGAGGTGGTCGCCGCGGCGAGGATCGAGCCGGTCGGCTCGTGGCAGAGCCCGCGCAGGGTGAGCGCGCTGCGGGCCACCAGGTCCCGGGCGGTGGCGGGCAGCCGCAGCGAGGCCACCCAGTCCTTCCAGGGCTGCTCGGCGGCGGCCTGCCGCTCGTGGATGGGCACCCGGTGGTGCTCCAGGCTCTGGGTTCCGAAGCGCAGCTCCAGCACCACCTGGCCGCCGGCGGCCGACAGGTCCACCACGGCCTTGGCGGACTCGTAGCCGGCGTCGCTGGTGACCTCCCACTCGACGCCCGGCGAGTGGAGCGCCACCGGCTCGTTGGAGCCGAGCACCAGCAGCCCGTCGTCGAGCGGCTGGAGCTGCACGGCGACCTGACCGAACTCGGGACGCGGGGCGAACTCGATCCGGGCGCGCCCGGTGCCGCTGAGCACCCGGACCAGGGTCGAGTCGCCGGTGACGACCGCCGGGCCGTCCGGCGTGGTCTCCCGCGCCGGCAGGTCCAGCCAGTCGGTCACGGTCAGGCCGGACCAGCGGGTCTCCACGGTCATGGTGTTGCTACGGTAGCGCTGGCCCAGCGGGATGCCGCCCCGCTGCGGGCCGACCGTGAAGTGCCCGGCCGGGCTGCCGCCGACCAGGTCGGCGAAGATCGCCGCCGAGTCCGGCTTCGGGTGGCACAGCCAGGTGATCTTCGCCTCGGGGGTGACGAGCGCGACCGTGCGGCCGTTGGCCAGCATCGAGTGCCGCTCGATCGGCACCGCCCGCTCGCCGAAGAGCCAGTGCCGCCGGGTCTCCAGGAGCAGGCCCAGCGCCCGGGCGGCCTCGATGGGCTCGGCCACCCGGTAGTCGGCCTGGGTGTCGCCCGGGCCGATCTTGATGCCGACGTCCGGCCCGTGCAGGTTGCCGAAGGCGTTCTCGTCGGTGACGTCGTCGCCGATGAACAGCACGGCGCTGGCCGCGAGCTGGGTCCGGAGCTGGTCGACCGCGGTGCCCTTGTGGGTCGCCACCACCGACAGCTCGATGACCTCCTTGCCCTGGGTGACGGTGACGTCGTCCCAGGTGGCGGGGCCGCTGCGGACCGCCTCGATGGCCGCGGCCGCGATCTGCGGGTCGACCCCGCGGGTGTGCACGGCGACGCTGGCCGGCTTGCGCTCCAGGCGTACGCCCGGGTGGGCCGCCGCGATCTCGCGCAGTTCGTTGCGGAGCCGGTGCCGGACCGCGATCAGCTCCGGGGTGAGCCGCTCGACGAAGCCGATGTCGAACTCGGAGCCGTGGCTGCCGACCAGGTGCACCTCGCTGGGCAGCCGGGAGAGCGTCGCCAGGTCGCGCAGCGCGCGGCCGGACACCACCGCGACGCTCGTCTGCGGCAGGGACGCGAGGGCACGGACCGCGGCCACCGACTCGGGCAGCGGCACGGCCTTGCTCGGGTCCTCGACGATCGGGGCCAGGGTGCCGTCGTAGTCGCAGGCGACCAGGAGCTGGGGGACCCGGGCGATCCGGCCGATGGCGGCACGCAGCTCGGGATCCATCACCCCGCCGTGCGGAGTGGTGGTGGCAGGAGAGGTCACGCCGCCTCCGCATCGGTGACGCCGAGTTCGGTCAGGAACGACTTGGCCCAGTGGCCCACGTCGTGGCTGCGCAGGTGGCGTTGCATTATCCGCATCCGGCGTCGGGCCTCGGGTTTCTCGACGTGCACGGCGCGCAGCAGCGCGTCCTTGACCGCGTCGGGGTCGTGCGGGTTGCACAGGAACGCCTGGCGCAGCTCGGTGGCGGCGCCGGCGAACTCACTGAGCACGAGCGCGCCGCCCTGGTCGGCGCGCGATGCGACGTACTCCTTGGCCACCAGATTCATTCCGTCTCGCAGCGGGGTCACCATCATCACGTCGGCCGCGACGTACATCGCGGCCAGTTCGGAGCGACTGTACGACTGATGCAGATAATGCACCGCCGGCACGCCGACCCGTCCGAATTCGCCATTAATCCGGCCTACCTCGCGTTCCACCTTCACCCGAAGTGCCTGGTAGTGCTCCACGCGCTCGCGGCTCGGCGTGGCGACCTGCACCATAACCGCGTCCGGGACTGTCAACTTTCCGTCAGCGAGGAGTTCGCGGAAGGCCTTCAGGCGGAGCTCGATGCCCTTCGTGTAGTCGAGCCGGTCGACGCCCAGGATGATCGTCTTCGGGTTGCCCAGCTCCTCGCGGATCTGCTTGGCGCGGGCCTGGATCGCCGGGTCCTCGGCCAGCCGCTCCATCTCCCGGGTGTCGATCGAGATGGGGAACGCGCCGGCCTTCACCTGCCTGCCGTCGACCTGGATCATCTGCCCCTCGTAGCGCAGGCCGAGCAGGTGCCGGGCCAGGCGCACGAAGTTCTGCGCCGCCAGCCGCTGCTGGAAGCCCACCAGGTCCGCGCCGAGCAGGCCGCGCAGGATCTCGGTGCGGAACGGCATCTGCATGAACAGCTCGATCGGCGGGAACGGGATGTGCAGGAAGAACCCGATCCGCAGGTCCGGCCGCAGCTCGCGGAGCATCGCCGGCACGAGCTGGAGCTGGTAGTCCTGCACCCAGACCGTGGCGCCCTCGGCCGCGACGTCCGCCGCGGCCTCGGCGAACCGGGCGTTGACCAGCCGGTACGCCTCGCGCCAGCGCCGCTTGTAGGCCGGGGTCTCGACCGCGTCGTGGTAGAGCGGCCAGATCGTCGCGTTCGACTGCCCCTCGTAGTAGCGCTCCAGCTCCTCGGCGCTCAGCGGCACCGGGTGCAGCCGGATCCCCTCCAGGTCGAAGGGCTCGGGGGCGGCGCCGGTGCCGCCGGCCCAGCCGACCCAGGTGCCCTGGTGCTCGGCGAGCACCGGGTGCAGCGCGGTCACCAGGCCGCCCGGGCTGCGTCGCCACTGCCGCTCCCCTTCGGGTGTGCTCACCTCGTCGACCGGCAGTCGGTTCGCCACGACGACAAAGGAGCTACGGACGGTCACGATCGGCCACCTCCGGGTGCTGACGGGTCCACCGCGATGAGCGTACTGAGCGTAGCTGCGGCGTCTGGTGCCCCGTGCCTGAGTTCCCTACCCGTCCCAGAAGGGCCGAATCCTCATCGTGATCTTGTCGACAGTCGCGGCGTCGGGTGCTCCGGGGGCGGGGTGATGTGGGCGGAGCCGGGCGTACCTGTCAGGATTGACGATGGCGTGCGCGCGGCCGGCCCCGGCCGGCGGCGGCGGGTGGACCTCACGGCCCGCGCCAGGCGCCCGCCAGCTCGCGATCGCAACCGACGGAGGTAGCCCGCACCGTGGCCCAGTTCATCTACGTCCTGGAAAAGGCGCGCAAGGCGCACGGCGACAAGGTCGTGCTCGACAACGTGACGCTGAACTTCCTGCCGGGGGCCAAGATCGGTGTGGTCGGTCCGAACGGCGCCGGTAAGTCCAGCCTCCTCAAGATCATGGCAGGTTGGGACCAGCCGAGCAACGGCGAGGCCCGGCTCATGCCCGGCTACACCGTCGGCATGCTGGCCCAGGAGCCGCCGCTCAACGACGCCAAGACCGTCCTCGGCAACATCGAGGAGGCGGTCGCCGAGACCAAGGCCAAGCTGGAGCGGTTCAACAAGATCGCCGAGCAGATGGCGACCGACTACTCCGACGAGCTGATGGAGGAGATGGGCAAGCTCCAGGAGGAGCTGGACCACGCCGACGCGTGGGACATCGACTCCAAGCTCGAGCTGGCCATGGACGCGCTGCGCTGCCCCGCGCCGGACGCCGACGTGACGCAGCTCTCCGGCGGTGAGCGCCGCCGGGTGGCGCTGTGCAAGCTGCTGCTGGAGGCACCGGACCTGCTGCTGCTCGACGAGCCCACCAACCACCTGGACGCGGAGAGCGTGCAGTGGCTGGAGCAGCACCTGGCCAAGTACGCCGGCACGGTCATCGCCATCACCCACGACCGGTACTTCCTCGACAACGTGGCCGGCTGGATCCTGGAGCTGGACCGGGGCCGGGCCATCGGCTACGAGGGCAACTACTCCACCTACCTGGAGAAGAAGGCCGCCCGCATGGCGGTCGAGGGCCGGCGCGACGCCAAGATGAAGAAGCGCCTCGACGAGGAGCTGGAGTGGGTCCGCTCCAACGCCAAGGCGCGGCAGACCAAGTCCAAGGCCCGCCTCGACCGCTACGAGGAGATGGCCACCGCGGCCGAGCAGACCCGCAAGCTGGACTTCGAGGAGATCCAGATCCCGCCGGGCCCGCGCCTGGGCAGCACCGTGATCGAGGTCAACAACCTCGTGAAGGCGTTCGGCGACCGGGTGCTGATCGACAACCTGTCGTTCTCGCTGCCCCGCAACGGCATCGTCGGCGTGATCGGCCCGAACGGCGTCGGCAAGACCACCCTCTTCAAGACCATCGTGGGCCTGGAGGAGCCGACCGCCGGCACGGTGCGGGTCGGCGACACCGTCTCGCTGTCGTACGTCGACCAGAGCCGGGCCGGCCTGGCGGGGGACAAGACGGTTTGGGAGACCGTCTCGGACGGGCTCGACCACCTGCTCGTGGGCAAGGTCGAGATGCCGTCCCGGGCGTACATCGCCGCGTTCGGCTTCAAGGGGCCGGACCAGCAGAAGCCGACCAAGGTGCTCTCCGGCGGCGAGCGGAACCGGCTCAACCTGGCGCTGACCCTCAAGATCGGCGGCAACGTCATCCTGCTCGACGAGCCGACCAACGACCTCGACGTGGAGACGCTCGGCAGCCTGGAGAACGCCCTGCTGGAGTTCCCCGGCTGCGCCGTGGTCATCTCCCACGACCGGATGTTCCTCGACCGGGTGGCCACCCACATCCTGGCCTGGGAGGGCGACGACCAGAACCCGGCCCGGTGGTTCTGGTTCGAGGGCAACTTCGAGGCGTACGAGAAGAACAAGATCGACCGCCTCGGCGCCGAGGCCGCCCGGCCGCACCGCGTGACGTACCGCAAGCTCACCCGTGACTGACAAGTTCGTCTACGACTGCACGCTGCGCTGGTCCGACCTGGACGCGTACGGCCACGTCAACAACTCGCGCTTCCTCACGCTCTACGAGGAGGCGCGGGTGGCCCTGATGTTCGCCGGCGGCCGGGCGTGGGGAGTGGGCTCGTTCGCCGACGGGGTGGTCATCCGCCGGCACGAGGTCGACTACCTGCGCCCGGTCGACTACGCGCTGGGCCGGGACACCGCGGAGGCGGCCCCGACGGTCCGGATCGAGCTCTGGGTCGAGGAGATCAAGGCCGGCTCGTTCACGGTCGCCTACGAGCTCTACGACCGGGACGTGCTGGCCAGCCGGGCCCGCTCGGTGCTGGTCCCGTTCGACCTGGCCGCGCAGCGGCCGCGCCGGATCTCCGCCGACGAGCGGGCCTTCCTGCTCCGGTACGCGCCCGGGCTGCCGATGAGCGCGAGGAGTGAGCCGGGTTTGCGAGCCCCGCAGTCGCGAACGAAGGGCGGCCCGGCATGACCGCGCCGGCCACCGGCCACGGGCTGGACGGGGTGGCCGACGCGGGCGCCTTCCTGGCCCGCCTCGTCCGGCTGGAGCCGGCCATCCTGGTCCGGCTCCGGCCGGTGCCGGGAGCCGCGCGTACGGCCCTCTGGGCGCGGCTGCCGTGGGACGTGCTCGTGGTGCGCACCGTCCCCGGCACGGCGCCGGGCGACGCCACGGTCGGGGCGGCGGAGTTGCTGGCGGAGCTGTCGGCCGGCGGCGACGCGCTGCCCCGGCGCCGGGACGACGGGTGGCGCTGGCCGCTGCCGCCGGCGGCCAGCCGGGCCGTGGAGGTGCTGCCCGCGACCGAGGTCCAGCGGATCGCCGCCGCGGCGGCCGGGACGTTGCGCGAGGCGTCCACCCACGGCGTGGCCGGTCGGGCGGTGGGCCAGCGGGCGCTGCGGGACGCGCTGCTCGACCACGTCGCGGTCGTGGTGACCCCGGACGACGCGCCGGACGCCCCGGTGGAGGTGCCCCAGCGGCTGGTGCAGGGGCTGGTCCGGATGGGCTTCCTCGGCGCGGGTGACGTTCAGGTGCGTACCGCCGGCCGTTGGGTCGGGCTCGTCGGACCGTACGGAGCGGCCTGGTCGCGGAAGGTCGCAGAGCTCGCCGTCACGCCCACCAGAGGTCATCCGATCGGATGACCCCTGTTCGTTCTTCCGGTTTGGGGCAGCCGTTGGGGGGATGCCTCATCCCGGCTGTCCGGGTACCGTCCATCCTCGGATCCAACGCACCGTAGGCGACTGGATCCGCTGGGGAGTGAGGTGCGCGAGCGATGCCGTGGTGGTCATGGCGCCCCGGTCCCGCCAGTGGCGGCGATCCGGAAACTCGAAGCGGGATCACAGTGGATGACACCGTCCGGGTCGGGCCACCGACCCCCCGTCAGCCGGCGGACGACGCGGCGGCCGCCGAGCGGCCCGTGATCGCCGACATGCCGGCAACCGTCGCGCCGGTCACCCTCGGCCGGGTCTGCGACGCGCTCGACCTGCTCGACGTGCGCTACCTGGCCGATGGCGACGGCAACCTGCTGGCCATGTGGGAGCGGCACGCCGTGCTGGTCACGCTGGAGGGCCCCGAGGACGAGATCCTGGTCATGCGGGCCCGGCCGCACGCGACGGTCCCGCCGGACTGGGCCGACCGCGCCTACCGCGTGGTCAACGAGTGGAACCACACCCGGCGGTTCTGCAAGGCGTACATCGGCGACCCGACCGAGCGTGGCCAGTTGCCCATCTACGCCGAGCTCCAGGTCCCGCTGGGGGCGGGCACCCACGACGCGCTGCTGGTCGAGATGCTCGACTGCGGCGCGGCGGTGGCCACCACCTTCGTCGACTGGCTGCACGACGAGGGCGCCCTGCTCTGACCGCACCGGCACGACCCGGGCGGCCGGCCGGTCAGCCCTCGGCCGCCGGGTCCTCCATCACGTTCACCATGAAGTACGCGGCCCGCTCCAGGTAGTCCCAGAGCGCGGCGGCGAGCTGCGGCGGCAGGTCCAGCCGGTCCACCGCCCGGCGCATGTGGCGCAGCCAGGCGTCCCGCTCGACCGCGCCGATCCGGAACGGCGCGTGCCGCACGCGCAGCCTCGGGTGACCGCGCTGCTCGGAGTAGGTGTGCGGGCCACCCCAGTACTGCATGAGGAAGAGGGTCAGCCGGTCCGCCGCGGGGCCCAGGTCCTCCTCCGGGTACATCGGCCGCAGCAGCGGGTCGGTGGCGACGCCGGCGTAGAACTCGTCCACCAGCTTGCGGAAGGCGGGTTCGCCGCCGATCGCCTCGAAGAGCGTCATCGACTCGCCAGGGGAAGTCACGTCACCCATCCTGCCAGGTGCCGCCCGGGGGCGGCTCCCGCCCACCGCCGGAGCGGGACTCAGGTCACCGCGTGCCGGCGCCGGCTGCGCTCGCCCACCGCCGTCGCCCGCGCCGGGGTGTGCGTGCCGCGCCCCGCCATGGCGGCCGTCGCGGCGGATTCCGCCCGGGCGACCTCGACGGCCTCCTCGATCGTCCCGGGATGCGGCCAGGTGAGCACCGCGAGCAGCATCAGCAGCACGCCGGCGGCGCTCCACAGCCCGACCACCGAGGGGATGGTGAACCGTTCGGCGAGGGCACCCGTGGCCAGCACGGCGGCGCCCTGGATGATCTGGGTCCCGCTGGCCATCACGCCGAACGCGCGGGCCCGGTAGCCGTCCGGCAGCGCCTGGACGAAGAGGCCGTTGGCGACCGGGATGAGCCCGGCCACCGCGAAGCCGCACGCGGCCGCGAGGAGCGCCACCACGATCGGCGGCGGGTCGAGCAGCGCCGGGACGAGCACCGCCGGGGCGATCACGGCGAGCGGGCGCATCAGGGCGAGCCGGCGGGCCGGGGCGACGAGCCGCCCCACCATCAGCCCGCCGAGGACGTACCCCACCGGGTTGGCGGCCATGATGACCGCCTGGGCGGTGCCGGTGTCCATGCCGTCCCCGCTCCGCTCGGCGGCCCAGGCGGCGGCGAGCCCCTCGGGGACGATCGAGAAGACCATCGCGCTGAAGACCAGCACGGCGATGGCGCGCAGCACCGGGCGGCCGAACACGAGCCGGAACCCCTCGGCGGTCTCCCGCAGCAGGTGACTGCGGTGCGCCTCGGTCATGGCGGGCGGCCGGTTCCGCAGGCCGAAGCGGACCAGCGCGGCGGAGAGGCCGAAGGTGGCCGCGTTGACCAGCAGCGCGGCGGCCGGGTTGACCACGGCGATCGCCGCGCCGAGCAGGTAGCCGAGGACCTGGGCGGCCTGCCCGGTGCTCGCGGAGACCGACAGGCCGAGCACCAGCCGGTCACCGGCCAGGATCTGCGGCATCAGCGCGGACCGGGCGGCCTGGCTCGGCGGGTTGGCCAGCGTGGTCGCGAAGACCAGGGCGAGGATTGCCCAGGGCGGCATCCCGGGCAGGGCGACCAGCACCATGAGGGCCATCCGCACCAGGTCGCAGGCCACCATGACCTGCCGGTACCGGTAGCGCTCCGCGAGCGCGGAGAGCAGCGGACCGCCGACCAGCCAGGGCAGGTAGCTCGCCGCGAACGCGGCGGCCGAGAGCGTCACCGAGTCGGTCTGCCGGTAGACCAGGACGGTGACCGCGGCCTTCGCGACGTAGTCACCGATCCAGGACAGAGCGCTTGCCGTGAAGAGAACACGGAACTCCGCGAGGCCGAACAGTTCGCGGAAGCTTGCCGGGCCCTCCTGGGCGGATCGCTCGTCGGACACCGTCGCCTCCATCGTTCCCGGGCTGGCCACTCTTGATGGCCGGACCTGGGAACCGTCGTCAGATCTGAGGATCAGCGAGGACACGAGCACGCTCCTTTGGGGAGCGTGTTCACCGGATTCTGCCCGATCGTCTGACAACTGGCTAGGGTGAACGGATTGATCGTCGCATCTCCGACTGAACGAACGGACGATACCCGAGGGGCCGCGCGGTGCGCGACCCCCGAAAATCGTCCGGCCCGTCCCGCCGGAGAAGACCGGCCTCAGGTGGCCCCGCCGGTGCCCGTCTCGCCCGGGGCCGCGGCACGGGGCGGCAGCCCGGGGTAGAGCCGGGCCGCCGCGATCCGCGCGGTGATGCCCGAGTTCTCCAGCGCCTCGGCGAGCCGCCGGCGCAGCTCGCGGCCGACCGCGAACTGCCCGTCGGCGGTCGTCTTGACCACGGTACGGATCACCGCCCCGTCGACCGTCATCTGCTCGACGCCGAGCACCTCCGGCTCCTCGACGATCTGCGGCGACAGCTCCGGGTCCAGCGCGACCGAGGCGGCCGCCGTACGCAGCACCGCGGTGGCCTCCTCGGTGCCGGCGAAACCGATCGGCAGGTCGACCACGACCAGCGCCCAGCCCTGGCTCTTGTTGCCGACCCGGATGATCTCGCCGTTGCGGATGTACCAGAGCACGCCCCGGCCGTCCCGGACCGTGGTGACCCGCAGGCCCACCGCCTCCACCACGCCGGTCGCCTCGCCCAGGTCGACGGTGTCGCCGACGCCGTACTGGTCCTCGATCAGCATGAACAGGCCGGCGATCAGGTCCTTGACCAGGCTCTGCGCGCCGAAGCCGAGGGCCACGCCGGCGATGCCGGCGCTGGCCAGCAGCGGCGCCAGGTCGAAGCTGAACTCCTTGAGCACCATGAGCAGCGCGATGCCGAAGATGAACGCCGTGACCATGCTGCGCAGCACCGAGCCGATGGCCTCGGCGCGCTGGCGCCGCCGCTCCGGCACGAACTGCTCCGGGTCGAGCGTGGCGCTGGGGATCCGCTCGCGCAGCGGGCGGAGCATGGTGGGCACCGCGCCCTCGGTGGTGGTCCGGACCAGCCGGTTGATGGTGCGGTGCAGCGCCCAGCGGGCGGCCACGGCGAGCAGCAGGATCAGCACGATCCGCAGCGGCTTCAGGACGATCCAGTAGCTGCCCTCGGCGAACCAGGCCGAGCCGGTGATGTCGTAGACGTTCTTGCACCAGGTGTCGGTGCGGCAGTCCACGGACGGGGACGGGCTCGGCTCGACGGCGGACAGTGCATGGAGCAGCAGGTTGGCGGGACTCACCCTGCTTTCGTACCGCAAGGTCGCTGGGCGCCCGCTGGCGACCCGCCCCCCTCCCGCCGATGGGGCGGCCAACCGATCATGCCGGGCGGAACCGGTCATCGTGGCACAGGCGGGGACAGCTTCCCGAGGGTACCCCGGATTAGTGCGTGCAATCCGGGGCGCGATCAGGGACTATTGGCGCAACGGACGTCGGTGATCCGGCCGGGCGTCGGTGTCGTTCCCCGCTGCCCGCGGGGCGCGCCCGGCGCCATGGTGGCCGGAGCGGCTGGACCGGGAGGGTGAGCGCGATGCCTGACATACGACCCACGGCGGGCTCCGGTGCGCTCGTTCTCAATGCCACCTATGAGCCCCTGTGCGTCGTGTCGGTGCGTCGTGCCGCGATCCTCGTGCTCTCCGCCAAGGCCGTCTGCGTGGCCGACGGCGAGGGCATCCTGCACAGCGCGCGCAACGCGCTCCCGGTCCCCTCGGTGGTCCGGCTGACCCGCTACGTCCGGGTTCCCTACCGCACCCACGTCGGGCTCTCCCGCCGGGCGATCTTCGCCCGGGACGGCTGGCGCTGCGCCTACTGCCGCGGGCCGGCGGAGACCATCGACCACGTCTTCCCGCGCAGCCGGGGTGGCCGGCACGCCTGGGAGAACGTGGTCGCGGCCTGCGCCCGCTGCAACCACACGAAGGGCGACAAGACGCCGGCCGAGCTGGGCTGGCGGCTGCACAACCTGCCGGCGGCCCCGAGGGGCACGGCCTGGCGGGTGCTCGGCCACCGCGCGCCCGACCCGCGCTGGGCGGACTGGCTCGACCTCCGCGAGCCGGAGACCGAGGCGGCGGCCTGAGCGGCGCTCACTGCCGTGCCTTCACCAGCGAGGCGTAGACCACCAGGTTGTCCGCGTAGCCGGTCTCGCCGCCCACCCAGCGGCCGCCGCAGGTGATCAGCCGCAGGTTCGGGCGGCTGAAGTCGCCGTAGACCTCCCGCACGGGCAGCCGCTCCTTGCCGTACCGCTCGATCGAGGTCACCTCGAAGACGGCCACCGAGCGGTCCTGCCGGGTCACCTCGATCCGGTCGCCGTCGTCGAGGTCCTTGAGGTCGTGGAAGACGGCCGGTCCGGTGGTGGTGTCGACGTGCCCCACGATGACCGCCGGGCCGTACTGGCCGGGGGTGGGGCCCTGGTCGTACCAGCCGACCTCACCGGACCGGCCGACGTCCGGCACCGCGATGCTGCCGTCCGGGGCGATGCCGACCCGGTGCACGGGCGCCCGCAGGTCGATCTTGCTGATCGTCAGGTCGGTCGGCGGGCTGCCGGACAGCACGGGGAACTTCTTCGGCGGCGGGCGCAGCCCGGCGGTGAGCTGCTCCGGCAGCACGCTGACGCCGGTCACCCGCTGCACGCCGAGCATGGCCACGATGAGCGCCATGAGCGCCGCCACGACCAGCACCGGGGCGCCGGGGCCGCGCTGGACGGCGTACCGCCAGCGGCCGGCGGCGTGGGCGGGCCGCGGCGGCACCGGGCGGGCGTGCGGGTCGGCGGTGGTGACGCTGGCCGAGAAGGCGTGCCCGGCGGCGCGGGCGAACCGGCGCGAGGCGCGGGACACCAGTCGCAGCCCGGCGCCGACCCGGGACCCCGCCCGGTGCCGGCCCCGGCGGGCGCGGCGCGGTTGGCGGGCCATGGCCGCACCCCAATCAGACGCGGCTACCGGTCTTGCGGCGGGCGCTCACCCCGGCCACCACGGCGACCGCGACCAGGCCGCCGACCAGAAGCAGCGAACCGGCGCCCCGACCGCCCGCGGTGCCCCCTCCGCCGGTCGCCGGGCCCTTGCTCGGCTGGGCCATGTTCAGCACGGTGAGCATGGTGGAGGCGGTCTGGCCGTTGCGGCACTCCAGGTTCACCGGGTAGTCGCCGGGCGCCTTGTTGCCGGGGATGGTGACCGCACCGGTCAGGAACCCGTTGTCCGGCCGGAGCATCACCCGCCCGAAGGCGTCCGAGGTGACCTGGGCCTGCCGGTCGTTGTTGTTGTCGCAACTGGCCCGGATGCTGACCCGGGTGCCGGCCTGGGCGCTGTTCGGCGTGACCTCGACGAAGACGTTCTCCCCGGCGCGGGCCGGCGAGGCGGTGGCCAGGACGAACGCCGCGATCAGGCCGACCAGGCTCAGAACGCCCCGGAGTGCGCGGTGTGACAGGAGCCCTCGCATGATTCCCCCCTTCCGGTGCGGCGCACCGGAATCCTGCTGACGGGCAGCGCCGGCTGCATTCCCCCTGATCGGAGGGCAAACCCGGGGCGGATCAGCGGCGCCGGCCGGCCGGGGACGGTCCGGCGGGCGGGAGCGGGGTGACCGGGTGCCAGTCCAGCGGCGTGGAGAGCACCATCGTGCTGGACGGCTGGCCGTACGGGGCGAGCCGGTCGATGACCCCCTCGAACTCGCCCATCGTGCCGGCGGCCACCTTGAGCATGCTGCACGCGTCGCCGGTGATCCGGTGGATCTCCATGATCTCCGGCCAGTCCGCCACCTCGGGATCGTTGAGGATGCAGCGCGACCCGTAGCAGGACATCCGGATCAGCGCGAGCACGGTCCGGCCGGCCCGGGTCAGGTCCACGTGCGCGTGGTAGCCGGTGATCACCCCGGACTCCTCCAGCCGGCGTACCCGCTCGGCCACCGCGGGCGGGGAGAGGTGCACCCGGCGGGACAGCTCGCTGTACGAGAGCCGGGCGTCGGCCTGGAGTTCGCGCAGCAGCGCCCAGTCCATGTCGTCCACGCGGTGACCTTTCCTTCGTGAAGCGATGCGCGGGGCACGCCTTCGACTCGACAGGTGATACCACCGTACCGCCGTTGAACAGGCATTCCATCTGCGGATCAACCGGCGGCATCATGTCGTCTACCCCGGCGTACGAAGGGAGATGACGGTGGAACAGACGACGGCGGTGCGGCCGGCGACCCCGCAGCAGCGGGCGGTCCGCGCGGCGCGCAACGGCGGCGAGCCGACCCTGGAGTTCGCCGACCGGGTGCCCTACGACGCCTACGTGCACGCCAGCACGCTGCACCAGCTCCAGCAGCCGCTCAGCGACGACCCGGGCGAGATGTCCTTCCTGATGGTCAGCCAGATCATGGAGCTGTACTTCAAGCTGACCTGCCACGAGCTGCGGCACGCCCAGCGCGAGCTGCGGGCCAACCGGGTCTGGGACGCGCTGCCCCCGCTGCGCCGGGCCGCCCTGCACCTGGAGGGGCTCAACGCCGCCTGGCAGGGGCTGCGCTGGATGACCCCGGCCGACTTCAACCGGTTCCGGGACCGGCTCGGCGAGGGCTCCGGCTTCCAGTCGGCCATGTACCGGCAACTGGAGTTCCTGCTCGGCCTGCGCGACCCGGCGCTGATCCGCCCGTTCCGCCGGCAGGCCGAGGTGCACGCCGAGCTGACCGCCGCCCTCACCACGCCGAGCCTCTGGGACGACGTGGTGGCGCTGCTCGCCCGGCGCGGCTTCGAGCTGCCCGCCGACCTGCTCGAGCGGGACGTGGCGACCGAGCACGAGTCGCACCCGGCCGTCGAGGCGGCCTGGGTGCGGATCTACGCCGACAGCGGCCCCGACAACCACCTCCGCCTGCTCGGCGACGCGCTGACCGAGGTGGCCGAGGGGTTCAGCGACTGGCGCTGGCACCACATCAAGGCGGTGCAGCGCTCGATGGGCGCCAAGGTCGGCAGCGGCGGCTCCGCCGGGCTGGCCTGGTTGCAGCGGAGCATGGCCCGGGTGGTCTTCCCGGAGCTGTGGTCCGCCCGTACCGCGATGTGACCGGAGAGAGCAGCATGCACACCCCCGAAGAAGACGCCCGCGCCCGCGACGCCGCCGACCCCGGCCACCGGCACCTGTTCCTCGTTCCGCCGGCCGAGGGTGGGCGCTACCCCGAGGTGGCGTACCTGGCCGGCAACTCGCTGGGCCTGCAACCCCGCGCCACCCGCGACGAACTCCTCGCCGACCTGGACGCCTGGCGGCGGCTGGGCGTGGAGGGGCACCTGGAGGCGGAACGGCCCTGGCTGCCGTACCACGAACTGCTGACCGCGCCGGCCGCGCGACTGGTCGGCGCCCGCCCCGCGGAGACCGTGGTGATGAACTCCCTCACGGTCAACCTGCACCTGCTGATGGTGAGCTTCTACCGGCCGGCGGGGGAGCGGACCCGGATCGTCATCGAGGACAGCGCCTTCCCCTCGGACAGCTACGCGGTGCGCAGCCAGGCCCGCTTCCACGGCCTCGACCCGGACACCGCGGTCGTCCGGCTCCGGCCGCGCCCCGGCGAGGACACCCTGCGGACGCAGGACGTGCTCGACTTCCTGGCCGCCGAGGGGCAGACCGTGGCGCTGCTGCTGCTCGGCGGGGTCAACTACCTGACCGGCGAGCTGATGGACATCCCGGCGATCACCGCCGCGGGGCGGGCCGCCGGCGCGGTGGTCGGCTGGGACCTGGCGCACGCGGCCGGCAACGTGCCGCTGTCGCTGCACGACTGGGACGTCGACTTCGCCGCCTGGTGCTCCTACAAGTACCTGAACTCCGGCCCCGGCGCCCTGGCCGGCGTCTTCGTCCACGAGCGCCACCTCGGTGATCCCGCGCTGCCCCGCTTCGAGGGCTGGTGGAGCACCGAGGCGGCCACCCGGTTCGAGATGACCCCGGTCTCCCGCCCGCCGGCCACCGTCGAGGCCTGGCAGATCTCCAACCCGCCGATCTTCGCCATGGGCCCGGTGCGCACCTCGCTGGAGCTGTTCGACTCGGTCGGCATGCCCGCGCTGCGCGAGCGCAGCCTCCGGCTCACCGGCTACCTGGAGACGCTGCTCGACGAGGTGACCGCGGACCGGCCGCTGACCGTCATCACCCCGCGCGACCCGGAGCGCCGGGGCTGCCAGCTCTCGGTCCGGATCGGCGCGGGCAGCGCCAACGAGCTGACCAAGCGGCTGCGGCACGAGCACGGCGTGATCGCCGACGCCCGGGAGCCGGACGTCGTCCGGTTCGCCCCGGTGCCGCTCTACTCGACGTACCACGACTGCTGGCGGGTCGCCGACGCGCTGGCCGCGACGGTGGAGGCCACCTCATGAGTACGGAACGCGAGGAGATCGCGGTCGTCGGCGCGGGGCTGGCCGGCTGCCTGCTGGCCTGCTTCCTGGCCCGGCGCGGCTACCCGGTCGCCCTCTACGAGCGGCGGCCGGACCCGCGCACCGGGAAGGTCGAGCGGGGGCGCTCGATCAACCTGGCGCTCTCCGAGCGGGGCCTGGACGCGCTGCGGCGGATCGGGCTGGACCAGCAGGTGATGACCGACGCGCTGCCCATGCGCGGCCGGATGATCCACCCGGTGGAGGGGGAGCCGCAGTTCCAGTCGTACAGCGTCTCCGGCGACCGGGCGATCAACTCGATCAGCCGGGGCGCGCTGAACAACGCGCTGCTGGACGCCGCCACCGCGCTGCCCGGCGTGCGGATCGCCTTCGACCACCGGCTCGTCGGGCTCGACCCGACCACCGGCGAGATGACCTTCGAGACCCCGCAGGGCAAGGTCACCGAGACCGCGTCGGTCGTGCTCGGCGCCGACGGCGCCGGCTCCGCGGTGCGCGGGCAACTGCTGGCGTACGGGGCGGTGACCGAGAGCCTGGACTTCCTGGACTACGGCTACAAGGAACTCACCATCCCGCCGATCGGCGGCGAGTTCGCCCTGGACCCGGGCGCGCTGCACATCTGGCCGCGCGGCACGTCCATGATGATCGCGCTGCCCAACCCGGACCGCTCCTTCACCTGCACGCTGTTCTGGCCGACCCACGGCACGCAGAGCTTCGCCTCGCTGGGCAGCCCGGCCGCCATCGAGACGTACTTCGCCACCCACTACCCGGACCTCGTGCCGCTCGCGCCGAACCTGGTCGACGACTACCAGCACAACCCGGTCGGGGTCCTCGGCACGGTCCGCTGCACGCCGTGGCAGGTGGCCGGCCGGGTCGGCCTGCTCGGCGACGCGGCGCACGCCATCGTGCCGTTCTACGGCCAGGGCGCGAACTGCGCGTTCGAGGACGTGGTCGAGCTGGACCGCTGCCTGGACGAGTGCGGCGACCGGTGGGCGTCGGCGCTGCCGCTGTTCCAGCACCGCCGGCAGGCCAACGCCGAGGCGATCGCCCGGATGGCGCTGACCAACTTCGTGGAGATGCGGGACAAGGTCGCCTCGCCGGTGTTCCAGACCCGCAAGAAGATCGAGCACGCGCTGGAGCGCGCCCTGCCCGGCCGCTACGTCTCGCAGTACGAGCTGGTCTCGTTCTCCACCACCCCGTACGCGGAGGTGCGCCGCCGGGTGCGCCGGCAGTACGCCGTCGTGGGTGCGGTGGCGGCCGGCGCGCTGGTGGCGCTGGCCGGTGCGGCGGCCGCGCTCGGCCGAGGGAGGCGAGGATGACCCTCTGGGATCCCCGGCTGATGGCCGGGCACGCGCCGGACGGCCCCGGCCTGCTGCGCAACTTCGTGGGTGGCTCCTTCACCGACGCCGGGCCGCGGTTCACCAAGCGCAGCCCGGTCACCGGTGAGCCGGTCTTCGAGGTGGTCGAGGCGGGCGAGTCCGTCGTGGACGACGCGGTGACCGCCGCGCGGGCGGCGCTGCGCGGGCCGTGGGGCCGGATGGGGGAGCGGGAGCGCGCCGAGGTGCTCCGCCGGGTCGCCGACGAGCTGGAACGCCGCTTCGACGACCTGGTGGCCGCCGAGGTGGCCGACACCGGCAAGGCCATCTCCCAGGCCCGCACGCTGGACATCCCACGCGGGGCCGCCAACTTCCGCGCGTTCGCCGAGATCGTGGCGACCGCGCCGACGGAGTCGTTCACCACGGTCACCCCGACCGGCGGCCGGGCGCTGAACTACGCGGTCCGCAAGCCGGTCGGCGTGGTCGCGATCATCGTGCCGTGGAACCTGCCGCTGCTGCTGCTCACCTGGAAGGTCGCCCCGGCCCTGGCCTGCGGCAACGCCGTCGTGGTGAAGCCCAGCGAGGAGACCCCCGCCTCGGCGACCCTGCTGGCCGAGGTGATGGCCGCGGCGGGCGTGCCCGAGGGCGTGTTCAACCTGGTGCACGGCTTCGGCCCCGGCTCGGCCGGCGAGCACCTCACCCGGCACCCGGGCGTCGACGCGATCACCTTCACGGGGGAGTCGGCCACCGGCAGCGCCATCATGCGGGCCGCCGCCGACGGGGTGAAGGCGGTGAGCTTCGAGCTGGGCGGCAAGAACGCCGGCCTGGTCTTCGCCGACGCCGACCTGGACGCGGCGGTCGCCGGCTCGGTCCGGTCCAGCTTCACCAACGGCGGCCAGGTCTGCCTGTGCACCGAGCGGATCTACGTGCAGCGGCCGGTCTTCGAGGAGTTCACGGCCCGGCTGGCCAAGCGCGCCGACGAGCTGGCGTACGGGTGGCCGGCCGACGAGGCCACCGTGAACATGCCGCTGATCTCGCGCACGCACCGGGACAAGGTGCTCGGCCACTACGAGCTGGCCCGCACCGAGGGCGCCGAGGTGCGTGCCGGGGGCGGCACGCCGCGCTTCGGCGACGCCCGTGACGGCGGCGCGTACGTGCAGCCGACCGTGCTCACCGGCCTGGGCCCGGAGGCGCGCACCAACCGGGAGGAGATCTTCGGCCCGGTGGTGCACGTGGCGCCGTTCGACGACGAGGACGAGGCGTACGCCCTGGCCAACGGCACCGAGTACGGCCTGGCGGCGACGGTCTGGACCCGCGACGTGGGCCGGGCGCACCGGGCCGGGTCGCGGTTGGACGCCGGCATCGTCTGGGTGAACACGTGGTTCCTGCGCGACCTGCGCACCCCGTTCGGCGGGGTGAAGGCGTCCGGCATCGGCCGGGAGGGTGGCGTGCACTCGCTCGACTTCTACTCGGAACTCACCAACGTCTGCGTGGACCTCTCATGAGTGCGCGGAACGGGCAGAATGGCCGGCGTCTCAAGCGTTCGCAGCGAGGAGCCGGGATGACCGTCGACATCGAAGCCGCCAACCGGGAGCTGGCCGTGGCCCGGCAGGAGGAGAAGCCGTGCCCGCCGCTGCGCGGGCGGCTGCTGCCCGAGGGCGACATCGAGGCGGCCTACCAGGTCCAGCAGGTCTACACCCGGCAGCGGCTCGGCAAGGGCCACCGCCGCGTGGGCGCGAAGATCGGCCTCACCTCCCGCGCCGTGCAGGAGAACTTCGGCGTCTTCCAGCCCGACTTCGGGGTGCTCTTCGACGACATGGCCGTCGGTGACGGCGTCGAGGTGCCGATGAGCAGGCTGCTCCAGCCCCGGGTCGAGGCGGAGATCGCCTTCGTGCTCGGCGCCGACCTGCCCGACGAGCGGGTCACCACGGTGGACCTCATCCGGGCCGTCGACCACGTGCTGCCGGCCATCGAGATCGTCGACTCCCGGATCGCCGGCTGGGACATCTCCATCGTGGACACCGTGGCGGACAACGCCTCCAGCGGGCTGTTCGTGCTCGGCACCGCGCCCCGCCGGCTCGCCGACGTGGACCTGCGGCTCTGCGGCATGGTGCTGGAGCACGCCGGGGAGCCGGTCTCGGTCGGCGCCGGGGCGGCCTGCCTCGGCAACCCGCTGCACGCACTCGTTTGGCTGGCCGGCACGATGGCCCGCGCCGGCGACCCGCTGAAGGCCGGGGACGTGGTGCTCTCCGGGGCGCTCGGCCCCATGGTGCCCGTGACGCCCGGCGCGGCGTACGAGGCGCGGATCTCCGGGCTCGGCTCGGTGCGGACCTGCTTCTCCAAGGAGGACTCATGACCGTCGGAGTGGCGGTGCTCGGGTCGGGCAACATCGGCACCGACCTGATGATCAAGGTGCTGCGGCTGAGTGACAGCCTGCGGATGGTGGCGATGGCCGGCATCGACCCGGAGTCCGACGGTCTCGCCCGGGCCCGCCGACTCGGCGTGGCGACCACCGCCGAGGGCGTCGACGGCCTGGTGGCCATGCCCGAGTTCGCCGACGTCGAGCTGGTCTTCGACGCCACCTCGGCCGGCGCGCACCGGCACCACGACGCGGTGCTGCGGTCGCACGGCCGGACCGTGGTCGACCTGACCCCGGCCGCCATCGGCCCGTACGTGGTGCCGCCGGTCAACCTCGACGAGCACCTGCACCAGCCCAACGTGAACATGGTGACCTGCGGCGGGCAGGCCACCGTGCCGATCGTGCACGCGGTCGGGCGGGTCACCCCGGTCGCGTACGGGGAGATCGTCGCCTCGATCGCCTCGAAGTCGGCCGGGCCGGGCACCCGGGCCAACATCGACGAGTTCACCGAGACCACGGCCCGGGCCATCGAGGTGGTCGGCGGCGCCGAGCGCGGCAAGGCCATCATCGTGCTGAACCCGGCCGACCCGCCGCTGCTCATGCGGGACACCGTCTACTGCCTCTGCCCGGACGCCGACGCCGACCGGACCGCGATCGCGGCCTCGGTGGCCGACATGGTGAAGACCGTGCAGGAGTACGTCCCGGGCTACCGCCTCAAGCAGGACGTGCAGTTCGACCGGGTGGACACGTACGCGCCGGTGCTGGGCCGGCACTTCACCGGGCTCCAGGTCTCGGTCTTCCTGGAGGTCTCCGGCGCCGGGCACTACCTGCCCGCGTACGCCGGGAACCTGGACATCATGACCTCGGCCGCGCTGCGCACCGCCGAGCGGCTGGTGGCCCTGCGCGCGACGGGGGTCGGGGTGAGCGCGAGGAGTGCAGCGGAGCGGAGCCCCGCAGTCGCGAACAACGGGGGGATCGCATGACCGACCTCTACATCCAGGACGTGACGCTGCGCGACGGCATGCACGCCATCGCGCACCGGTACACGGTGGACCAGGTGCGGACCATCGCCGCCGCGCTCGACGCGGCCGGGGTGGCCGCCATCGAGGTGGCGCACGGCGACGGGCTGGCCGGCTCCAGCGTCAACTACGGCCACGGCGCGGCCGGCGACGCCGACTGGATCGCCGCCGCCGCCGAGGTGCTGACCAGCGCGCGGCTCACCACCCTGCTGCTGCCCGGCATCGGCACCATCGCCGACCTCAAGGCGGCCAGGGCGCTCGGCGTGACCAGCGTCCGGATCGCCACCCACTGCACCGAGGCGGACATCTCCGCGCAGCACATCTCCTGGGCCCGGGAGAACGGCATGGACGTCTCCGGGTTCCTCATGATGTCGCACATGAACGACCCGGCCGGGCTGGCCGCGCAGGCCAAGCTCATGGAGTCGTACGGGGCGCACTGCGTCTACGTCACCGACTCCGGCGGGCGGCTGCTCATGTCCGACGTGGCGCAGCGGGTCGACGCGTACCGGCAGGTGCTCGAACCGGAGACGCAGATCGGCATCCACGCCCACCACAACCTGTCCCTCGGGGTGGCCAACAGCGTGCTGGCCGTCGAGCACGGCCGGATCCCCGGCCCCGGGCCGGCCGGCGCGGACGCCCCGCACGGCCGGACCGTCCGGGTGGACGCGTCGCTGGCCGGCATGGGTGCGGGCGCCGGCAACGCCCCGCTGGAGGTCTTCGTGGCGGTCGCCGAGCTGCACGGCTGGAAGCACGGCTGCGACGTGTTCGCGCTCATGGACGCGGCCGACGACCTGGTGCGCCCGCTCCAGGACCGGCCGGTCCAGGTCGACCGGGAGACGCTCTCCCTCGGATACGCGGGGGTCTACTCCAGCTTCCTCCGCCACGCCGAGCGCGCCTCCGCGAAGTACGGGGTGGACGTCCGCTCGATCCTGGTCGAGCTGGGCCGCCGCCGGATGGTCGGCGGCCAGGAGGACATGATCGTGGACGTGGCACTCGACCTGGCCGGTAAGGAGAACTCATGATCGGGCCGGACATCGCGGGAATCGCCGAGAAGCTGGGCGCGGCCGCCGACACGGCCACCGCGATCCCGCAGCTCGCCGCCGAGACCGGCCTCGACGTGGACGCCGCGTACGCCGTGCAGGCCGCCCTGCTGCAGCGCCGCCTCGACCGCGGGGAGCGGCTGGTCGGGCTGAAGATGGGGCTGACCAGCAAGGCGAAGATGGCCCAGGTCGGCGTGGACGAGGTGATCTGGGGCCGGCTCACCGACGTGATGCGGGTGCCCGACGGTGGCACGGTCGACGTGGCCGACTTCATCCACCCCCGGGTCGAGCCGGAGGTGGCGTTCCTGCTGGACCGCCTCCCCGAGCCCGGCGAGCCGGTCGGCTCCTTCACCCGGGCCGTGCGCGCGGTCGCCCCGGCGATCGAACTGATCGACTCCCGGTACGCCAACTTCACCTTCTCCCTCCCGGACGTCGTGGCCGACAACACCTCGGCCGCCGCGTTCGTGGTCGGCCCCTGGTCGCCGGTGCCGGAGGGCCTGGACAACCTCGGCGTGCTGCTGGAGATCGACGGCCGGGTCGCGCAGGTCGGCTCGACCGCGGCGATCCTCGGCGACCCGCGCCGGGCGCTGGACGAGGGCATCCGGCTGGCCGGCCGGCACGGCGTCCGGCTGCGCAAGGGCTGGGTCTTCCTGGCCGGCGCGGCCACCGCCGCCGTGCCGCTGCGCCCCGGCGCGCACGTCCGCGCCGTCGTGGAGAAGCTGGGCACGGCGTCCCTGCGAGCTGCCGCATGACCGCCCGGGTGGTCGACGGCAAGGCCGTGCCGCGCGGCGCCTTCCCGCACGTCAAGGTCGCGGGCGGGTTCGTCTTCGTCTCGGGTACGTCGTCGCGCCGGCCGGACAACACCTTCGCCGGTGTCTCGGTCGACGAGTTCGGCACCACCGACCTCGACATCCGGGCGCAGACCCGGGCCGTGGTCGAGAACATCCGCGACCTGCTCCGCTCGGTCGGCGCCGACCTGAGCGATCTCGTGCAGGTCACCAGCTACCTGGTCAACATGAACGACTTCGGTGGCTACAACGAGGTGTGGGCGGAGTTCTTCGACGCCACCGGGCCGACCCGGACCACGGTGGCCGTGCACCAGCTTCCGCATCCGCACCTGCTCATCGAGATGCAGGCCGTGGCCCTACTTCCGTCGGGAGGTCAGTCATGAGTGAGATCGCCGAGCCGTTCAGCTTCTCCGGCTGGATCGGGGAGAACCAGCACCTGCTCAAGCCGCCGGTGGGCAACAAGGAGATGCTGCCGGGCAGCGACGACTTCATCGTCATGGTGGTGGGCGGCCCGAACCAGCGCACCGACTTCCACGTCGACCCGTACGAGGAGTTCTTCTACCAGGTCAAGGGCAACATGCACATCAACCTCATGCTGCCCGAGGGGCCGCGTACGGTGCACGTGCGCGAGGGTCAGATGTGGATGCTGCCGCGCAACACCCCGCACTCGCCGCAGCGCCCCGAGGCCGGCTCGATCGGCATGGTGATCGAGCGGGTCCGCGAGGAGGGCACGCTGGAGAAGTTCCAGTGGTACTGCCCGGAGTGCAGCCACAAGGTGCACGAGGTGGAGCTCCAGGTGCGCGACATCGCCGCCGACCTGCCCCCGGTCTTCGCGGAGTTCTACGCCGACGAGAAGGCCCGCACCTGCGGCAACTGCGGCGCGCTGCACCCGGGCAAGGGCTGATGCCGCACCGCGTCGTCGACGTGCACACGCACGTCGTACCCAAGGGGTGGCCGGACCTCGCCGCGGCGTGCGGCGGGTCCGGCTGGCCCTGGCTGCGGGTGGACTCCGAGCGCGCCGCCATGATCATGGTGGGGGAGACGGAGTTCCGGCCGGTCGGCGCGGAGTGCTGGGACCCGGCGACCCGCCTCGCCGACATGGCCGCCGACGGCGTCGACGTGCAGGTCGTCTCGCCCACCCCGGTCTTCTTCAGCTACGACCGCCCCGCCGACCAGGCGGTGAAGGTGGCCCGCATCTTCAACGACCTCACGCTGGAGGTCACCGCCGGTGGCGGCGACCGGCTGGTGCCGTTCTGCCAGGTGCCGTTGCAGGACCCGGACGCCGCCTGCGCCGAGCTGGACCGCTGCCTGGCCGCCGGGCACGCCGGGGTGGAGATCGGCAACCACGTCGGCGACCGCGACCTCGACGACGCCGGCATCGTGCAGTTCCTGACGCACTGCGCCGAGGTGGGCGCGCCGGTCTTCGTGCACCCGTGGGACATGCCGGGCGGCCCCCGGCTGGACCGGTGGATGGCCCGCTGGCTGACCGGGATGCCGGCCGAGACGCACCTGTCGGTGTTGGCGCTGATCCTCGGCGGGGTCTTCGACAAGGTTCCCGACACGCTGCGGATCTGCTTCGCGCACGGCGGCGGCAGTTTCCCGTTCTGGCTGGGCCGCGCCGACAACGCCTGGCACCGCCGCGGCGACCTGGTACGCGGCGCGTCCAGCGCACCGCCGAGCGCCTACGTCGACCGGTTCAGCGTCGACTCGGTGGTCTTCGAGCCGGCCGCCCTGCGGCTGCTCGTCGACACGATGGGCGAGGACCGGGTGCTGGTGGGCAGCGACTACCCGTACCCGCTGGGGGAGCGGCCGGTCGGGCAGGTGGTCCGCAAGGCCGACTTCCTCACCGTCGAGCAGCGCGACAAGCTGCTGTCCCGCAACGCCCTGCGCTTCCTGCACGGCTGAGCCGCGCCCCGACCGGTCGTGTCGTCCGGCCAACCGGCCGCCGACCGGGCAGGATGACGGCATGGCCGAGCCGCACGACCTGACCGCGCTGGAACAGGCCGCCGCGGTCCGCCGGGGCGAGCTGTCCAGCGTGGAGCTTGTCGAGCACCACCTGCGCCGGGTGGACGCGCTCGCCGACACCCTCGGCGCGTTCGTCACCGTCACACCGGAACGCGCGCGGGCGGCGGCAGCCGCGGCCGACGCCGTGCCGGCGGACCGGCGCGGCCCGCTGCACGGGGTGCCGACCGCCATCAAGGACCTCACGCTCACCGCCGGCGTCCGCACCACCTTCGGCTCGGCCGCCTTCGCCGACTTCGTGCCGCCGGTCGACGCCGACGTGGTCCGGTTCATGGCCGGCGCCGGGCTGGTCAGCCTCGGCAAGACCACCACCTCGGAGCTGGGCTGCTCGCTCTACTCCGAAGGGCTCGTCGCGCCGCCGGCCCGCAACCCGTGGGGCCTCGGCTACACGGCGGGCGGGTCCAGCGGCGGGGCGGCGGCCGCGGTGGCCGGCGGCCTGGTGCCGGTGGCGCAGGGCTCCGACGGCGGCGGTTCCCTGCGCATCCCGGCGTCGCTCTGCGGCCTCGTCGGCTACAAGCCCAGCCGGGGGCTGGTCTCCGGCGGCCCGCTCGGGTTCGGGGCGTTCGGGCTGCCCATCAGCGGCCCGCTCGGCCGGACCGTGACCGACGTGGCCGCGCTGCTCGACGTGCTGGCGCAACCGGTGCCCGGCGAGCCGTACCTGGCGCCCGCCGCGCCCACCGGCGGCTACCTGGGCGCCGCCCGGGCCGCCGCGCCGGGCCGGCTGCGGATCGGCCGGTTCACCGCTCCGATGCTCGCCGACGAGCCGGTCCACCCGGACTGCGTGGCCGCCGTCGACCGGGCCGCCGCGCTGCTCACCGCGGCCGGCCACGAGGTGGTCGACGTCCCCGCGCCGCTCGGCCCCGACGCGTGGCCGCTCTTCGAGACCGTCTGGTACGTGCTGGCGCTCACCCCGGTGCCGGCGGAGCGGGAGAGCGACCTGCTGCCGTTGACCCGGTTCCTCCGGGCCCGGGGCGCGGCCGTCGGCGCCGGCCCACTCATGGCCGCGCTCGGCGAACTCCAGGCCCAGGTACGCCGCGGGGTGGCCCGTACCGCCGGGTGCGACCTGCTGCTCTGCCCGACGCTGGCGGCCCCGCAGGCGCCCGTGGGGGCGTTCGCCAGCCTCGATCCGGCCGAGGATTTCGACCGGCAGCGGCGGTTTTCGCCGTACTGCGCCATCTTCAACGTCACCGGCGACCCGTCCGTTTCCCTGCCGGTCGGCCGGACCGGCGACGGGATGCCGGTCGGCGTGCTGCTCACCGGCCGGTACGGCGACGACGCGACATTGATAGCCACTGCCGCGCAACTGGAGCACGGCTGTGGCGGATGGGATCAGCACCCCGCAATCTGGCGGGCCGTCGACTCCGCTAACGTGAACAGCACAAGGGGAGTCGGGCGCGCGTCGTCATGACCGTCCACCCGACCCGGAAAATTCCTGGTCTCTCTTTCCGCCTGGGGGCGTTGGGATTGTCTGTTACCGAGACGTTGCTGGTCTTCGTCGGCATCCCGGCGGCCGCCGTGCTGGTGATCGCCGGGCTGGCGGCCGTGGGCAACCGTGGTGGCGGCGGTGGCGGTGCCAAGCGCTACCGGCCCGGCCGGCCGTTCGACTTCACTCCGGTCTGGTTCCTGGGCCGCCCGGAGCAGCTGGCCGACTCGGCCGGCACCGCACTGGCCGCCGGGGCGCAGGCGCCGGCGCTGACCAGCCGCAAGCAGGAGCAGGCCGGCCGGGAGGCGCCGGCCGGTGGAACCGGAGGCGCAAGTGACCGTTGGTGAGAAGCAGGCCACGACGGGGACCGGTAACCCGCCCGAGGTCCTGGATGGGCCGTTCTCGACCCGTCAGCTGCTCCGCATCGACGAGGCGCTCCGCCTGGCCGACCAGGGCACCGGCCTGGTCTTCTCGGTCTACGTGGGCGGCCTCGACGAGCCGATCCGCGAGCACGCCGGGCGGCTGCACCGCCAGCTCGCCGAGCCGGACCGGTCCGTGCTGATCGCCGTGTCGCCCAACCAGCGGCAGCTCGAGATCATCACCGGCCGGTACGCGCGCAAGCGCATCCCGGACACGTACGCCAAGCTGGCCGCACTCTCCATGGTGGCCTCGTTCGGCGGCGGCGACCTGGCCGGCGGCATCATCCAGGGCCTCGACCAGCTCGCCAGCCACGCCGGCAAGGGCTGAGCCCACCCGCACACGACGAAGCCCGGCCCGCGTATCGCGGGCCGGGCTTTCTCGTGTCTACCGGTGGGCGGCCCGGGCCGGGCCGCCCACCGCAGGATCAGGCGGTCCGGGCGTCCCGGGCGCGGGCCTTGAGGGCCCGGGCCACGCCGTCGCGGCCCTCGGCCACCAACCGGCGCAGCGGCGCCGGGTGACCCTCCTGGGCCAGCCAGGCGTCGGTGGCGGCCACCGTGTCCTCCTCGACCAGGTACGCCGGGTAGGCGAGCCGCACGAACTCCTGCGCCGGCTCGCTGTCCCGCTGCGCCCACACCTGCGCCACCGCGGCGAAGTACTTCTCCCGGTACGGCGCGGTGAGCTCCACCTGCGCCGGGTGGGTGAAGCCCTGCAGCAGCGCCCGGTTGCGCCAGTTCGGCAGCGCCTCCGGGCCGGTGAGCTGCGCCCACACCGCCGCCTTGTTCTCGGCCGTCGGCACGAGCGCGTGCGCGTACGCGGCCTCCCGCTCGCCGCTGGCGGTCCGGTCGCGGGCCAGCTCGGCCTCCACCTCGGCGGCCCCGGCCGCGCCGTTGGCCACCAGCGACTGGAGGACGGTCCAGCGCAGCTCGGTGTCCACGGTCAGCCCGGCCGGCACCTCGGCGCCGTCCAGCCAGCCGCGCAGCGTGGCCAGGTCCTCGGCGGAGCGGGCCGCGGAGGCGTACGCCCGGGCCCAGGCGAGCTGGAAGCCGCTGCCCGGCTCGGCCGCGGCGAGCGCGGTCCGGGCGGTCCGGGCCAGCTCGGCCCAGCCGGTCGGCGCCCAGGCCGGGTCGGCGTAGAAGGTGAGGGCGGTGGTGGCCTGGCGCAGGGTGGCGGTGACCAGGTTGATGTCGGTCTCCGCCGGCAGCCCGGCCAGCACCAGCGCCACGTAGTCCCGGGCCGACAGCTCGGCGTCGCGGGTCATGTCCCAGGCGGCGGTCCAGCACAGCGCGCGGGCCAGCGACGAGTCGAAGCCGGCGATGTGCTGCACCACGGTCGCCATCGACCGCTCGTCGAGCCGCAGCTTCGTGTACGTCAGGTCGTCGTCGTTGAGCAGCAGCACGTCGGCGGCGGGCTTGCCGTGCAGCACGGACAGCTCGGTCAGCTCGCCGGTCACGTCCACCTCGACCCGCTCCCGGCGGACCAGCCGCCCGTCGGTCAGGTCGTAGAGGCCCACGCCGATCCGGTGGGTGCGCAGGGTCGGGTGCCCGGCGGGCGCCTCCTGCCGGACCAGCACCCGCTCGTACGCGCCGTCGGCGCCGATGGTCACCTCGGGGCGCAGCGTGTTGACCTGCGCGGTCTCCAGCCACTGGGCGGCGAACTTGCGCAGCTCCCGGCCGGAGGCCGTCTCCAGCTCGGAGAGCAGGTCGTCGAAGGTGGCGTTGCCCCAGGCGTGCTTGCCGAAGTAGGCGCGCAGGCCGGCCAGGAAGGGCTCCTCGCCCACGTACGCGACGAGCTGCTTGAGCACGCTGGCGCCCTTGGCGTAGGTGATGCCGTCGAAGTTGACCTCGACGGCCTCCAGGTCCGGCATCTCGCAGTAGACCGGGTGGGTGGAGGAGAGCTGGTCCTGCCGGTAGCCCCAGTTCTTCCGGATGGACAGGAAGGTCGTCCACGCGTCGGAGAAGCGGGTGGCGTGGGTGTTGCACCAGTGGCTGGCCCACTCGGCGAACGACTCGTTCAGCCACAGGTCGTTCCACCAGCGCATGGTGACCAGGTCACCGAACCACATGTGCGCCAGCTCGTGCAGGATCGTGTTGGCCCGCTGCTCGTACTCGAAGTCGGTGACCTGCGAGCGGAAGATGTAGTGCGACTCGGCGTGCGTGACGCACCCGAAGTTCTCCATGGCGCCGGCGTTGAAGTCCGGCACCCAGAGCTGGTCGTACTTGGGCAGCGGGTAGCGCACCCCGAACTTCTCGTGGAAGAAGTCGAATCCCTGCGTGGTGATCAGGTGGAGGTCCTCGGCGTCGAGGTGCTCGGCCATGCTCGCGCGGCAGAAGTACCCGAGGTCGATACCGTCGTGCGTGTACCGCACCTCGTGGTATGGGCCGGCGCAGAGCGCGGTGATGTAGGTGCTCATCCGGGCGGACTCCACGAAGTGGACCGTCTTCAGGTCCGTGCCGGCCGCCTCCTCCCGCGCGACCGGCATGTTGGACACCACCTTCCAGTGGTCCGGGACGGTGGCGTGCCAGGTGTAGACGCTCTTCAGGTCGGGCTGGTCGAAGCAGGCGAAGACCTTCTGCGCGTCGGCCGTCTCGAACTGGCTGTAGAGGTAGATCTCGCCGTCGACCGGGTCGACCGTGCGGTGCAGGCCCTGCCCGCTGTTGGAGTAGCCGAAGTCGGCGTCGACCACGAGCACGTTCTCGGCGGCCAGGCCGGTGAGGGCCAGGCCCTTCTCGGCGGACCAGCCGGCGAGGTCGACCGGCGTGCCGTTCAGCGTTGCCGACCGCACCGACTCGGCGGCCGTCTCGATGAAGGTGCTCGCCCCCGGCTCGGCGCAGCGGAACCGGACCTCGGTGACCGACCGGAAGGTGCGGCCGTCGGCCTGCACCGCGGTCGACAGGTCAAGGTTGATGTCGTACCCGGTGACATCGAGCAGGCGGGCCCGCTCGGTGGCCTCGACCTGGGTCAGGTTGCGCACTCCCGGCACTGTTCGTCTCCATCCCACTCGTCTCGCCGCGCCCCGCGGCACCGGCCTCCCCGGCCCGCTCGTGACGGCCGGTCCGAAACCGAGTCTTCCATGCACGGACACCCTTCGGTGGCCGAGGTCACGCTCTCATTCCGGTACCGGCCGATGCCGCTTGGGGTGAGGATCGGAGGGTAGGGCGCCGGAGCTCCGGCGCCGTGGAGTGGTGAAGGGATGACACCGTGACCGAACGTGTCGCCGTGGACATGTGGTTCGACCCGCTGTGCCCGTGGGCGTGGATCACCTCCCGCTGGCTGCTGGAGGTCGAGCAGGTCCGGGACGTGGACATCCGGTTCCACGTGATGAGCCTCTCGGTGCTCAACGAGGGCCGGGACCTGCCGGAGCAGTACCAGGATCTGATGAAGAAGGGCTGGGGCCCGGTGCGGGTCTGCATCGCCGTGGAGCAGGCGCACGGCGGTGAGGTGCTGGGGAAGCTCTACACCGCGATGGGCACCCGGATCCACCTCGGCAAGGAGGAGCTGGGCCGGGACATGCTGGTCGGCGCGCTCACCGACGTTGGCCTCGACCCGGCGCTCGCCGACGCCGCCGAGTCGACCGCGTACGACGAGGCGCTGCGGGCCAGCCACGAGGCGGGCATGCGGCCGGTCGGCACCGACGTGGGCACCCCGGTGATCCACGCCCCGGGCCCGGACGGCCGGCAGGTCGCCTTCTTCGGCCCGGTGATCACCCCGGCGCCGAAGGGCGAGGCCGCCGGCCGGCTCTGGGACGGCGTCCTGCTGGTGGCCGGCACCCCCGGCTTCTACGAGCTGAAGCGCAGCCGCGAGGTCGGCCCGGTCTTCGACTGAGCCGCGCCGGACGAGCCCCGCGCCGCCCCGTCACCGGGCCGGTGCGGGGCTCGTTTCACCGGGTGTCCCAGCCGGCGGCCCGTCCGGGGCCGCAGCCCGGCAGCTCCTGGAGGCGTTCCCATGGGTAAGCACCGCCGCCTGTCCGCCGACACGCCGGAGACGGCGACCGAGGACTCCGGCGCGACGTACTGGTCGGTGGCCGAGGGCGACTGGCCGGCGGTCCCGGCCGAGATGGCCGGCCTGCTGGCTCCGCCGATCGTGGTCGGTGTGGCCCGGGTGGTGGCCACCTCGCGGATGACCCCGCCCGCCGACGCGGGCCTGCCGGCCCGCACCCCGGGCACGGTCCGCACCAGCGCTGCGGCGGGCCGCCCGGCCCCGGCCGGTGCGACGACGGTCCGGCTCACCGCCTCCGGCGGCTCGCGGCCGGCCGCCCCGACGCCGGGCGGGAGCACGGCCCCCGGCCGGCACCGCACCGGCTGAACCGCGTCCCCTTTCATCTGGTGGACGGCGTGCGGGTCCGGCACCGGCGCTCCGGACGGCGCGGGTAGCCTCAGCGGGCATGACGGTCGTGCATCCGATCGCCCGGGCCTGGATCACCACTGGCGGCACCGGCGCGCAGAACTACGACGAGTTCGCCGACGACGCGGAGATCACCGCCATCGTCGAGGCGAATCCGCACAGCGCCCTGGGCATCGAGATGCCCCACCGGGCGCCGGGGAGCCTCGGGAAGTCCTTCCTCGACGCGCTCCCCGACGCGGTGGCCCGCCTCGCCGAGGCGAAGGCGGACGGCAGCTACACCCCGGCCGAGCAGGTCGTGGTCCTCTACCGGATCAGCGCGCCGGGCGAGGAGAGCGCGTACGGCCTGTTCGCCATGGTCGACACCGACCAGATCTCCACCCGCGCCGACGAGCCCGGCCTGGTGATCCGCAACGAGGACGTGTTCATCGCGAAGGTGCGGGAGCGCGTCGCCCTGGCCGAGGCGCTGGGTCACCTGCTGTCACCCGTACTCCTGCTGCAGACCGGGCGCGGCGACGAGCTGCACGCCGCGCTCGCGGCGGCGACCGAGTCGGCCGGCGCGCCCGCCGCCACCGACGTGGACCAGGCCGGCCGCACGCACGCCATCTGGCTGCTCGGCCCGGGCCCGGCGCAGGACGAGCTGACCGCCCTGGCGGGCGGCGGCGAGCTGGTGGTCGCCGACGGCAACCACCGGAGCCTGGCCGCGCAGACCGGCGGCTTCCCGCGCTTCCTGTCGGTGATCACCACGCCGGCGTCGGTCGCCATCCAGCCCTACAACCGGCTGGTCAGCGAGTTGACCACCACCCCCGACGAGCTGCTCGACCGGCTCCGCGCCGCCGGCGCGGAGATCACCCCGGTCGCCGGCCCGGTCGGCGTCCCGGCGGCCGGTGGCACCGTGCACCTCCACCTCGCCGGCCAGGGGTACGCGGTGCGCCTGCCGCACGTGGGCGGCGGCCGTCTGGAGAACCTCGACCACGCGCTGGTCGAGCGGCTGCTGCTGCGCGACGCGCTCGGCCTCGACCCGGGCGACAAGCGGATCACCTACGTGGGCGGCGACTACCCGGCGAGCTGGCTCACCGGCGAGGTCGACGCGGGCCGGGCCGAGCTGGCCGTCCTCGTGGCCCCGGTGACCGTGGACGACTTCGTCGCGGTGAACCTGGCCCGGGAGAAGATGCCGCGCAAGAGCACCTGGTTCACCCCGAAGGCGCGGGCCGGCCTGGTCGTGGCCGAACTTCCCCGCTGACCCGTGTGACGAATCCGCCTCCGTGCCGCCGCCCGCGCGCCGGCACGGGGGCGGGCCTGTCAGACTGCGCGGTATGCGCGTCTACCTGGGATCCGATCACGCCGGTTTCGAGCTGAAGGTGCACCTCGCCAACCACCTGGCCAAGCAGGGGTACGAGGTGGTCGACGTCGGCCCGCACGCCTTCGACCCGGACGACGACTACCCGGCGTTCTGCCTGCACACCGGGCAGCGCGTGGTCGACGACCAGGGCAGCCTCGGCGTGGTCATCGGTGGCTCCGGCAACGGCGAGCAGATCGCCGCCAACAAGGTCGCCGGGGTCCGGGCGGCGCTCGCCTGGAACATCGACACCGCCCAGCTGGCCCGCGAGCACAACGACGCCAACATCGTCGCGATCGGCGGCCGGCAGCACACCCTGGACGAGGCGACCGCCCTGGTCGAGGCGTTCCTCACCACCCCGTTCTCGGGCAACCCCCGGCACGCCCGGCGGATCGCCCAGGTCGCCGACTACGAGCAGAGCCGCCAGCTTCCCGACCTGCCCGCCTGACGCCGCGCGGACGGGCGCGCCCGCGCGGGTCGCGCCCGTCACCGCCCGCTGCGGGGCAGTTCCTCCCGGGGCACCCAGTTGCGGCGGACGATCACCACCCGGGCCTCGGCCTCGGCCAGGTCCTCCTCGGTCGGCCGGGCGGCGTCCCGCGCCCGCAGCGCGGCGGTCACGCTCACCTGCGACGAGCCGGAGCCGACCAGGCCGCGCAGCCCCCGCTCGCCCTCGTCGGCGGGCGGCCCCGGACGCCGGCCCCGTGGCTCCGACTCCGGCTCCGCGCGTCTGGCGCCGCCGCGTGGCGGCCGGGGGGCCACGTCGTCGTGCACCGCGGCCGTGCTCGCGCTCGGGCCGTCGGCGTCCGGCGGCCCGCCGTCGCCGTGGTGCCGCAGCCGTCGTCGCCGGCGCTCCGCATCACCCATCACCCGACCGTACCGGGCGCGGGAGGCGCCGGGGGAGTCAGAAGACCTCCATGGGCGCCGGGGCGCGGTGCCAGCCGAAGGCCGGGGCCGTCGTCGCCACCGTCCCGGGGACCAGCTCCCGGACCCGGCCGGCGGCGGCGAGCGCGGCCAGGCCGGCGCCGCCCAGGTAGAGCTCGCCGAGGGCGCGGACGTCGCAGGCCAGCCCGGCCGGCGCCGCGGTGGCGGTGCACTCCGCCCCGGACGGGCCGCCGACCAGCCGCCACCGGCCGCCGTTCTCGGGCAGCAGGTCGTCGGTGACCTCGACCACCACGTCGACGTCGGTGGCGTACCGGCGGGCGGCCAGCGCGGCCGGCACGTCCACCACGCGCACCCAGAGGGCGTCGGCGAGCTGGGCGCCGAGCTGCCGCGGCTCGTCCACCAGCCGGAACAGCGGCTCGTCCACGGCGGCGATCGGGAACGACACCCGGCGGGTCAGGTCGATCGAGAGCAGCAGCCGCCACAGCGCCAGGTACGCCTCCGGCCGGGCCGCCACCACCTCGCCCACCTGGACCTCGGCCCGCGGCCCGGTGCCGGCCCACTCCTCCTTCGTCCGGTAGAGCGCGTACCCGTCGAGGCCGTCCGGCCCCTCGTGCAGCAGCACCCGGCGCTCGGTGGCGCCGCCCCGCAGCCCCTTCACGTCGGCGAGGACGTAGTCCCACCAGGGCTCGCTCCGGTGCGACCAGCCGGGGCGGTCGGCGCGCACCCGCTCGTACAGCCGGGCCAGCTCGGCCCGGTGCGGCGCCGGTCGGTCGAGGCGGAGGGTGCCCTCGGCGGGCGTCGGGTCCGGCAGTCGCAGCCCGAGGGTGTCGCCGGCCAGGACGAACCGCTGCGCGGCCAGGCCGTAGCCGAACCGGGGATAGATCCGGCCCTCGCTGGCCCAGAGCACCGCGAGCGGCTCCCGGCCGGCGTCGCGGACCTCGCGGAGCTGCCGGCGCATCAGCCCGGTGAGCAGCCCGCGCCGGCGGTGCGTCGGGGCGACCGAGACCATGGTCACGTGCGCGGCCGGCACGCTGGCCCCGGGCACGGCCAGGTCGCGGGTGAACGCTGCGGCGTGCGCCACGGCGGTCGCGCCGTCGCGGACCAGCAGCGACCGGTCCGGTTCGAAGATCCCGCGCTCGACCTTCCGCAGTTCGGGGTCGACGTCGCCGTGGAAGGCGAGCGCCAGCAACTCGGCGATCTCGTCGAAGTCCTCGGCCCGGGGCACCAACGCGTCAATCATCGGATGTGTCTAACCCATCACCTTCGGGGTCGGCACCCTATTTGCCGGCTCGCTACCCTCGGAACCGTGCCCGGCGTGGGTCGAGGGGGAGGACACGAGATGGCGGACCAGACACAGCCGTGGGCCGAGCGGACGGTCGAGGTGCCGCCGCAGCCCGGCGTGGTGCCCCCGCAGCGGGACCCGTTCCGGCGCGGGGTGGCGGCCGTCGGCCAGCCGCGTACGCCCCGGACCGAGCAGTTCCCCGCCGTCGACTCCGGCGACTGGACGGGTGATTCGTCGCCCCGGCGCCCGATGGGCTGGCACCTCGCCCAGCTCCGCCGGGGCGGGGAGTGGAGCGCGGCCGGCGCCCTGTTCGCCTTCGTCTGCTGGGGCATCTGGGCGATCTCCGGCCGGGGCGATCTGACCGCCCCGCTGCTCACCTTCGTCCTCAGCCTGCTGACCGCCGTCGGCCTGTTCGCCCTGGCCCGCCTGCTCGGCCGGCTGGTCCTGGAACGGCAGCTCGGCCGGGTCCGCCGCAGCGCCCGCGGTGCGCACCTGGTGACGGCGCTCTTCCTGGCCGGCGTGGGGGTGGCCTACCTCCAGCAGACCGAGTGGGTGGTCTCCGCCTGGAACTGGGTGACCGGCAACTGACACCGTGGCCGCGGGCGGGCGGCCCCCCGCCGCCCGCCCGCGCGCCCGGTCGCGGAACGCCGCGACGCCGGTCGTCACTCCACCAGGACGGCGCTCGCATTACCCGGCCGGACGCGGTTCATCCGTCGCCCGGTGGGCTGAGCGGTCACCGGCCCTCGGCGTCGGCCTTCGGGGAGGCCACCCGTGCCGCCGGATCCTCGACGCCCGGCTCGCCGCCGCCCGGCGCCACCATCCCGTCGTAGTTGTAGACGACGCCACCCTCGCCGTGCTGCTGCGTGGTCCGGATGTAGCGGTGGATCATGCCGTCGATCTCGATCTCCAACAGGGCCTGGTCACCCGCGTCCTGGCTGCTGCCGTCCCGGGGACCGCCCACCAGGTACGCCTTCGTGTTCGTCTCCATGTGCCAGCCGTACCCCTGCCGGGCCGGGCGGAAACGGTGACCGCCACCGGCGGAGCCGGGCCGTTCACCGAGCCGGGGCGTGCTTCCGGCGCACCCGACCCGGTCAGCCGTTGCGCCGGCCCGGGGCTGCGGCCAGCATGACGGGATGGGCGCGTATCGATCAGCGTACGAGCGGAGCATCGCCGACCCGGCCGGCTTCTGGCGGGAGGCCGCGGCGGACCTCGACTGGCACCGGGCGCCGGAGCGGATCCTCGACGACAGCGGCGCCCCGCTGTACCGCTGGTTCCCCGACGGTGTGCTGAACACCTGCCACAACGCGCTCGACCGGCACGTGGCGGCCGGCCGGGGCGACCAGCCCGCCCTGATCCACGACAGCCCGGTCACCGGCACGGTCCGCACCCTCAGCTACGCCGAACTGCTCGCCGAGACCGCCCGGTTCGCCGGAGCGCTGCGCCGGCTGGGCGTCGGCCGGGGCGACCGGGTGCTGCTCTACCTGGCCATGGTGCCGGAGGCGGTGATCGCCATGCTGGCCTGCGCGCGGATCGGCGCGGTGCACTCGGTGGTCTTCGGCGGCTTCGCCGCCCACGAGCTGGCCGTCCGCATCGACGACGCGCGGCCAGCCGTGGTGGTCGCCACCTCCTGCGGCATCGAGGTGGACCGGGTGGT
Organism: Micromonospora sp. AP08; assembly: GCF_008085935.1. Taxonomy (NCBI): domain Bacteria; kingdom Bacillati; phylum Actinomycetota; class Actinomycetes; order Micromonosporales; family Micromonosporaceae; genus Micromonospora; species Micromonospora sp. AP08. The sequence goes on from NZ_VSEZ01000013.1 coordinate 163,195, forward strand.
GCCCTACCACCCGATCCTCGCCGCCGCCCTGGACGAGGCGACCCACGCCCCGGCGCACTGCGTGATCGTGCAGCGCCCCCAGGAGCCCGCTCCGCTGCTTCCCGGCCGCGACCTGACCTGGGACGAGGTGATGGCCGACGCCGAGCCGGTGGAGTGCGTGCCGGTCGCCGCGACCGACCCGCTCTACATCCTCTACACCTCCGGCACCACCGGCCGGCCCAAGGGCGTGGTGCGGGACAACGGCGGGCACGCCGTGGCGCTGCGCTGGTCGATGCGGAACGTCTACGGCATCGAGCCGGGCGACGTCTTCTGGGCCGCCTCCGACGTGGGCTGGGTGGTCGGCCACTCCTACATCGTGTACGCGCCGCTGCTCACCGGCGCCACCACCGTGCTCTACGAGGGCAAGCCGGTCGGCACCCCGGACGCCGGAGCGTTCTGGCGGGTGGTCGCCCAGCACCGGGTGGCCGCCCTGTTCACGGCGCCCACCGCGATCCGGGCCATCCGCCGGCAGGACCCGGACGGCGCGCTCCTGGCCGGCCACGACCTGAGCAGCCTGCGTACCCTCTTCCTGGCCGGCGAGCGGCTGGACCCGGACACCTGGGCGTGGGCGGGGGAGCGGCTCGGCGTACCCGTGGTGGACAACTGGTGGCAGACGGAGACCGGCTGGCCGGTGGCGGCCAACCCGCGCGGCCTGGAACCGCTCCCCATCAAGCCTGGCTCGCCCTCGGTGCCCGTTCCCGGCTACGACGTCCGGGTGGTCGACGGCGGCGGCCGGGAGGTGCCGCCGGGCACCGACGGCTCGATCGTGATCCGGCTGCCCCTGCCACCGGGCTGCCTGCCCACCCTCTGGGGCGACGACGAGCGCTTCGTCCGCTCCTACCTGGCCACCTTCCCCGGCTACTACCTGACCGGCGACGGCGGCCGGTTCGACGACGACGGCTACCTCTACGTGATGGGCCGCACCGACGACGTGATCAACGTCGCCGGGCACCGCCTCTCGACCGGGGCGATGGAGGAGGTGCTGGCGACGCACCCGGCGGTCGCCGAGTGCGCGGTGATCGGCGTGGCCGACGCGCTCAAGGGCCAGGTGCCCAGCGGGTACGTGGTGCTCAAGGCCGGCGCCGACGCGGACCCGGACGCGCTCGCCGGTGAGCTGGTCGCCCTGGTCCGGCAACGGATCGGGCCGGTGGCCGCGTTCCGCCGGGTGACCGTGGTGCCGGCGCTGCCCAAGACCCGCTCCGGCAAGATCCTCCGCCGGACCATGCGCGGGCTGGTCGAGGGGCGGGACGAGCCGGTGCCGCCGACCATCGAGGACCCGGCGGCGCTGGCGGTCTTCCGCGACCTCGGGGCTACTCCTTGACGAAGCGGTGGAGCACGAAGTCCTCCTCCGAGCCGCACACGATGATCTGGGTGTTCCAGGAGCAGGAGTCGCCCCGCACGTCCTTCAGCTCGCCGAGCTGGGTCACCGTGCCCGACCCGGCGCCCACCCCGGCCACGCTGCGGTCGTCCACCCCGCTGTCCAGCGGGTCGGCGAAGACCAGCAGGTTGCCGGCGTCGACCCGGACGGCCACCCCGTCCTCGTCGTCGAACACCTTCGTCCCGTCCGGCGCGAAGAGGGTCGCCGCCGGCTCGGGATAGAGCCGCCGGGCCAGCACCCGCTCGCCGACCGGCACGAGCTGGGTCATCCCGGGCGCCGGCCACCGCTTGGCGTCCTTGCCCTCCTGCGCGGCCACCACCACGGCGGTCTTGTCGTCGGAGTCGGTCACCTCCAGCAGGCAGGCCCGGTGCTCCCCGCACGGCGCCAGCGCCTTGGCCCGCCGGTTGGCGTCCTCCGCCCGGTAGAGCACGCTCGGCTGCGCCTGCTTCCCCAGGTCGTAGGCGAGCAGCCGCCCGTCGTCGCCCGCCACGTAGAGCCGGTCCTCGTGGGCGGCCACCAGATCGTCCGGCTCGGCCACGGCCTTCCAGTCGCGGATCACGTCGCCCGACCCGAGGTCGATCAGCCGGACCGACATGTCGGCGCTCACCTGCACGAGCTGATCGACCGGGCCCTGCTCCGGGTCGCGGGGCGAACCGTCGCCGTACCCGGGGCCGGAAACCGCCTCGTCGGTGGTCACCGGGTGCACGCTGTCGCGCGTGCTGCCGTACTGGTCGGTCAGGTCGGCCAGCGACCACTTCTCGTCGCCGTCGCTCAGCCTGAGTCCGACGAGCCGCTTCCGCTCGTGGTCGGTGACCACGACCACGTCCCTGCCGACGAACATCTCGTCGTCCCCCTGCACGGTGTGCCGCCAGCGGGAACCGCCTTTCCCACCGTCGAGCACCTCGAGCTGGCGCGGGCTGCTGCTGCCCGCGGCGTCCGCGAGCAGCGCCACCGCGCCGGGCAGCGCCACCACGCCGGCCCACCGGTCGGCCGTGGTGGCGCTCTCCCTGCGCCACAGCTCCTTGCCGGTGCCCGCCTCGACGGCCACCACCGCCAGCCGGTCGTCCTCGCGGGGATAGGCCAGGTAGGCGCGGTCGCCCGCGACCGCCGTGAACATCTCCACGGGCCGCTCCCCGCCCGCCGCGACGCGGACGGGCTTGCCGAACGCCTCGAAGTCCAGCTCCGGGTGGCGGTCCCGGGTCAGGTAGAGCACGGTCGCGGTGGCCACCCCGGCCAGGGCCACCACGGCGCCCACCGAGATCCACAGCGCCCGCCGGCGCCGGCCCCCGCCGGTCGGCGCGGCCGGCGACCCGGGCGCCCCGTTCCCGGGTACGCCGGGCCAGCCCGGCCATGCGCCCGGCTGGTGCGGGATGCCGGGACCCTGCGGAGGCACGCCGCCGACCGGCGAACCGGACGGCAGGGGCGCGGACGCCGGCGTACCCGGGGCCGGTGAGTGCGGGGCCACGACGGTGCCGTGCGGTCCGGCGGCGAGCGGTGTGCCCTGCGGTCCGGGGGCGACCCACGTGCCGTTCGGGCCGGCCGGCGCCGCGCCCTGCTGCTGCGGTCCGGCGGCGAGGGTGGTGCCGTCCGGCGCGGCGGTCGGGAGGACGGGTGTCCGCTGGTCGGCGGCGGGGGGCATCCCGGCGGGCAGCGTGCCGGCGCGGCCGAGACCGGGCAGCGTGCCGGCCGGGCCGGGGTCCGGCGTCGCGGCGCCCGGGGTCGCTGCGTCCGGGGTCGCGGCCGACGGCGGGCCGGCGGGGGCCGCGCCGACCGGGGCCAGCGGCAGCGGCGGGGCGGCCGGCCGGTTCCGCCGCAGCGGCAGGTCGGTCAGCGCGCCCTCGGCGACCGGCAGTTCGGGCTGCTCCAGCACGGTCGGCGCGATCCCCAGCTCGGCGTGGAGCAGCCGCGCCACCAGGGGGATCCGCGACGAGCCACCCACCAGGAACAGCCCGGCGAGCCGCTCCGGGGTCAGCCCGGCCGCGGCGATCACCCGCCGGGTCTCGGCGACCGCCCGCCGCAGCAGCGGGGTGGCCACCCCCTCCAGCTCCGCCCGGGTCAGCGACATGGCGGCCGGCACCCCCGGCACCGCTACCGGCGCCACCGTGGTGCGGGACAGCATCTCCTTCGCGCCCCGGACGTGCTCGACGAACTGGAGGCGCTCCCGCCACCCGGTGGTGTCGGTGGGCTCGCTCAGCCGCGCCCACACCGCCGGGTGGGTGGCGGCGACCCGCTCGCCGACCAGCGCGAGGAGGGCGGCGTCCAGGTCCAGCCCGCCCAGGTCGTCGAGGCCGCCGCAGGCGATCACCCGGAAGCCGGAGTCACCCCACGGGTCCGCGCCCTCGTTGCGGACCACGGCGACGTCCAGCGTCCCGCCGCCGAAGTCGAAGACCGCCACCGACTCGCCCACCGGGACCGGCCGGCGCAGCACCTCCGTGTAGTAGCGGGCGGCCGCGACCGGCTCGCGCAGCAGCCGGGTACCGGGCGGGGTGGGACCGGAGAGGGTGTGCTCGGCCGCCGACGGCCAGCCGGCCAGGGCGAGCGCCTCGGCGAGCACCTGCCGCCGGTCGGCGTCCCAGGTGGCCGGGCAGGTGACCACCGCGGGCGGCAGGAACCCCAGCGCGCCCACCGCGGCTTCGCCCACCGCGCGCAGCACCCCGCCGAGCAGCTCGGCCGGGCGGTACCGACGGTCGCCGAGGACCACCTCCGCCTCGTCGACGCGGCGCTTGGGGTTCGGCTCGTAGCGGTCGGGGTCGGCGTGGGCCAGTCGCAGCGCGTCCCGCCCCACGTGCAGGCGCCCGTCGGTGTCGGCGTACACACCGGACGGCAGGATCGGCTCCCCCTCCACCAGCAGCGGGCGGGTACGCCCGTCGGGCCAGCGCAGCACGGCCACGGTGTTCGAGGTGCCGAGGTCCACGCCGAGGGCGAAACCGTCCTGCTGGCCTGACATCCGTCGCTACCTCCACCCGACGAGGGGATGTCCGGCCCCGCATCGTACGCAGCACCCGCCGCCCGGCGATCTCCGGCGGTCGGCCCCGAGCGGCCGAACTATCCCGTGATTCGCCGGAATCGCGGGCACGCGATTCATCCAGGCCGGGAAGCGCAGCCCAACGGAACTGGCGACGGTGAATCATTGGTTGTCCTGCGCTCTGGCTTTCTCAAACCCGCCTCCCTGTGTTGTGCTGTATCCGGACCGTGGATTTCGCTTCGGGATGGACGGGCTGTTGTGGTTGATCGTCAAGGGTCGGTGGAGCGACAAATTCTCGCCTGCATCGAACGCCGTGGCCAGGACATCCCGGGTTCACTCCTGCTGCGGCTGGCGCGCCTGCCCCGGCACCAGATGACGCGCGGTGCCGTCGGCCTGTTGAACAACATCCTGGACCATCTCTTCGAATATGGCGTATCCGGGCGATCGGACACCTCGGACACCGACGATGCTCAGAGCGAGAGCACCAGGGACTTTGTCAAGGCCGCCGACCTGGCGGCTTCTCGGATTTCCACCATGGAATTCGACGGTGCCCCCTTTCTCGCCGGGATCATCTCCTTCATCGCGCTGAACGTGGAACTTCTACGCCGCAGATTCGAGCCGCCAGACCTCACCGCGCAACAGGAGTCGGACGAGTTCTGCCGAAAACTCCTGAAGCGGCCGGAGATTCGCGACGCGATTTACGCCATCTACGCTCCGCCTCGTCGTGCTGGTGGCGGTGAGTCGGCCGCCGAATCGGAGTGGGCGCGGCTGGACCCGGCGACGTTCCGCTACTACAAGGCGGGAACGACATCCGCGATCCTGGCCGCCGGGTACCGCGACTCCGACCAGCGCGCCAGCGACCAGTGGGTGCTGAAATGCGTCCTCTTCCCCTGGAACAAGATGTCCGCGGTCGCCAAGGCCACGGAGAGCTATGCCGCCACGTACGGCTCGGCGCGGAGGGTCCCCTCGGTGGTCCAGCCCGTCGCCTCCACGAGTCGCTGGGTGCTCATGCCCAGGCAGGACGGCGATACGCTGCGGGAGCGGATCAACAAGCTCTGGGAACATCGTGATGTCCCGCCGGGCCAAGCCGTCGCCGAGGCGAAGCGCGTGGCAGGCGCGCTCGTCGTGGCGCTCCGGCTGCTGGCCGATTCCGCCGAGGAACCGGATGATCAGGCCGCTCGACCGCCGGAGCACGGCCGGTTCCGCCAGCACCTCGACCTTTCTCCGAGCAACGTCATCCTCGCGCCCGACGGGCCGGCGAAGTTGATCGACCTGGGCCGGAACCACCTCTACAGCCGTCAGGTCGGCATCGCCGAGCACGACGATTCCGTCTATGTCGCGCCGGAGGTGAAGAACCGGGGAGCGGCCGGCACCTCGGACGTCTACTCCCTCGGGGTGATCTTGACCGAGATCCTCTCGGGCAGCCCACCCCGCGACGGACGCGTTCCAGACTCCATCTACGAGATGAGCCCGGCGCTCGGACGCGCGCTCGACGACCTCCTGGAGGAGGACCCGCACCGACGTCTGCTCCTGGCGCCCAGGTCGGACGGGACGGTCTACGACCGGGTCTCGCTGCTGCTGGAAGCGGCGTTCGCCCAGGTCGAGGCCGAGCCGGTCGTCGACCCGTCCCGGGCTTGGCGCACGTACGCGAGGTTCGCGGCCTCCTCCCGGGAACTGCCTTCCCAGTTCCGCAAGTGGCGGGAGGTGCGCAAGCGGGGCGGCGACGAGGCGTACCTGCTGTTCTTCTCGCTGGTCGCGACGCTCGCCTGGTGGGGCGTCTTCGCCCGGGTGGCGGTTCCGCAGGTGCCGGACTTCATTAAGGACTTCCCGAAGTTGCCCGCCATGCCGGAGGCCGCCAAACTCATCGCCTTCGCCCAAGCCATGGTCGCGGCCAAGTACTACCAGACCATCCTTGCCCGGCTGACGACCCGTCACCTCGACGGTTGGCTGGCGAGGGCGGCCGAGGTGTCGATGCGGTTGATGACCGTCGTCGCGCTGCCCACCACCGTGATCGCCGTGAGCTGGCAACCTCGCCTCTGGGCGTGGTCGTGTGCCGCCGGTGCCGTTCTGGTGGCTTGCAACAACCTGCTCATCCTGCTGACGGCGCGCAAGTTGTTCGCCGCCGGACGCGCCGCCGGGTTCTCCACCGTCCCGCCGCCTGACCATCAGTTCCCCCGAGGCTTCGAACAGTGGTGGTGGACGATGCTGCTCTACGGCCTGGTGATCGGAGTGATCGCGGCGGGACTCCAGGGCGGCTGGATGAAGGACGAGTCGGCATACGTGTTCGGCCTGCTGCTGATCAACATTGGCATCCACTACATCGCGAAGTGTGCGATGGCGGGGCCCTCGGTGCGGGGTGGACTCGCGCGCAGCATCCTGGCCGGCGAACGCTTGGCGGCCAGCGGTGCACCTGACCTCCGGCCCTCGCAGGGCGTCCCGTCCGTGCTTCGGCTGATTCCCGGACGGCGCACCGCCGTGGAGCAGAAGCAGGCCGGAGCCGCACCGTGACGTGTGGCGCGGGCGACGGGAATCGTCCGGGGCACCGGCTACTGGCACGGCGGCCTATTCTGCTGCGATGCAGACGACGGTGGAGAGACCGGCGGGTGTCGGCCGGTCGATGTGGGCAGTCGTGTGGGTACAGGTACTGGTTGTTCTGGCCTACACCTACGCCGTGGTCGCCTACCTGGTAACTGATGCCGCCTACTTCCCCGAGCAGGCCCCGCCGGCTTGGTCCTGGCCAGCGGTCGCCGCGGTCGGCGTGGGCTTCATTCCGGGGCTGCTCTGCCTGCTGGTGGCGTTACCGTTGTTGGCCTCGGCCGACTTCCGAGCCGAGCATCGCCAGTGGCGCCTGCTGGGGACCGTCAGCGCTGCCAACGTGATCATGCTGCTTGTCATGGCGACACCGCCCGGGTGGGAGCTGTTCGACTGGTACGTCGGATAGTCACCCGGTAGCCGGCACCCGCCCAGAGCGCGCTACTGACGGTCGCCGCTGGTGGATGGCACGCGGACAGGCTCAGGTGCCGTGATCATGCGGTCTACCTGGGCCTTCTTGCTTGGAGCGGGCGACGGGAATCGAACCCGCACCGTCAGTTTGGAAGACTGAAGCTCTGCCATTGAGCTACGCCCGCGTGCGCCCCGCTCTCGCGGGACGCGCCCGACAGCCTACCGAATCCCGGAACCGGACGCGCAGCGCCGTACCGCGCGCCGCCCCGGGACCGCCCCGGTGCCCGTCCGGCGGGCCCGGACGGCATACACTCTTCGTCGCCACGGGGTGTGGCGCAGCTTGGTAGCGCACTCGCTTTGGGAGCGAGGGGCCGTGGGTTCAAATCCCGCCACCCCGACTGTCGTTCGCGACCGGGTCGTCCGGGAACCGCCGATTTTTTCCGCGCGGTACCCGGGCGCTGCCGATGCCGCAGGCCGGCTCGCCTACACTCGATGCGCGCAATCACGCCCAGACTCAACTGAGATCCGTCAAGGAGTACGCCTGTGAAGAGCACCGTCGAGACTCTGAGCCCGACGCGCGTGCGGCTCGCCATCGAGGTGCCGTTCGTCGAGCTCGAGCCGAGCCTCAGGAAGGCGTACCGGGAGATCGGCCAGCAGGTCCAGGTTCCCGGCTTCCGCCGGGGCAAGGTTCCCGCCGCCGTCATCGACCAGCGGGTGGGCCGGGGCACCGTCCTCAACGAGGCGGTGCAGGAGGCCATCCCGCAGAACATCATGGCCGCGGTCCGCGAGCACGACCTGAAGACGCTCGGCCGTCCCGAGGTGGAGATCACCGAGTTCAACGACGGTGACTCGCTCAACTTCACCGCCGAGGTGGACGTCCGGCCGGAGATCACCCTGCCGGACCCGGCCACCATCGAGGTGACCGTCGACGAGATCCAGATCGCCGACAGCGAGATCGACGAGCAGGTCAACAGCCTGCGCGAGCGGTTCGCGACGCTGAAGACCGTCGAGCGGGCCGCCCAGGAGGGCGACTTCGTCCAGATCGACCTCAACGCCACCGTCGACGGCGAGGACGTGCCGGGCGGTCAGGCGAGCAACATCTCGCACGAGGTCGGCAGCAAGCAGCTCCTGCCGGGGCTGGACGAGGCCCTCGTCGGCCTGGCCGCCGGTGACAGCACCACCTTCTCCACTCAGCTGGTCGGCGGCGACTTCGCCGGCCGCGACGCCGACGTGGCGGTGACCGTCCGCACGGTCAAGGAGAAGGAGCTGCCCGAGCTCAACGACGACTTCGCCCAGCTGGCCAGCGAGTTCGACACCATCGAGGAGCTGCGCGCCGACCTGCGTGAGCGGGTGACCCGGGGCAAGCAGGTCGAGCAGATCTACGCCGCTCGCGACAAGGCCCTCGAGCAGATGGTCGCCGCCGCCGAGGTGCCGGCGCCGGAGGGTGTCGTCAAGGAGGAGGTCGAGAGCCGCAAGGCCGCGATGGTCGACCAGCTCGAGCGCATCGGCGCCTCCCTGGAGGAGTACCTCGCCGCGGAGGAGAAGACCGAGGAGCAGATCGACACCGAGCTGACCGAGGCCGCGACCGAGGGCGTCAAGATCCAGCTGCTGCTGGACACCCTGGCCGACGCCGAGGACGTCCAGGTCTCCGACGACGAGTTCGGTCACGAGATCGTCCACCGCGCCCAGCGCGCCGGCATGGCCCCGCAGCAGTACTACGACCAGCTGGTCCGCTCCGGCGCCGCCGCGGCCGTCTTCGGTGACGTCCGCCGGGGCAAGGCGCTCGCCTCGGTGATGGAGAAGATCAAGATCAAGGACGCGGCGGGCAACGAGGTCTCCCTCGACGCGCTGCGGGCCCAGAACGAGGCCGAGCACGACCACCAGCACTGATCGTCGGGCGTCGGCCGCCGTCCCGCGCTCCGCGCCGGGCGGCGGCCGAAACCCTTTTCCGGGTACGCCCTGCGGGTGACTGCGCTGAGAGCGAACAGTGCCCCGACCGGGAGTACGCCCCCCGGCCGAGCGGTTAGTGTCGGGTAGGACGGTACGGAGAGCGAAGGGCTGCCATGACCGACATGCACATCCCCAAGAAGTCGCTCCGGGCGATCGAGGCCCGCGGTGGCGACTCCATTGGCAACCTCGACGACTCGGTCTACAACCGGTTGCTCAAGGAGCGGATCATCTTCCTGGGCAGCGAGGTGACCGACCAGGTCGCCAACCGCATCTGCGCGCAGCTCCTGCTGCTCGCGGCGGAGGACCCGGACCGCGACATCAACCTCTGGATCAACTCGCCGGGTGGCTCGGTCTACTCCGGCATGGCGATCTACGACACCATGCAGTTCATCGACAACGACGTGTCGACCGTGGCGATGGGCATGGCCGCGTCGATGGGCCAGCTCCTGCTCTGCGCCGGCACGAAGGGCAAGCGCTACGCGCTGCCGCACGCGCGGATCATGATGCACCAGCCCTCGGGTGGCCTCGGCGGCACCGCGTCGGACATCGCGATCCAGGCCGAGCAGATGCTCTACACCAAGCGGATGTTCCAGGAGCGGGTCGCGCACCACACCGGCCAGAGCCAGGCGCAGATCGAGGCGGACTCGGACCGGGACCGCTGGTTCACCGCCCAGGAGGCCATGGACTACGGCTTCATCGACAAGGTGATCATCGGGGCCGCGCAGGTTCCGGATGGCGCCGGGACCCTGAGCTGAGGAGCTGACGATGACCGACCTGAGCCTGCCGCCCCAGTTCGCGGCCGTGCACAACCGCTACGTCCTGCCGTCGTTCGTCGAGCGCACGTCGTACGGGATGAAGGAGTCCAACCCGTACAACAAGCTCTTCGAGGACCGGATCATCTTCCTCGGCGTCCAGGTGGACGACGCGTCGGCCAACGACGTGATGGCCCAGCTGCTGACGCTGGAGGGCACCGACCCGGACCGCGACATCATCATGTACATCAACTCGCCGGGTGGCTCGTTCACGGCCATGACGGCGATCTACGACACCATGCAGTACGTCCGCCCGGACATCCAGACCGTCTGCCTCGGCCAGGCGGCCAGCGCGGCGGCGGTGCTGCTCGCGGCGGGCACCCCGGGCAAGCGGATGGCGCTGCCCAACTCCCGGATCATCATCCACCAGCCGGCCACCGAGGGCGGCTACGGCCAGGGGTCGGACATCGAGATCCAGGCCCGGGAGATCCTGCGGATGCGGACGCAGCTGGAGGACATGCTGTCCCGCCACTGCAACCGTCCCATCGAGCAGGTCCGCAAGGACATCGACCGTGACAAGATCATGACGGCCGAGGAGTCCAAGGAGTACGGGCTGGTCGACACGATCCTGACCAGCCGCAAGAAGGGTCTGCTGGCATCTCACGCCGCCAGCTGAGCAGTGCGGGGTCGGAGGTCGGTCGGGGCGTTGTTCCCGGCCGACCTCTGACACACCCGATTTGGGGGTCGGAGAAACCTCCGGCAGCGGGTAACGTCGGGTCTGTGCCGCTTCGCAGGGTCGGACCGGCGAGGTGGGACGACAGGACGGACGGGCGCGCGGCGCCCGCAGGTCAGGGGCCGGCGCACCGGCCGACGAGTGCAGGGAGAACGTAGGTGGCACGGATCGGTGACGGCGGCGACCTACTGAAGTGCTCCTTCTGTGGCAAGTCGCAGAAGCAGGTCAAGAAGCTGATTGCGGGCCCCGGGGTCTACATCTGCGACGAGTGCATCGATCTCTGCAACGAGATCATCGAAGAGGAGCTGGCCGAGTCCGGCGAGGTGAAGTGGGAAGAGCTTCCCAAGCCGATGGAGATCTGCCAGTTCCTCGACAACTACGTCGTCGGTCAGGAGCAGGCCAAGAAAGCGCTCGCCGTCGCGGTCTACAACCACTACAAGCGGATCCAGGCGGAGGCCGCCGGCGCCCCGGGTTCCGGTAGCGACGGCGTCGAGCTGGCCAAGTCCAACATCCTGCTGCTCGGCCCGACCGGCTGCGGCAAGACCCACCTGGCGCAGACCCTGGCCCGGATGCTCAACGTCCCGTTCGCGATCGCCGACGCGACGGCGCTCACCGAGGCGGGCTACGTCGGCGAGGACGTGGAGAACATCCTCCTCAAGCTCATCCAGGCCGCCGACTACGACATCAAGCGCGCCGAGACCGGGATCATCTACATCGACGAGGTCGACAAGATCGCCCGGAAGTCGGAGAACCCGTCGATCACCCGGGACGTCTCCGGCGAGGGTGTGCAGCAGGCGCTGTTGAAGATGCTCGAGGGCACGGTGGCCAACGTGCCGCCGCAGGGCGGGCGCAAGCACCCGCACCAGGAGTTCATCCAGATCGACACCACCAACGTGCTGTTCATCTGCGGTGGCGCCTTCGCCGGCCTCGACCAGATCATCGAGGCCCGCACCGGCTCCGGCGGCACCGGCTTCGGCGCCCGGCTCCGGTCGGTCTCCGAGCGGTCGACCGACGACATCTTCAGCCAGGTCATGCCGGAGGACATGCTCAAGTTCGGGCTGATCCCCGAGTTCATCGGCCGGCTCCCGGTGATCACCAACGTGCGCAGCCTCGACCGCTCCGCGCTGGTCCGCATCCTCACCGAGCCGCGCAACGCCCTGGTCCGGCAGTACCAGCGCCTCTTCGAGCTGGACGGCGTCGAGCTGGAGTTCGAGCAGCCCGCGCTGGAGGCCATCGCCGACCAGGCGATGCTCCGCGGCACCGGCGCCCGCGGCCTGCGGGCGATCATGGAAGAGGTCCTGCTCTCCGTGATGTACGAGGTGCCGAGCAACCCCGACGCCGCCCGGGTGCTGATCACCCGCGAGGTCGTCCTGGAGAACGTCAACCCGACCATCGTTCCCCGCGAGTTCACCGGCCGGCGTGCCCGCCGGGACCGCGAGGAGAAGTCGGCCTGATCGCCCGCCGCGACCGCGCCCGGGTCAGCTCGGGCGCGGTCCGCGTGACCGGGTCCGCCGGTCCCACTCGCCCGACGGGGTGACCACCACCATGACGAGCCGTGCCGGCTCGTCGCCCGCCGTGCGGTAGCCGTGCTCCCGGTCGGCGTGGAACTCCACGGTCTCGCCGGCGCGTACGTCGTGGTCGACACCCTCGACGGTGACCGTGACGGCCCCGGCCAGCACGTGCAGCACCTCCCGGGTGCCGCGCGGATGGTCGGCGGAGTGGTGCGCCTCGCCGGGCTCCATCCGCCACTCCCACAGCTCCACCAGGTCCGGTTCGCCGAGACCGCTGAGCAGCCGCGCGGTGCCGCCGTGCCCGCCCCGCCACAGCACTGGAGCGTCGCCGGCCCGGGAGACCCGTACGGTGCTCTCCTCGGCCGGTTCGAGCAGCCGGGCGATGTTGACACCGAACGCGTCGGCGACCCGGCAGAGCGTGCCGACGCTCGGGTTGGTCCGCGCCCCCTCGATCTGCACGAGCATGCCCTTGCTCACCCCGGAGCGGCCGGCCAGTTCCTCGAAGGACCAGCCGCGGGCGGCCCGCAGCTCGCGTACCTGTCGGGCGACCGCGGAGGTCACCGCGCCCACCCGCCCTCCGGCGTCGGTCATCACACTGTCCTTCGCGGTCAATATTGTGGTACGACTGCCTGATGTTCCCCATTGTGCTCGCGGCGGTGTCCGCGGTCGCGTTCGGCACGGCCGACTTCTCCGGCGGCAAGGCGTCCCGGCACGCCGACCCGATCGCCGTGACCGTGGTGTCGCAACTGCTCAGCGTCCCGCTGCTGCTCGCCCTCGTGCTGATCGTGCCCGGCACGCCCGGTCCTCTCGACCTGGCCTGGGGGCTGGTCGCCGGGGTGGCCGGGGCGGCCGGCGTGATGCTGCTCTACAAGGCCCTGGCCGGCGGCATGATGGCCGTCGTCGCACCGGTCACCGCGATCACCGCCGCGGTCGTGCCGATCGTCGCCGGGCTGGTCACGGCCCACTCGCCGGGCACCCTCGCGCTCGCCGGCGCGGGGCTCGCCGTGGTGGCCATCGCGCTGGTGAGCCTGGGGGAGGGCGGCACCACGGGGCGGGTGTCCGGCCGCCTCATCGGCATGGCGCTCGGCGCCGGGCTGCTCTTCGGGATCTTCTTCGCGCTGCTCGGCCAGGCCGACGAGGGCGCCGGCATGTGGCCGGTGGCCGCGGTACGCGTCAGTTCCATCGCCTTCGGTCTCGCGCTCGCCGTGCGCACGGGCGTACGCCTGCGGCTGGGACCGCGCGTGCTCCGCTGGGCCGCGGCGGCCGGCCTGCTGGACTCGGCGGCCAACGCGCTCTTCCTGGCCGCCGCCGGCCGGGGGCACCTCAGCGTGGTGGCCGCCATCGCCGCGCTCTACCCGGCGAGCACCGTGCTGCTCGCGCTCGCGGTCGACCGGGAACGGCTCCGCCCGGTGCAACTGGCCGGGCTCGGCTTCGCCGCCGGCGCGCTCGTCCTGGCGAGCGTCTGAGCCCTGTCGCGGCCCGCCCGCCGCCCGTACGCTGAGCGTCATGCGTGTCGCCGTGTGTCAGCTCAACTCCCGTGACGACCGGACCGCGAATCTCGCCGCCGCCGAGGCCCTGCTGGCCCGGGCGGCGGCGGCCGGCGCGGACCTCGCCGTCCTCCCGGAGTACGTGGACTACCTCGGCCTCGCCGCCGGCATGCCCCCGGCCGAACCGGTCGACGGCGTGGTCGGCCGCTTCTTCGCGGACGCCGCCCGCCGGCTCGGCATCTGGGTGATCGCCGGCTCGTTCCACGAGGCCGGTCCGGACCCCGAGCACACCTGGAACACCTCGCTGGTCTTCGACCGGGACGGCGCGCTCGCCGCCAGCTACCGCAAGATCCACCTGTACGACGTCGAGATTCCCGGCCGGGTCTCCTACCAGGAGTCGGCCACGGTGGCGGCGGGTGAAAAGCCGGTGGTGGTCGACGTCGAGGGTCTCCGGGTCGGCCTGTCGATCTGCTACGACCTCCGGTTCCCGGAGCTCTACCGGCAACTGGCCACCGAAGGCGGGGCCGAGCTGCTGGTCGTGCCGGCCGCGTTCATGATGCACACCGGGCGCGACCACTGGGAGGTGCTGCTCCGGGCCCGGGCGATCGAGAACCAGTGCTACGTCGCGGCCGCCGGCCAGACGGGCGACCACGAGCCGGGGCGCACCTGCTTCGGGCGCAGCATGGTCGTGGACCCGTGGGGGACGGTGCTCAGCCAGGTGGCCGACGGCCCAGGGCTCGCCGCGACCGACCTGGACCTCGACCGCCTGCGGACGATCCGCGTCGAGGTGCCCAGCCTCGCCAACCGGCGGCTCTGACCCCGCTCAGCTCTCCAGCAGCACGCCGACGACGGTGAGGCCGGCGATCGCCGCCGCGGTGACGAGCAGGGCGGTGGTCATCCGGGAGGGACCGCGCCGGACGAGGCGTCCCATCGACAGCAGGACGACGGCGAGCACGAAGGCGCCGATGACCAGCTGCCAGAACGGCAGGAGGAGCCCGAGCAGGGCCTCCTCGGCGAGCGTCGTCGCCGGGAGCCGGGACACGTCATCCATGCCAGACACTCTGGCACGGATGAGCCCCCGGCGGCCCCGTCCGATCGCGGCTTTCCGCCGCCCGGCGCCGTCGTGGTGCGCCGCCGGCTCGGGCAGAGACGATCATTGATTTGCCTTCTCAGGACGGTCCGCGTAACTTTCTCTCTGCACGCGGGAGGCCGGACAAACCGGCCGAGAACGGGCGCCAGGCTGGTGGCGGCGACGCCGAGCCAGACTGAGAGATCGGGCGGTGCGGAACACCCCGAGACACGGGGTTGCGATCGCGAAGCCGACCGGGTAGAGTTCGAAAGCCGGCAGGGAGCCGGGCGGGTGGCCGCGAGAGCGGCGATCGGCCGGTCCGCCGGAAACCACGACAGTAACGACCGCCGGTCACGGCGTGCGTGAGCGTGGATCGGCTCGAACCAAGTTGATCACCTCAAACACGAGGTTGACAGCGAGGATCGCACCGAGTAAGTTAGAGAGGTTGCCCCGGACGGGGTCCTGCTGATGCGGGGTTCCGGATGGTGTGTGGTTGTTCTTTGAGAACTCAACAGGGTGCTTGATAAGCCAGTGCCAAATTGTTTG
>NZ_VSEZ01000014.1:0-161877 GCF_008085935.1 Micromonospora sp. AP08
GAACCACGGGGTGCCGGCCAGCGGCGTTTTCACACCGGCGCGCTCTCGGCCCGCAGGCGGGAGGAGCCGGTCCCCACCGACCAGCCCGCCACCCACCGGCTGCCGCTGGTGCTGCTGGTCCGGTCGGCGAGGTGGTACCAGTCCATCCGGCAGCGCTGCGGCGTCACGTCGAGGACCCCGTACCCGTGCCCGTCCAGCTCGGCCCAGCGCACGTGCGGGTTGGTGGAGCGGAGCAGCCCGGCGCCGACCTGGCTCAGCGCGTTGCCGGCCGGCAGCTTGAGGAAGTCGTTGACGTTGTCGCTGGTCACCGACGGTACGACGAACTCCGCCGCGGCCGGCTCGAACAGCGTCGTCCGGGTGGTGACCTCGTTGGCCCACGAGGTGTGGATGTCGCCGGTCAGGAAGACCACGTCCCGGGTGCCGGTGGCCCGGAGGTGGCCGACGAGTTCGTTGCGGTCGGCGTTGTAGCCGTCCCACTGGTCGGCGTTGAGCACCCCGCCGTTCTCGGGGATGCCGAGCAGCTTCCCGAGCGGGCCGAGCAGCCAGGACGGCAGGGCGCCGACGTCCAGGCGGGCGATCATCACGGGGTTGCCGACGAGCTTCCACCGGGCGGCGGAGCCGGACAGTCCGGCCTTCAGCCAGGCCATCTGCGCGTCGCCGGTGATGGTCCGGTTCGGGTCGTCGACGGCGGGGCCGGAGGCCTGCGCCGACCGGTACGAACGCAGGTCCAGCATGGACAGCTCGGCCAGGCGGCCGAAGCGGAACCGCCGGTAGATCGCCCCGTCCGCGCCGACCCGGACCGGCATCCACTCCAGGTACGCCTGCCGGGCGGCGGCCAGCCGGTCGGCGAACGGGCCCTCGGTGCCGGGGGTGTGGTTCTCCGCGCCGCCGGACCACTCGTCGTTGGCGACCTCGTGGTCGTCCCAGGTGATCACCCAGGGCACGGCGGCGTGCAGCGCCTGCAGGTCCGGGTCGGTCTTGTAGAGCGCGTGCCGGATCCGGTAGTCGGCCAGGGTGAGCACCTCGTGCGCGGGCTGGGTCGGCCGGACCACCCGGCCGGCGGCGGCGAACTCGCCGGTGCCGTACTCGTAGAGGTAGTCACCGAGGTGGACGACGAGGTTGAGGTCGCCCCGGTCGGCCAGCCGGCGGTACGCGGCGAAGTAGCCGGCCTCCCAGTTGGCGCAGGACACCACGCCCATCCGCAGCCGGTCGACGGCCGCGTCGGCGGGCGGTGCGGTCATCGTCCGGCCGGTCGGCGACCAGGCGCCGGCGTGGCCGAAGCGGTACCAGTAGGTGGTGGCGGCGGCGAGGCCGGACACGGCGATCTTCACCGTGTGGTCGCGGGCCGGTCCGGTGGTGAGCGTGCCCGCGGCGACCGGCGCCCGGAAGTCGGGGTCGGTGGCGACCTGCCAGCTCACCTCCACGTCGGGGCCGGCGCCGGAGCCGGGCAGCGCGTCGGGCGTGGGGGTGACCCGGGTCCAGAGCAGGATCCCGTCCGGCAGCGGGTCACCGGAGGCGACGCCGTGCCGGAAGGCGGCGGTGGCCGCGCCGGCGGGGGACGGTCCGGCGAGGGTGGCGCCGGCCAGGACGGCGGTGCCGGCGGATGCCCCGGCGAGGCGCAGGAGGGTACGACGGTCGAGGGTGTTCGTCATGACCCATGTATCTACCGCCGTCTACGTCTCCGGCGCACCCCTCAGGACGACGAATTCGCAACCTGTTCCGCGCCGGTTCTCATTTGACGCGGCTCAGGAGGGGTCGCCGGAATGGCGGCGGCCGGCCACGACGTCGACCAGCGCCGCCACCAGGGCCAGCGCGATGATCCCCACGGCCAGCAGGAGCGAGTGCCGGTAGGCGACGGAGAAGTCGCCCTTGCTGTCGGCCAGCGAGGAGAAGAACAGTGCGCCGACCCCGGCGATGCCGGCCGCCGAGCCGATCCGCTGTCCGGTCTGCAGCATGCCGGCCCCGCTTCCGGCCTGCGGCACGGGCACCTCGGAGAGGGTCAGCGTCTGGTTCGGCGCGATGACCAGGCCGCTGCCCAGGCCGGCGAGCAGGAACGGCACGGCGGTCAGCAGCGGCACCGACCGGTGCGGCGAGTCCCGCAGCACCCACACGGTGGCGAGCAGGCCGAGCACCACGACGAGCAGGCCGGCGGCGACCAGCGGCCGGCCGTACCGGGTGACGACCCGGCCGCCCAGCGCCGAGGCGGCCGCCGAGCCGAGCGCGAACGGGGTGATGGCCAGGCCGGCCGCGAGCGCGCTGTAGCCGAGCCCGACCTGGATGTAGAGGGTGAAGATGAAGAAGATGGCGGTGAACCCGGCGAAGTAGACCAGGCCGATCAGCGAGCCCAGGGTGTACGAGCGCAGCCGGAACAGCCGCAGGTCGAACAGCGGCGGCCGGTGCTGCGCGTACCACCGTTCCCAGAGCGCGAAGCCGGCCAGGAAGAGCAGGCCGACGGGGATGAGCGCCCACTTGCCGGCCCCGCGCCACTGCTCCCGCTGCACCAGCGGCAGCAGCACCAGGGTCACGCCGAGGCCGAGCAGCAGCACCCCGACCGGGTCCAGCCGGTGCCGGTCCGGTTGGCCGGCCGGGCGGGCCGGGATGAGCCGCCAGCCGAGCACCACGGCGAGGATGCCGACGGGGATGTTCACGAAGAAGACCCAGCGCCAGCCGTGCTCCTCCCCGCCGAGTTCGATGAGCAGCCCGCCGAGCAGCGGGCCGACCGCGGTGGAGACGCCGATGGTGGCGCCGAGCAGCCCGAACGCCCGGCCCCGCTCGGCGCCCCGGAACAACTGCTGGATCATGCCGCTCACCTGGGGGTTGACCACCCCGGCGGCGGCGCCCTGCACGAGCCGGGCGGCGATCAGCCATTCCGGCGAGCGGGCCAGGCCGGCCAGCGCGCTGGTCACGGTGAACAGCGCCACCCCGACCACGAAGGCGGTACGCCGGCCCCGCGCGTCGCCGAACCGCCCGGCCGGCACCAGCACCAGCCCGAAGGTGAGCGCGTACCCGGACAGCACCCACTGGAGGTCGCTGGGGGTGGCGTGGATCGCGCGGTCGATCGACGGCACGGCGACGTTGACGATGCTGACGTCCAGCAGGGTCATGAACGCCGCGACCAGGCCGACGCTGAGCGCCTTCCAGCGGCGCCGGTCGTCGGACCCGGCGGTGTCCACCGGCGTCGACGACCGGTCCGTGCTCATCGTGCCCCCCGAAGAGCGTCGATCACGCATCACCGATCGCTACCCGGCCCCCGATGGGGCAAACGACGATGTCAGGTCATCTGGCGTGCGCACCACCGTGGTCCGAAGTCCAGCCCGGACATCGGGGAGTCCTCCCGGTGCAGCAGCCCCCGCTCGGTGAGCAGGTGCAGCGGCTCGCGGAGCTCGTCCTCGGTCATGCCGGTCTCCTGGGCGATCAGGTCCGGGTAGGGGACGTGTCCCCGCACCTCCAGCGCGGTCACCGCCTGGTACACCCGTTCCTCGACCGCAGACAGCCGTACCTGCTGCATCGCTTCCCTCCTCGGCGTGGACCGCCCGACCGGCGGGCGGCCTGCGCCCGGCGGTTACCCGGGCGGCGTCCGATGATGCCCACCCGATCGGGGGGTCGCGCGGGGCGCGTGCCGGGCGGGCCGAGGGCAGGGTGCCCTAGGCTGCACCAGTGATCATCTGGGACCTCGTCGTCGTCGGTGGCGGTCCGGCCGGCCTCTCCGCCGCGCACGCGGCGGCCCGGGCCGGCGCGCGCACCCTGGTGGTCGAGCGGGCCACCCACCCCCGGTACAAGACCTGCGGCGGCGGGCTGATCGGCACCTCGCTGACCGAGATCGCCGACCGGATCGAGGTGCCCGCGCACGACCGGGTCGACCGGATCACGTTCACCCGGGACGGGCGACGCGGCTTCACCCGCCGGCACTCCACACCGCTGGTGGCCATGGTCCGCCGGGAGGAGTTCGACGACCGGCTGCGGGCCGCCGCGGTCGCCGCCGGGGCGGAGATCCGCGAGGGCGTCGCCGTCCGCGCCGTCGAGCAGGACCCCGACGAGGTACGCCTGCGGCTGGCCGACGGCGACACGGTACGCGCCCGCGCGGTGATCGGCGCCGACGGCTCCTCCGGCATGACGGCCCGGCACGTCGGGGTCATCTGGCGGCAGGTCGACCTGGGGCTGGAGCTGGAGCTGCCGGTCCCGCCCGCCGAGCAGGACCGCTGGCGCGGGCGGGTGCTCCTCGACTGGGGGCCGGTGCCCGGCTCGTACGCCTGGGTCTTCCCGAAGGGTGACCGGCTCACCGTCGGGGTCATCGCGGCCCGGGGCGAGGGCGAGCCGACCCGCGCCTACCTGCGTGACTTCGTGGCCCGGCTGGGCCTGGCCGGGGTCACGCCGAAGCACGACTCGGGGCACCTGACCCGGTGCCGGGCGGAGGACTCGCCGCTGCGTCGCGGCCGGGTGCTGGTCGCCGGCGACGCGGCGGGCCTGCTGGAGCCGTGGAGCCGGGAGGGCATCAGCTTCGCCCTGCGGTCGGGCCGGCTGGCCGGGGAGGCGGTGGCCGGCGGCGACCTGGACGCCTACGAACGGGAGGTCCGCCTCCGGCTGGTGCCGGAGATGCGGGCGGGGCACCGGCTCCTGGAGGTCTTCGCGCGGCGACCCGAGGTGTTCCACGCGCTGCTGGCCACGCCGCCCGGCTGGCGGATGTTCGTCCGCTTCTGCCTGGGGCAGGCCAGCTTCGAGCGGACCCTCGCCCGCCGCCCGGTGCGGGCCGGCCTGGCGCTGCTGGACCGGCTGCCGGCGCGACGGCCGAACGCCACCGCCCCGCGCTAGTCAGGGCACGACGACGGCGCGGCCGTGGATCTCCCCGCGGCGCAGCAGCTCGTACGCCTCCGGCGCCTCGGCGAGGGGGAACGTCTGCACGTCGGCCTGGAGCTGACCGGACCGGGCCAGGGCGATCACCTCCTGGAGTTCCGACCGGGTGCCCCAGAACGGCACCTGGACGGCGGTCTCCAGCGGCACGGTCGGTGGCTCGTCGGCGACCGGCCGGACGGGCAGGGTCCCGCCGGCCAGGCCGACCAGCAGCACCTGACCGCCGGTGGCGACCACCTGCCGGGCCGTGGTGACGGTGGGGTCGGCGCCGACGAAGTCGAGGACCACGTCCGCGCCGTCGGGCGGCGGGCCCACCAGCGCCCGGATCCGGTCCACGCTGTCCGGCCCGGCCTGCACCACGTCGTGCGCGCCCAACCGGCCGGCCAGGTCCAGGGCCGCGACGCTGGTGTCCACCGCGATGATCCGTACCGCGGTGGTGGCGACCAGGATCTGCACGGCCATGTGGCCCAGCCCGCCGATGCCGATCACCACGCACGAGGTGCCCGGACGCAGCCGGTCCCGGGCCAGCTCGACGGCGTGGTACGGGGTCAGCCCCGCGTCGGTGAGCGGCGCCGCCTGGGTGAGGTCCGTCTCCCCGACGTGCAGCAGCCGGGACGCCGGCACCACGACGTGCTCGGCCAGCCCGCCGTCGCGGCTGAGCCCGATCCCGCCGACCGGCACCACCCGGCAGGCGTTCTCGGCGCCCCGCAGGCAGGCCCGGCAGCGGCCGCAACCGATGA
The DNA here is from genome assembly GCF_008085935.1 of Micromonospora sp. AP08. Taxonomy (NCBI): domain Bacteria; kingdom Bacillati; phylum Actinomycetota; class Actinomycetes; order Micromonosporales; family Micromonosporaceae; genus Micromonospora; species Micromonospora sp. AP08. Next base: position 5,589 of record NZ_VSEZ01000014.1, read on the forward strand.
TCCCGTAGACCGCGGCCCGGTCGCCGCTCGACCAGCCGGTGACGCCGGGCCCCAACTGGTCGACGGTGCCGGCGATCTCGTGCCCGAGGGTCATCGGCACCGGGAAGAACCCGGCCGGGGCGTCGAGGATGTGCAGGTCGGAGTGGCAGGCGCCGACCGCGCCGACGCGCAGCAGCACCTCGCCCGGTCCGGCGGTCGGGGTGGGCACCTCCACCTGCTCCAGCACCCCCGGGGCGGTCATCCGGATGGCGCGCATGGTCGTCCTCCACCTCGTCGCCGGACGGGTCGTCGCGGCGGCTTACCCGCCCCGGGTCGGTTGATGCGACGGGTGGGCGGCCGGGCGCACAATGCGGTCATGAGCGAACCGCGCGAGTCGTTCACCGACGAGGAGTACGCCTTCCTCCGGCACGTCCGCTTCGGCGAACTGCCGCCCGGGGTGCGGCCGGAGGAGCGGGTGGAGTCGACCGAGAGTGAGACCGAGCCGCGCCGGGACCGGCCCGACCCCACGGGCGGGCAGCACGAGTGGGACCTGCGCGCCGGCGGCGGCTGACCGGCCCCGGAGACGGCCGACGGGCCCCGGGTGCGCACACCCCGGGGCCCGTCGGTGGTACGGGTCAGAAGACCGGCACGCCGTCGCGGACCAGCTTCCAGTTGTCGACGAAGAAGTCGCCCGGCCGGATCTCGCCCTTGGCCTGCGCCCAGTCGATCAGCAGCTGGCGGATCTCCTGCTGCTGGTTGTAGACCTGGGTCTTCACGATGCCCGGGAAGTTGCCGCCACCGCTGCGCCGGTAGTTGTTGACGGCCACCACGAACTGGGCGTCCGCGGCGACCGGGGTGTCGGTGCCCGGCAGGACCAGGCGGGTGATCCGCTGGCCGACCGGCTTGGCGATGTCGATGTCGTACTCGAGCCCCGAGACGACGTCGTAGTTGTAGTCCGGCACGTTCGGGTCGTTGATGTTCGGCAGGTCGATGGTCACCCCGGCCGCCCAGGTCTTGAAGTACTTCGCCGAGTACTCCAGGTACGCCTTCACCTCGGCGCCGGTCATGACGACCGCCTCGAGGGTGTTGTCGAAGACGTACAGGCCGGCGACGTCGCGGATCCGCACGTCACCGGCCGGGAAGACGGCGGTCCGGCTGAACGGCGACGCCTGCGACAGCACCGGCAGGCCCGCGTACGCGGTGCCCGCCAGCGCCTTGCTGACCACCTCGGCCTGCACGTGGTTGATGAAGTCCAGGATCGGGGTGTCCTTGTACCGCGACTCGACGGTGGACAGCTCCTCCGTGGACTGCGCCACGACCTGGTTGACGTACCCGACGGTCTTGTCGTGCTGGCCGCGCACGGCCGCGAGCACCGCCGGGTCCTCGACCACGGTGTTGGTGTTCAGCGTGGTGGCGGACTTGGCGACCACCTGCCACCGGCCCTTGACCTTGGTGACGGTGAAGTCCATCCGGGTCAGCCGCTGGCCCCACTTCGACGGCTCCGAGGTGAGCACCTGGGCGCCGGTGGCCTTGTTGGTGACGAACTTCTGCGGCACCTCGTTGTGGGCGTGGCCGAAGAGGATGGCGTCGATGCCCGGCACCTGCTCGGCGATGAGCGCCACCGGGTTCTCGTTCGGCAGCTCCGGCCCGTAGCTGGAGGTGCCGCTGTCGCCGCCGTGGGCGGAGATGATGACCAGGTCGGCGCCGCGCTCGCGCATCACCGGCACCCACTTGGCGGCGGTGGCCACCATGTCGGCGAAGACCAGCCGGCCCTCGACGTTGCCCTTGTCCCAGATGGCCACGCCCGGGTTGGTCAGGCCGAGGATGCCGACCTTCAGGGTGGGGGAGTCGTAGCCGCCGAGCGCGACCTCCTTGATCACGTACGGCAGGAAGGCCGGCTTGCCGGTCTTCTCGTTGATCGCGTTCGCGGCCAGGGCCGGGAAGCCGAGCTGGCCGATCCAGGTGGCGAGCAGCGGCAGGCCGTAGTTGAACTCGTGGTTGCCGAGCGTGACGGCGTCGTACTTCAGCACGTTCATGGCGTTGGCCATCGGGTGCGTCGCGCCGGTCTCGGTGATCGGCTCCTGCTTGGCGTAGTACGTGGCCAGCGGGGTGCCCTGGATGGTGTCGCCGGCGTCCAGCACCAGGGTCGCCTTGCCCTTGCGCTCCGCGCGGATCTGGTTGACCAGGGTGGCCAGCTTCGCGACGCCGACGTCGTTGTGCTTGCTGTCGTCGAACTCCGCGTCGCGGTAGTAGTCCCAGTTGTAGACGTTGCCGTGGGTGTCCGAGGTGCCGAGGACGGTGAGGTCCCAGGTCTTCGACGGCTTCGACGCGGCCTCGGCGGGAGCGCCGGCGATCAGGGGGGCGGTCGCGGCGGCGGCCGCGACGGCCAGCACCTGGCGGCGCGAGGCGCCGGAGGAGGTGGTCATGAGGTGCCCTTCCATGGGGGTGGACGCGCCTCGTGGGCGCCGTTGCGCACCATAACGACCGTGTGTCACAGACGCCACATCGCCCAGAGGTATCTCACACCACAAGCGCCGCCGGCCACCGGCGTGTAACACCGCCGTTTCCGGTCCCGGTCCGGGGGTAGGGCGGCAGGGGAGCGCGACGACGGCCCGAGGGAGACCCGGTGAGCGAGGACCAGTACACCCAGCAGGACCCCACCCGCCAGTACGGCCAGCAGCAGGGCCAGCCGGGCCAGCAGCAGTCGACGCCCGGCACCGAGCGGGAGATGGGTCCGAAGCCGGACCACGGCGAGGAGTCGTACCGGGGCAGCGACCGGCTCACCGACAAGCGGGCGGTGATCACCGGCGGTGACTCCGGGATCGGTCGGGCGGTCGCCCTCGCGTACGCCCGGGAGGGCGCCGACGTGCTGATCTCCTACCTCGGCGAGGAGGAGGAGGCGGACGCCCGGGAGACCGTCAGCCTGGTCGAGCAGGCCGGCCGCAAGGGCGTCGCCGTGCGGTGCGACCTGCGTGAGGAGGCGAACTGCCGGGAGCTGATCGAGCGGGCGTTGTCCGACCTCGGCGGCATCGACATCCTGGTCAACAACGCGGCCTTCCAGATGTCGCAGGACAACGGCATCCTCGACATCACCACCGAGCAGTTCGACCGGGTCTTCAAGACCAACGTGTACGCCATGTTCTGGCTCTGCAAGCTCGCCGTGCCGCACCTGCCCGAGGGCTCGGCGATCGTCAACAGCTCGTCGATCCAGGCGTTCAACCCGGCGCCGCAACTGCTCGACTACGCCACCACCAAGGCGGCCATCGCCAACTTCACCAAGGCCCTCGCGCTGAACCTGGCCGACCGGGGCATCCGGGTCAACGCCGTGGCGCCCGGCCCGGTCTGGACCCCGCTGATCCCGGCGACCATGCCCGAGGACAAGGTGAAGCAGTTCGGCACCGACACGCCGATGGGTCGCCCCGCCCAGCCGGCCGAACTCGCCCCCGCGTATGTCTTCTTCGCCTCGCAGGAGTCCAGCTACGTGACGGGGGAGATCCTCGGCGTGACCGGCGGCAAGCCGACCAAGTGAGTCCGGCCGGCCAATGGCCCCGCCGCCGTCAGCGCGGCCAGGCGGCCATCCGGCGGCGGACCTCGGCGATCTGGCCGGGGTCCAGGCCGTAGCGGGCGAACCGGCGGTCCGGCACCCGGTCCAGGTAGCGGCCCGCCGCCCGGACGTCGTCGGCGTCCAGCGCCGGGTCCACCTGCCGGGCCAGCGCCAGCAGTTCGGTGACCGTGTACCGGTCCAGCGCGGCCGACACGTCGATGTAGTCGCGGACCTCCCGGCGGTTGACCAGCGCGGCCGTCTTGTTGGCGATCAGGTCGCGGACGTCCATCACCGGGCCCAGGTCCATCACGACCGGGCTGCGGTAGCGGTCGAGCCGCGCCAGGCTGAGCCGGATCTCCCGGCCGTCCCGGCTGACCACGAAGTCTCGCAGGTCCCGGTCGTAGCCGTCGAAGAGCTCACCCAGCTCGCTGTCCGGATCGGCGTCGACCACCCGATAGCCGGCCCGCTCCAGGGCGGCCCGCACCCCGGCCGCCGCCGCGGCGGCGGCGCCCTCCACGTCGGCGAAGAGGTCCACGTCCTCGGTCGGGCGGGTGACCAGGCCGTGCGCCGCCCAGGCCACCCCGCCGCCGAGCACGAACCGGTGGGGGCCGGCGGCCGCGAGGGCCACCCGGGCCACCTCCCGGTAGAAGTCGTGCAGATGGGTCACGCGGTGCGCAGGCCCCGGTGCCGGCTCTCCCACGCCAGGCGTACGCCCCGGGGCAGGTTCAACAGCGGCCACACCCGGCGCAGCGTCCCCCCGTCGATCAGCTCGCGCAGATCCTCGACCCGGCTGGTCTCGCGCAGCACGTTCTCGTACATCCAGAGCAGGTCGTCGGGGTCGGCCAGGTCGAAGGCACGCTCGCTGCTCCACATCAGGCGCACCGGCAGCTCGACGATGCCCCGGGTGGGGCCGGTCAGCTCGCCGAGGGTGCGCGCCACCACGGCGGGTCGCCCGGGCCGGGCGAGGTACGCGGTGCTGGTGGCCGACATGGTGTCAGGGTAACCCCTGTCCGGCGTTTTCCCATCGCCCCGACCTCGCACCGACCGCCAATTGGGTGTTCCGCCGACCTCGGGCCGCCTGGGTCGTATGTCCGTTTCGCGAGGTCGTCGGCCGCACTCCGGCGGCGGAATGGCCGGCGGGTCGGGGTCGTTGTATCCCCGTGAACGACCGAGGAGGACGCCCCGCCAGGCGGGGTGGCCGGGCCGGAATGATGGTGGCCCGCCGGTCGTTGTACATGGTCCCGGCGCGACGAAGAGGCTTCCCGGCCCCGCGCCGATGATCCCCCCGAAAACTTCCTGAGCGCCTGACGGTGCTTGCGCACGGCCGACCCCCATCGGCGTGGTGCGCCAACCCCCGAATGGAGCTTTCTCCATGAACACGATGCTGCGTAAGAGCGTGCTCGGTATTGCTGGTCTGGCTGTCGCCGGTGGTCTGGCCGCCGGTCCGCTGAACCACCACGAGGCGGCGCCGGTGACGGGGCTGTCCGAGGCGGCGGTGGTGCAGGCCGACAAGCCGGACACCGCGAAGCTGATCCCGCACGGTGTCCAGGGCGCCCAGTCGACGATCGACCTGAGCGACGAGCAGACCGCCAACGCCAAGGCGATCATCGCCGCCACGAAGAAGGCCGGTCTGCCGGAGCGCGCCGCCGTGGTCTCGATCGCCACGTCGCTGCAGGAGTCGAAGCTGGAGAACCTCGGCCACCTCGGCGACCGCAACGACCACGACTCGCTGGGTCTGTTCCAGCAGCGCCCGTCCAGTGGTTGGGGCACGCCGGAGCAGATCACCAACCCCGAGTACTCCACCCTGGCGTTCCTCAAGGGTCTGAAGCAGGTTGACGGTTGGCAGGACATGCCGCTGACCGAGGCCGCCCAGACCGTGCAGGTCTCGGCCTACCCGGATGCGTACGCGCAGTGGGAGCAGCAGGCCGCCGACATCGTCGCCCACAACTGGAACAGCTGAGCCGACACGCTGGCCGGCACCCGAACACGGGTGCCGGCCAGCGGCGTCTCCGGATTGGGTCGTCGGACGTGGCGTCAGCGGACGACCTTGATGTTGAACAGGGCGGTGCCGAGCCCGCCGTACAGGCGCAGCCAGAGCGGTAGGAGCATCTCGGTGCCCCGGGCGGTGGTGATGTCGCCCAGGTCGATCACGTCGGTGTGGCCGAAGCTGGTGAGCAGCTCGGTCACCACCTTCTTGGCCTCCCCGTCGTCGCCGGAGACGAAGACGGTGTGGTCCCCGTCGGCGAGCTGCCGGGGGTGGGTCATCAGGTCGGCGGTGAGGGTGTTGAGCGCCTTCACCACCCGGGTACGCGGGAACGCCCGCTGGATCCGCTCGCCCAACGAGTCGTCGTTGAGCACGGACAGGGTGGGCGGGAAGCCCTTGCTGAAATCGAGCGGGTTGGCGATGTCGAGCAGGACCTTGCCGGCCAGGTTCTTCTCGCCCGCGGCGGTCAGCGCGGGGAGGGCGCCGTCGCCACTGGTCGCGTTCACCACCAGCTCGGCGTCGGCGGTGGCGTCGGCATGAGCGGCCAGGTCGACGCCGGGGTGGGCGGTGGCCCAGTCCGCCCAGTCGCCCGCCCGGGTGACCGCCACGTCGCGGGTGCCCACGGTGACGTCGTGCCCCAGCTCGGCCGCGCGCGCGGCGATCGCCCGACCGACCATGCCGGTGCCCAGTACTGCGATGCGCATGTCGAGTCCGTCCTCCGGAAATGGCGCGACGCCGGTGCGACGCGCTCGGTGCGACCGAGACTAACAGACAGGTCTGTCTACTGCGACGCCCGGAGGCAGGGAAGCACGCCGACAGGCAGACGTACCGGTCTGTAAACTGGGCTGATGGCCCGTACCCCCGCCGGCTCCGCTCGGGAGCGCATCCTGGACACCGCGTTCCGGCTCTTCTACGCGCACGGGCCGCGCGGCGTCGGGGTGGACACGGTGATCGCCGAGTCGGGCGTGGCCAAGGCCACCCTCTACAAGCACTTTCCGAGCAAGGACGATCTGGTGCTGGCCTACCTGGACAAGGTCGACCAGGCCTGGTTCGGCGCGCTGCGGGCGGCCGCCCGGGACGCCGGCGACGAGCCCCGGGAGCAGCTCGTCGGCATGTTCGACGCGCTCGGCGGGGCCTGCCGCCGGGAGGGCTACCACGGCTGCGCGTTCATCAACACCGCCGCCGAGTCACCGACCGGCAGCCCGGTGCACGCCCGTACCGTCGAGCACAAGAACGTGGTCCGGGCCTGGGTGACCGACCTGGCCCGCCGGGCCGGGGCGGCCGATCCCGAGCTGCTGGCCCGCCAGCTCACCCTGCTGATCGACGGCGGCCTGGCCAGCGGCGTGCTGGACGCCGACCCGGCGGCCGCCGAGGCGGCCAAGCGCACCGCCCGCGCCCTGGTCGACGCCGCCACCGGCTGAGCCGCGCCGTGCACGTGGGCGACGTCGAGCCGGGCGGGGTCAGGCCAGCCAGGTGTAGCGGCGCTCGGGGCGGCCGGCCGCGCCGTACTTGAGGGTCACCTCGGCCCGTCCGCTCCCGGCGTAGTGCTCCAGGTAGCGGCGGGCACTGACCCGGGAGATGCCCACCCGGTCGGCGCACTCGCTGGCCGAGAGCGTCCCCTCGTGCTCGCGCAGGGCGCGCTCCACCAGCTCGGCCGTCTCTGGGCTGAGGCCCCGGGGCAGGGTCGCCGCGGCGGCCGTCGAGCCGCTGCGGGACAGCACCCGGTCCACGTCCGCCTGGTCGGCGACGACGGCCGCGCGCAGCGCGGTGCGGCGGGCCGCGTACTGCTCCAGCCGGGTGCGCAGCTCGTCGAAGCCGAAGGGCTTGAGCAGGTAGTTGACCGCGCCGTAGCGGACCGCCCGCCGGACCGCCTCGGCCTCCCGGGCGGCGCTGATCACCAGTACGTCGCAGTCGTGCCGGGCGGCCCGGATCCGGGTCACCACGTCGAGGCCGAACATGTCGGGCAGGTAGAGGTCGAGCAGGACCAGGTCGGGGCGAAGCCGGTCGACCGCGGCCACCGCCTCCTCGCCGGTGCTGGCGGTGCCGACCACCCGGAAGCCCTCGATCCGCTCGACGAAGCCGCGGTGGATCCGAGCCACCATGAAGTCGTCGTCGACGACGAGTACGTCGATCATCGCGCCCCCTCCGGCACGTCGCGCGGCACCGACATCCGGGCGGTGAACATCGCGCCCTCGTCGGTGTTGGTCACCGCGACCTCGCCGCCGCGACGGTGGCAGACCAGCCGGGTCAGCGCCAGGCCGATGCCGCGCTCGCCGCCCTCGGCCGCCTTCGTGGTGAAGCCGTGGGTGAACACCTCCTGGGCCAGCTCCGGCGCCACCCCGGGGCCGGAGTCGCGGACCACGATCTCCACCGAGGCGGCGTCCTGGCGCAGTTCGGCCTCGACCCAGGCGGGACGGTCGGACGTGTGGCCGGCCACCGCCTCGATCGCGTTGTCCAGGAGGTTGCCGAGAACGGTGGCCACGTCGGCGGCCAGCTCCGGGGGCAGCCGGTCGAGTCCGGTCCGTTCGGAGACCCGCAGCTCCACCCGACGTTCGGCGGCGACCGCCGACTTGGCCATGAGCAGCGCCGCCACGGCCGTGTCGTGGATCCGGCTGGTCACCGTGAGGTCGAGCGAGGCGCGGTGGCGGCTCAGCGCGTCGACGTACCGGACCACCTCGTCGTGCTCGCCGATCTGGATCAGCCCGGAGATGGTGTGCAACTGGTTGGCGAACTCGTGGGTCTGCGCCCGGAGCAGCTCGGTGGTGCTGCGGAACCCGCCGATCTCCTGCTCCAGGCGGGCCAGCTCGGTCCGGTCCCGCAGCGTGGTGACGGAGCCGAGCCGGCGGCCGTCCTTGCGGACCGTCATCCGGTTCATCACCAGCACCCGGCCGCCCCGGACCACCACCTGGTCCCGGGCCTCCGGTCCGCTGCCCGCGCCGGCCAGCACGTCCCGCAGCCGGCCGTTGATCCGCAGCTCGGCGAGGCTGCGGCCGAGGCAGTGTTCGGGCAGGTCGAGCAGCCGCCGGCCGACCGCGTTGACCAGGGTGACCCGGTGCTGCGGGTCGAGCGCGATCACCCCTTCGGCGATGCCGTGCAGCAGCGCCTCCCGGTGCTCGGCCAGCCCGGCGATCTCGCGGGGCTCCAGGCCGAGGGTCTGCCGCTTGATCCGGCGGGCCAGCAGCCACGACCCGACCACCCCGAGGGCGCTCGCGATGCCGAGGTAGGTGAGGAGGTACGACGAGGCCCCGACCAGCCGTTCCGACCAGGTCGGCGACTTCTCGCCGATCACCACCACGCCCAGAAGGTGCCCCAGGTTCTCCTCGCGGGCGCCGAGCACCGGCACCTGGGCGACCAGTTCCCGGGATCCGTCGATCTCCAGCTCGCCGAACCAGCTCCGGCCCTCACCCACCAGGCGGTCGCCCAGCAGCGAGCCGACCAGGGTCGGGTTGGTGGAGCTGACCACCCGGCCCCGCGCGTCGGCCACGGTCACCGAGGTCACCCCGGACCGGGTCGCCATGTTCTGCACCAGCGGCGCGATCGTCTCGGCCGGCGCCGGCTGGTTGAGCCGGTCGCGCAGCAGTCTGTCGGCGGCGAGCTGCTCGCCGAGCGCCGCCACCCGATCCCCCTCCACCCGCTTGAAGGTGGCCTCGGACTGGGCCAGTGACACGGCGGCCACCGCCACCAGCACGACGACGATGATCGCGAGCTGGAGGATCAGCAGCTGCCCGGCGAGCGTACGGCGCCGGGACGTGACCGCGACCACAAAGACCTCAACTTCCGCTGGTGACACAACGCAGACAAGCTGCCCGGGTGGAGGCCACCATCTTGCCGCTGGACTCATTCGAAACGGAAGAGAAACAAGATGGCAACTAGGAGAAACGTGCTGGTCATGGGGGTCGCCGCCGCCACGGCGCTGGCCCTGGCTGCCTGTGGCGCCACCGCCGACAAGAACGAGGGCGGCTCCAGCAACGACGGCAAACCGGTCAGCGGCCTGCGGATCATGGTCCCGAACACCCCGGGCGGCGGATACGACACCACGGCCCGGACCGCCGCGAAGGTGATGGAGGACGCCAAGATCGCCTCCGGCGTCCAGGTGTTCAACCTGCCCGGCGCGGGCGGCACGGTCGGCCTCCAGCGGACGGTGAACGAGAAGGGCAACGGCAAGCTGGCCATGCAGATGGGCCTGGGCGTGGTCGGTGCCTCGTACACCTCCAAGTCGGCGGCGACGCTGACCCAGACCACCCCCCTGGCCAAGCTGATCGAGGAGGCCGGCGCCATCGTGGTGCCGAAGGACTCCCCGTACAAGACCATCAACGACCTGGTCGCGGCCTGGAAGGCCAACCCGAAGGGGATCGCGGTCGGCGGCGGCTCGTCGCCCGGCGGCCCGGACCACCTCCTGCCCATGCAGCTCGCGAAGACCGTCGGCATCGACCCCAAGCAGGTCAACTTCGTCTCGTACGACGGTGGCGGCGAGCTGCTGCCGGCCGTGCTCGGCGGCAAGGTGGCCTTCGGCGCCAGCGGCTTCGGCGAGTTCCTCGACCAGGTCGAGGCCGGCCAGATCCGCGTCCTCGCGGTGACCAGCGAGGCGCCCATCGAGGCGCTCAAGGACGTGCCGACCCTGAAGTCCGCCGGCATCGACCTGGTCTTCACCAACTGGCGGGGCATCGTCGCGCCGCCCGGCATCAGCGACGCCGACAAGAAGGTCTGGATCGACGTGCTGACCAAGATGCACGACTCGGACGAGTGGAAGGCCGAGCTGAAGAAGCGCGGCTGGACCGACGCGTTCGTCACCGGCGACGAGTTCGGCACCTTCCTCACCGAGCAGGACAAGGCCGTGGCCGACGTGCTCAAGCAGCTCGGGTTGGCATGAGCGGCATGACCACCCGACCGGACCGGGGCGGCGACCCGCCGCCCCGGCCCCCGGTCGTACCGGAGATCCCGGCCCAGCCGGGCCCGGAGGCCGCCGCGGCCGCACCGCCGCCCGCCACACCGCCGGCCCCGGCAGCGGAGGAGCCGGCAGCCGCCGACCCCGCGGTGGACGCCGCACCGGAGCCGGCCCCGCGGCCCGACCGGGCGCAGTACGGCGTGGTGGCGTTTCTCGCCCTGGTCGGCGGGCTGGTCATCTTCGACGCGACGACCCGGATCGGGCGCGCGATCAACACGGCCGACCCGATCGGCCCGAAGCCGGTGCCGATCCTGCTCGGCGTGCTGCTGCTCGTCATCGCGGTGATCTACGCGGTGGACGTGGCCCGCGGCGGCCGCGGCGAGCCGGAGGCCGGCGAGGACGTGGACCTGAGCCTTCCGATCGACTGGCGCACCGTGCTGCTGCTGGTCGGCGCGTTCCTGGTCAACGCCGTGCTCATCGAACGGCTCGGCTGGGTGATCAGCGGGACGATCCTCTTCTGGGGTTCGGCCTACGCCCTGGGCAACCGCCACTACGTGCGCAACCTGCTGATCGCCGTCGCGCTGTCGTTGATCACGTTCTACACCTTCGCCATCGGGCTGGGTGTCGACCTGCCCGCCGGCGTGCTGCAAGGGATCCTGTAGATGGACAACTTCGCCAACCTGCTCGACGGGTTCGCCCACGTGCTGACCCCGATGAACCTGCTGTTCGCGCTGATCGGGGTGACCATCGGCACCGCCGTGGGCGTGCTGCCCGGCATCGGCCCGGCCATGACCGTGGCGCTGCTCCTGCCGGTCACCTACGGGATGGAGCCGGCCCAGGCGTTCATCATGTTCGCCGGCATCTTCTACGGCGGCATGTACGGCGGCTCGACCACCTCGATCCTGCTGAACACCCCCGGCGAGTCGTCGTCGGTGGTGACCGCCATCGAGGGCAACAAGATGGCGAAGGCGGGCCGGGCCGCCCAGGCGCTGGCCACCGCCGCGATCGGCTCGTTCGTCGCCGGCACCATCGCCACCGTGCTGCTGGTGGTGGTCACGCCGCCGGTGGTGCAGTTCGCGATCAGCCTGGGGGCGCCCGACTACTTCGCGCTCATGCTGCTGGCGTTCGTGTCCGTCACCGCGGTGCTCGGCGCGTCCCGGGTACGCGGCTTCGCCTCGCTGCTGCTCGGCCTGGTGATCGGTGTGATCGGCATCGACCAGTCCGGCCAGCAGCGGCTCACCTTCGGGCTGCCGCAGCTCGCCGACGGCATCGACGTGGTCGTGGTGGCGGTCGGCATCTTCGCCGTGGGCGAGGCGCTCTGGATCGCCGCGCACCTGCGCCGCAAGTCCGGCGAGGTGATCCCGGTGGGCCAGCCGTGGCTGGGCAAGCAGGACTGGAAGCGGTCCTGGAAGCCGTGGCTGCGCGGCACGGCGTTCGGGTTCCCGTTCGGCGCGGTGCCGGCGGGCGGGGCGGAGATCCCCACCTTCCTGTCGTACGTCACCGAGAAGAAGCTCACGAAGCACCCGGAGGAGTTCGGCCGGGGGGCGATCGAGGGCGTCGCCGGGCCGGAGGCCGCGAACAACGCCTCGGCCGCCGGCACGCTGGTGCCGATGCTGGCGATCGGCCTGCCGACCAACGCCACCGCCGCCGTGATGCTGGCCGCCTTCGAGGGGTACGGCATCCAGCCCGGCCCGCTGCTCTTCACGCGGGAGTCCAGCCTGGTCTGGACGCTGATCGCGAGCCTGTTCGTGGGCAACCTGCTGCTGCTGGTGCTCAACCTGCCGCTCGCCCCGGCCTGGGCGCGGCTGCTGCGGATCCCGCGCCCCTACCTCTACGCGGGGATCCTCTTCTTCGCCTCGATGGGCGCGTACGCGGTCAACGCGCAGCCGTTCGACCTGTACCTGCTGCTCGCCCTCGGCCTGCTCGGCTTCGGCATGCGCCGCTTCGGGCTGCCGATCCTGCCGCTGATCGTCGGCGTCATCCTCGGCCCGCGTGCCGAGTTGCAGGGCCGGCGCTCGCTGCAGCTCTCCGGCGGTGAGCTGCACGGGCTGATCGGCGGCTGGGTGTCCTGGCTGATCTACGCCACGATCGCCGTGGTGCTCCTCTGGCCGCTGATCGGCCGGTTCGTGGTGCGTCCGCTGCGCGGAAGGTTGGTGACGGCATGACGGTGCTGGTGGGGTACGTCCCCTCGCCGCTGGGCGAGGCAGCCCTGCGGGCCGCGATCGAGCAGGCCCGGTTCCGCGACGAGCCGGTGCTCGTGGTGAACACCTCGCGCGGCGACGCGTACGTCGACCCGCGGCTGGCCCAGGAGCCGGACCTGGACCGGGTGGTCCGCGAGCTGGTCGCCGCCGGGGTGCCGCACAACGTCCGGCAGCTCATGCGGGGGCGGGACGCGGCGGAGGAGATCGCCGAGATCGCCGAGAGGGAGGACGTGTCGCTGGTCGTGATCGGCATCCGGCACCGCACCCCGGTCGGCAAGCTGATCATGGGCTCGACCGCGCAGGAGATCCTGCTCCGGGTGCCCTGCCCGGTGCTCGCCGTGAAGGCCGACTGAGTGCCGCCCGGGGGCGCCGCCGTCCCCGGGCGCGCCCAGACGGGCCTCCTGCTCACGCACACCGTCGCGGTGCAGGCGGTCACGTTCATGCTCCGGCCGGCGTCCGCGTACCGGGCGCTGGAGTTGGACGTGCCGGGTGCCTGGCTGGGCGTGCTCGGGGCCAGCTTCGCCGTCGTACCCCTGGTGCTGGCCGTGCCCTCCGGGCACGCCGTGGACCGGCTCGGCGAGCGCCGGGTGGCGCTCGCCGGGTCGGCCCTGCTGGTGGCCGCCGGCCTCGGGTTCGTGCTGCTCGCCGGCTCGGTGGCCGGCCTGGTCCTGGCCAGCATGGCGCTCGGCACCGCGCACCTCTGCGCGGTGGTCGCCCAGCAGGCGCTGGTCGCCAACCGCACCCCGGCCGACCGGTACGACGCGGCGTTCGGCTACTACACCTTCGCCGCCTCGCTGGGGCAGGCGCTCGGCCCCGGCCTCATCGTGCTCTTCGGGGGGGACCGCACGATCCCCGACACCCGGGCCATCTTCCTCGGCGCCACGGTGGTGGCGCTGCCGCTGCTGGTCGTCGCGCTGTTCCTGCGCCCGTCCGGACACCACCGGCAGGCCGCCGACGGTGCCGCCGCAGGCGGGCTGCGCGACCTGCTCCGCCAGCCCGGCCTGGTCCGCGCCCTCACGGTGAGCTGCGTCGTCCTGGCGGCGGTCGACATCAGCCTGGTCTACCTGCCCGCGCTCGGCGCGGAACGCGGCATCGCCGCCGGCTCGATCGGCATCCTGCTCGGGGTCCGGGCGGTCGCCTCGATGGCGTCCCGGCTGCTGCTCGGGCGGCTCGTGGCGGCCCTGGGCCGGCGGGTCGTGCTGGTCGGCACCGTGGCGCTCGCCGCCGTCGGGCTGGCCCTGCTGCTGCCCCCGCTGCCCTTCGCGGTCCTGCTGGTGGTGGTGGCGGTGGCCGGGCTCGGGCTGGGTGCCGGCCAACCGCTGACCATGTCGTTCCTGGCCGAGGTGGCCCCGCCCGGGCTGCGCGGCCGGGCCATGTCGCTGCGGCTCACCGGCAACCGGCTCGGTCAGGTGCTCATCCCCAGCGCGGCCGGCGCGCTCGCGGCCGGCACCGGCGCGGCCGGCGTCCTCGCCTGCACCGCGGCCGGCCTGGCCGGCGCGGCCGTCGCCGCCACCCGCCTGCACCGCCCACCGCCCCCGACTCCGCAACCCTGAGTGAGAGAAGGACGACCATGGAGACCACCACGACCGCCGACCTCTACGACCGGCACGGCGACGCCCTCGGCTCGTGCGACACCCAGCTGCGCCAGTTCGGCGGCGTCCGGGCCTTCGCCGGCCCGGCCGTCACGGTGCGCTGCTTCCAGGACAACGCCCTGGTCAAGTCGATCGTGGCCGAACCGGGGGAGGGCCGGGTGCTGGTGGTGGACGGCGGCGGCTCGCTGCATACCGCCCTCATGGGTGACCTCATCGCCGGCACGGCGGCGGAGAACGGCTGGGCCGGCGTGGTGATCAACGGCGCGGTCCGCGACGTCGTGGCCCTCGGCGCCCTGCCCATCGGCATCAAGGCGCTCGGCACGAACCCGCGCAAGAGCGCGAAGACCGGCGCGGGCGAGCGGGACGTCCCGGTGTCGTTCGGCGGCTGCGTCTTCACCCCCGGCGCGGAGGTGCACAGCGACGACGACGGCGTCGTCGTGCTGGCGGCCGCTGGGCGGGACTAGCCCTCGGTGGCGGGGTGCGGGGCGACCTGGCCCTGGCGGAGCCGGGCCGCGCAGAGCTCGGCCAGCTTCGCGTACGCGGGGGCGCCGATCAGCGCGGTCAGCTCCGGGCCGTAGGAGATGTACATCGGCTCGGCGCCGACGTGCGCGTCGGTGGAGGAGGTGCACCACCAGTCCAGGTCGTGACCGCCCGCGCCCCAGCCGCGCCGGTCGAACTCGGTGAGCGTGGAGATCAGCACCTTGGTGTTGTCGGGCCGCTTGTGCCAGTCCTGGTCCCGGCGGATCGGCAGCTGCCAGCAGACGTCCGGCTTGTATTCCAGCGGGTGCACCCCGTCGCGCAGCGCTTGGGCGTGCAGCGCGCAGCCGCCCCCGCCGGGGAAGTCGGCGTCGTTGAGGAAGACGCAGGGCGCGTCGACGGCGCGGGTGGCCGTCCGCCGGGCCGGGTTCTTGCCGTCGATCGTGTCGTTCTCGGTCCAGTTCTTGAAGCCCCGGCGGAAGTGCTGCCAGGTCTCCGGGGTGAGCCGCTTGACCGCCGCCCGGACCCGCTTCTCGTCGTCGCCGTCGGTGAAGAACGCGCCGTGCGAGCAGCAGCCGTCGGCGGCGCGGCCCGCGATGATGCCGTGGCAGCCCCGGCCGAAGATGCACGTCCAGCGGGAGAGCAGCCAGGTCAGGTCGGCCCGCACCACGTGCTTCGCGTCGGCCGGGTCGACGAACTCGATCCACTCCCGCGGGAAGTCCAGCCCGACCTCCCGGCTGCGCGGGTCGTCGGGGTCGTCCACCAGCACGTGAAGCTCGATCTGCCCTGTCACCCGGCCCAGCGTACGCGGGGTGACGGCGCCCGGCCGGCGAGCCGACGAAACGTGTTGGCCCTAGGGTCGTCACCATGCGACTGGGTGTCCTCGACGTCGGCTCCAACACGGTGCACCTCCTGGTGGTCGACGCCCACCACGGCGCGCACCCCTGGCCGGCGCACTCCGAGAAGGTGGTGCTCCGGCTGGCCGAGCAGATCGGCCCGGACGGCGCGCTGACCGACGCGGGCGCCGACGGGCTGGTCAAGGCCGTCGGCATGGCCCGCGCCGCGGCGGACGGTCTGGAGGCCGACGACCTGCTGGCCTTCGCGACCAGCGCGGTCCGCGACGCCACCAACGCGGGCGAGGTGCTGGCGCGGGTCCGGGACGAGACCGGCGTACGCCTGGAGGTGCTCTCCGGCGCGGACGAGGCGCGGATGACCTTCCTGGCGGTGCGGCGGTGGTTCGGGTGGTCCGCCGGCCGGCTGCTCGTGATGGACATCGGGGGCGGCTCCCTGGAGCTGGCCGCCGGCATCGACGAGGGTCCCGACGTGGCGGTCTCGCTGCCGCTGGGCGCGGGTCGGCTGAGCCG
The DNA here is from genome assembly GCF_008085935.1 of Micromonospora sp. AP08. Lineage (NCBI taxonomy): Bacteria > Bacillati > Actinomycetota > Actinomycetes > Micromonosporales > Micromonosporaceae > Micromonospora > Micromonospora sp. AP08. Next base: position 21,615 of record NZ_VSEZ01000014.1, read on the forward strand.
GGAGCGGCTGAAGGTCGACCCGTCCGGCGCCGTGCCGCCGTCGGCCGAGACCGTGGAGGAGCTGCGGGAGTACGTCGACGCCCAGCTCGACCCGGTGGTGGAGCAGCTCACCGCGGTGGGCTGGGAGCGCCCGGTGGCCACCTCGAAGACGTTCCGGATGCTGGCCCGGCTGGCCGGCGCGGCGCCCTCCGGGGCCGGGCTGTGGGCGCGGCGCAGCCTGACCCGCACCGGGCTGCGCCAGGTGCTCGGCTTCATCCGGCACATCCCGCCGGCCCAGCTGCCCGAGCTGGAGGGGGTCAGCGCGCAGCGGGCCCACCAGCTCCTCGCCGGTGCGGTGGTGGCCGAGGCGGTGCTGCGCCGGCTCGACGTGGACTGCCTGGACATCTGCCCGTGGGCGCTGCGCGAGGGGGTCATCCTGCGCCGCCTCGATCAACTCGCGCCGATGTGATCCCGGTCAGCCCTTCTACGCCTTTTGCGGGTGCTCGTCCTGATGCGCGCTGGCGGGTGCGGCTACCCTGAGGGGCGTGACTTCCCGCGTTCCGGTGCTCCTGTCCACGTCCTCGGTCTTCCCTGAGCGGACGGCGGCGGCGTTCCAGTTGGCCTCGACGCTCGGTTACGACGGCGTCGAGGTGATGGTCTGGACCGACCCGGTCAGCCAGGACCCGGGCGCGCTGCGCGGCCTGTCCGAGCACTACGGCGTCCCGGTCCTCTCGGTGCACGCGCCCTGCCTGCTGGTGACCCAGCGGGTGTGGAGCCCCGACCCGTGGGAGCGGCTGCGCAGGGCAGCCGAGCTGGCCGAGGTCCTGGAGGCGCCCACCGTCGTGGTGCACCCGCCGTTCACCTGGCAGCGCGACTACGCCCGCAACTTCGCCGACGGGCTCGACAAGATCGCCGGCCGCTTCGGCGGGCTGCGCTTCGCCGTGGAGAACATGTACCCGGTGCGGATGGCCGGCCGGCAGTTCGTCCCGTACGTCCCGGGCTGGGACCCGACCGACACCGGCTACGCCTCGTACACGCTGGACCTGTCGCACTGCGCGGCGTCGCACACCGACGCCCTGGCCATGGCCGACCGGATGGGGTCCGGCCTGGCCCACGTCCACCTGGGCGACGGCACCGGTGAGGGGCGCGACGAGCACCTGGTGCCGGGGCGGGGCGGCCAGCCCTGCGCCGAGCTGCTCCGCTCGCTGGCCGGCCGGGGCTTCACCGGCTCGGTGGCGGTCGAGGTGACGACCCGGGGCGCGAAGAGCCGCGCGGTCCGCGAGGCGGACCTGCGCGAGTCGCTCGCGTTCGCCCGGGCCAACCTGACCGCCCCCTCCCCGGTCGACGCCTGACGCCGGGGCCCGCCCCGGTCAGCTGACCGGGGTGAGCGGTTCCGGCTGGGCCGGCACGGTCACCTGCTCGCCGACGGCGGCCCGCTTGCGGGCCCGGTGCGCGGCCACGTGCGAGCGGGTGGCGCAGCGCTCCGAGCAGAACCGCCGGCAGCAGTTCGACGAGGTGTCCAGGTAGACGTTGCCGCAGCGCTCGTCGGCGCAGACGCCGAACCGGGCGCTGCCGTACTCGCAGAGCCAGACCGACAGGCCCCAGACCGCGCCGGCCAGGTATTCCGAGCTGACCGAGGCGCCCCGGCTGGTCACGTGCATGTGCCAGTCGGAGGAGTCGTGACCGGAGATGCGCGGCTGGACCGGGAAGGCCTCCAGCAGCGCGTTCAGCTCCGTCACCGCCTCGGCGTCGCGGCCCGAGGTGCCGTAGTCGAAGATGTCGCGCAGGCGCTTCTGCGCCCGCCGGAAGATCGTCAGGTCCCGTTCGGCGACCTCGTCGCGCATCCACGCGTTGTCGTCCGGGAAGAGGGCCCGCAGGTCGTCGAGGTCGTCCAGGCGGGCGTTGACGAGATCAACACCGGTCCGGGCGTACGCGTCGAAGTTCACGACACCAACGGTAGACGACTCACGGGGTGCGCGGCGCGTCGATGTAGTGGGGCAGGAACCGCGCGTAACCGTCCGTGATGAGGCTCTCGCTCTCCCGGACGCCCGCGCCGGCCGACTCGCCGTCCACGATCCAGCTGCCCAGCACCATCCGGCTGCCCGCGAACTCGGGCAACGCGCGGAACTCCTGGTAGCAGAAGCCCTCGTCGCCGTAGATCCCCGGGTTGGTGATCTCGGTGCCGCCGGTCACGATGCGTACCGAGCCGCCCTCCCGGCCGAGGAGCGGCTTCGCCACGTACTCGGCCATCCCGCGCGGCGAGTCCAGGTACGCGGGCAGCAGGTAGTCGTGCCCGGGGTAGAGCTCCCAGAGCACCGCCAGCAGCGCCTTGTTCGACAGCAGCAGCTTCCAGGCCGGCTCGATCCAGGTGGTCGGGGTGCCCGGCGCCAGCGCCGGCGGCCCGTACGGCTCGGCCAGCATCCACTCCCAGGGATAGAGCTTGAAGCAGGTGGTGATCGGCCGGTCGGCGGCGTCGACGAAGCGCCGCCCGTCCCAGCCGACCTGCTGGATCGGCATGAGCGTGACGTCCAGGCCCGCCTGCCGGGCGGTCTCGGCCAGGTAGCCGGCGGTGATCTGGTCCTCGCCCGACTCCTCCTCCGACGACCAGAGCACGTGCACGCGGGGGTCGTGCAGGCCGGCGCCGATCTTGGCCCAGCCGCCCACCAGCCGCTCGTGCAGGCTGTTCCACTGGTCCGCGTCCGGCCGGGTGTGCTCCAGCCAGTACCACTGCACGATGCTCGCCTCGACCAGCGCCGTCGGGGTGTCGGCGTTGTACTCCAGGAGCTTCGGCGGCCAGCTGCCGTCGTACCAGAGGTCGAAGCGGCCGTAGAGGGTCGGCGGGGCCTCCCGCAGCGACCGGGCGACCGCCTCGGCGGCCCACTCCGGGATGCCGAACTCGGCGTACCGGTTGCGGGCCACCACGTGCTCGGCGGCGGCCACCGACATCCGGTGCAGCTCCTCCGTCGCCTCCTCCAGCCGGAGCACCTCGTCCAGCTCGAAGGCGTACGCGGCGGTCTCGTCCCAGTACGACATGATCTCGCCGTCGGGCAGCTCGGTGTCGACGTACACCAGGCCCTGGGCCCGGATGGTGGCGTCCCAGTCGGGGCGCGGGGTGCTGGTCTCGCGCCGCACCTCAGCCGCCGCAGGAGGCGAGGTGGGTGCCGAAGCCGCCGCGCTCGGGCAGCGCCGCGGCGACCGGCGCCGGGGTGTCCCGGGCGGCGGCCGGCGCGGGGACCCGCAGGGCCACGGCGACGGTGTCGCCGCCCCCGCCGGCCGGGCCGAGCGCACAGTCGTCATCGTCGTCGTCGTAGCCGTTGTTGCAGCCGGAGAGCGCGAGCGCGAGGGCGGTCAGGGCACCGAGCTGCACGGTGGCCGACCGGAGCCGGCGTCGGGGGCGTCGTTCCACGTGATCGTTGTAGCGGATCGCCGCCAGCCGGGCGGCCCCGCGGTCGCCGTCGGAACGCTGCGTGACGTTGCCCGCCGCCCCCCGGCGCGGGCCCAGCGCCGGGCGTTACGCTCGGCTCATGCTCCGTTCCGTCATCCTCGCCGCCTCCCGGTCATCCCAGGTCGAGCGGCTCGTCGCGACGGCCCCGTTCACCCGGGACGTCGTCCGCCGGTTCGTCGCCGGCGCCGGCACCGACGACGCGCTGCGCGCGACCCGTGCACTCGTCGCCGACGGCCAAGCGGTCACCCTCGACCACCTCGGCGAGGACACCGTCACCCCGGAGCAGGCGAACGCCACCCGGGACGAATACCTCAAGCTGCTGCGACTGCTGGGCGCCGCCGGGCTCACCCCGGCCGCCGAGGTCAGCGTCAAGCTCTCCGCGCTCGGGCAGATGTTCGACGAGCAGCTCGCGTACGACAACGCGCGGGCGATCTGCGCGGCGGCCGACGCGGTGGGCACCACGGTCACCCTGGACATGGAGGACCACACCACCACCGACTCGACCCTGGACATCCTCGCCAAGCTGCGCAAGGACTACCCGTCGACCGGTGCGGTGCTCCAGGCGTACCTGCGGCGGACCGAGTCGGACTGCCGCGAGCTGTCCGGCGCCGGTTCCCGGGTGCGGCTCTGCAAGGGCGCGTACAAGGAGCCCGAGTCGGTGGCGTACCAGTCCGCCCGCGAGGTCGACAAGTCGTACGTGCGCTGCATGAACGTGCTCATGTCCGGTGACGGCTACCCGATGCTGGCCACCCACGACCCGCGCCTGATCGCGATCGGCGAGGACCGGGCCCGCTGGTTCGACCGCGGCCCGGAGCGGTTCGAGTTCCAGATGCTGTTCGGCATCCGCCCCGAGGAGCAGAAGCGCCTCGTCGGCGACGGCTACACGGTGCGCACCTACGTCCCCTACGGCGACCAGTGGTACGGCTACCTCATGCGCCGGCTGGCCGAGCGCCCCGCCAACATGATGTTCTTCGGCCGCGCCCTGATGTCGAAGAAGTGAGTCGAACGGAACGGGCCGGTGGGACGTCGTCCTGCCGGCCCGTTCCGCGTTCCGGGGCCTTGACGCATAAAGCTAATGACATTAGCTTTATGGCTATGACGATTAGCCAGGTGGCGCGGGACGGCGGAACCATCGCGTACGAGGTGCACGGGGAGGGGCCGCTCGTGGTCCTCTCGCACGGCATGGGGGAGAACCGGGCAGCCTTCCGCCACCTGGTGCCCCGGCTGGTCGCGGCCGGCTACCGGGTCGCCTCGGTGGACGTGCGCGGGCACGGCGACTCCAGCCCCCGCTGGTCCAGCTACGCGCCGGCCGAGGTCGGCGGCGACCTGCTCGCCGTGGTCCGAGCGCTCGGCGGCGGCCCGGCCACCCTGGTCGGCAGCTCCTCCAGCGGCGCCGCCGTGGTGTTCGCCGCCGCCGACGGCCCCGCGCTGGTCAACGGCATCGTCCAGGTCAGCCCGTTCGTCGCCCCGCCGAAGCCCAACCCGGTGCTGCGGGCCGCCCAGGCGGTTGTGCTGCGCAGTCCGCGGCTGTTCGGCATGTTCCACCGCACCCTGTTCCCGTGCGGGCGGCCCGCCGACGACGCCGCGTACCGCAAGGAGATGGTCGCCAAGCTCCGGGGCCGGATGGCCGCGGTGCGCGGCGTGGTCGCGCCGGTCGACCCGCACTGGAGCGAGCGGGCCCGGGAGGTGCGGCAGCCGGTGCTGGTGCTGATGGGCACGAAGGACCCGGACTTCCCCGACCCGGGCGCCGAGGCGCGGGCCGCCCGCCGGCTCTTCGCCACCGCCGAGGCCCGCATGATCGCCGACTCCGGCCACTACCCGCACGCCGACCAGCCCGACGCCACCGCCGCCGACCTGGTCGAGTTCCTGGCGGTGACCTCCGGTGCCTAGGGCGGGCCTCACCCCGCAGACCGTGGTCCGCGAGGCGGCCGTGCTCGCCGACGAGGTCGGTTACGACCGGCTCACCCTGGCCGCGCTCGCCGCCCGGCTCGGTGTCGCGCTGCCCAGCCTCTACAAGCACGTCAAGGGCGTCGACGCGCTGCACCAGAAGCTGGCGGTGCTCGCCACCGCCGAGGTCGCCACCGAGCTGACCACCGCCGCCGCGGGCCGGGCCGGCGGTGACGCGCTGCGCGCCACCGCGACCGCCCTCCGGGAGTACGCCCGCCGGCACCCCGGCCGCTACCCGGCCACCCAGCGGGCGCCGGACCCCGACGACCCCGAGCACCTGGCCGCCGCCGAGCGGGCCGTCGGTGCCATCTACGCGATCCTGCGCGGGTACGACCTCGACGGCGACGCCGCGGTCGACGCCACCAGGATGTTCCGGGCCGCGGTGCACGGGTTCATCACCCTGGAGGCGGCCGGCGGGTTCGGGCTGCCCCGGGACATCGACCGTTCCTTCGACGAGATGGTGGCCGCGCTGGACACCGCGTACCGCAACTGGAGGTCCCGGTGAAGGCCGCCCTGCTCACGCTCATCTTCCTGCTGGAGTTGGCCATGCTCGCGGCCGCCGGCTGGTGGGGCTTCACCCTCGACGCCGGCTGGCCGGTACGGCTGCTCGCCGGCCTCGGCGCCCCGCTGGCGATCGCCGTGGTCTGGGGGCTCTTCTGCTCGCCCCGCGCCACCGTGGCGCTGCCCGCCCCGGCCAAGCTGGGCGTGCAGGCCGCCTGCTTCCTCACCGGCGGCCTGCTGCTCGCCCTGGCCGGCCGCCCGGTGCCCGGCGCGCTGCTGGTGGCCCTGTGGGCGCTGGACAAGACCCTCCTCACCCTGTCCGGCGACAAGGTCTGACCCCTGATACTGGATCTTGGACGATTTCGGCCCCGGTGGCGGCCGTTTCCTACCAAGATCTCTCCCGGGTGGCGGGCCGGCGTGACGCGCGGGGGGACTCTTCCCGGATCGCCCGATTGGTCGTACCCTTCGCCGGTGACCGACGGTGACGAGCGGCCCGCCGGCGCGGCGGCGAGCGGCGACGAGCAGCCGGCCACTGTGCCGCGGGACGGCGGGTCGGCCGTTCAGGGCGCGCTTGCCGCTGCCGAGGACTCCGCTTCGGAACCCGGGCCGCGGTCCGACCCGGCCGGTGAGCTGGCCACCGCTCCCGGCGTACACCCGTTCGTCGTCGGTGGTGGGCCCCCGACGCGGCGGTGGCGGCTCTGGGCCGTGCTGGGGCTGGTGCTCGTGCTGGTGGCGTGCGGGGTTCCCGGCGTACTGCTGCTGGGGCTGGTGCGCGACGCGGCCGGGCGGCCGGCGGCGGACCGCGAGGACCGCGGCACGGCGGCCGAGCGGCAGCTTCGCGCGCGGATGGCGGCTCAGCTCGACCGGCAGGCCGCCGCCCTGCTCGACGGTGACCGCGCCGGCTTCCTGGCCGTCGCGGAGCCCGCCGCCCGACCCGCGCTCACCCGGCGGTACGCCGCGCTGCGCGCGCTCCGGGTCACCGCATGGCGGCCGGTGGCGGACGGGGTGCCGGCGGCGGACGACCGGCGGCCGGGGGAGTGGCGGCTGACGGTGACCGTCGGCTACTGCTTCGTGGTGCCGGGCTGCACGCCGAGCAGCGTCGAGCTGGGCACCCGGTGGCGGGTGGCGGGGGATTCCGAACCTTGGCTGACCGCCGTCGAGGAGTCCCGGGCGACGCCGGCCGGCGCGCGGCCCTGGGAGGTCAGCGACCTGGCCGTGGCGGTCGGGAAGCGGGCCGTGGTCGCGACCACGCCGGCGCTGCGGGGCAAGCTGCCGGGCCTGCTCGCCCAGGCCGAGGCCGCCGCCACGGTCGCCGACCTGTACGCGGTGTCCGCGCCCCCGCCGGACCGCTACCTGGTCTACTACGCGGGGCGGGCCGAGTGGCAGCGCTGGTACGGCGGCGGCCGGCCGAAGTGGACCGCCGGGTACGCGGTCGGCGTCGGCGGCGGGCACCACGACGTCGTGCTGAACGCGCAGAGCCTGACCCCGGGTGGCGTCGACGACCTGCTCCGACACGAGCTGACCCACGCCGCGTCGCTGCCCGACGGGGGCTACGCGGACCGGTCGAGCTGGTGGCTGGTGGAGGGGTTGGCCGAGTACGCGGGCGCCGACGGCCAGCCGGTGGACCGCTACGAGGGCCTGGCCGAGGCGCGCAAGCTGGTCCGGGGCGGGTGGAACGGCCGGCTCGACGCGCTGGCCCCGGCCGACGACGCCTCCGACGACCGGGTGGGCGGCGCCTACGGCATCGGTTACCTGGCCGTGCACCACCTGGTCGACCGGTTCGGGGAGCAGCGGGTGCTGGACTTCTTCCGGGCCGTGGTACACGAGCGCCGGTCGATGGCCGAGGCCGCCGACGAGGTGTTCGGCGAGCCCTGGTCGGGGCTGCACGACGACTGCGTGGCCTACCTGCGAGCGGTCGCCGGCTGAGGCGTCGACGCTGGTCGACGGGTCGTAGCATGGGCCGGGTGGCCCGCACCCCCTCGCCGCGGCTGCCCGCGGCCCGCCGCCCCCGTCTCGTCACCGCCCTCCTCGCCGTCGTCGCGCTGACCGGCGCCACCGCCGCCTCGTGCGGCGACGACCGGTCCGCGGTCACCGTGGCCCAGGTGGGCCGCTCCGCGGTGACCGAGGTGATCGACGCGCCGGCCACGGTGACCGCCCGGGCCGCCGCGACCCTCACGGCCCCCGCCGACGGCACCCTGGCCACCCTGCGTGTCCAGCCTGGACAGCGGGTCGCGCGGGGGCAGGTGCTCGCCGTGATCGACTCGCCGTCCGCGCGGGACCGGTTGGCGCAGGCCCGCGAGGCGCTCCGGGCCGCGAAGCGGGCGGGTCGGGGCGTCGGCGCCGGCGACCTGGGCGGCCGCCGGCGGGACACCGACCGGGCCGCCACCGAGGCGTTCGCCGCCGCCCGCAAGGCGGCCGGGAAGATCGGTGATCCGCAGCTGCGGGCCGCGCTGCTGCTCCAGGTCGAGTCGGCGCAGGAGCAGTACGCGTCGGCCGCCCGCGCCGCCGACCGGGCGGTCAGCGCCGTGCAGCGCGGGGTGGCCGGGCTGAACAGCGCCGTCGGCGCGCTGTCGACCGCGCAGCGCCTCCAGGCCCAGCAGGCGTACGACCTGGCGAAGGCGACGGTCGACGCGCTGACCCTGCGCGCCCCGATCCCCGGCGTGGTGCAGCCGGGCGGGACCCGGGCGGCCACCCCGACCGACCTCACCGGGCTGCTCGGCGCCGCCGGCGGTGCGGTGCCGGGCCTCGACCCGTCGGCCCTCGGCGCGGCCGGGCAGGGCGGCCCGCCCGCGGGGGTGGACGACGCGGTGCCGGCCGGTGGCCGGGTCACCGCGGGCACGCCGGTGCTGACCGTGGTGGACACCGGTCAGCTCGGCCTGCTCGCCGAGGTGGACGAGACCGATGTGCTGCTGGTCCGGGCCGGGCTGGCCGCCACGGTCGAGCTGGACGCGGTGACCGGCGCGACGTACGACGCCACCGTCCGCTCGGTGGACATGCTGCCGACCAGCTCGGCGCGGGGCGGGGTCACCTACCGGGTGCGGCTCGGCCTCGGGGCCGGGCGGCTCGGCGAGGGGGAGGCCGCCCCGGCGCCCCGCCCCGGCATGAACGCCGTGGTCCACCTCCGGGTCCGCGAGGCGGCCGACGCGGTGGCCGTGCCCGCCTCGGCGGTCTTCAACGCCGACGGGCGGGACGCCGTCTGGCTGCTGCGCGACGGGAAGGCCGACCGGGTGCCGGTGACCGTGGGCGTGCAGGGGCAGGACCTCGTGCAGATCGTCAGCGGGGTGCGCGCCGGGGACCGGATCGTCGTACGCGGCGCCGACCAGGTCCACGACGGCCAGGAGCTGCCGTGACCGTCGCCGCGATCGAGGCGGTCGACGTGTCCCGCACGTACGAGCTGGACGGGGTGTCGGTGCCCGCGCTGCGCGGGGTGTCGCTCACCATCGCGCAGGGCGAATACGTGGCGGTGATCGGGCCCTCCGGCTCGGGCAAGTCCACCCTCATGCACCTGCTCGGCGGGCTCGACCGGCCGACCGGCGGCCGGCTGGTGATCGGCGGCCGGGACGTGGCCACCCTGACCGCGCCGGAGCTGGCGACGTTGCGCAACGAGACGATCGGCTTCGTCTTCCAGGCGTTCCACCTGCTGCCCCGCACGTCCGCCGTGGACAACGTGGCGCTGCCCCTGGTCTACCGGGGCGTCGGGGCGCGGCAGCGGCGGGAACGCGCCGCGGCGATGCTCGGCCGGGTCGGGCTGGGCCACCGGCTGACCCACCGCCCCAACCAGCTCTCCGGGGGCGAGCAGCAGCGGGTGGCGATCGCCCGGGCCCTGGTCACCGACCCGGCGGTGCTGCTCGCCGACGAGCCCACCGGCAACCTGGACAGCGCCACCGGCGAGGCCGTGCTGGAGCTGCTGGAACGGCTGAACGCCGAGTCCGGGGTGGCGCTGGTCATGGTGACCCACGACCCGGAGGTGGCCGCCCGTGCCCGCCGGCGGATCGCCGTCCGGGACGGGCTGATCCGCTCCGACACCGTTCATGATCGACCGCTGTCGGGCGGCGACGGTGGACCTGAGACACTGGACGCCGCTCCCAGCGCGGAGCCCCGGTCCGCGTCCGGAAGCGGCCCGGGGCACCCGTCCGGTGGCTCCGGTGGCGCCACCGGAGCCACCGGACGCCTTCCGCGCACCGGCGGGACCGGCACGCCGGCCGGGGGTGCCGGATGAGGGTGGCCGAGGCGTGGCGGGTGGCGCTCGACGCGCTGCGCGCCAACCGGATGCGCAGCGCGCTGACCATGCTCGGAGTGATCATCGGGGTCGCCTCGGTGGTGCTCCTGGTCGCCATCGGCACCGGCACCAAGCAGAAGGTCGAACAGCAGGTGGAGGGGCTCGGCTCCAACCTGCTCCTGGTGGTTCCCGGCAAGCTCGACGTCGGCACCGCCCCGGTGGTGTCGCCGCTGGACCTGAAGGACGTGGACGCCGTCTCCCGGGTGGTCGGCGACCCCGGCCGGGTGGCCGTCACCATCGCCTCCGGCGCGACGGCGCGGGCCGGCGCCCGGTCCGACTTCACCACCGTGCAGGGGGTGCTGGAGACCACCCCGTCGGTCTTCACCCGCACGCTGGCCCGCGGCCGCTACCTGACCGGGGCCGACGTGGACACCAGCCGCCGGGTGGCGGTGCTCGGCGCGTCCGTGGCCCGGGCGCTGTTTCCCGAGCGGGACCCGCTCGGCCAGCAGGTCACCCTGGCCGGGGTCCGGTTCCGGGTGATCGGCGTCTTCACCCCGCTCGGGCAGAGCCTCGGCGTCGACCGGGACGACGAGGTGCACATCCCGGTGACCGCCGCGCAGCGGCTCTGGGGGACCCAGCGGATCGACGGCATCGCGGTCAAGGCGCCCGACCGGGAACGGATCGACCAGCTCGGCGAGCGGATCGTCGCCGAGCTGTCCCGCCGGCACCCGGACACCGAGTTCAGCGCGGTGACCCAGCAGCAGATCCTCGGCGTGCTCGGCGACATCCTCGGCGTGCTCACCGGGGTGCTGGCCGCCATCGCCGGCATCTCGCTGCTGGTCGGCGGCGTCGGCGTCTCCAACATCATGCTGGTCTCGGTACGCGAGCGGACCCGCGAGATCGGCCTGCGCAAGGCGGTCGGCGCGCGACCCCGGGACATCGGCGTGCAGTTCCTGCTGGAGGCGGTGCTGCTCACCTCGATCGGCGGGCTGACCGGGATGGCGCTCGGCGTGGGCACCGCGCTGCTGGTCGACGCCGTCTCGCCGATCCCGGCGGCGATCACCTGGTGGTCGCTGGCGCTCGCCTTCGGCGTCTCGGCGGCCGTCGGCATCGTCTTCGGGGTGGTGCCCGCCCAGCGCGCCGGCCGGCTCGACCCCGTGGTCGCGTTGCGCGCCGAGTGAACCGGACGAGCCACCCGTCCGGGCGAAAAACACCAGCTCAACGAGGCACCCGCCATGATCAAAGGAAAGAAGGGATCGCGCCGGTCACAGCCGCCCCGCTACCGTACTGGTAACACGCGCGTCGCTCGTCGTGGCGGGAAGCAACCTGCTCGGCGGCACGCGCCGGGCATGGGAATGGGTCGGTGAGCCATGGCCGGGTCGCAGTCCGACGCTCGACTGTCGGATGTCAGGTTCCTGACCGTCGCCGAGGTGGCGACGGTCATGCGGGTGTCCAAGATGACGGTCTACCGTCTCGTGCACAGCGGTGAGCTGACCGCGGTGCGGGTCGGCCGGTCGTTCCGGGTGCCCGAGCACGCCGTGCACGAATACCTCCGGGGCGCGTTCCAGGAAAGCGCCTGACACGTCGCGCGGCCAGGCCGGCGAGTGCGACGTAACGGGCATCGACGGGGGCGCGTTGGTCCTGCTGACGCACTCCGGCTACCCTGGACCCCGACCGTGACCGCACCCTGGTGTGCCCTGCCCACCACGCTGGTCCGGTCCGTTGTCCGCAAGCGGTCACCGACGCCACGTCCCGTGGTGTCTCCCGGTCCGCCCCGCACGTTGCATCGAAAGGCTGTCGTATGGGCTCGGTGGTCAAGAAGCGCCGCAAGCGCATGGCTAAGAAGAAGCACCGCAAGCTGCTGCGCAAGACCCGCGTCCAGCGTCGTCGTCTCGGCAAGTGACCGGGGCCGGGCTGCGGCCCGGCACCCGGCGCCACTTGCCACCTGCCGACCCCCGGAGGCTCAGGTGATCAGGCCGTGGACGTCCCGGCTCGATCCCGCCTGCCGGCCGAGGCGCACGACATGACCCCCGGTGGCACCTCAGGTGCTCCGGGGGTCGTCGTCGTGACCGGGGTCGGCCGCTACCTCGGCGCGCACGTCGCCGCCCGGCTCGCCGCCGACCCCCGCATCGAACGCGTCATCGGGGTCGACCCGGCCACCCCCAACCCCGAGCTCGACGACCTGCTCTCGGGGGTCGAGCGGGTCCGCCTCGACCTCGACTCGCTCGGCGGCCTCCTGGTCGACCTCGACGTCGACGCCGTGGTGCACCTGGCGCTGGTGACCGCCCCCGACCCGCAGCAGGGCGGCCGGTCGGCGATGAAGGAACAGAACGTCATCGGCACCATGCAGCTCCTCGCCGCCTGCCAGCGGGCGCCGCGGCTGCGCAAGCTCGTGGTCCGCTCGTCGACCGCCGCGTACGGGGTGTCGTTCCGCGACCCGGCCGTCTTCACCGAGGAGACCGAGCCGCGCGAGGTGCCGCGCGGCGGTTTCGGCCGCGACATCCTCGACATCGAGGGGTACGTCCGCGGGTTCCGCCGCCGCCGGCCCGACGTCACGGCGACCGTGCTGCGCTTCGCGCCGTTCATCGGCTCGACCGCCGACACCACGCTCACCCGATACTTCGCCCAGCCGGTGGTGCCCACCGTCTTCGGCCGCGACCCGCGGTTGCAGTTCGTCCACTTCGACGACGCCTTGGAGGTGCTGCACCGGTCGGTAGCCGAGGAGCACCCCGGCACCTACAACGTCGCCGGGCCGGGGGTGCTCTCGCTGTCGCAGGCCATCCGCCGGGCCGGCCGGGTGGCCGTGCCCGTGCTGGAGCCGGGCCTCGCCGGGGTGGCCGCCATCGCCCGCAGCATGGGCTTCGGCCGCTACGGTTTGGACCAGGTCGACCTCTTCGTGCACGGTCGGGTGGTGGACACCACCAGACTGGAGCGCGAGTACGGCTTCACACCCCGCTCGACAGCGGCCGCGTTCGACGACTTCATCCGCGCCCACCACGGCGGTGTCGTGGTGACCCGGGACCAGCTCGCCACGGCCGAGCAGTTGGTGCTGGAGGGCATCCGGCAGGTCCGGGCGGCCGTGCGGGAGCGCTCGTGAGCGCGGGCGAGGAGCGGGGCGAGGCGCGGTACGACGTACCGCTGACCGTGCCGGGGCCGGACGCGGAGCCGGCGCGGCGCAACGGGCACCGGCGGGCCGCGGCGGCCGCCGAGCCGGCGATGAAGGCGGCGCCGCCGGCCGCCGACGAGCCGGACACCTCCGCCGACGAGCCGGCCCCGGCCCCGCGCACGCGCGCGCCGGGCGACGTCACCCCGAAGAGGACCGTGGCCAAGAAGACCGTGGCGAAGAAGACCGTCGCCAAGAAGGCCCCGGCGGAGAAGCCGGCGGACGAGCCGGTCGCGGGCGACGCGACCCCGCGCGGATCGGCGGTGGCGGACCGGCCGGGAGACCACTGGGACCGGAAGGTGGCCAAGGGGCTGGCCTTCCTGCGGCGGCGGCTGGCCGGCGACTACGAGGTGGACGAGTTCGGCTTTGATCCGGACCTGACCGACGCCGTCTTCCACCCGCTGGTCCGGCTGCTCTACCGGGACTGGTTCCGCACCGAGGTCAGCGGCGTCGAGCACGTGCCCGCGGCGGGGGCCGGCCTGGTGGTCGGGAACCACTCCGGCACGGTGGCGCTGGACGCGCTGGTGCTCTCGACCGCGCTGCATGACCGGCACCCGGCGCGCCGCTACCTGCGACTGCTCGGCGCCGACCTGGTCTTCCGGATGCCGGTGGTCTCCGAGATCGCCCGCAAGACCGGCGGGACGGTGGCGTGCAACCCCGACGCGGAGCGGCTGCTCGGCAACGGCGAGCTGGTCGGGGTCTTCCCGGAGGGCTTCAAGGGGGTCGGCAAGCTCTACGCCGACCGTTACAAGCTCCAGCGCTTCGGGCGGGGCGGCTTCGTCTCGGCGGCGCTGCGGACCGGCACGCCGATCGTGCCGGTGGCCATCGTCGGCGGCGAGGAGATCTACCCGATGCTCGCCGACGTCAAGCCGCTGGCCCGGCTGCTCAAGCTGCCCTACTTCCCGGTCACGCCGACCTTCCCCTGGCTGGGGCCGCTGGGCATGGTGCCGCTGCCGAGCAAGTGGCTGATCGAGTTCTGCCCGCCGATCCCGACCGCGCACCTGCGCGACTCGGCCGACGATCCGATGGTCGTGTTCAACCTCGCCGACCAGGTGCGGGAGACCATCCAGCAGACCCTGCACCGGCTGCTCGAACGCCGCCCGGACCCGTTCGGCCCCTGAGCCGCGCAGCGCGTCAGTCGACGCGCTGCCGGCGGCGGTGCAGGGCCAGCCCGGCCGTGACGGCGCCGGCGAGCAGCCCGGCGGCGGCCGTGGACGGCACGGCGATCTTCACGGCCCGCCGGCCGGTGCGGAAGTCGCGGACGTCCCAGCCCCGCTCGCGGGCCTGCCGGAGCAACGCCGGATCCGGGTTGACCGCCACCGGGCGCCCCACGGTGGAGAGCATCGGCAGGTCGTTGGCCGAGTCGCTGTAGGCCGCGCAGCGGCTCAGTTCCAGCCCTTCCACCGCCGCGAGCTGCGTGATGGCCTCGGCCTTGGCCGGGCCGTGCATGAGGTCGCCGACCAGCCGGCCGGTGTACGCCCCGTCGACCACCTCGGCCACCGTGCCGATCGCCCCGGTCAGGCCGAGGCGGGTGGCGATCACCCGGCCGATCTCCACCGGGGCCGCGCTGACCAGCCACACCCGCTCGCCCGCGTCGAGGTGGCGCTGGGCCAGCTTGCGGGTGCCGGCCCAGATGCGCGGGGCCATCAGCTCGTCGAAGATCTCCTCGGTGAGGCGTTCGACGTCGTCGACCCGCCAGCCCTCGACGAAGGCGAGCGCCGCCTCCTTGGCCTGCGACATGTCCCCGGCGTGCTCGGTGGCGAGCAGCCGGAACTTCGCCTGCTGCCAGGCGAACCGGGCGAGGTCACCGGTGGTGAAGTACTTCCGGGCGGCCAGCCCGCGGGCGAACCAGTAGATCGACGCGCCCTGCATCATCGTGTTGTCCACGTCGAAGAACGCGGCGGCCGTCGGGTCGGGCGTCGGGGTGGCCGGGGGTGCCTCCGGGGTCTCCGACCAGCCGGCGGTGTGCCCGTGGACGTCGGTGCTGACCGTCACCTTGCGGCTCCGGGTCACGGCGACCTCCCCTCGAACGACCGCGTACGCCCTCCGCATCGAGCCTATCCGGCGCCGTGTGACGGGCGGATGTCCGGCGGGAGAAGTGTGGCGTGAACGGCTGTCCGGCCGGTTCAGCGGTCGCCGGGGCAGGTGGTCGGCGCGGGTCCGAGCGCGTCGCTGGCCGCCGGGGCCGGCAGCCCGCAGGCGATCGCCTCGCGGAGCGCGTCGGCGCGTCGGCCGGCCGCGTCGAGCAGGGCCAGCGAGCGGCGGGTGCGGTCCCGGTCGGCGTGGTCCGACCGGTCGAGCAGCCCGCTGACCGCCCGGCGCTGGCCGCCGAGGAACGTGTCGACGGCGTCCAGCGCCGCCGGGTCGGAGCGCTGCGCGGCCACCGTGGTCAGCAGGCGTACGCCCTGCCGGGTGTCGGCGTCCATGTCGTCCAGCACGGCGCTGAAGCCGAGCCGGTCGTCGCGGACCGTGGCGGCCTCGTCGAGCCGGGTGCGGGCGAAGTCGAGGAAGAGCTGGCCCCGGCTGATGTCGGAGCTGGCCAGGGCGAGCTGGGCGCGCTCGGTCGAGCGCTTCATGCCGTAGAGGGCGTCGCCGGGCACCGCGTTCTCGCTGGCGGCGGAGATGCCGGAGAGGGCGATCGCGCCGGCGGCCACGCCGACCAGGATGGCGCCGCGGGCCCGGGCCCGCCGCCCGGTCATCGCCGGCAGCAGGGAGCCGCGGACGCCGGTCTTCGCCGGGGCGGTGACACCCTCGCGTTCGGCGGTGGCGACGAGCATCGCCCGCAGCCCGGTGCGGAATTCGGTGTCCACCTCGACGTCCGGCCGGTCGGCGGTGAGCCGCCGACTCACCGCGACGAGCGCGGCGAGTTCGTCGTCGGCCGGGGAACGGACGTGGTGCCGCCGGCCGCCGTTGGCCTCGTCGAGGAGTTGCGCGAAGCGCTCGGCACGCCGACGGGAGAAGAGGTCGCTGTCCACCGCAGGCACCCCCTCTCGCTGGTCACGGCCGCTCTGGCCGTCGTCGTCACCAGCGACCGGTGGCAGCGTGTGGCCGACGGCCGACCGGGACGGCCGACCTGACCCACCGGACCGGGTGGCCCGGGGGACGCCGGGACAACCACTGGTCGCACCCGGAGAAACGGTTCGCGCGGGTAGCCGGTTACGGCCCGGTCGGTGGCGAAATCACCAAGAGTGATCGTCGTCACGGGGTTCGGAGGGCGCGCGGGTCCGCGCCCGGGGTGCTCGCCGGGCGGGTGGGAACGGGTCGGGTCAGGGCTGGAAGCCGTCCGGCAGCAACCGGGCCAGGGCCCGGACCGCCCGGTACTGCAACGCCTTGATGGCGCCCTCGTTCTTGCCCATGGCGCGGGCCGTCTCGGCCACCGAGAAGCCCTGGAGGAAGCGGAGCACGATGCACTCCTGCTGCTCCGGGTTGAGCTGCTTGACGGCGGTGAGCAGGGCGACGTTGGTGATGTGCTCGACCACCGCGGCCTCCGGGCTGCCCTCGGGCCCCCGGTCCTCCCGGTCGGCGTCGAGCACGTCGCCGGTGGTCACCTCCAGCCGGTAGCGGCCGGACTTGAAGTGGTCGGCGACCAGGTTGCGGGCGATGGTGACGAGCCAGGCCCCCAGGTCGCGCCCCTGCCAGGTGAAGCTGCCGATCCGCTTGAGCGCCCGGAGGAACGTGTCGGAGGTGAGGTCCTCGGCGAGCTGGCGGTTGCCGACCCGGAAGTAGACGAACCGGAAGACGGTGTCGACGTACCGGTCGTAGATCAGGCCGAACGCCTCGGCCTCGCCGGCCTGCGCCCGCTCGACCAGCGCCCAGACCTCGGTGGCCGGGTCGGACGGGTCGGGGCGGCTCGGGAAGCCGGTGGCGGCGGCGGCCGGAACGGCCGGCAGCACCGCCGTGTCGCCGGTGGTCACGGCGGGCAGCACGGCGGTCTCGGCCGCCGAGGGCTCGCTGTTCGCCGCGGCCTCACCGCGCCGGCCCTGGGCCGGCATGGTGGGCCGGGACGGCGCGCCGAGCCGGCCGGCGGCGGGCTTCGCGTTGCCGCCGGGCGTCGCCGGGCGTGGCGGCGCCTCGTTGTGGTGCGTCCGGTTGCGGACCCGGCGCCCCTCGCCGCGTACCGCGAGACCGCGCATCCCGTCGGCGGCGGCCCGTGGAGCGGGCTCCAGGCGCTCGTTGACCGGTGTTCGCTGGGTCGGGCCGGTCACTCCGGCCGGCCGGTCCGCGTAACCGAAGGTGGTCACCGCGCCTCCCCGACGCAGGCGGGGCACGGCCGCACCGGCCGCCGCGGCGTCGCGGCGGGACCGGGTACGCCCCGACCGGGCGCGGCCGTTCCGGGACGTGCCGACGGGCGGCACGTCTCCTTGAGGTGCTGGTCCAATGCGCTCACAGGCACGGGGGCCTCCTCGGGCTGAGGGGTGTCGACTCACGGCAAATGGGGTGAGCCGACCCGAGTGATGATAGGGCCAACGTCACCCACGCGTGGCAAGTCCGTTACACAGAGCGGAAGTATTTCCGGTCCCGTCGCACAAATGGCGGACGCGTTGTCCGTCGTGTGCGGTTGACTTTCGCGTCGCTACCTGGTCCGGAGTGGAAAGTCCTGGTCGGAGCCAATTTTGTTGCGCCCTCGGCGTGTCGCGGCGGCGACCCGGCCGGTGCGTTTCCGGCTGCCCGGAGGACCCCATCGGCCGACCGGTGGAGGGCCCCTTCCCACGTTCGGGAATCGCTCCTGGCGGGGTGGACAGTCCCGTCGAGGGGACCGAGGTCCGGCGTGTCCGGCGGAGCCGGCCCCGTGGTGCGCCACGCGGCGTCCCCGGCGTTCGGGCGTGGCCGGGCGGACGCCGCTGTGCCAGACTCAGCCACCGTGCAGGACGCAGCCCACAGCTCCGCGCCGAACCTCGCCGACCGGCTCCGCCGGGCGGCCGCCGTCGACGGTGACCGTCCCGCGCTGCGCTGGCGCGACCGGACGCTGACCTGGTCCGCTCTGGACGCCTCGGTGACCGCGACCGCCCGCGCCCTGGCCACGGCGGTGCCACCGTCCGCTCCCGACGGCCATCCGCCCCGGGTGGCGATCGCCTTCGGCAACACCCCGGACTTCGTGGTCACCTACCTGGCCGTGCTCCGCGCCGGCCTGGTGGCGCTGCCGGTCAACCCGGGCTTCACCGCCCGGGAGCTGCGGCACGTGCTCGCCGACTCCGGGACCGCCGTGCTGGTCGGCGCGGCCGAGGTGGTCGACCGGGTACCCACCGGCGAGCTGCCCGCGCTCACCGCGGTGCACACCACCCCGCCGGTCACCGACGGTGACGGGGCGGCCGGCTTCCCGGCCCGGGGCGGGGACGACCTCGCCGTCCTGCTCTACACCTCCGGCACCGAGGGCCGGCCCAAGGGGGCGATGCTGTCGCACCGGGCGCTGGCCGCCAACCATGCCCAGGTCGACCGGATCGACCCGCCGGTGGTCGGCCCCGACGACACCGTGCTGCTCGCGCTGCCGCTCTTCCACGCGTACGGGTTGAACTCCGGGCTGGGGGCCGTGGTGCACCACGGCGCCACCGGGGTGCTCGTCGACGAGCCGGGCCCTACCGGGGCGCTCGACGAGATCGCCCGGCACCGGGTCAGCGTGCTGGTGGGCGTACCGTCGATGTTCCTGGCCTGGGCCGACGCGGCGGGCGACCGCCCCGGGGCGCTGGATTCGGTGCGGGTCGCGGTGTGCGGCGCGGCGCCGCTGCCGCCGGCCGCCGGGGCGCGCTTCACCGAGGTGACCGGGCACCCCGTGCACGTCGGGTACGGGCTCACCGAGACCGCCCCGGTGCTCACCTCCACCCTGGTCGGCGGCGAGCCGAAGCCGGGCTCCATCGGCCGCCCCCTGCCCGGCGTCGAGCTGCGCCTGGTCGGGTCCGACGGCGCGGAGCTGTGGCGCGACGGGGTGCCCACGGCCGAGGAGGACGCCGACGAGCTGCACCTCTCCGACGACCCGGAGGGCACCGACCCGGGGCAGATCGTGGTGCGCGGCGACAACCTCTTCGACGGCTACTGGCCGGACGGGCGCGGCGGCCCGGACCCGGACGGCTGGTGGCCCACCGGCGACGTGGCGTACGCCGACTCCGACGGTGACCTCTTCCTGGTCGACCGGCTCGGCGAGCTGATCCTGGTCAACGGCTTCAACGTCTACCCGCACGAGGTGGAGCTGGTGCTCCAGGCGCACCCCGGGGTGGCCGAGTCGGCCGTCCTGGGCATGCCGCACCCGCGGACCGGCGAGACTGTCCGGGCGTACGCGGTGCGGGCGGCCGGCTCGACGGTGACGGCGGAGGAGCTGCTCGCCCACTGCGCGCGTAACCTGGCCCGGTTCAAGTGCCCGACCGCCGTCGAGTTCGTCGACGAGCTGCCCCACTCGGCGATCGGCAAGGTACGCAAGACCGAGCTCCGCCCGGCGGCGCCTCCGGTGCCCGCGCCCGCGCCGCCGACCGAGATCCGCACGGAGGTATCCGATGTCCAGTGACGCCCGGCTCACCCTGATCACCCGGCCCGGCTGCCACCTCTGCGAGGACGCGAAGGCGGCGCTCGACCGGGTGGTGGCGGTGACCGGCGACCGCTGGATCGAGAAGGACGTGACGGGCGACCTGGAGCTGGAACGCGAGTACGGCGACCGGCTGCCGGTGGTGCTGCTCGACGGCAGGGAGCACGGCTACTGGCGGGTCGAGGAGGAACGGCTGCTGCGGGACCTCACCACGCCCCAGCTCTGAGCCGCCCCTTACAGTGCAGCGATGACCGCTGCGCGCCGCCACCTGGTGTGGGACTGGAACGGAACCCTCCTCGACGACCTCGACCTGGTGGTGCGGGCCACCAACGTCGCCTTCGCCAGCGCCGGCGGTCCGGTGGTCACCGCCGACGAGCACCGGGTCCGGTTCCGCCGCCCGATCGGCGACTACTACGCCGAGATGCTCGGCCGGGCGATCGACGACGAGGCGTTCGGCCGGCTCGACCGGATCTTCCACGAGGCGTACCGGGCCGGGTTGACCAGCTGCGCGCTGGCCGCCGACGCCACCGCCGCGATCGCCGCCTGGCCGGGCAGCCAGTCCCTGCTGTCCATGTGGTTCCACGACGAGCTGGTGCCCACGGTGCACACGTACGGGCTGACCCCGCACTTCGCCCGGGTGGACGGGCTGCGCGCCGCGGTCGGCGGCGGCCCGAAGGCGGAGTGGCTGGAGAAGCACCTCGCCGAGCTGGGCCTCGACGGCCGCGAGGTGGTGCTGATCGGCGACTCCCTGGACGACGGCGACGCCGCCGCCTCGGTGGGGGCCGCCTGCGTCCTCTACACCGGTGGCCTCTCCGACCCCGCGCGCCTGCGCACCTCCGCGCACCCGGTGGCCGACACCCTCACCCAGGCGGTCGCCCTCGCGCGGACCGTCTGATCCCGCCGGGCGCGCTCAGGCGCGCAGGTGGGTGAGGACCGCCAGGACCCGCCGGTGGTGGTTGGTGGCGTCGGGGGGCAGGTCGAGCTTGGTGAAGATGTTGCGGACGTGCTTCTCGACGGCGCCGTCGCTGACCACCAGGGCGCGGGCGATGGCGGTGTTGGAACGGCCCTCGGCCATCAGGGCGAGCACCTCGCGTTCGCGGGGGGTCAGCTCGGCCAGCGGGTCGTTGCGGCGGCGCCGGACCAGCAGCTGGCTGATCACCTCCGGGTCCAGCACCGTCCCGCCGCCGGCGACCCGGGCCAGCGCGTCCAGGAACTCGTCGATCGCGGCCACCCGGTCCTTGAGCAGGTAGCCGATCCCGCCCCCGCCGGCCCCGCCGCCCGTCGTGGCGAGCAGGTCGTCGGCGTACGACACCTCGACGTACTGGGAGAGCACCAGGACCGGCGTACGCGGCACCCGCCGGCGCGCCTCCACGGCCGCCCGCAGCCCCTCGTCGGTGTGCGACGGCGGCATCCGCACGTCCACCACCGAGACGTCCGGCCGGTGCGCCACCACCGCCTCGACCAGGGCGTCCCCGTCACCGACGGCGGCCACCACCTCGTGTCCCGACTCGGTCAGCAGCCGGACCAGCCCCTCCCGGAGCAGCACGGCGTCGTCCGCGATCACCACCCGCATGGGTCCGGTGTCTATCACGTCCTGGATCCACAGCGCGGCCGTGTTCCGCTCAGGAATGTCGCCCGGCGGCGGTGTCACCGGGGGAGTTCCGCGTGGACCCGGGTCGGCCCGCCGGTCGGGCTGGCCACCTCCAGGGTCCCGCCGGCGGCGCGGACCCGGTCGGCGATGCCGCTGAGCCCGTGTCCCTTGGCCAGGTGGGCGCCGCCGATCCCGTCGTCGGCCACGGTGATCTCCAGCCGGCCGACCTTGCGGGTCACCTCGACCCGGCAGGCGGCGGCCCGGCTGTGCTTGGCGACGTTGGTCAGCGCCTCGGCCACCACGAAGTACGCGGTGCTCTCCAGCCCCGGGTCGAGCCGCCCGGCGGCGGTGCCCAGCTCGTCGTCCACCACCAGTTCGGTGGGGACCAGGGCGCGGGCGGCGAGCGCGGCCAGCGCGCTGGGCAGGCCCCGGTCGACCAGGATCGGCGGGGCGATGCCCCGGGACAGGGCGCGCAGCTCGTCGAGGGTGTCCCGGGTCTGGCTGACCGCCTCGTCCAGGGTCCGGCGGGCCGCCTCCGGGTCGGCGGCGAGCTGCTGACGGGCCCGGCTCAGGTCCATGGCGAGGCGGACCAGGCGCTGCTGCGGGCCGTCGTGGATGTCCCGCTCCAGCCGGCGCAGGGCGGACGCCTCCGCGGACGCGGCGGCCCGCTTCTGCTCCTCCAGCGTGGTGATCCGCTGCCGCATCTCGGCCACACCGGTGAGCAGCGAGTAGGCCAGGGCGGCCTGGATCCGGGCGCAGGCCCGGGCCACCAGGGGCAGCGTGAAGAGGGCGAACAGCCCGATCGCGGTGTTCAGGGCGACCCGCGCCCCGGCGCCGTCACCCATCCCGAGGAGCTGGCTCAGGTCCTGGTCGTCGGGGCCGCGCGGGATGGCCCAGTCGTACGCGCCGTAGAGCGTGCCGGTGAGGGCCAGCGCCCACCAGACCACGACCACCACGAAGGTGGGCAGGGTCACCAGCAGCCGGATGAAGGCGTGCAGCAGGTCGAGCCAGGACTGCGGGTCGCGCATCGGGGTGAGGACCCGCCGCCAGAAGCCCGCGCCCCGCTCGGGCGCCAGGTAGACGGGGCGGACCCGGGGCTGGCGCAGCACGGCGGGCAGCCGCAGCCGTTCCAGGTCGGCGAGCCCCCGGGCCGCGTACAGGGTGCCGGTGAGGACCGGCAGACCGAGCGTGGTGACCAGCAGACCGGCGGTGAGCGAGATGCCGGCCACGGCCAGCACGAAGCCGACGAGCGCCAGCGGGAGGCTGAAGAGCACGTAGCCGGAGTCGCGCAGGAGCTGGCGGACGAGGCCCCGGACGGGTGTGGTGGGCGCGGCGCCCAGCGGTACGGCGGTCATGCTCCGAGGCTATGGGCCGGGACGGGACCGACCCATCCCGTGCACGGGCCTCTCCGGGGTGGGGTTCTCCCTACCTCCGCCGCCTCCCGGACGTGAGACGCGCCTCTCCCCGACGACGACACAGCGTTACCGGGCGCGCGCGATTGGTCAGAGAAGTCGGGATTGCGCAATAATCGCCACGCGGCGCCGAGGGAGCTCCGTCTATCGATCTTGTTGGAATGGAGGGGCAGGTGGAGGTGCGTCGCGAGCTATCAAGATCGCGATTTGTGCACCTCTTCACAAGCGCCTACTCTGTAGTTCCGACGCGCCCTGCTAGCACAGCCGGCAACATCGGTCGCCAGCGGGAGTCCCGGAACGACCGGTCACCGTCGCTGGTCGAGGATCGCACCGCACGGAGTCTCATGAGTCAGCACCGTCACCCTGGCGCGCCCGGCCGAGCCGGTGCCGTGCCGGCGCTCCCGGAACTGCCCGAGGCGACCGTCGCGCGGCTCCCGGAATACCTTCGCGCCCTGCACGCGATCGCCGAGACCGGCCACGAGACGGTCTCCAGCGAGGGGCTGGCCAACGCCGCCGGGGTCAACTCGGCGAAGCTCCGCAAGGACCTCTCCCACCTCGGCTCGTACGGCACCCGGGGCGTCGGCTACGACGTGACCCTGCTGATCGAGCAGATCGAGTCGGTGCTCGGGCTCACCCAGTGCCGCTCGGTCGCGCTGGTCGGCGTGGGTAATCTCGGTCACGCCCTGGCCGGCTACGACGGCTTCGCCAGCCGCGGCTTCCGCATCGCCGCGCTCTTCGACGCCGACCCGTCCCGCGTCGGCGAGGAGATCAACGGGCTGGTCGTCCGGCACGTCGACGACCTGGCCCGGGTCGCCGTCGAGGAGTCGATCTCGATCGGCGTGATCGCCACCCCCGCGCCGGCCGCCCAGGCCGTCGCCGATCAGCTCGTGGCCGTCGGCGTGACGAGCATCCTCAACTTCGCCCCCTGCGTACTCTCGGTTCCGGAGGGGGTCGACGTGCGCAAGGTCGACCTCGCGATCGAGCTGCAGATCCTGTCCTTCCACGAGCACCGCAAGGCGTCGCTGACCGCGCTCCCCGGCGGGCTCGCGGCCACCGACACCCAGGAGGCGATCGGCACGTGAAACTGCTCGTCGTCGGCGCGTCCTACCGCACCGCCCCGGTCGCCACGCTGGAGCAGCTGGCGGTCCCGCCCGCGGACCTCACCCGCACCCTGGACCGCCTGGTCGCCCAGCCGTACGTCGCCGAGGCCGTGCTCGTCTCCACCTGCAACCGCGTCGAGGTGTACGCGGCCGTCTCCGGCTTCCACGGCGGCCTCGGGGACATCTGCGCGGTCCTGGCCGAGCAGGCCGGCGCCCCGCCGGCGGCGCTCGCCACCCACCTCTACGTGCACTACGACGCCGCCGCCGTGGACCACGTCTTCCGGGTCGCCACCGGGCTGGACTCGATGGTGGTCGGCGAGGCGCAGATCCTCGGCCAGCTCCGCGACGCGTACCACTCGGCCAGCGGCGCCGAATCCGCCGGGCGGCTGCTGCACGAGCTGATGCAGCAGGCGCTGCGGGTGGGCAAGCGCGCGCACGCCGAGACCAACATCGACCGGGCCGGCCAGAGCGTCGTCACCGCCGCCCTCGACCTGGCCGCCGGCCTGCTCGACGGCGACCTGACCGGCCGGCCCGCCATGGTCGTCGGCGCCGGGGCGATGGGCTCGCTGAGCGTGGCCACCCTCTCCCGGCTGGGCGCCGGCCCGCTCACCGTCACCAACCGGGGCGCCGCGCGGGCCGTCCGGCTGGCCGAGTCGTACGGCGCGGCCGCCGTGCCGATGGCCGAGCTGGTCGACGCGCTCACCACGGTGGACATCGTGGTGGCCGCCACCGCGGCGACCGAACCGGTCCTGACCCGCGACGTGGTGACCCGCGCGCTGGCCCGGCGCGACCCCGCCCGGGGCCCGCTGGTCCTGCTCGACCTGGCCGTCCCGCGCGACGTCGAGGAGGGTGTCGCCGCCCTGCCCGGCGTCGAGGTGATCGACATCGACCGGATGGCGACGATCCTCGCCGACGGCCCGGCCGCCGCCGACGCCGCCGAGGTGACCCGCATCGTGGCCGGTGAGGTCGAGGCGTTCCTGAGCTGGCTGCGCGGCGCCGACGTGGCCCCCACCGTGGCGGCCCTGCGCGGGCGCGCCGACGACGTGGTCACCGCCGAGCTGCGCCGGCTCGCCCAGCGCCGCCCCGAGTTCACCGACGACCAGCGCGCCGAGGTCGCCCGCACGGTCCACCGGGTGGTGCAGCGGCTGCTGCACCAGCCGACCGTCCGGGTCCGCCAGCTCGCCGCCGAGCCCGGCGGCGACCAGTACGCCGCCCTGCTGCGCGAGCTGTTCGACCTCGAGGTGCCGCAGACCTCCCCGGTCGACATCGTCCCCGACGTGGTGGAAGCGGAGATCATCATGCCGGCTGACACCGACCCGCTCACCGGAGGTGCGCGATGACCGCCCCCCTGCGCCTCGGCACCCGGGGCAGCGCCCTGGCGATGGCCCAGTCCGGCCACGTGGCCGAGGCCCTCACCGCGGCCACCGGCCGCCCGGTCGAGCTGGTCGAGGTGGTGACCGCCGGCGACCGCTCCACGGCCCCGGTGCACCGGCTCGGCGTCGGCGTCTTCGTCTCCGCGCTGCGGGACGCGCTGACCGCCCGGGAGATCGACTTCGCCGTCCACTCGTACAAGGACCTGCCCACCGCGGCGGCGCCCGGCCTGCACATCGCCGCCGTGCCGCAGCGGCAGGACCCGCGGGACGCGCTGATCGCCCGGGACGGCCGCACCCTCGCCGAGCTGCCGCCCGGCGCCCGGGTGGGCACCGGCGCGCTGCGCCGCATCGCCCAGCTGCACGCCCTCGGCATGCAGCTGGAGGTCACCCCGATCCGCGGCAACGTCGACACCCGCCTCGGCCGGGTGCTCGGCCCCGACGCGGACCTCGACGCCGTCGTGCTGGCCCGGGCGGGACTCGCCCGCCTCGGCCGGACCGACGTCATCACCGAGACGCTCGATCCGATGCTCATGCTGCCGGCGCCCGCCCAGGGCGCGCTGGCCGTGGAGTGCCGGATCGACGACCAGGACCTGGTCGAGCTGCTCGGCGTGCTCGACCACGCACCGTCCCGCGCCGCGGTCGTCGCGGAGCGGGCACTGCTGGCCACCCTGGAGGCCGGGTGCAGCGCACCCGTCGCCGCCTACGGCGAACTCGCCGAGGGTGACGCCGGTGAGGAGATCTACCTGCGCGGGGCGGTGATCAGCCCGGACGGCACCCGTGACCTCCGGCTGTCCCGCACCGGAACGCCCGCCGACGCGGCGGAGATCGGCAAGGCACTCGCCGCCGAACTCCTCGAACTCGGCGCCGACTCGATCCTCGGCCAAGAAGGACACGCCGGCCCGGGGACCCAGCAATTTGGGAGCACAGAATGACCCGCACCCGTAAGCCCGTAGGCCGGATCGCGTTCGTCGGGGCCGGTCCCGGCGACCCGGGCCTGCTGACCCGCCGGGCGCTGGACGCCCTGGTGGACGCCGACCAGGTGGTGTACGACCGGGGAGTCCCCGAGTCGCTGCTCGACCACGTCCGCGCCCAGGCCAGGTCCGACGCCGAGTTCAGCCCCGCCGAGGGTGTGCCGGGGGACGTGGCGAAGGTGCTGATCTCCGCGGCCCGGTCCGGCCAGAACGCCGTGCACCTGGTCGCCGGTGACCCGTTCGGCCACGACTCGGTGGTCAAGGAGGTGCAGGCGGTGGCGCGTACCGCCGCGCACTTCGAGGTGGTGCCGGGCGTCGGCCAGGCCGAGGGCGTGGCCACCTACGCCGGCGTGCCGCTGCCGGGCGTGCGCACCGCCGCCGACGTCGAGGACGTCACCACGCTGGACTTCGACGCGCTGGCCGCCGCCGTCGCCCGCGGCTCGCTGGCCATCGCGGTGGACGCCGGTGACCTGGCCGCCATCCGGGACGGCCTGCTGGCCGCCGGGGTGGAGGGCACCACCGCCGTCGGGGTGACCGGCGACGGCACCGGCGAGACGCAGTACACCACCACGTCGACCGTGGACTCGTTCGTCGCGGCGGCGCTCGGCTTCACCGGCCGGGTGGTGCTCACCGTCGGCGCGGGCGTCGCCGACCGCGACAAGCTGAGCTGGTGGGAGAACCGGCCGCTGTACGGCTGGAAGGTGCTCGTACCCCGCACCAAGGAGCAGGCCGGCGCCATGAGCGCGCGGCTGCGCGCCTACGGGGCGATCCCGTGCGAGGTGCCGACCATCGCGGTCGAGCCGCCGCGCACCCCGGCCCAGATGGAGCGGGCGGTCAAGGGCCTGGTCGACGGCCGGTACGCCTGGGTGATCTTCACCTCGGTGAACGCGGTCCGGGCGGTCTGGGAGAAGTTCGCCGAGCACGGCCTGGACGCCCGCCACTTCGGGGGCGTCAAGATCGCCTGCATCGGCGAAGCCACCGCCGAGGCGGTCCGCGCCTTCGGCATCCAGCCGGAGCTGATCCCCTCCGGGGAGCAGTCCTCCGAGGGCCTGCTGGCCGAGTTCTCGCCGCACGACGAGATCCTCGACCCAGTCGGCCGGGTGCTGCTGCCGCGCGCCGACATCGCCACCGAGACCCTGGCCGCCGGGCTCACCGAGCGGGGCTGGGAGGTCGACGACGTGACCGCGTACCGGACCGTCCGGGCCGCGCCGCCGCCGGCCGAGATCCGCGACGCGATCAAGTCGGGCGGGTTCGACGCGGTGCTCTTCACCTCGTCCTCCACCGTCCGGAACCTGGTCGGCATCGCGGGGAAGCCGCACGCGCGTACCGTTGTTGCGGTTATCGGGCCCAAGACGGCGGAGACCGCCACGGAGTTCGGCCTGCGGGTCGACGTGCAGCCTCAGCACGCCTCGGTGCCCGACCTGGTGGAGGCGCTCGCCGCCTACGCCGTCGAGCTGCGCGAGAAGCTCGCCGCCATGCCGGCCAAGCAGCGCCGCGGCTCGAAGGTGCAGGGCCCGACCGCCCTGAGGTTCCGCTGACAGGAGGCCCGTCATGTCGTACCCCGAGATCCGGCCCCGCCGGCTGCGCCGTAACGCGGCCGTGCGGCGGCTGGTCGCCGAGACCCGCGTCGACCCGGCCGAACTGGTCGTGCCGATGTTCGTCAAGGAGGGGCTGACCGAGCCGCGGGCCGTGGCGTCGCTCCCCGGGGTGCTCCAGCACTCCCGGGACTCGCTGCGCAAGGCCGCCGTCGAGGCGGTCCAGGCCGGGGTCGGCGGGATCATGCTGTTCGGAGTGCCGGCGACGCGGGACGAGACCGGGTCGGGCGGCATCGACCCGGACGGCATCCTCAACGTGGCCATCCGGGACGTGATCGCCGAGGTCGGCGACGCCACCGTGGTGATGAGCGACCTCTGCCTGGACGAGTTCACCTCGCACGGGCACTGCGGCCTGCTCACCCCCGACGGCGCCGTCGACAACGACGCCACCCTGTCGGCGTACGCCCGGATGGCGGTCGCCCAGGCCGACGCCGGGGTCCACGTGGTCGGGCCGTCCGGGATGATGGACGGCCAGGTCGGCGCGGTCCGCCGAGCCCTGGACGCCGCCGGGCACCAGGATGTCTCGGTGCTCGCGTACGCCGTGAAGTACGCCTCCGGCTTCTTCGGCCCGTTCCGGGACGCCGTCGAGTCGGCGCTCGAGGGCGACCGGTCCACCTACCAGCAGAACCCGGCGAACCTCCGGGAGTCGCTGCGCGAGGTCGAGCTGGACGTGGCCGAGGGCGCCGACATGGTGATGGTCAAGCCGGCCCTGCCCTACCTCGACGTGGTGGCGGCGGTCCGGGCCGCGGTCAACGTCCCGGTCGCCGCCTACCAGGTCTCCGGCGAGTACGCGATGGTCGAGGCGGCCGCCGCGAACGGCTGGATCGACCGCGAGCGGGTGATCATGGAGACGCTCACCTCGATCCGCCGGGCCGGCGCGCAGATCATCCTCACCTACTGGGCGGTCGAGGCCGCCCAGCTGCTCCGCCAGCGCTACTGAACGCCGATCGTCACGACCCGGGCCAGCTCCGCGACGGAGTAGACCTTCCGGGGCGGGTCCGGTAGCTGCGCCCAGACCACACGCACGGTGGTGTCGTCGACCCAGGCGGCACCCCAGGTCCCACCGCCCGTCATGCCGAAGGTCGGGCTGGCCGTCCCGAGCGGCTGGTCAGCGCGGACCTGCCCGGTGGCGGTGTCCAGGATCGCCAGCCGGTAGTCGAGGTTCCGCCCGACCGGCCGGCGGTAGGGCACCGCGACGAGGCTGCCGTCCGGGGAGAGCCGGATCGACGGCGCGCAATCGCCGGCCACGGTGAGGCGGGACAGCCGATTCCCGTCGGCGAGTCGACGCACGTCAAGCTGGCATCGCGTCATGTCGGCCGGACCGGTCACCGACACCACGCGGCCGGCCGTCACGTCGGCCGCGCGGAACGGCAGCTCGCCGTCGACCTTGGTCGGCACCCGGATCAGGGTCTTCTCCCGGCCGGTGGTCAGCTCGTGGGACACCAGGCCCACGCCGTCCCGGGCCAGGTAGGCGTACCGCGCGTCGGCGCCGGCCAGTCCGAGGGCCTGACCCCTGACCCGGATCTCCCGGCTGACCTCGACGCCTCCGTTCGCGCCGAGCACCATGAGCTTGATGGAGAGACCGGCCACGTCGGGGCCGTCCGTCCGGCGCACGCCGGGCATGAGGTCGGTGAACGTGAGCCCGACCAACCGTCCGTCGGGCAGCGCCACGGTCTCCTGCCAGCCGGCGGGGACCCGGTGCCGGAGCACCGAGCCGTCGCTGCGCAGCTCGTCCGCGACGCCGCCGAGCAGACCGATCTCCGGGCCGCCTCGGTGCGGTCGCACGGTGCCGCCCTCACCATTCAGTATCAGGCGCTGCGCCGGCGCCGGTGTCGGCGGCGGCGAGCCGGGAACGGTCAGCGACGGCGACGGCGACGACGAACTTGACGGCGACAGCGCGGCCAGCGGTGCGGCCGGCCGGTGCCCGCCGACGAGCAGGGGCACGGCGCCGCCGGTGAGCGCGACCAGGACCACCAGACCCGCCACGGCCGTCGCGGTCCGCCGCCGCCGGCGGACCCGGGCCCGCCGGCGTAGCGTCGCCAGATCCGCCGGGTACGGCGCGGTCGCGCGAGCGGCGCGGTGGACCAGCTCGGCAAGATCCTCAGGTACGACGTCCACGGTCACTCCTCCTCGGCCAGCGCGGCCCGCAGCTCGGCCAGCCCCCGCGAGAGGCGGCTGCGGACGGTGCCCTCGGTCAGGTCCAGCACGGCGGCGGTCTCGGCGGTGGAGAGATCCAGCAGCACCCGGCAGACGATCACGGTGCGCCGGCTCAGGGGCAGCAGTTCCAGGGCCGACCGCGCGGCCAGCCCGGCGGGATCCGGGGCGGCCGCGGCGGGATGCCGGTCCTCGGCCGGTGGCCGTTCCCGGCGCACCTTCCGCCACCAGGAGGTGGCCCAGTTCAGCCCGACCCGGAAGACCCAGCCACCCGGGTTGTCCAGCCGGCGCACCCGGTCCCACCGGGCGTACGCCCGGGCCATCGCCTCGTCGGTCGCCTCCCGGGCCACCGCGGTGTCCCCGACGGCCAGCGCGAGCGCGCGGTGGACACGGTCCACGTGGTCTCGATAGAACTGCTCGAACGGCAGGTGCGAGGGCGTGTCGCGCGAGCGCGTCAACACGTCCGCAGGAGCGGCCGGCGCCGAGGGGTGGCTTCCCATGTCCGGTACACGCTCCGGGGGCGGATTTCGTTCCCGGATCGCGGCGGGCCGCAACGGCCGACCGGTACTGGCATCCGGGCCCGAGCCCGACGGCCCGGCCCGGGGCGGGGACAGGCGGGCGCGCATGGTCACTCTGCGTTCCGTCGATCCGCACCCCCGACCCTCACCCAAGCTCGCTTTGCTCTGCAGCCATCGGCGCAGCGGCAACCCTCCGTGCCCGGTGCGCATGAGGCTGCAGAGCAAAGCGGGGTGGAGGGGGTGGGGCCACCACGATCAGCGCGCCGGCTTTGTCCATATTCAACCGCTCTGGAGCCCGCGCGGCTCCGGGCGGAAGGCAAGGGCCACTCGCATTCGGTGACGCTCCGCCATCCTCACTCTCAGTGGTGGCTTCCGGCCGCGCGACAGGGCTATGGACGGATCGCCGGCGTGGCGCGGCCTGTCCACAGGCACCGTGGTTGTCCACAGGCGGACCGGTCGGGGTTGCCGCGTTCAGGGGCGAGGGACGATCGTGGCCGCATGAGCGCCCCCGCCAACCCCGACGAGCCGGCGGTCACGAGCGACGAACCTGTCGAGCCGCCCACGATGCTCACCGACCCCTTCGACATCCCGTGGCCCGCCGCGGGCATCGTCCGGGCGGTCCGCCGTCGGGCCGACGCCAGCCAGCGGGAGCTCGCTCGCGTCGCCCGGGTCCATCCGTCGACCGTCGGGCGGATCGAGGCCGGCACGCTGACCCCGAGCATCGCCATGCTCCGTCGGATCATCGGCGTGGCCGGGTTCCGTCTCGCCGTGGTCGACGAGTTCGGCCGGGTGCTCGCGCCGATGCGGGACCGCGACGACCTGCGCGACGGCGCCGAGCGTCGATATCCGTCCCACCTGGACGTGATCGCCGACCCGGAGCCGGGGGAGTGGTGGGCGGACCTGTACGGGCTGGCCCGCCCGCCGGAGACCTTCTACCGGGACCGGGCGTACCGCGACGCCCTCCGTCGGCGCAGTCAGTGGGAGGTGCGGGTGGCCAAGTACCGGGGCGTCCCGCCCCCGCGTGACCCGCGGCGGTGCGGCTACCGGAACGGCCCGTCGCCCGGCTGGTGAGCCGGGCGACGGGCCGCGTCGCGGTACCGCCGTCAGTCGTCGTCGCGGATGGTGCCCACGCCGACCGGGTCGGCGAGCCGGAGGCCCGGCACGCCCGCCACGTACAGCTTGAGCTGCTCGTCCGCCTCGCGCTTCCGGTCACCGCGGACGGTCACCGGGAAGGTCAGCGAGGTCTGGCCGGCGGCCAGGGTCTGGCACCCCACGTACGGGTCGTAGTCCGACCCGGCCTGCGCCGTGGTGCCGTAGGTGGTGGCGCAGAGCAGGGCCGGCTCCGAGAGCGGGCGAGAGACGGTCACCGTGAACGTCATGGTGCTGTCGCCCTTGTCGCCCTCGGCCACCGCGGCGTCGGAGACGCTCAGCGACGCGCGGGAACGGAACCGGGCCACCTGCGGGTCATGGTCGCTGGCCCCGCGGTCACCCAGGCCCTCGGCGTCGGTGGGGTAGTCGGCGTTGATGTGCGCCGTGCGTACCTGCACCAGGTCCTCGTGCAGCGGGTCGTTGACGAAGAGGTTGTCCAGCGTCTGCGCCTGCCCGTCGTAGGTGTACGAGTACGCCGCCGCCGGCACGTCCGCCACCAGGTCGTCCCAGAGGTTGTGCAGGCCGGCCTCGTACAGCGGGGCGAGCTGGTCCGACGGCGTCGGGTTCGCCGCCGTGGCGATCGGGTCGTCCGGCCGCGGGAAGACGTTGAGGTCGCCGCCGTAGATCACCCGCGCGTCTGGGTCGGCCGCCTCGACGGCCTGCACCAGCGCCGCCCCGTACGCGGCCTGCTCCCGCCGCTGCCCGACCCGGCTGTCCGGCCCGGACGAGAAGTGGTTGGTGGCCGCCCAGAGCGTGAAGTGCTCGGTCGAGCCGGGCGCCGCCGCCACGGTGAACTTGGCCAGCTGGACCGCGCGGGTGTAGACGTTGCTGCCGTCCACCCCGGTCGTGCGGTCCACGTCGGCCGGCAGGACGGCGTTGAACCCCTTCGGGTTCTGCACGTCGGCGTTCGAGGGCAGGGCCGCCGAGCGGTACTGCACGGTCGGGGCCGAGCCCAGCAGCGGGTCGCCGGCGCTCGCCTCGGCCAGCGTCAGCCGGTCGGTGCGGTAGAGGAACGCCGAGGCGATGCCCCGGGCGTCCGCGCCGGTCCGGTCGTACGCCGCCGCGTAGGCGGGGCCGCCGTTGGCCGCGATGGCCAGCGCCAGCTCCTGGACGGTGTCCGGCGCGCCGTCGGCGTTGTTCGTGTCACCGCAGACCAGCTTGCCGTCGGCCACCGTGCAGATGTCCTGGTCCTCGGCCTCCTGCACGAGCAGCAGGTCGGGGCTGTGCAGGGCACCGATGATCTGCCGCGCCTGCACACCCAGCTTCTCGGTGTACGCCGCCTCGCTGGCCGGCACGTAGTCGAACGGCGAGCTCACCCCGGCGCAACCCGAGTTGCCGGCGAAGTCGCAGCCGTCGAACGGGTCGTCCCGGTAGTCGTACAGGTTCTCCACGTTGTAGGTGGCGACCGCCACCTCGCTGCTCCGGTCGGCCGGCTGCGGCGGGTTGTTCTCCGCCGGGTCCGCGCCGCCGGTCAGGGTGAGCTGCTCGGGCTGCACGCTGTACTTGCTGAACGCGTACGAGATGGCGCCGTAGGCGTCCTCGGTCAGCGTGTCGAAGGTGCGGGCCTCCGGCAGCAGCGCCTTCGAGTCCCCGGCGGTCGCCTTCACGCCGCCGGCGCCCAGCAGGATGCGCTGGTAGTTGCCGTTGTCGAACAGCGTGCCCGGGATGTCGTCCAGCGGGTGCGCGTCCCGGAACACCCGGCGGGCGTACGGGTCGGACCGCTTCATGATCGGGTCCTCGCGGTCCAGCACGTAGACCTCCGAGTCCAGGGTGGACGCGAAGATGTGCCGCGGGGCGGAGACCCCGCTGCCGGAGCGGACCCGCATCCGCTCACCCTCGTGCCGCTCCCAGAACAGGCCGGCGGCGGCCGCGTCGGCCGGCGGCCGGGCGTCGTCCACGCGTACGGCGGTGTCCACGTCCAGCCCGGAGTCGAGCTTGCGCACCAGCGAGGCGCTGGAGAGCTGGGTCTGGTTGAAGTACTCGGAGACGCGGCCGCGCAGCACCACCTCGTCGCCGACGGTCGGGGCGTAGCCGCCGATCAGCGTGGTGAACGAGCCCATGAAGACGAAGATGCCGTCCGAGGTGAGCGGGTCGCCGTCCTCGGCGCCGGCGCGGCTCTGCAGGTAGAAGCCCCACTGGTCGGCCCCGGCGGAGGTGCGGGTCAGCGACTTCTGGGTGATCACGCCGCGCACGTCGTAGAGCGTGGAGCTGGTGCCGTTGCCGCTGGCCGGGGCGAGCGGCGACCGGTCGGTGCGGCCGTTCTCGTCGTCACCGGTGCGGCCCTGCACCTCGCCCACGGACAGCACGGCGGTGGCCTGCACGGTCAGCGTGCAGGTCGCGGTGCCGCCCTCGGCGTCGGTCGAGGTCACGGTGACCGAGTAGGCGCCGGCCGGGAGGCCGGTGGCGGTCAGCGTCGCGGTGGCCGTGCCGCCGGCCGCGCTGGCCGGGGTGAACGCGGTACGGCTGATCGAGCCGCTCGCCGGCGCCGGGTTGACCGCGGTGACCGCGAGGTCGGTGACGGTGTCGTCGGCGTCGGTGGCGGTGACCTGGCGCGTCGCGGTGGCGCCGGCCTCCAGGGTCAGCGTGCCGCCGCAGGTCAGCGTCGGCGCCTGGTCGACCGGGCCGCCGCCGTCGATGCTGTGGCTGCCCAGCCCGTCGAAGGTGTCGGTGGCGAAGCCCGCCCACTGGGTGGCCGGGTCGAACGCGTCGGCCGGGTCGGTGTCGCCGGCGCTCACCGAGGGCAGCCGCCGCAGGGTGTTGTCGGCGGTGCTGGTGAGCCCGGTGCCCCACTCGGAGCCGGGGTCGACGCCGACCTGGCCGATCGAGTCGACCACGGTCGTGCCCTTGCGCAGCACGATCGCGTCGTCGCCGTTGTAGAGCGAGCCGCCGTAGGTCTGGTCGGCTTGGGCGAGGATCGCCGGCGCGGCCGTCGAGGCGGCGAAGACGAAGACGTCACCGGCGGCGACCGCGCCGGTCAGCGGCACGTTGGTCGAGGTGGTGGCGCCGTTGAAGAAGAGCTGGAGCTGGTAGCCGGCGGCGGCCAGGTCGATCGGCGCGCCGGTGCCGTTGTAGAGCTCGACGGCCTTGTTGTTGGACGAGCCCTCGACGTACTCGGAGATGAAAAGGTCGGTGGGCGCGGCGCTGGCCGCGGGGGGTGCGATCCCGATGGCCGTGACGGAGACGGCGGCGGTGGTCGCGAGCGCGGCGAAGGTGCGACGCGTGCGCATGGAGCCTCCACGATGGGTGGACAGGAACTAACGCACGTTAAGTGCCGTTCCGGTCCGCCGTCCATCCCCCGGGCAGCCGTTTGATGGATATCCGTCAGCGCTGGTTGTCGAGCCGGTGTACCAATTCGGCCACGTCGACGCTGTATTCGCACCAGTCCCGGTCGGGACGGTAGCCCAGCTCCGCGTTGACCTTCAACATCGCCTCGTTGGCCTGCGCGTTCCAGGTCTGCACCTCGGCCAGCTCGGGCTCGGCGGACCGCAGCTCCAGCAGCATCCGGGCCTTGATGGCCCGGTCGATGCCGTAGCCCCGGTGGTCGCGGACCACGATGGTGTCGTACTGGTCGGCCCGGGTCGGGTGCTGCGCCGGCACCACCACCTCGGTCAGGCCGGCCACCTCGCCGGTCTGCTCGTGCAGGGCCAGCACGATGTAGGGCTTCATGCCCCGCCGGTGCAGCGTGTCGAGGCTCTCCCGCAGCCGCTGGGGGTCGTAGGAGCTGGGCCGCAGCTCGCCGTCGTCGACGTCGCGCACCTCGGCCTTGGCCCGCGCGTACGCCTCGATCAGGTCGTCCGGCGGCCCGCCCGGGCAGAACTCGACGTGGTAGCCGGCGCCCACCTCGGTGGCCATCTCGGCCAGCGCCGGCCACTCCACCGAGCCCAGGTCGAGCACGCTGCGGGTCTCGACGTATTCCCTCGTGAAGCCGAGCGCCTCGTAGAACGCTACGGCCGGGGTGTCGCCGACCACCTCCACGCCGATCGACTGGAAGCCCTCGTCCCAGACCCGGCGGGCGGCCACCCGGACCAGCTCGCGGCCGAGCCCGGTGCGCCGCAGCTCCGGGTGGACGAGCACCTCCAGCACGCCGATGCCGCCGAGGAGCAGCACGTTGACGTGACCGAGCATCGGCCCGGGCGTGCCGTCGGCGCCGGGATCGCCCTCGGCGACCCAGGAGATCCGGCGCTCACCCGGCATGACCTCGGAGAGGTACTCCCGCAGGGAGTTCGCCCGCCAGGGCGGATCCTGTGGCAAATCGGCCGCCAGCACCGCGTTCAGCGTGTCCAGTAGCGACGCGATCTCGGCGGACGACGCGGTCCGAGGGTCCCACTCGCGCATCATCACCCGTCTAGCTTGCCGTCAACGGCTGCCCGGGGGAAGGGTCCAGTCCGTGAATGTACGCGAGCGGTCACGTCACGTACCGCTCAGCCGTCCGTATTCGTCGGCCTTGTCGAAGACATCCTGCGCATAGCGGCGTACATCGTTGTAGGAGAGGATGGCGCCCCACCAGTCGCCCGGGATCGTCATGTTCCGGCCGCCCTTGCACAGGTAGCGGCCGGCGGCCAGGGCGGCGTCGTCGATGTCGTGCGGGTTCTTGACGCCGTCGTTGTCGGCGTCCGCGCCGATCTCCTGCCAGGTGCTCGGGATGAACTGCATCGGGCCGAGCGCCTTGTCGTAGACCCGGTCGTGGTCGAGCTGCCCCTGGTCGGTGTCGAGGATCCGGGAGCGGCCGCCCTGCCCGTCGAGCGGGGCGCCGAGGATCTCCGGTGCGGCGACACCGTCGGGCCGGAGGGTGGCCCTGTTGGCCGACCCGTGGCGGGACTCGACGTAGCCGATCGCGGCCAGCGTGGTCCAGCTCAGCTGGCAGCTGCGCTGCGTCTGGGCGAGCACCAGCTCGGCGTAGCCGTACGCCTGCATGGCGACCTGCGGGATGCCGGTGGTCGCGCTCACCCGCTGCGCCCAGGCGGCCAGCGCGTCGGCCGGCCGGCCGGGGGTCACCGGGCCGACGACCGGGCCGGTCGGCGTGCCACCGGGCGTGGCCGTGAGGGTCGGGAGGGGGGTGCCGGGCAGTCCGGTCACGCCGGGGCCCACCGGGACGCCCGTCGCCCCGGGCACCGCGCCCGTCTGGGGTACGCCCTGCACCGGGGCGTTCGTGGTGGCGTCGACGGCCACCGGCTTGCGGACCGCCGCGGGGACCAGCAGGGCGCCGGCCGTGGCGGTGGCCGTGACCAGGGCGAGCAGGAAGAGAGCGGGCAGCGTGGTGCGACCGCTCGGCCGGCGCGACCAGGCGCGGGTGGCCCGGGCCGCGCCGACGGCGAGCTGCCGGGGCGGCGGCACCCGGACGGCGTGCGCGAACGGCATCCGACGCCGTCGACCGGCCACCGGCTCACCGGCCGGCTCAACCTGGCCGGCGGCCTGCTCCACTTTCGGCTCGGCCGGCTCGGCCTTCGCGGCGGCCGGCTTCGCCTTCTGATCGGCCGGCTCCGGTGCCGGGTTGCTGCGGGGGCGGGGGACGGGGCCGGCGCCGCCGTCGGGCGGCGCGGCCGGTCGCAGGGGCCGAACCGTCGATCGCTGCTCGCCGTCCACCACCCGTCGAGTATCACCCAT
Source organism: Micromonospora sp. AP08 (assembly GCF_008085935.1). NCBI lineage: Bacteria > Bacillati > Actinomycetota > Actinomycetes > Micromonosporales > Micromonosporaceae > Micromonospora > Micromonospora sp. AP08. The sequence continues at coordinate 58,847 of NZ_VSEZ01000014.1, forward strand.
GGCTGTCGAGGCGTCAGGTCCGGTCGTACGCTGATGGCATGCCCCGCTACGACTTCCGCTGCCGCGCCTGCGGCGACACCTTCGAGGTCAACCGCCCGATGGCCGAAGCCGGTCAGCCGGCCTCCTGCCCGCAGGGACACGCCGACACGGTGAAGCTGCTCTCCACCGTCGCGGTCACCGGCCGGGGCGGCTCCGGGCCGGTCGGCGGGGCCTCCGCCCCGTCCGGCGGCTGCTGTGGCGGCGCCTGCGGCTGCTGACGGCCCCGCCCACCCTCGGCCCGCCGGTCGGTCCGGCCTGCCGCCCGTGTGATCCTCTGGCACCTTGGGTCGGAATCTGCCCGACCGTTCTCACGATGCGTGACCGCGTGACCATAGGGCAGCATGAAGCCGACGTCACGGGGCGGAGGTTCCACGCATGTCGCCACGGATCGACCTCCCGAGCGGTTGGGTGACCTTCGTCTTCACCGACATCGAGGGCTCCACGCGGCTGGCCCAGCTGCTCGGTCCGGGCTACCGCCCGGTGCTGCGGGAACACCGCCGGCTGCTGCGCCACACGCTGGCCGGCACCGACGGGGCGGAGCTGCTGACCGAGGGCGACTCGTTCTTCCTCGCCTTCCCGGACGCGGCCACCGCGGTGCACGCCTGCCTCACGGCGCAACGCGCGCTGGCCGGCCACGACTGGCCCACCCCGGAGGCCGCGCCCCGGGTCCGGATGGGCCTGCACACCGGCTACGCCGAGCCCCGCGACGGCGAGTACGCCAGCCCCGAGGTGCACCGGGCGGCCCGGGTGGCCGCCGCCGCCCACGGTGGACAGGTGCTCTGCTCGGCCGCGACCGCCCGGCACGCCGACCCGCTGCCGGACGGAGTGTCCCTGTTGGACCTCGGGCTGCACCGGCTGCGCGGCTTCGACGACCGGGAGCGGTTGTTCCAGCTCGTCGCGCCCGGCCTGGAACGGAGCTTTCCGCGGCCGCGCACCGCCGACGCGGTGGCGCACAACCTGCCCACCCTGGTCACCTCGTTCGTCGGCCGGGAGGCCGAGCGGGCCGAGCTGCGGCGGCTGGTCGAGACGTACCGGCTGGTGACCGTGCTGGGCGCGGGCGGCGCCGGCAAGACCCGGCTGGCGGTGGAGCTGGCCTCCGGCGTCGTCGAGGCGTACCCGGACGGGGTGTGGTTCGTCGACGTCGCCGCGGTGACCGACCCGGGGCTCGTCGCGTTCGAGATCGCCGCCGTGCTCGGGCTCCGCCCGGAACCCGGCCGCCCCATGGTGGACACCCTCGTCGAGTACGCGGCGGCGCGGCGGATGCTGGTCGTGCTGGACACCTGCGACGCCCAGCCGGCCGCCTCGGCCGAGGTGATCTCCCGGCTGCTGGCCGGCGGGCGGGGCGTGCGGGTGCTGGCCACCAGCCGGGAGTCGTTCGGCGTGCCCGGCGAGGTGGTGTGGCGGATCCCGCCGCTCTCGGTGGACCCGGGCCCGGACGGCGGGGCGAGCGACGCGGTGGCCCTGCTGCTGGACCGCACCACGGCGGCCCGGGGCGGCCGGGCGCCCGACCCCGCCGAACAGGCCGACCTGCGCCGGGTGGTGCGCCGGCTGGACGGCCTGCCGCTCGCCATCGAGCTGGCCGCCGCGCGGCTGCGGGTGCTCTCGGCCGGGCAGCTCGCCGAGCGTCTCGACGACATGCTGGGCACCCTGGACGCCGGGCGGGAGGAGCTGGAGCCGGGCCCGGTGGAGGTCGGCTGGACCGGCAACCAGCAGGACACCGTCGACCGGGTGGCCGCCGCGACCGGGGCCGCCCCGGCCACCCCGGCGAGCCGGGCGGTGCAGCGCTCGGCGAACGAGCGGCACCTGACCATGCAGGCCACGGTCACCTGGTCGTACCGGACGCTGGGGGCGCGCTCGGCCCGGCTGCTGCGCTGGCTGGCCGTCTTCGCCGGCCCGGTGGACCTGTCGACCGTGCAGTGGCTGCTCGACGACGACCCGCTCGACCCGCTGTCGGTGCTGGTGGACAAGTCGATGGTGCTGGCCGAGCCGCACGCCTCGGGAAGCACCTACCGGATGCTGGACCCGATCCGAGCGTACGCGGCGCGGCGGCTCATCGAGGCCGGCGAGGAGCAGCACGCCCGGGACCGGCACGTCGCCTGGTCCCGGCACGCCCTGGACCGCGCCCATCTGGGCCCGGACGGTCGGCCGGTCACCCTCTCCCTGTACGCGCTCGACCCGCTCGCCGGGGAGCTGCGGGCCGCGCTGCGCTGGTGCGCCACGGGCGGCAGCGCGCGGTCCGGTCTGCGCCTGGCCGGCGGGCTGGACCAGTGGTGGCGGGAGCGCGGGCTGGCCCGGGAGGGGCGGCTCTGGCTGTTCCGGCTCTACGGCCGGATCGCCGAGACGGGGGAGCCGATCCCGGAGGCCGAGCTGGCGGCGGCGTACCACATGCACTCGCTGCACGCCGGGGCGGACGGGGAGTTCGCCGAGGAGCTGCGCTACTCGCAGCGGGCCGAGGCGGCCGCCCGGCAGGCCGGCGACCTGGGGCTGCTGGCGCGGGTGCTCGCCGGCCGGGCCGCGCCGCTCGTCGACATGGGACAGTTCGTCGAGGCGGAGCGGGTCTGCCGGGAGGTTATCGACTGGGCGTACGACCAGGACGTGGTCTCCGACGCGCTGCTCGCCGTCTACAACCTCGCCGAGCTGCTCTGGCGGCGGGGCGCGCTGGACGAGGCGGCCGAGGTGCTGGGTGCGGCCCGCCCGGTGGAGGCGGCCCGCCCGGTCGAGCGGGGCCGCCGCTCGGTGGACATGCTGCTCGGCCTGGTGGCGCTGGCCCGCGGCGATCTGGTCGCCGCGCACGAGCACCTGCTGGTGGCGCTCCGGTCCCGGATGAGCCACGGCTACCTGGGCCGGGCCTGCGACACGTTGAACGCGATCGCGGTGCGCTGCGCGCTGGGCGGGGAGCCGGTGAGCGCCGCCCGGTTCTTCGGCGCGGCCCAGGCGACCCGGGCCAACCTGCGCGCCACCCCGGGCATCTACGGCCCGTACTGGCTGGCCCGCCAGGCGGAACTGCGGCGCGCCCTCGGCGACGCCGCGTTCGACACCGCCTACGCCAGCGGCGCCGCCCTCCGTCTGGAGGAGGCCGCCGCCCTGGCCCTGGACCTGGAACATCCCGACCTGACCACGCCCGACTCCCCCCGCTTCACGGCCCCCGCCCCGCGCCGCTCCACCGCGAGCTGACCAGGAGGTTCGCGTCGGGATTCCGGCCTCCCGGCGACGCGAACCCCCTGATCGACGACGAGAAACAGGGTCAGCGCAGGGCGGCCCGGCGTTCGGCGTCGGCCTTCATGCGGGCGGCGCGGTCCAGGTCGGCCTGCTGCACGGCGGCCACGGATCCGAAGACGCTGACCGCTTCGTAGTAGGTCCAGGCCAGGCTGTAGCAGGCGGGCCGCACGATGGTGCTGTAGGTGGCGCAGACCCGCTTCAGGTCGGCGTAGAAGGCGCTGTCCAGCCGGGACTTGTTGGCCGAGAACTGGCCCATGGCCTTGTAGTTGCGGTAGCCGAAGTCGTGCCGGTAGCAGGAGAGGCTGAAGTTGAAGCCGAGCGGGTTGTCCGGGCTGGACGAGCAGTAGTCGGTCGACCAGTCGAAGGCGTACTCGGTCCAGGCGGACTTGTTGAGCCGGGCGGAGTTCCAGGCGCTGTAGCTGCTGGCGCTGGTCTGCGTCCAGCTGGAGAGCACGGCGAGCTTCTGTTCGGTGCTCACCGCGGCGGCGGCGGGGGTGGCCACGCCGATGGCGGTGAGCAGGGCGATCGTGCCGGCGGCGAGCAGGGTGCTGAGACGTCGGGACACCGGTACCTCCCCGGGGGTGGTGGGTCAGATGTCGATGATTTTCGATCACCTGCGGAACCGGGGGCGATGTTCCGGACGACGTGTTGGTGACATGCGTCGAAACAGACGAATGCCTTGCGCGGATGCGCCCGGACCATATACTCGTGTACGAGTAATCGCACGCGAGGGGGACGGTGGTGGCCAAGCGACGCCGGGTCGGGAACCTGCTGGCCCTCGCCGTGCTCGCGGCACTGGCCGAGCGGCCCCGCCACCCCTACGAGATCGCCGCCGTCCTGCGCGCCCGCGGCAAGGACCAGGACATGCCGATCAAGTGGGGCTCGCTCTACACGGTGGTGGCGAACCTGGAGCGGCACGGCCTGCTGGCGGCGGTGGAGAGCGGACGGCAGGGGCGGCGCCCGGAGCGCACCATCTACCGGATCACCGACGCCGGGCGCGCGGAGCTCGTCGACTGGACCCGGGAGCTGGTCGCCGTCCCGGAGCGGGAGCAGCCCCGGTTCGAGGCCGGCCTGTCGGTGCTCGGCGTCCTCGGGCCCGACGAGGCGATCGAGCTGCTGCGGCAGCGCCTCGACCGGCTGGAGGGCCAGCTCGCCGCGCAGCGGGCCGCGCTGGCCGGCCACGCCCGCGAGGTGCCCCGGATCTTCCTCATCGAGGCCGAGTACGACCTGGCCGTCCGGGAGGCCGAGGCCACCTGGGTGCGCGGCCTGCTCGACGAGCTGACCACCGGCGCGCTGCCGGGGGTGGCCGAGTGGCGGGCCTGGCACGAGACCGGAGCGGTGCCGCCCGAGTGGGCGGACCTGGGGGAGAGGGGGACCGAGTGAGCACGAAGGACCTGCACGCGCCCAAGCGCAAGCTGCTGCCCGAGATGGAGGGGCGGACCGCCCGCTGGTACGCCCGCAACCGCGGCTCGGCCGCGCAACTGGCCGACTACCAGCGGCAGGCCGCCCGGCTGGCCGAGGGGCTGCCGCCCGGGGCAGCGGTGCTGGAGGTGGCGCCCGGCCCCGGCTACCTGACGATCGAGCTGGCCCGGCTGGGGGCGTACCGGATCACCGGGCTGGACGTCAGCCGGACGTTCGTCGAGCTGGCGGGGGAGGCGGCCCGGCGCGCCGGGGTCGAGGCGACCTTCCGCCAGGGCGACGTGCACGAGCTGCCCTTCCCGGCGGACTCGTTCGACCTGGTCGTCTGTCAGGCGGCGTTCAAGAACTTCGTCCGCCCGGTCCGCGCGCTGGACGAGCTGCACCGGGTGCTGCGGCCCGGCGGCCGGGCGGTGATCCACGACCTGCGGGCCGACGCCTCGCCGGCGGACATCGAGCGGGAGGTGGCCCGGATGGGGCTGCGCGGGCTGGACGGCTTCTGGACCCGCTCGGCGCTGCGGATGCTGCGCCGGCGGGCGGTCACGGGCGGCGCCTTCGCCCGGCTCGCCGCGGAGAGCGCCTTCGGCGGCGCCGAGGTGGACCGGGACGGGCTGATCGGGCTGGAGGTCCGGCTGCGCAAGGCCGGCTGAACACGGCGACGCCCGGGACCCGCGAGCGGGCCCCGGGCGTCACCGGTCGGGTCAGCGCACGAAGCGCGGCGGGCTCGCCGGGCCCTCGTTCCAGACCCGGTCCAGCGCGGTCACGTAGTAGGTGTGTGCGCCGGCCGTCGCGGTGGTGTCCACCCAGGACTGCACGTCGCCGTCCGTGCCGCGCACGGTGGCGACCAGGTGGGACGCGTCGGCGAAGTCGCAGCGGTCGGCCAGGCCGGCGCCGTCGAACCGGTAGATCGCGTACGAGGTGGCCTCGCCGAACGGGCCCTCGCCGTCGGCCGGCTGCCGCCAGCTCAGGTGAACCCCGTCGTCCTGCCGCTCGGCGCGGGTGACGACCGGCATGAGCAGCGGCTTGGACGGCAGCTGCGACATGGTCGGCACCAGCGCCGGGCGGGAGTAGTGCTCGGCCGCGTAGATGTCGGTGGCGCCGAGCCGGTTCGCCCGCACCTGCACCGCGGAGAAGTGCACGTTGCCGAGCACCTCCGGGTACGACCGGTTGAGCGTCAGGTGGTTCGACAGCTCCCGCGGGTTCATCCAGAACGAGCCGTACGCCGGTTCACCGCTCTTGTAGTCGGCCTGGCCGATGTAGAGCTGGACGTTGGTGCCCCGCACGGTCTCCGCCCACCACGGCACCAGCCGCGCGTAGTCGGCGGCCGGGTACTGGCCGATGTACCAGTAGAGCTGCGGCACGATGTAGTCGATCCACTCCTCCTTGACCCACTTGCGGGTGTCGGCGGAGATGATGTCGTACGACTGCGAGCCGGTGGTGTCCGAGCCGAGCGGGTCGGCCGACTTGTTGCGCCAGATGCCGAACGGGCTGACCCCGAACTTCACCCACGGCTTCTCCGCCTTGATCTTGGCGTTCATCTCCTGGATGAGCAGGTTGATGTTGTCCCGCCGCCAGTCGGCCTTGTTCGTGAAGCCCCGGTTGTACTGGGCGAAGGTGGCGTCGTCCGGGTACTGGTACGTGCCGCTCGGGTACGGGTAGAAGTAGTCGTCGAAGTGCACGCCGTCGATGTCGTACTTCTTGACCGCGTCCATCATCGCGGTCTGCACGAACTCGCGGACCTCCGGGATGCCGGGGTTGTAGTAGAGCCGGCTGCCGGCGACCCCGGCCGGCGGGTAGGCGAACACCCAGTCCGGGTGCTGGCGCACGGGGTGGTTCGGGGCGAGCTTCGAGATGTCGGCGCCCGCGCCGCCGGGAGCCGGCATGGAGACCCGGTACGGGTTCATCCAGGCGTGGAACTCCAGGTTGCGCTTGTGCGACTCCTCGACGAGGAAGGCCAGCGGGTCCCAGCCCGGGTCCTGGCCGCGGACGCCGGTCAGGTACTCCGACCACGGCTCGATCTCCGAGGGCCAGAACGCGTCGGCGGTCGGGCGGACCTGGACCACGACGGCGTTGTGGTGGAGCTTCTGGGCCAGGTCGAGCCAGGCCAGGTATTCGGCCTTCTGCTTGGCGATCTGGTCGGGCGCGGTCCAGGACGCCTTGGTGGGCCAGTCGATGTTCGTCACCGAGGCGATCCACATGGCCCGGAACTGCCGCTTCGGGACGGCCGGGTCGGTGACGCAGGTGGTCGCGGTGGAGTCGGTCGCCGTGTCGCTCTCCGCGGCGCTCGCGGGGGTGCCGGCGACGAGCGCGCCGAGCAGCGCCACGGCCAGCCCGGCGGCTCTGAGCCGAGTTGCCTTCATGCGGTGCGGTCCCTTCGTTGGGGCTCCCGGGGGCGGTGTCGGGTGGCGGAGGACGCTCGGCGCATCCGGCAAGATTCGCCGCAGAGCATCTATCGCCGGTAGAAAACTTTCATCAATCCGCAGACGGCGCAAGACCTCCGGGCGGATCGATGCGCAGGTCGGGCCGAACGTCCGAGGGTGACTCGGGCCACAGTCCGGTCCGTGACCTCCCCGACACGGGCCGTACCGGATTACCGCGGCGGGGGCCTGGGTAGCTTGCCCGGTCACGGACCGCCACCGTGGTGGTCGCACGGTGGGAGGTGGTCATGTCCGTTCTGCGGACGAAACCGATCCGGGACGTGCTCGCCCAGGGCGAGGCCGACGGCGAGGACGGCCGGCCCGGGCTGCGTCGCCGCCTCGGCGCGACCGACCTCATGGGCTTCGGCATCGGCATCGTGATCGGCACCGGCATCTTCACGCTGACCGGTATCGAGGCGAAGAACCACGCCGGCCCCGGTGTGGTGATCTCGTTCGCCATCGCCGGCGTGGTCGCGCTGCTCGCCGCCCTCTGCTACGCGGAACTGGCGTCCAGCGTGCCGACCGCCGGCAGCGCCTACACCTACGCGTACGCGACGATGGGCGAGATCGTCGCCTGGATCATCGGCTGGGACCTGCTGCTGGAGTTCGCGCTCGGCTCGGCGGTGGTGGCCCGCGGCTGGTCCGGTTACCTCGCCGAACTGTTCGACCTGCCCAGCGCCTGGTTCGCCGAGGAGGGCAGCGTGGTCAACCTCGGCGCGATCGCCATCGTGCTGATCCTCGGCGCGATCGGCATCGTGGGCATCCGCGAGTCCGCCCGGGTGACCAACCTGCTGGTCCTGGTCAAGGTCGCCATCTGCGTGTTCATCGTGGTCGCCGGGGCGTTCTTCGTGAAGGCCGCCAACCTCAGCCCGTTCATCCCGACCACCGAGCCGGCCGGGGGCGGCGAGGACGGCATCCGGCAGCCGGTCACCCAGGCCCTCTTCGGGCTGGAGCCGTCCGTCTTCGGCTTCGCCGGGGTGCTCACCGCCGCCGCGGTGGTGTTCTTCGCGTACACCGGCTTCGAGGCCGTGGCGAACCTCGGCGAGGAGACCCGCAAGCCCCGCCGCGACCTGCCGCTGGGCCTGCTCGGCACGCTGGGCATCTCGACGGTGCTGTACATCGGCGTCTCGCTGGTCCTGGTCGGCATGGTCCGCTACACCGACATCGACGAGGGCGCCCCGATCGCGTCGGCCTTCGAGGCGGTCGGCGCCGGCTGGGCCGCCATCCTGGTCTCCATCGCCGCCGTCGCCGGCCTGACCAGCGTGATCCTGGTCGACCTGGTGGCCATGGGCCGGATCGGCTTCGCCATCGGCCGGGACGGGCTCATCCCGCCGTCGATCGCCAAGATCCACCCGCGCTGGGGCACCCCGTACCGGATCTCCGCGATCATGACGGTGGGCGTGGCCCTGCTGGCCGGCTTCCTGCCGCTCTCCGCCCTGGCCGACCTGGTCAGCATCGGCGCGCTCTGCGCGTTCGTGCTGGTCTCGGTCGCGGTGCCGATCCTGCGCCGGCGGCGCCCGGAGCTGGAGCGGCCGTTCAAGGTGCCGTTCTCGCCGGTGCTGCCGATCGTGTCCGCGCTGGCCTGTCTCTACCTGATGCTCAACCTGTCGGTGGAGACCTGGCTCCGGTTCCTCGCCTGGATGCTGCTCGGCGCGATCATCTACTTCGGCTACGGCCACCGGAAGAACCGCCTGGCCCGCCGCGAACAGCGGGCGGAGCCGGAGCCGGCCGTCACGAGCTGACCGACCTCCGGAGGACGACATCGCGGTATCCCGGCACCGGGGATACCGCGATGTCGCGCCGTGCGGCTCAGGGGCGCGGCTGGGGCTCCGCCGTCGGACCCTTCACCACGGGCCGGCCGTCGGTCCAGACCACCTCGTCGAGCCAGACCTGGCGGCCCGGGTCGGTGCTGCCCTCCTGACCGGGCGGCCAGGCGTGGTACAGCAGCCAGGTACGGCCGTCCTTCGAGACCATCGACGCGTGCCCCGGGCCGGAGGCGACCGCGTTCGACTTCAGGATCGGGTTCTCCGCGGCCTTCACGCACGGCCCCGCCGGGCTCTCGCAGACCGCGTAGCCCTCGGCGTAGCTCGCCTGGTCGTAGGCGTTGGCGGCGAAGAAGAGCAGCAGCTTCCCGTCGTGGCGGTGGAAGAACGGCCCCTCGATCAGCGTGCCCTCCCACGGCTCGGTCTGCTTGAGCAGCTTCGTCGGCGTGCCGACCAGCCGCAGCCCGTCCGGCGAGAGGCGCTGCGACCAGAGCCAGGTGTCCACCCCGATGGCGTTGCCGTCGTTCTTCCAGAGGAGCCACAGGCTCCCGTCGGCGTCCCGGTACGGGCTGGCGTCGATCGAGCCGCCCAGCTCCGCCTGGCAGACCAGCGGGCCGTCCGCGTCGTCCCGGTACGGCCCGAGCGGGGTGGTGGCCACCGCCCGACCGAGGCACTGCCGGCCGGAGGCCCGGTCGGCCACCGTGTAGTAGAGGGCGAACCGGTCCGGGGCGAGCTGGATGACCTCCGGCGCCCAGGTCTTCCCGGCGTCGGCCCAGGCCGGCAGCTCCGGCAGGGCATCACCGGCCGGGGTCCAGTCGACCAGGTCGGGCGAGGTGAGCACCGGGACGTTCCGGCCGCCCGAGTTGGTGTGGAACAGGTACCAGGTCTCGCCGACCCGGATCGCCTGCGGGTCGGGGGCGTCGCTGCGGACGACCGGGTTGGTGAACACGTGCGCGCCCTCCGGCGTACTCGACGGGGTTCCTCCGCTGCCGCAACCGGCGACGAGCAGCGCGGCGGTCAGGGCCGCCGCGCCGCGTCGCCGGATCCGCCGGTCGATCATCCCTTCAGGCCGCTGCGGGACACACCCTGGATGATGTGCCGCTGGGCGAGCACGAACAGGATCAGCACCGGCACGCTGGCCAGCACCGCCCCCGCCATGATCACCGGGTAGTCGGTCACGTAGGCGCCCTGGAGCAGGCCCAGACCGGCCGGCAGGGTCAGCCGCTCCGGGCTGAACAGCACGTAGACCGGCCACAGGAAGTCGTTCCAGTTGGTCAGGAACGACAGCACCGCGAGGGTGGCCAGCGCCGGCTTCGACAGCGGCAGCAGCACCCGGGTGAAGACCTCCCACTGGTTCGCCCCGTCCAGCACGGCCGCCTCCTCCAGCTCGGCGGGGATGGAGAGGAAGAACTGGCGCAGGAAGAAGACGCCGAACGCGCTCGCCGCGCCGGGCACCACCACCACCGTGAGGGTGTCGATCCACCCCAGCTGGTCGGCGATCACGAAGTTCGGGATGATCAGCGAGGTGGGCGGCAGGAACAGCGTCCCGACGATCAGCGCGAAGCTCAGCTTCCGGCCCCGGAACCGCAGCCGGGCCAGGGCGTACGCGGCCATCGACGCGGTGACCAGGACCAGCAGCGTGTGCAGGCTGGCGGCGAGCATGCTGTTGAGGAACCAGCGCAGCACCGGGTTGGCGGTGTTGCCGAGGATCTGGTCGTAGCCGTAGGTGGAGAACGGGTTCGGCAGCCAGCTCGGCGGGTCCTGCTGCGCGTCGTCGTACGTCTTCAGCGAGGTCAGGGCCATCCAGACCAGCGGGGTCACGAACACCGCGGTGATCAGGACCAGCGCGGCGTAGCGCACGGACCGACGCACGTTCGTCATGGTCGTCCCCTCAGTCTTCGCGGTAGCGGAACAGCCGGAAGTTGACGATGCTGACCACCGCCAGCATCAGCGCGAAGAGCACGCTCATCGCGGACGCCTGACCCACGTCGTAGTTGCGCAGCCCCTCGTCGACGATCCGCCAGACCACCGTCCGGGTCTGCTCACCCGGCGCGCCCTGCGTGATCAGGAAGGACTGCCCGAAGACGTTCGCCGAGGCGAGGATCGTCGTGGTGAGCACGAACAGCAGCACCGGGCGCAGCCCCGGCAGGGTGACGTGGCGGAACCGGTCCCAGGCGCTCGCGCCGTCGACGCGCGCCGCCTCGTACAGCTCGGCGGGGATGTCCTGGAGCCCGGCCAGGTAGATCACCGCGTTGAAGCCGCAGGTCCACCAGACCGTCACGCCGACCAGGGAGACCCAGGCCCACGGCACGTCGGTCACCCAGGGGGTGTCCGCGGGCAGCCCGACCGCGCCGAGCAGCCGGTTGACCAGGCCGAGGTTCGCGTCCAGCAGGAAGCGCCAGAGCAGGCCGATCACCGCGACGCCGAGCACGTAGGGGGCGAAGAAGGCGGCGCGGAAGAACGTCCGGCCGGGGAACTTCTCGTTCAGCAGCAGGGCCAGGCCCAGCGGGACCACCACCAGCAGCGGCACCGACAGCACCGTGAAGATCGCCGTCGCCCGGACGGCGGCCCACCAGTCCGCGTAGTCGGCCGAGTCGCTGGAGAACAGGTCGCGGTAGTTCTCCAGCCCGACGAACGGCCGGTTCGGCAGCTGGAGGTCCCACTGGTGCAGGCTGAACCAGACCCCGAACAGGATCGGCGCGAGCCCGAAGACCAGGAAGAGAACCAGGTACGGCGCGAGGAAGAGGTAGGGCGTCGCCCGGTGCCCCCGTTCCGTCACGCCCCGGCGGCGGGCGCGGCCCGCCGGGGGCGGCGCGTCACCACGCGCCGCCCCGACCTCGATCACGTCCGCCACGGCGGATCAGCTCCCGTACTTCTTGCGGTTGTCCTCGAGCTGCTTGTTCGCCTTGGCCACGCCGTCGTCCAGCGCCTGCTTCGGCGACTTCTTGCCCAGCGCCGCCTCGTTGAAGGCGTTGTAGAAGGTGACCATGACCTCGCCGAGGCCGGGCGAGGCCGGCGGGAAGGCGGCGTACTCCAGCTCGGGAGCGAGCGCGCTGATCTCCGGCAGGGCCTTGAACTCGGCGCCCTCGCGGACCTCCTTGCGGGCCGGGATCTGGCCACCCTTGGCCCAGTCGAGGGAGTGCTCGCTGAGCCAGTTGATGAAGACCTTGGCGCCGGAGACCTTGTTGTTGTCGGCGCTGCGCTGCTTGACGATCGTGAAGTTGTGCGAGTTCGCCCAGGCGGCCTTCTGGCTGCCGATCTGCGGCAGCGGCGCGACGCCCCACTCCAGGCCGGCGCTCTTCTTCAGGTCGTTGATCTGCCAGATGCCGTTCCAGTTGAAGGCGTTCTTGCCGCTCTTGAGCGCCAGGTAGTCGGCGTCCTGGCCGACGTTGGCGGGGGAGAAGCCCTGCTTGATCATGTCGACCAGCCAGGTGCACGCCTCGACGGCCGGGTCCGAGTTGAAGGTCGCCTTCGCCACCTCGCCGTCGAAGAGCGTCCCGCCCCACTGGTGCAGGAGGCTGTAGAAGGTCATGCCGCCGGTGAACTGGAAGGGGCTGACCCAGAAGCCCTGGACGCCCGACTTCTTCAGCTCGGTGAGCGCCGCCGTGTACTCGTCCTTCGTCGTCGGCGGCTTGTTCGGGTCGAGGCCGGCCTTCTGCATGACGGTCTTGTTGTAGTAGAAGCCGAGCGGGTGCATGTCCAGCGGGATGCCGTACCGCTTGTCGTGGTAGAGGCCACCCTTCCACACCGTCGGGGCGAAGTCGCCCTCGCTCAGCTGGAGGGTCTTGGCCACGTCGTCCAGCTCGGTGATCACGCCACGGGCGGCGAACGTGGCGAGCTGGTCCATGTGCATGACCGCGATGTCCGGCCCGTTGCCGCTGGAGACCGCGCCGGGCAGCTTGCTGTAGTAGTCCTGCCACTCGTAGGTGATCACGCTGATGGCGATGTTCTGGTGCTCGCTGTTGAACTGCTCGACCAGCTTCTTGAAGATGTCGCCGTCGCCGCCGGTGAAGCCGTTCCACAGCTTCAGGTCGACCTTCGGGCCGGTGTACTCCTTGCCGCCGTTGCCGGCCGCGGTGGACCCCTTGGTGCTGCTGCCGCCGCCGCAGCCGGCCAGCGTCAGCGTGGCCGCCGCGCCGAGCCCGACGCCGAGGCCGAGCAGCCGGCGCCGGCTCATCTCGTTCTGGATCATGCTTACTCCTTGGGGGACGGGATGCAGTATTGCCTGGTCACGACTGAGGTGCGAAGCGCAGCAGGTTCCAGGAGCAGGCGGGCAGTGCCACGGAGCACCGGCCGCCGTCGGGGGTGGGGGTGGTGAGCTGCCGGGGCGTCACCCGGGTGGGCTCCGCCTCGGTGTTCGTGGCGGCCGGGTCGGTGCCGGCCGCGAGGGTGACGTGTTCGACCGCGCGCAGGCCGGGCAGGCCGCGCAGGTCCAGGTCGAGCGGGAGCTCGTTCGGGCCCCGGTTGACCGCGAAGACGGCCAGCTCGCCGGTCTCCTCGTCGTGCACGGCGACGGTGTCCAGCACCGGCACCTCGCCGTACCGCTTCGTCTCGTAGGTCGGGCCGACCGGCTCGGTGCGCAGCACGGTGCCGCGCGCGTGCCGGGCGGTCAGGGCGAACGGGTGGAAGATGCTCTGCCGCCAGGCCGGGCCGCCGGTCCGGGTCCGGATCGGGGCGATCACGTTGGCGAGCTGGGCCTGGCAGGCCACCCCGACCCGGTCGGCGTGCCGGAGCAGGGTGATCAGCAGGTCGCCGACCACCACCGCGTCGACCGCGGTGAAGTCGTCCTCGATCAGGGCGGGGGCCTCGACCCAGCCGCGCCGGTCCAGGTCGGCCTGGAGGCGGGACTGGTACCAGACGTTCCACTCGTCGAAGGAGATCTTCAGCTTGCGCTTCTGCCGCTGCTTGGCGGCCACGTGGTCGGCGGTGGCGACCACCTCGCGGATGAAGTTGTCCATGTCCACGGCCGACGCCAGGATGCTGGCCCGGTCGCCGTCGGACGGGTCGTAGTAGGTGTGGGCCGAGATGTAGTCGACGTGCTCGTAGGTGTGCTCCAGCACGGTCGCCTCCCAGGAGGCGAAGGTCGGCATCCCCCGGTTGGAGCTGCCGCAGGCGACCAGGCTGATCGAGGGGTCGATCATCTTCATGGCGCGGGCGGTCTCGGCGGCGAGCCGGCCATACTCGTCGGCGGTCTTGTGGCCGACCTGCCACGGGCCGTCCAGCTCGTTGCCGAGGCACCAGAGCCGCACCCCGTACGGCTCCTCGGCGCCGTGCTTGCGGCGCAGGTCGGACAGCTGGGTGCCGCCCGGGTGGTTGGCGTACTCCAGCAGGTCGCACGCCTCCTGCACGCCGCGGGTGCCGAGGTTGACCGCCATCATGGGCTCGACGCCGGCCTCGGCCGCCCAGGTCATGAACTCGTCCAGCCCGAACGCGTTGGTCTCGACGGTCTTCCAGGCCAGGTCCAGCCGGCGCGGGCGGTCGCCGACCGGGCCGACGCCGTCCTCCCAGCGGTAGCCGGAGACGAAGTTGCCGCCCGGGTAGCGGACCACGGAGACGCCCAGCTCGCGGGTCAGCTCCAGCACGTCGCGCCGGAAGCCGCGCGGGTCGGCGTCCGGGTGGCCCGGCTCGTAGACCCCGCCGTAGACGCAGCGCCCCATGTGCTCGACGAAGGAACCGAAGAGGCGACGGTCGGCCGTCCCGATGGTGAAGGTCGGGTCGATCGTCAGCTGCGCGTTCGGCACGAGTGCCACCTTTCCTCGGTGCTGTCCCGGTGACCTCGGTCACTGGTGTCCCTGGTTTGTACAACGTTGTAAGCAACGATGTAAAGGGGTCGTTACGTCGTCGTGACGCGGTAGAGTGCGCCCCAGCAGTCACCCGGGAGGAAGTCCAGTGCGGCACAGGCTCAAGGACGTCGCGGAACGGGCCGGCGTGTCGGTGAAGACCGTCTCCAACGTGGTCAACGGCTACCAGCACGTCCGCGCGGACACCCGCGCCCGGGTCGAGGCCGCCATCGCCGAACTCAACTACCGGCCCAACCTCTCCGCCCGCAACCTGCGCAAGGGGCGCACCGGCGTGATCGCCCTGGCCGTCCCCGAGCTGGACATTCCCTACTTCGCCGAGCTGGCCCGGCACGTGGTCACCGCCGCGGCCGAGCACGGCTGGACGGTGCTGATCGACCAGACCGGCGGCGGCCCGGAGCAGGAACGCAAGGCCGCGAGCGGCATCGGCGACCACATGATCGACGGCCTGATCTTCAGCCCGCTCGCGCTCACCGCCGACGACCTCGTCGGCCTCGACGGCATGCCCATGGTGCTGCTCGGCGAGCGGGTCGACCACGGCCCCGCCGACCACGTGGTGGTCGACAACGTGGCCGCCGCCCGGGAGATCACCGCCCACCTGGTCGGGCTCGGCCGCCGCCGGATCGCCGCGATCGGCTCGCAGCGCACCCCCGAGGGGGCCAGCGCCCGGCTCCGCCTGGCCGGCTACACCGCCGCGCTGGCCGACGCCGGCATCGCGTACGACGAGCGGCTCGTGGCGCCCGCGCCGGCCTGGCACCGCGCGGACGGCGCGGCCGCCATGCGGCACCTGCTCTCCACCGGGGTACGCCCCGACGCCGTCTTCTGCTTCAACGACACCCTGGCCCTCGGCGCGTTGCGCGCCCTGCACGAGGCCGGCCTGCGGGTGCCCGACGACGTCGCGGTGGCCGGCTTCGACGACATCGAGGACGGCCGCTTCTCCATCCCCACCCTCAGCACGGTGGCCCCCGACAAGGAACGCATCGCCCGCCTGGCGGTCGAACTCCTGGCCAACCGCCTGACGGCAGACCCGGAAACCCCACCCCGCGAGCTGGTGGCCCCGCACCGCCTGGCCCTCCGCGAGTCCGCCCCCTGACCCTCCGGTGGGCCGGGTCAGTCGAAGAAGCGGGCCAGGTGGGAGCTGGACGGGGGTGGTGCGTCCGGCGGCAGGGGGGTCAGGTCGGCGAAGATGGAGGCGCCGTCGCAGCCCACGTGCAGCGGATACCAGCGCGGGGTGCCGGGCGGGCGTTGACCGCAGATGCCCTTGAAGGTCTGCACGTCCAGCAGGCGCACGTGGGTCGGGTCGGCCACCGCGTTCACGTGCCGCCACCAGGGGCTCATCACGTGCAGCACGCCGCCCGGGCGCAGCACCCGGTGGCACTCGTCCAGCAGCGGCAGGAAGTCGATCAGGTGCTCCAGGATGTGCACCGCGAAGAAGACGTCCACCGAGTCGTCGGCCAGCGGCAGCGAGCCGGACAGGTCCGCCACCGCGTTCACCCCCGGCGCCGGGTAGATGTCCAGCCCCAGGTTGCCCGGCCACTGCTTGGTCGCCCCGCACCCCAGGTCCACCACCACGGGCGCGCGCCCGGCGACGCTCACCCGGCACCAGACGCCGAGCACCCCGGCGAGCCGGCCCACCAGGTCCCGGACCAGGCGCAGCTGGGCGGGATCGGCGACGGTGCCGTCGACATGGGCGACGCCCCGGTCGAAGCGCACCTCCACGGTCAGCCCGCGCAGCCGCTCGTCGTGCCGGGCGAGGTCGACCCACGCCTCGGTGAGGAAGCCGTCGACCTCCCGCAGCCGCTCGCCCGAGAGTGCGGATTGCCCGATCGCGACCATGCGCCCACCTCCGGGCGGCGCGATACCCGCATCCCCGCCCGATATGCCTCACCTGCCCGGATCCGGGCCGCCGCCGTCGGCGGTCAGCCGGCGATGGTGCGGCGGGCGGTGCGGGAGCCGCGCATCCGTTGGCGGGGCTGCGGGGCGGCCGCCTTCGGCCGCTTCAGGTGGTAGCGGTGCAACTCGTTGTTGCCGGGCAGCGACGGGTCCTCGCTCATGGCGACCAGTTCCCAGCCCTGGTCACCGGCCCGGTTCAGGTGGGCCAGCGCGGTGTCGCCGTACGGCGTGACGTCGATCATGGAGCCGTCCGGGCCGTACCAGATGAAGACGACCTCCCACCCGATGTCGGTGGTGGCGGCCTGACGGCGGCGGACCAGCAGCGCGTACTCCCACTTGAGCATGGGGTCATTCTCACCCCGCGCGACCGGGTCGGCACGGATCAATCCTCGGCGATCCGTCCGTCCGCCACCCGCAGCCGCCGGTTCACGCTCACCGCGTCCAGCATCCGCCGGTCGTGGGTCACCAGCAGCAGGGTCCCCGGGTAGCCGGCCAGCGCCGACTCCAGCTGCTCGATCGCCGGCAGGTCCAGGTGGTTGGTCGGCTCGTCCAGCACCAGCAGGTTCACCCCGCGCCCCTGGAGCAGGGCCAGCGCGGCCCGGGTCCGCTCGCCGGGGGAGAGGGTGGCCGCCGGCCGCAGCACGTGGTCGGCCCGCAGGCCGAACTTGGCCAGCAGCGTCCGCACGTCCGCCGGGCTCTGCTCGGGTACGGCGGCGCCGAACGCGTCCAGCAGCGGCTGGTCGCCGAGGAAGAGCCCCCGGGCCTGGTCCACCTCGCCCACCACCACGCCCGGCCCGAGCGCGGCGTGCCCCTCGTCCAGCGGCAGCCGGCCGAGCAGCGCGGCCAGCAGGGTGCTCTTGCCGGAGCCGTTCGCCCCGGTGATCGCCACCCGGTCGGCCCAGTCGATCTGGAGGTCCACCGGGCCCAGGGTGAAGTCGCCACGGCGTACGACGGCGCCCCGGAGCGCGGCCACGACGGCGCCGGCGCGGGGCGCGGCGGCGATCTCCATCCGCAGCTCCCACTCCTTGCGCGGCTCCTCCACCACCTCCAGCCGCTCGATCAACCGCTCGGTCTGCCGGGCCTTCGCGGCCTGCTTCTCGCTGGCCTCGGAGCGGAACTTGCGGCCGATCTTGTCGTTGTCGGTGGCCTTGCGGCGGGCGTTCTTCACGCCCTTCTCCATCCAGGACCGCTGCGTCCGGGCCCGCGCCTCCAACTGGGCCCGGGTGCCGGCGTACTCCTCGAACTCCTCGCGGGCGTGCCGGCGGGCCACCTCGCGCTCCTCCAGGTAGGCCGCGTAGCCGCCGCCGAAGTGGTTGACCTGGCCCTGGTGCAGGTCCAGCTCCACGATCCGGGTGACCGTCCGGGTGAGGAACTCCCGGTCGTGGCTGACCAGCACGGTGCCGGCGCGCAGCCCGGTGACGAACCGCTCCAGCCGGTCCAGGCCGGCCAGGTCCAGGTCGTTGGTGGGCTCGTCCAGCAGGAAGACGTCGTACCGGCTGAGCAGCAGCGAGGCCAGCCCGGCCCGGGCCGCCTGGCCGCCGGACAGGCCCGTCATCGGGTGCTCCAGGTCGACGCGGAGCCCCAGTTCGGCGGCCACCTGCTCGGCCCGCTCGTCCAGGTCCGCCCCGCCCAGGTCGAGCCAGCGCTCCAGCGCCGTGGCGTACGCGTCGTCCGCGCCGGGCGTCCCGGCGGTCAGCGCCTCGGTGGCGGCGTCGAGCGCCGCCTGCGCGGCAGTCACCCCGGTGCGGCGGGCCAGGAAGTCCCGGACCGTCTCGCCCGGCCGGCGCTCCGGCTCCTGCGGCAGGTAGCCGACGGTGGCGGCCGGCGGGTTCAACGCCACCGACCCCTGCTCCAGCGGCTGGAGCCCGGCGAGGGTGCGCAGCAGGGTGGACTTGCCGGCGCCGTTCACCCCGACCAGCCCGACCACGTCGCCCGGGGCGACCACCAGGTCCAGGTCGGTGAAGAGGAGGCGGTCGCCGTGCCCGGCGGTGAGGTCCTTGGCGATCAACGTGGCGCTCATGAGGAGACCGAGCCTACCGGCGCGGCGAATCGGTCGACCCGCGCTCGGGGCCGGCCGGGGGTGAGGAAGACTCACAGCCGTGGTGACCACTCTGGCGATCGACTGCGGGGGCGGCGGGATCAAGGCCTCCGTGCTGGACGCCGCGGGGACGATGCGGGCCCGCCCCCTGCGCGTCCCCACGCCGTACCCGCTGCCGCCGACCCTGTTCGTCAAGACGCTGCTGGACCTCGGCGGCCGGCTGCCCGCGGCGGACCGGCTCACCGTCGGGATGCCCGGCATGATCCGGCACGGCGTGGTGGTGGCCACCCCGCACTACGTGACCCGCTCCGGCCCGCGCAGCCGGCTCGACCCCGCCCTGGTCGCCGAGTGGTCCGGGCACGACGTGCGCACCGCCCTGGCCGAGGCGTTCGGCATCCCGGCGCTGGTGCTCAACGACGCCGAGGTGCACGGCGCGGGCGTGGTCGCCGGGACCGGCTGCGAGCTGGTGCTGACCCTGGGCACCGGGCTGGGCAGCGCGCTCTTCGACGGTGGGGTGCTCGCCCCGCACCTGGAGCTGTCGCACGCCCCGGTGCGCTGGAACACCACCTACGACACGTACGTCGGGGAGCCGGAACGGCGCCGGCTCGGCGACGCGTTCTGGTCCCGGCGGATCCGCCAGGTCGTGGACGGCCTGCGCCCGGTCTTCCGCTGGGACCGGCTCTACCTGGGCGGCGGCAACTCGCGGCTGATCCGGCCGGAACAACTGGCCCGGATGGGCGACGACGTCGTGGTCGTCCCGAACACGGCCGGCATCGTCGGTGGTGTCCGGGCCTGGGACCTGGTGGGCGACCGGTTCGACCCGACCCCCTGACCGCGATCACACCCGACGGAACACTCGCGGTACGGCTGGTGTTGTGCCAGCGTCGGACAAAGGGCTGGCGCGACACGAGGAGGTGGGTCGAGTGGATCTTCTGGCGGAGTACCGGCGGGCGACCATGTTCTTCGAAGCAGGTGACCCGACCGGAGCGGCCCGGCTGCTCGAGCCCATCGTCGAGGCCGAGCCCGGCAACTCCTCGGTCCGGCAACTGCTGGCCCGGGCGTACTTCCAGTCGGCCCAGCTCAACCGGGCCGAGGAGCAGCTGCGCGAGCTGGTCGACCGGGACCCGAGCGACCACTACGCGCACCACGTGCTGGGCCGGACGCTGGAGCGGATGAACCGCCCCGCCGACGCGCTGCGGCACCTGCGCATCGCGGCGGCCATGTACTCGACCAACGCCGACTACACCACGGCGCTGCGCCGGGTGGAGGGCAAGGTCGGCGGCCGCTGACGGTCGACAACGAAGGGCAGCCCTGCCGGGCTGCCCTTCGTCGTACCTACGATGGGCTGGTGAAGCTCAAGCTCGATCTCCACGACATCTACAACCGCGGCCACGACATCGACCGCGCGCTGCGCGGGATCATGGACGAGGCCGTGGCGAAGAAGGCCACCCTCGTGGAGATCATCCCCGGCAAGGGCTCGGGGCAGCTCAAGAAGAAGGTGCTGCGCTTCCTCGACCAGAAGGACGTCAAGCAGCTCTACCACCGGGTCGAGAAGGACTCGAAGAACTTCGGCCGCCTCTTCGTCCACTTCCGCTGGAAGTAGCGGGATCTATCCGCTCCGGTTGCCGGCCGACAGGTGGGGCGCGAGGTAGCGGATCATCGGCCCGTCCGGGTCCTGGTAGTCGAGGACGATGTCCGGATCACCGCCCGCCGGGAAACCATCTTGGGCGGCGGCGGTCACCCTGACGTCCACGCGCAGCACGCCGCGATCGGTGTCGCTGGCAGGCCCGCCCGTGA
This sequence comes from Micromonospora sp. AP08, assembly GCF_008085935.1. Lineage (NCBI taxonomy): Bacteria > Bacillati > Actinomycetota > Actinomycetes > Micromonosporales > Micromonosporaceae > Micromonospora > Micromonospora sp. AP08. Next base: position 79,227 of record NZ_VSEZ01000014.1, read on the forward strand.
TGACCACGATGCCGTGCTGTCCCCGATCCAGGGGCGGGCCGGCGGCCTCTCCCGGCTCAGACCCGGCCGCGCGGCAGCGGCAGACGCGGCCCCGGGCGTGCAGGGCCTGTGCCAGGTGGTCGACCACGGCGAGGCGGGACGTGGGGCAGGCCACCTCGATCCGTAGGCCCTTGTCGACCGACGCCGCGACGATCGCGTCGGCGATCGTCGCCAGCGCTGCCCGCTCCCTCGCGATCGCGGAGAGGTCAGTCACGGCGGTGCCGTTCGACCAAGCTTGGCTTCACCTTCGTAAAGGCGCGACCGGGCCGGCCGCTTGTTACATCGCGGGGAATGCCGATCCGGGGACGGGCCACCGGGGCGGCCCCGATAATCGGCGGGGACGCAGCGTCGCCCGCGACCCGGCGTCGACGGGTGGCGGGAGGTCGGGCATGACGACCGGAGGCAGCAGCGAGCTGGTGCGCCGGCCGAACGGTTCGACCCGGGCGACCCTGCTGGAGCTGCTCTTCGACGTCGTCTTCGTGGCGGCCCTGGCGTTGGTCTCGATGCTGATCGCGGAGCGGACCTCGTGGAATGAGCTCGCGCCGGTCGTGATCATGCTGATGGCGGTCTGGTGGACCTGGTCGATCACCTCGACCACGACCGACTTCTACGACCCGGACCAGCGACCGATCCAGGCCATCCTGATGGTGACCATGCTGGGTGCCGTCGTGACGGCGGCGGCGCTGGCCGTCGACTCGCACGCGCTGGTCTTCGCGGTGGGCTACGTCATCCCGCACCTGGTGCGCGGGGTGGTGCTGGTCGGCGTGCTGCACCGGCGTCGGCACATGGCCGAGCAGCGGGCCGCCCGCTTCCTCTTCTGGTTCCTCGTCTCCGGCGTCTTCTGGCTCGGCGGGGCGCTGCTGCCGGACGGGTGGCCGTGGGCGCTCTGGGTCGTCGCGGTCACGATCGACTACGTCTCGGCCGCGGCGCGCTACCCGACGCCCGGTCTCGGCCGGGTGCCCTTCGGGCAGTACGAGAAGACGACCGAGCACCTGGGCGAGCGCTACCAGCAGTTCGTCATCCTGGCGCTCGGCGACATCATCCTGGTGCCGACGCTGGAGATCAGCCGGTCCGAGTTCACCCTGGCCCGGTCGGCCGCCTTCCTGAGCGCCTTCGCCGCCATGCTGCTGCTCTGGCAGATCTACGTCCTGGGTGCGGGCGACATCGTGCGGACCACCGCCCCGCGGCTGCTGCGGCGGGCGACCCGGCTGGCGCCGTACACGCACCTGGTCATGCTCGCCGGCATCGTCTGCACCGCCGCCGCGTTCGACCTGGTCGTCGCGCGGCCCACGGGCGACACGCCGCGGCGGTGGATCGCGCTGATCTTCGGCGGGCCGGCGCTCTTCCTGCTCGGCCGCACCCTGTTCACCTACAAGATCGTCGGCACCGTCCCATGGCACCGGGTGTTCTGGCTGCTGATCCTGGTGGCCGCGATGCCGTGGGTGGGCGGCTGGCCGCCGGTGCTGGTCGCCAGCCTTGTCGTGCTGATGCTGGCGGGGGTGGTCACGGGCGACGCCATGGGCGGGCGGTTGAGCCGCCCCCTGCTGCGGGGGCGTCCCGGCTGATCATGCTCAGCCGACTGGGTGGGAACCGTCGCCCAACTAGTTGCTCAAGGTAACTGATTGTCCGGCAGCAAGCACCGAGGTGGTCGATCTTGTAGGGGCGTCTGCCGTGGCACTCTCTGCCGGGTCGCTCCCACGTCGGGGGCGTCGCCATGACCTGCAGAAACAAGCACCGGTGAGCCTCCGGCACGGAAAACCCGCCGGAGGCTCACGAGCGTCCATGAAAGGCACAACGAATGTCGCAGCCGACCCCGCCCCCGTCGCCCGGGTTCGCCCCCGCGCCCCCGCCGAAGAAGGGCATGTCGACCGGGCTGAAGGTCTTCCTCATCATCGCCGGCCTGGCCGTCCTGCTCTGCGGCGGCGGCTTCGTGGCCTGCACCGCCCTGGTCGGCAAGGCGGCCGACGACGTCAGCAAGAGCCAGGACGCGAAGGCCGGGCACGTCGAGCTCAAGTCGTGCGAGGCCGAGTCGGCCGGCGACGAGTTCCTGGCGAACGTGAAGTTCGACGTCGAGGTGAACAACACCAGCAAGGACCAGAACACCTACCTCGTGGACGTGTTCGTGCTCGACGCCAAGGGCACCCGGGTGGGCAACACCACCGCCATCGTCTCCGACGTGCGGCCCGGCCAGAAGGCCGTCGAGCAGGGCATGGTCGTGCTGAGCCAGAAGGTGACCGGCGACGTCTCCTGCAAGATCGACAAGGTCTCCTGACCCGCTGAACCGTGGCCCCCGGGCGATCCCCCGGGGGCCACACGGCTCGCCGCGCCGGCGTCAGCCCTGCTTGCGGACCCGGTAGGCCAGGTGGGTGACCCCGGTGCCCTGGACGACCCGGGTGGGGCCCTCCAACTGGACGGGGGCGATCTTCAGGCCGGCGAAGAACGGGATGCCGTCGCCCAGCAGGACCGGGACGAGGTCGACGTGCACCTCGTCGAGCAGGCCGGCCTCCAGCACCTGGGTGGCGATGGTGCCGCCGTTGACGCCGACCTCCTTGTCGCCGGCGATCGCCTTCGCCCGATCGATGGCGGCCTCGATGCCGTCGGTGACGAACACGAACGACTCGCCCTCCCGGTCCCAGCCCTCCGGCACGTGGTGCGTGACCACGACGACCGGCACGTCCATCGGGTGCCGGCCGCCCCAGCCGTTCGTCATGTCGAACAGCCGCCGGCCGACGACGAGCGCGCCGGTCCGCTCGACCAGATCCCGAATGTGCTTCGCGCTCTGGCTCCGGTCGTCACCTTCGTCATGATCTGCTCGTCGGGATCGTGGGTCTGACCTGCACCCACGGGTAGAAGCTGGGTCAGCTCCCCTCGACATCCGCCCCGGAACTTTTTCTACAGGGGATAGGTCCGCGCCACCGCCAGCATCTCCGAGCTGTGCGAGCCGACCACGCCGACGTCCGCCGGCCGCGCCCGGAACCCGGGCAGCCCGCCCAGCCCGTCGCTGGCGTCCATCGCGCGCAGGTTCACCTGCCCCGCCTTCGGAGCCAGCGTCAGGGTCACCTCGACGCCCTCCACCGGCGGGGCGTGGAAGACGACGCCGAAGCCCCACCGGCCGTCGCGGGCCTTGACCGGCACGTCCCGCCCCGCCACGGTCGCCGACCGGACGGTGGCGGTCGACGTGTCGACGTGCAGGGAGAGCAGCCGGACCCCCGGCCGCTGCGGCACCACGCGCACCCGCAGCACCCGCTGGTCACCGGAGCGGGTGTCGGAGAGCAGCTCCAGCGCCGGCGCGGGCAGGCTCGCCGCCGGGGCCGGCCCGGCCCGCAGCTCCCCGTCGCCGAGGCCCGGGAAATCGTCCGAGACGTCGGCCTTCCCGCCCACGAAGCCGTCGGTCCAGGGCTGCGGGTCGTCCTCGTGGCTGAGCCACCGGGCCGTGCCCGTCCCGGCGTCGAGGGCGTACATCAAATGGGTCGGCACGGGGTGGGCGGCGTCGAAGCGGTCCACGGCCAGCCCGACCCCGGCGAGCACCACGGCCGCGAGCGCGGCGGCGCCGGCCGGCAGCGCGCCGAGCCGGCGGGCCCGCAGCGCCCCGAGGCCGCGCTGGCCGCCGGCCTGCGGGTGCAGCAGGTCCACCACGGGCAGCGCGGCCAGCCCGAGCAGCACCGCGAAGAGCGCCGCCACCCCACCCATGCCCATGCCGAGCGCGGGGAAGAGCAGCACCACGGTGGGCAGCAGGATCACCACGGCCACCGCCCCGGCCAGGGTCACGGCGAGCACCGGCCACGGGCCGTCCCGCCGGGTGGCCAGCGCCGCCAGGCCGGCCACCGCGCCGGCCAGGGCCGGCAGGGTCGTCAGGTACGCGCCACCGGGCACCAGCACGGCGAGCAGCACCCCGAACAGGGCCAGCCAGACCAGCCCGCCGAAGGCCAGGGCGGCCGGGCCGGCCCAGCGGCGGGTCAGCGCGTACCAGGTGAACAGGATCGCGGCGGCGAGCGCCACCACGGCGAGCCGGTACCAGACCGGCCGGTACGGGTCGAGCAGTTCGGCGTAGCCGGGGCGGACGGTGGTGACCGCGGTCCAGAGCAGCCATGCGCCCAGCGGGGCGGCGACCACCGGCACCAGGGCCAGCCCGGCGCCGGCCGCGAGCCGTCCGGCGGTGGCCCGGCCGCGCCGGCGCAGCAACCAGCCGAGCGCGCCGACCGCGAGCAGGGCGACCAGCGTCAGCGGCAGGGTCAGCCAGCCGGGGTAGCGGACCAGCCCGCCGGGCACCGGGAAGTAGGTGTCGTCGTGGTCGGAGCCCAGGTCGCGCAGGTCGGTCCGGCCGAACTCGCGGGCCAGGCCCAGGGCGTTGTCGCCGTGCATCTGGAGGCTGCCCCGGTCCATCGCGGCCGGCACGTCGAGCGGGGTGTGGTAGACCGCGCCGCCGTCGATGTACGCCGAGTTCAGGCCGACGAACCGCCGGTCGAGGAACGCGGTGAAGTCGGTGTCGTTGGGCAGCGCCCGGTAGATCTCCACGGCGAACGAGGTGCCCACCGGGTGCGGGGCGGCCCGGCCGAAGGCCTCCACCAGCTTCGCGTTGTTCCGGGACGTCTCGAACATGATCACGGGGCCGGTGGAGCCGCGCGCCTCCAGGTTGAGCACCACGCCGCCGTCGGCGGCCAGCGGGTGGTCGGCGGCGAAGCCGGCGGCCCCACAGAGGCACGCCTCCTCCGCGTCGGTGAGCACGAGGACCACGTCGTTGCGGGGACGCGGGCCGGCGGCCAGCGCCCGGGCCACCTCCAGAACGGTGGAGGTGCCGGCCGCGTCGTCGTTGCCGCCGGGCCCGGACTGCACCGAGTCGTAGTGGGCCACCAGGAACACCCGCCCGGTGGGGTCGGTGCCGGGCAGCCGGGCCACCACGTTGCGCACCCGGGCCAGGGTCGCGCCGCCGGCCGCCCCGCTGAGCTGCCCGGCCTCCGGGGCCACGGTGTCCTGCACCTCGGTCTCCAGGCCCAGGCCGCGCAGCACGCCCACGACATGCTCGCGGACCTGGTCGTTGGCGGCGCTGCCGGCCACGTGCGGCCGCGCCGCGATGACCTTGACGTTCTGGTACGCCCGCTCGGCGCTGAACGCGTCCGCGGGCGCGTCGGCGGGGCGCGGCGCCGGGGTGGCCAGGTCGACCAGGACGCCGGCGCCGACGGCGAGCAGGGCGGCGAGCGCCGCGAGCGCGGCGGGCAGCCGCCGCCGCGGCCGGGACAGCGCCCGGTCCGCCGGCCGGGTGGGAGGGATGCCCGGCCGCGCCGGCGCACGGTCGGCGGGGCGGGTGGGGGGTACGCCCACGGATGACTCCTCGGGGTGGTTCGGGGGTGGGCATCATCCTGCACCCCCGCGGCCTGCGGCGGCACTCCCGCCGGCCGGTGCGCTCCGGTCACGGGCGGGTCGCGGCGTAACATCGGTCCCCGGCCGTGCCGCTGTCCGTGGGGTGGGTTTCGCTCGCCCCGCCCGCGCCGACTCCGGTCGTGTTGTGTGCGACCGTTGTCTGATACAGGATCAGCAGGGCATTCGGAAGGAGCCCCGACATCACCAGCGAACTCCCGCGTCTCGCGGCGGTGACCCGGCCGCACCGGGGGACCGGCCTGCCGGGTGCCCCCGTCGTGCCGCAGGCCGGGCTCGGGCACTACGCCACCGTGCCGCCCGGCGAGCGGCTGCGGGTCCTGCTGGTCGAGGACGACGAGGGCGACGCCTTCCTGGTCGGCGAGCTGCTCGCCGAGACCAACTCGATGATCGACCTGCTGATCGCCACCAGTCTCAGCGAGGCCCGGCAGCGGGTCATGGGTGTGGACTGCGTCCTGCTCGACCTGGGTCTGCCCGACGCGCAGGGCCTGGACGGGCTCCGCCAGGTGCTGGAGATGGCCAGCGGGGCGGCGGTCTGTGTGCTCACCGGCCGCTCCGACGAGCACCTGGGCATCGTCGCGGTCGCCGAGGGTGCGCAGGACTATCTGGTCAAGGGGCAGGTCGACGGGGTCCTGCTGACCCGGGCGCTGCGCTACGCGGTCGAGCGCAAGCGGGCGGACGAGAACGCCCGCCGGTTGCGCGAGGTGGAGCTGCGCCAGGCCGAGTCGGCGCGCCTGGAGCGCGGCCTGCTGCCCCAGCCGCTGATGACCACCGACCAGGTGTCGGTGCACACCTTCTACCGGCCGGGCCGGCACGCCGCGCTGATCGGCGGCGACTTCTACGACGTGGTGCAGACCCGGCCGGACCGGATCGACCTGATCGTCGGCGACGTCTGCGGCCACGGCGTGGACGAGGCCGCCCTCGGCGTCGAGCTGCGGGTCGCCTGGCGGGCCCTCGTCCTGGCCGGGGTGCCGGACGACGAGGTGCTGCCGGCGCTGGAGCAGGTGCTGATGAGCGAGCGCCGGCTCCAGGAGATCTTCGCCACGGTGGCCACCGCCCGGCTCGACCTGGCCGCCGACCGGGCCACCGTGCGACTCGCCGGTCATCCGCCGCCGCTGCTGCTCAGCGGGGGTAAGGTCGCCCCGGTGCCGGCCAAGGGCGGTCTGCTGCTGGGCGTACGGCCGCGCCGACCCGTTGCCTTCGATCTGGAGTTCGACACCGATGACTGGTCCCTGCTGATGTACACCGACGGCCTCATCGAGGGTCGGGTGGGCACCGGTGACGACCGGCTGGACGTGCCGGGGCTGACCGACCTGCTCGCCGACCCCGCCAACCGCGCGGTGCCCCTGGCCGAGCTGCCCGCCTGGCTGGTCGGCCGCGCCGAGCAGCTCAACGGCGGCCCGCTCGCCGACGACGTGGCGATGCTGCTCGTCACCCGTGGCGGCGGCCGGTGAAGGCGTACCAGCAGGGGTGGACCCTGCGACGGCGGGTCGGCGCGCTGCTCGGCGTGGTGCTGGTGCTGCTGCTCGGGCTGGCCGCGGCCGAGGCGACCCTCGCCGCCAAGAACCGGCAGAACATCAACGCGGTGCTGCTCAAGACCGGTCCGTTGCGGGTCCAGGCGCAGGAGCTGATGAGCGCCCTGCTCGACCAGGAGACGGCCGTCCGCGGCTACGCGGTGAACGCCGACCGCAAGGACCTGGAGCCCTACCAGGTGGGTGTGGACCGGGAGCGGGACACCTTCGCCCAGATGCGGAAGCTGGCCGTCAACTACCCGGACGTGCTGCGCGCGCTGGACGTCGTCGAGCAGCGGGCGGCGTCGTGGCGGTCCGCCGTCGCCGAGCCGGTGATCAGCACCACCGAGCGCAGCGGTCCGTCCGCCGGGCAGGCGCTGATCACCGACCAGACCCGGCAGCAGTTCGACGGCATCCGGTCCGCGGTGGACGGCCTCCAGGGCGAGATCCTCAAGGTCCGGCAGAAGACCGCCGACAAGGTCAACGCGACCAGCAACGTGCTGGTGGTGCTCCTGATCGTCGCGGCCCTCGTGGTGGCGGTGGCCGGCGCGGTGCTGCTGCTCTCGCTGGACCGGATGCTGATCCGGCCGCTGGCCGGCCTGGTCGGTCAGGTACGCGAGGTCGCCTCGGGCGACTACCGGCACCGGATCGAGGGGTCCGGGCCGCCGGAGTTCCGCCTGCTCGCCGACGACATCGACATCATGCGGCAGAAGATCGCCCGGGAGTTGGACGAGGTACGCGAGGCCCGCGAGCGCATCGAGTGGGTCAACAGCCAGCTCCAGAAGCAGGCCGAGGAGCTGACCCGCTCCAACCGTGACCTGGAGCAGTTCGCGTACGTCGCCTCGCACGACCTCCAGGAGCCGCTGCGCAAGGTGGCCAGCTTCTGCCAGCTCCTCCAGCGGCGCTACTCGGGCCAGCTCGACGAGCGGGCCGACCAGTACATCGCCTTCGCGGTGGACGGCGCGCAGCGGATGCAGCGGTTGATCAACGACCTGCTCGCGTTCTCCCGGATCGGCCGGCTCACCACCGGCTTCACCGAGGTCGACATGAACAAGGTGATGGGCGACGTGGCCGGGCAGACCGAGGCGGCCCGGCAGTACGCCGACGCCGAGCTGACCTGGGACCGGCTGCCGGTGATCCGCGGCGAGGAGCCGCTGCTGACCAACCTGCTGGCCAACCTGGTCAGCAACTCGATCAAGTTCCGCCGGCCGGACGTGCCGCCGAAGGTGCACGTCTCCGCCCGGCTGGTCGACGACGAGTGGGAGATCAGCTGCCGGGACAACGGCATCGGGATCGAGCCGGAGTTCGCCGACAAGATCTTCGTGATCTTCCAGCGGCTGCACTCCAAGGACGCGTACCCCGGCACCGGCATCGGGTTGGCCATCGTCAAGAAGATCGTGGAATACCACGGCGGCCGGGTCTGGGTGGACACCGGGACCGCGGAGGGCACCACGATCCGGTTCACCCTCCCCGCCCTCCCGGAGGACGTCGAGGCGGCGCGGGCTGCGGAGCAGGCCCGGGTCGAGGAGTCGACCGGGGACCCGGAGGCGACCGGGGACGGCGCCGAGGACCCCGCCGTGAGTGTGGCGCGGCAGCCGGACGGCGCGGGCCGCGAAGAGACGCCCGAGGGGGCGGCCCGGGACGGTACAACGGGTGGCATGAAGGAGACGGTGGGATGACCGCGCCGGCGGACGGCAAGAGCCCGATAGAGGTCCTGCTCGTCGAGGACGACCCGGGTGACGTGCTGATGACCCAGGAGGCGTTCGAGGAGCACAAGCTCCGCAACCGCCTCACGGTCGTCTCGGACGGCGCCGAGGCGCTGGCCTACCTGCGCCGCGAGGGCCAGTACGCGGACGCGGTGACCCCCGACCTGGTCCTGCTCGACCTGAACCTGCCCCGCCGCGACGGCCGGGAGGTGCTGGCCGAGATCAAGAACGACGAGCAGCTCTGCCGGATCCCGGTCGTGGTGCTCACCACCTCGCAGGCCGACGAGGACATCCTGCGCAGCTACCAGCTGCACGCCAACGCCTACGTGACCAAGCCGGTGGACTTCGAGCGTTTCATCTCGGTGGTCCGCCAGATCGACGAGTTCTTCGTCAGCGTGGTCAAGCTGCCGCCGCGTGGCTGACCCGCTGCTGGAGGAGGTCGGCGCGCTGCTGCGGGAGGTCGCGGCCGACGTCGTGGTGCCGCTGTTCCGCCGCCTCGACGACGCCGACATCTCCGAGAAGGCCCCCGGTGAGGTGGTCACCGTCGCCGACCGCAAGGCCGAGGCGTTGATCTCGGCCGGGCTGCGCCGGCTGCGTCCCGATTCGGTGGTGGTCGGCGAGGAGGCGGTCGCCGAGGACCCGAGCCTGCTGCGGCACCTGCGGGGCGCCGGTGACGTCTGGCTGGTCGACCCGGTGGACGGCACCTCCAACTTCGCCGCCGGCCGGCGCCCGTTCGCCCTCATGGTGGCGCTGCTGACCGACGGGGTGCCGGCCGCCTCCTGGGTCTACGACCCGCTGGACGGCACGATGGCCACCTGCCGGGTGGGCGAGGGCACCTGGCTGGACGGCACGCCGGTGCGTACGACCGAGCGGGAGCCGTTGGCCGGCGCGCTGCGCGGCACCGCCATGACCCGGTTCCTGCCCCCGGACTTCCGGCGCAGCGTGGAGGCGGGCGGCGAGCGGCTGGGCGAGCTGCTGCCCGGCCAGCACTGCGCCGGCCGCGAATATCTGGACGTGCTCACCGGCGCCCAGCAGTTCGTGCTGTTCTGGCGCACCCTGCCCTGGGACCATGCCCCGGGCACACTGCTGGTCCGGGAGGCCGGCGGGGTGGCGCGCCGTTTCGACGGCACCGACTACCACCCGGCCGACGACGGCAAGGGCCTGCTGGTCGCGGCCAGCGAGGAGATCTGGGACGAGGTCCGGGCCGCCCTGCTGGGCGGCTGACCGTGCGGTCCGCGACGGCCCCGGCACGGTCCGTCGACGATCGGCGTCCGCCGAGGTCGGGGGCATGGCGCGGAGCGGACGGTCCGGTATCGTGACCGGCGGTCTCCGCCAGCAGGCCGCCGCCCGGCGCCGGTGGAGCCGCCGCCGCGCAAGGTCGACTCGGGGGGCCGGCGGTCGACGGAAGGACCTTCACGTGCCCAGGACCAGGCTCACCCGCCGGCGCGTCCGCCGGTCGTTGTTCGCCCTGCTCGCCGCGACGGCCCTGCTGCTGGGCGCCGGTCCCGCCCCCGCCGGGGCGGCCGCCGCCGCGCCCACCCCGAGCGCCCCGAACGAGGGCGGCAGCAAGCAGCTCCGGGCGGCCCTGGAGGCGGCGGCGAAGGGCCACATCGAGGCCAAGAACCGGCTCGACAACTCCAAGCGCCGGCAGGCCGTGCTGACCGGCCAGCTCAAGCAGCTGGAGGTACGCCTGGTCGAGCTGACCGCGCAGGTCGGCGAGGTGGCCGGGCAGTCCTACCGGCTGGGCCGGTTGACCCCGGTGTCGATGCTGCTGGCCAGCTCCGACCCGGACGCGTTCCTTCAGCGGGCGGCCGAGCTGGACATGATGGCCCAGCGGGACAGCAAGCGCCTGCACGACCTCACCGAGGCGAAGGCCCAGGCGGCCGAGGCCAAGGTGGCCATCGACACGGAGGTCCGGGAGCAGCAGAAGCAGCTCGCCGTGCTGGCCAAGAAGAAGCGGGACGCCGAGGTGGCGCTCGCCAAGGTCAGCTCCGGCTCCGGTTCCGGTTTCAGCGGCGGCTCGTCGTCGGCCAAGCCGGCGCCTCGCAACCCGGACGGCTCGTGGCCGTCGGAGTCCTGCTCGGTGAACGACCCGACGCCGGCCGACGGCTGCATCACCCCGCGCACCCTGCACATGCTCCAGCAGGCCCAGGCGGCCGGCTACAAGCGCTACGCCTCCTGTTTCCGCAGCGGCGGGGACGGCGAGCATCCCAAGGGCCGGGCCTGCGACTTCTCCGCCGCCGCCGGCGGCTTCGAGGACGTCACCGCGACCGGCGGTGACAAGGCGTACGGGGACAGCCTCGCCTCCTGGGCCAAGAACAACGCCAGCCGGCTCGGCATCATGTACGTCATCTGGTACCGCCAGATCTGGATGCCGAACACCGGTTGGCGGGCGTACAGCGGGGGCGGCAGCCCTGCCGCGGACCACACAAACCATGTTCACATCTCGATGTATTGACCTCTCCGTCGAGGAACGCTGCGTAGCATCGCCACGGTGAGCAGCACATCGTCCGACGTCGTCGCGGAGCCGGCGCCGACCGCGCCGGTCCCGCCCCGGGCCCTGCCGAACGGGCTCGCCGCGTTCCTGGTCTTCCTCTCCAGCGGGGCGGTGCTGGTGCTGGAGACGGTCTCGCTCCGCCTGGTCGGCCCGTACGTCGGAGTGACCCTCCAGGTGACCAGCTCGGTGATCGGCATGGCGCTGGGCGCCATCGCCTACGGGGCGTGGATGGGCGGCTGGCTGGCCGACCGGCGGGACCCGCGCACCCTGCTCGCCCCCGCCCTGGTGCTGGCCGGCATCGCCACCGCGGTCACCCTGCCGGTGGTCCGGTACGCCGGTGAGGTCCTGCGCGGCGGGGCGGCGAGCGCGGTGCTCCTGCTGACCGCGCTGGCGGTGCTGCTGCCGGCGGCGCTGCTGGCCGGGGTCACCCCGCTGGTCGTGAAGCTCCAGCTCGCCGACCTGCGCCGCACCGGCCAGGTGGTCGGCCGGCTCTCCGGCATCGGCACCCTGGGCGGCATCACCGCCACCCTGGCCACCGGTTTCGTGCTGGTGGCGGCGCTGCCCAGCACCGTCATCGTGCTGGCGCTGGCCGGCGTGCTGGGGGTGACCGGGCTGGTGCTGGGGGCGTATCTGCGCCGGGGGTCGGGGACGGGGCTGCCCGGTCCGACCCGGGCGAAGGCGGCCCTGGCGGTGCTCGGCCTGGCCGGGGCCGGCCTGTCCGCGGTCGCCCCGAACCCGTGCGACGTGGAGACCGCGTACCACTGCGCCCGGGTGGAGGTGGACGGGCAGTGGACCCAGGGGCGGACGCTCTACCTCAACTCGGCGGAGCACTCGTACGTGGACCTGGCCGACCCGACCCACCTGAAGTACGCGTACACGCAGTGGATCGGCCTGGTCGCGGACCTGGCCCGGCCGCCGAAGCAGCGGATGGACGCGCTGCATCTGGGCGGCGGCGGCTTCACCATGCCGCGCTACCTGGCCGCCACCCGGCCGGGCAGCGACAACCTCGTCTTCGAGATCGACGGCGGCCTGGTCGAGCTGGACCGGCGGGAGCTGGGCGTGCGCACCGGGCCGCAGTTGCGCGCCCGGGTGGGTGACGCGCGGGTGCTGCTCGGCGCCGAGTCCACCGACAGCCGCGACTTCGTCGTCGGTGACGCCTTCGGTCATTTGGTGGTGCCCTGGCACCTGGCCACCAGGGAGATGGCCGCCGACATCCGCCGGGTGCTCCGCCCGGACGGCATCTACGTGCAGAACGTCATCGACTACCCGCCGGGCCGGTTCATCCGGGCGGAGCTGGCCACCGTCGCCGCCGAGTTCCGCAACGTCGCGCTGATCGCCCCGCCCGGCGCGATCGCCGGGCAGGCCGGCGCGAACTTCCTCATCGTGGCCTCGGACGCGCCGCTGCCGCTGGACGGTATCCCGGCCCAGCTGCGGCTGCTCCCCGAGCCGGCCCGGCTGCTGCACGGCGACAGGCTGGCCGCGTTCGTGGGGGACGCGCAGGTGCTCACCGACGACTTCGCCCCGGTGGACCAGCTCCTGGCGACCGCCTGAACGGGTGACTTTGCTGACCGATTTCGACCGGTGAGGTGTACGAGGGCCGACCTCGGGCAACTGGACCGACCATGGGTGCAGGGGTCAGGAACGGCGCGCAGCTGCTCGGCGAGCGGTACCGGCTGGTCGAGCAGCTCGGCGCGGGGGGCATGTCCGTCGTCTGGCGCGGCTACGACGAGGTGCTCGGCCGGCAGGTGGCGATCAAGGTGCTCGCCTCGCGGCTGGCGAGCGACAAGGCGTTCCGGCATCGGATCCGGATCGAGGCGCAGGCCGCGGCGCGGCTCTGCCACCCCAACATCACCAACGTGTACGACTACGGCGAGTCCGAGCAGGTCGGCCTGACCGTCCCGTACGTGGTGATGGAGCTGGTCGACGGCGGGCCGCTGAGCAGCCGGCTCGGGCGGGGCGGGCAGCTGCCCTGGCGGGAGGCGGTGACGATCGGCGCGGAGGTGGCGTCGGCGCTGGCCACCGCGCACGCCCGGGGCGTGGTGCACCGGGACGTGACCCCCGGCAACGTCATGCTCACCTCGACCGGGGTCAAGGTCGTCGACTTCGGCATCTCGGCGTTGGTGGGGGAGAGTGAGAAGGGCCCGGACGGTGCGCTGCTCGGCACGCCCGCCTACCTGGCGCCGGAGCGGCTGGACAACGGCCAGGTCTCCCCGGCCACCGACGTCTACGCGGTCGGCCTGCTGCTCTACCGGATGCTCACCGGCCGGCTGCCCTGGCAGGCCAGCACGACCACCCAGATGCTCCGCGCCCACATGTACAACGAGCCGGACCCGATGCCCCCGGTGGTGGGCCTCCCCGACGAGGTCGCCGAGCTGGTCCGGCGCTGCCTGGCGAAGCGCCCCGAGGACCGCCCGGCCACCGCCGAGGTGGCCCGTACGCTCGCCGAGGCCGCCGGGATCGCGGCGATCGTGCCGGTGTCCCCGGCGCTCGGCCAGTTCGACCCGGCGCTGATGGAGAACGCGGGCACCACCATCCTGCCCTGGTCCACGGCCACCGACGCGCTGCCCTTCTCGGTCCTCCGCACCCGTAGCCGCCGCGCCGCCGCCCGCCGCCGCAAGGTGGAGGCCGGGGTGGCCGCCGCCGGCCTCATCGCGGTCACCGCGACCCTGTGGGGGGTGACCTCGAAGAGCCCGGCCAGCGGTGGGGTCGAGCCGACGGAGGCCCGGATGGGGCTGCCCGAGCCGATCCCGTGTGCCGTCGACTACGTGCTCCGCCGCGACTCCGGCAAGGACTTCACCGCGGACCTGACCCTCACCAACACCGGCACCCGCGAGCTGCGCGACTGGACCATGAGCTTCACCTTCCCGGGCAAGCAGACGGTCGGGACGGCTCAGCCGGCGGTGCGCCAGCAGGGCAACACGGTGCTGCTCCAGGCGCCGGCCACGGAGCCCGCGCTGGCACCGGGCGCCGCGAAGAAGGTCTCGCTGACCGGCAGCTACACCGGGAGCAACCCCCTGCCGGTGGAGTTCAAGGTCGGGGACAGCACCTGCGGCGTGCAGGTGTCGGGCGTGGCCGGCTCGGTGCCGACGACGACGCCGCCGACCACCCAACCGCCGGTGAAGGCGCCCGCCAAGGTGCCTGCCAAGGCGCCCGCCAGGACCACCGCGAAGAGCGGCACCGCCGGCAGGGCCAAACCCGACAAGGCCGGCAAGGGCAAGGAGGGCGGCAAGGGAAAAGGCCGGTAGACCGGCCGAAGGGGGGTGGGCACGGCGGTAAGGGCAAGAAGAAGTGACGGTCAGCCGAGCGCGGCGAACTGCTGCACCCGGCCGATCGCGCCTTCCACGATGAGCACGCTGTCCGGCTGGAGGACGGTGTCCGGGCCGGCGTAGCGGAACGGCTCGCCGGGGGGCTTCGCGCCGATGACCATCACCCCGTACCGGTCGGTCGGGGTCAGCTCGCGCAGCGGACGGCCGACCAACGACGCGGGCACCCGGACCTTGGCGATGGCGAAGTCGTCCTCGAACTCGATGAAGTCGAGCATCCGGCTGACGATCAGGTGCGCGACCCGCTCGCCGGTCTCCGCCTCCGGGAAGATGATGTGGTGCGCGCCCACCGAGGTGAGGATCTTCGCGTGCTTCTCCGAGGTGGCCCGCGCCCAGATCTGCGGGATGCCCAACTCGGTCAGCGCCAGCACGGTGAGCACGCTCGCCTCGACCGACGCGCCGATGGCCACCACCACCCGCCGGAAGTCCGCCACGCCCACCTGCCGCAGCACGTTCTCCTCGGTGGTGTCCGCCTGCACCACCCGGTCCAGCCGGGACGCCCAGCGCTGCACCCGGTCCTGTTCGTGGTCGATGGCGAGCACGTCCTGATCGAGTTGCAGCAGCGAGCCGGCGAGCCGCGAGCCGAACCGGCCCAGGCCGATCACCACGACGCTGTTGTCGTCCGTCCTCCTAGCCGACAATGGGTTGCTCCTCCGGGTAGCGGTACAGGTGTCGCCGGGTGTTCAACGCGATAGCGGACCCGAGGGTGAGCGGGCCGACCCGGCCGATGAACATCAGCACGATGAGCACGTACTTGCCGGGCTGCGACAGTTCCGGGGCGAGGCCGGTGGACAGACCCGTGGTGCTGAACGCGGAGGTCACCTCGAACACCGCGGCGAAGTTGCGCACGTTGGCGGTGAACAGGGTCAGCAGGCTCGTGCCGAGGACCACCAGCGCCACGCTCAGCAGCGTCACGGTCAGCGCCTGGCGCTGGCTGGCCGTGGCGACCCGCCGGCCTCCCACGTTCACGTCCGGCTCGCCCCGCAGCTCCGCCCAGATCACGAAGCCGAGCAGGAAGAACGTGGAGACCTTGATGCCGCCCGCGGTGCTGGCGCTGCCGCCGCCGATGAACATCAGCACGATGAGCAGCGGGTAGCTCTCGTTGCTGAGCTTGTCCACGTTGATCACGTCGAAGCCGCCGGTGCGGCTCAGGGCGATCTGGGTGAACGACGCCAGCACCTTGCCGGGGGTGTCGTAGGTGCCGATGGTGGCCGGGTTGGTCCACTCGGAGAGCAGCAGGAAGGCGAAGCCCAACCCGATCAGCGCGACGGTGCCCCAGATGGTCAGCTTCGTGGCGACCGCCCAGCGGCTCGGACCGCGCCACTCCCGGACGGCCTCGAACAGCGCCGGGAAGCCCAGGCCGCCGATGATCGCGCCGAGGCCCAGCGGCAGCGCCACCCACGGGTCACGGGAGAAGGCGACCAGGCCGTCCGAGTAGAGGGTGAAACCGCCGTTGTTGAACGCCTGGATCGCGTGGAAGGCGGCGAACCAGAGCGCCCGCCCGGGTGGATAGTCGTAGACCAGCCAGAGCCGGCCCGTGATGATCGCGGTCATCACCGCCTCGGTGGCGAAGACCGTCGCGACGATCCGGACCAGCAGCCAGCGGACGTCGCCGATGCCGAACTCGGCGGTCTCGGCCTGCACCAGCAGCCGGTTGCGCAGGCCCAGCTGTCGGGACACCACCAGGATCACCAGCGCCGCGACGGTCAGGATGCCCAGGCCGCCGAGCTGGGTGAGCACGGTGATCATGGCCAGGCCGAACTCGTTCCAGTAGTTCGGCGTGTCGTTGACGGCCAGGCCGGTGACCGAGACCGCGGAGGTCGACGTGAACAGCGCGATGACGAACGGGGTGAAGTGGCTCTCGCTGGTGGCCCAGGGCAGCATCAGCAGGCCGGTGCCGAGCAGGATCACCGCCAGGAACCCGAACGGCACCAGCCGTACGGGGTTCCGGAGCAGGCGGCGCACCAGGTCATCTTCCGCCCGGAGATTCACCGGCAGGCCAGGAACCGACCAACTGCCGGCCAACCCGGACCGGTCTGCTGTGCGTACCCCTCGACGACAGGAGACGGCGTTGCGACGCACCCTTTCCGCCCTCGGCGTGGCCGGCGCGCTGCTCGCGGCGGCCGTGGTGGCCCCGGCGGCGCCAGCGGCTACCGCCCGGAGCACACCCTGGAGGCCTACCGGCTGGCGATCCGCCAGGGCGCCGACTTCATCGAGCCGGACCTGGTCTCGACGAAGGACGGCGTGCTGGTCGCCCGGCACGAGAACGAGATCTCGGGTACCACCGACGTGGCGGCCCACCCGGAGTTCGCCGCCCGGAAGGCGACGAAGACCATCGACGGGGTCAAGGTCACCGGCTGGTTCACGGAGGACTTCACCCTGGCCGAGCTGCGGACGCTGCGCGCCAAGGAGCGGCTGCCCCAGGTGCGGGTGGCCAACACCGCCTTCGACGGCAGGTTCCCGGTGCCGACCTTTCAGGAGGTCATCGACCTGGCCCGCGCCGAGTCGAAGGCGCGGGGCCGGACCATCGGCGTCTACCCGGAGACCAAGCACCCCAGCTACTTCGCCTCCATCGGGCTGGCGCTGGAGGAGCCGCTGGTCGCCACGCTCAAGGCCAACAAGCTGACCCACCGCAACGACCCGGTCTTCGTGCAGAGCTTCGAGACGGCCAACCTGCGCAAGCTCGACCGGATGATCGACGTGCGCCTGGTGCAGCTCATGGACGCCGCCGGCGCCCCCTACGACTTCACGGCCGGCGGTGACCCGCGTGGCTACGCCGACCTGGCCACCGCCGCCGGCCTGGCCTGGGTGGCGACCTACGCCGACGGCGTCGGCCTCAGCAAGAACCTCATCGTGCCCCGGGACGCCGCCGGCAGGCTGCTCGCGCCGACCTCGGTGATCGACGACGCGCACCGGGTGAAGCTGCTGGTGCACGCCTGGACGTTCCGCGCCGAGAACCAGTTCCTGCCGGCCGACTTCCGGATCGGCGCCGACCCGAACGCCCGCGGCGACGTCACCGCCGAGTACGAACTCTTCTTCGGCCTGGGCCTCGACGGCGCCTTCGCCGACCAGCCCGACACGGCGGGTAGCGGCGCGCGCGGGCCTCTGACCGGCGTCCGCGCCGGGGCGGCTCGGGGCCCCGGCGCGGCGCCTCTCCCGACGTGGGGTGATCAGCTGCGACCGGTCACCCCACGTGTCTTTCCGGTTCGCGGGCCTTCGTGCGGCGGGCGCGGGGATGTCGGCGAGGCGGTGCGGGCCGTCGCGTGGCGTTGCCCTGGTCGTCGCGGCCGGGCGTGGTCTTGCCGCCCGCTGACAACTTGATGACGTGGATGGATCGGGTGAGGTCGGGGTGTCCTCGCCGGAGCCTTTCGAGCTGATGTCGGGAACGATTCAAGAGCGGCCGGCTGAGCGAGGGCGCGGCGGGCGTGAGTCGTTTACGACATCAACTTTGTAGGCGTCGGGAGTTACCTCCCGGGGCGGTCGGCGACGCAGGTGCCGCGTCCCGGCTGACCGGTGATCAGCTCGCGGTCGTGCAGCAGCGACCGGCTGCTCGACGGCCGCCGGCGGTGCCCGCTCCCGGCCGACCACGACGGCGAGTGCGCCAACGTCCGTCTTCGGTGAGGATCGGAGGCGGTTCCATCGTCCGTGGGATTCGTGTCCGCTTTGCGTAACATGTCCCATTAAGGGTCGTTTCGACCCGTGTCAAGGATTCACGACACGGGGGATGTACATGAGAATTACCTCTGCGCCGAGCAGGCGGGCGAGCATCGGAGCGCGGGTGGCCGCCCTCGGGGTGCTGGCCGGCGCACTGCTGCTGGGTGGCACGCCGGCCCTGGCCGCCCAGACGATCAGGATCGATCCGGACGACGTGCCGACGCGGGCGGCGGACGCTCCCCAGTTCTGCTATCCGGGCGGCGGGCCCTTCCCGGACGAGGAGACCTGGGTGTTCGACCTCTCCGGCGACCCGGAGACGAGCGGCGTCTTCCAGTCGTTGTCGACGACGTTCCGCACGCCCGGCGGCACCGTCACGCGGCCGATCCCCGGCACGCCGAACAGCGAGATCGTCGACTTCGAGGGCGTGAGCCGCGCCTTCATCCGGCTGCCGGCCCACTGGACCCTCACCGCCGCCACCGCGGTGATCTCCGGGACGGCCGAGAACTTCGTGCTCCACCACACCTGCGCCGCCTCCGACGCGGACCCCGGCGACCCGGGCGATCCGGGTGACCCCGGCGACCCCGGCGACCCAGGTGATCCGGGGGACCCCGGCGATCCTGGGGATCCAGATGACCCCGGCGACCCGGGCGATCCCGGTGATCCGGGCGACCCCGGCCACCCGGGCCACCCCGGCCACCCCGGGGACCCGCAGGTCAGCCTGTCGATCGACAAGAAGGCCCGGGTCGAGTCGGACTGCCGCGGGCGGTGTGCGAACGACGGCTTCGCGGCCGAGGGCGACAAGATCTTCTACACCTACCGGGTGGCCAACACCGGAACCGTGCGGATCACCGACGTCGAGGTCGACGACCCGGCCGCCGGGTACGTGGCCTGCAACAGCACCACGCTGGCGCCGGGCACCAGCACGGACTGCCACGCCGTCCATCCTCACGAGGTGGACTGGCGCGACGTCAAGAACGGCAAGGTGGAGAACACCGCCGTCGCCACCGGCCGGTACCACTACCGGACCGTGGTCTCCGACCCGGTCACCGTCACGATCTGCATCCGGGACGGCAAGTACGACCACCGCAAGGACGACAAGGACGACAAGGACGGCCGGGATGACAAGGGTGGCTGGGACGGCAAGGGCGGCAAGCCCGAGCTGCCCGTCACCGGCGACAGCGTGGCACAGGCCTCCTACCTGGGTGGCGGCCTGCTGGCGGCCGGCGGCCTCCTGATCGGGCTCAGCCGGGTGCGCCGGAAGGCACGCTTCCAGCTCTGACCCCACAACCGATCGCGGCGGCCCGGCGGAACACTCCGCCGGGCCGTCGCGCGTTCCGGATCGATGGCGGGGCGCGACACAGCGGCGCCCCGCCGGGTGGTGCCCGCGGCCACCGGGCACGGGGTGGTGATCCACCGGTCGGGGGTGGTTGTAACGGCCGGCCACCCCACCCTGGTTACTTGTGTGTTTCGGCCACATAGCCCGTGCGTGACGTCACTTCTAGCGTGAGCCGACAACTGACACTTCCCCTGTCCCCACCTGGAGTCGCAATGACGATCCGGCACACGCGACGGGTGTTCCTTTCCGCCGCCACGGTGATGGCGGCCGCGCTCGCCGCCACGGCCTGTGGCAGCCCGCAGGACACCGCCTCCGGCGGCGGCGACGCCGCACCGGTCAAGGTCGGCCTCGTGTATTCCCAGTCCGGGCCGCTGGCCAGCTACGGCAAGCAGTACATCGAGGGCTTCAAGGCCGGCCTCGACTTCGCCACCAAGGGCACCGGCAAGGTCGGTGACCGGAAGATCGAGCTGACCGAGGTCGACGACGCGGGCGACCCGGCGAAGGCGGTCTCCGCGGCCAAGGACCTCATCGGCAAGGGCACGAAGATCATCGCCGGCTCCACCTCGTCCGGCGTCGCCCTCCAGGTCGCCCCGATCGCCGCGCAGAACAAGGTGCTGTTCATCTCCGGCCCGGCCGCCACCGACGCGGTGACCGGCGCGAACAAGTACACGTTCCGCTCGGGCCGGCAGTCGTACCAGGACGTGGTGACCGCCAAGTCGTTCATCGGTGACGCCGCCGGCAAGAAGGTGGTCGTCTTCGCCCAGGACGGCGCCTTCGGTGACGCGAACGAGGCCGCCGTGAAGGCCGTGATCGGCGGCGCCGGCGCGACCGTGAGCAGCGTCCGGGCCCCGGCCAGCGCGACCGAGTTCACCCCGTTCGCCAGCCAGATCAAGGCCGCCAAGCCCGACCTGCTCTTCGTGGCCTGGGCCGGCACCACCGCCCCGGCCATGTGGCAGACCCTCGACCAGCAGGGCGTGCTGGCCTCCACCACGGTCGTCACCGGCCTGGACATCCGCGCCTCCTGGCCCACCTTCGGCGCGGCCGGCAGCAAGATCTCCTTCCTGTCGCACTACTTCGACGGGGCCAGCGACACCGAGGCCGCCAAGGCCGCCAAGGCCAAGATCCCGGGCGGCGCGCTCGACCTGTTCCACCCGGACGGCTTCGCCGCCGCCCAGATGGTCGTCCGCGCCGTGCAGGAGGGCGGCGACGACGTGGACAAGATGATCAAGGCGCTGGAGGGCTGGCAGTTCGACGGCGTCAAGGGCAAGATGACCATCCGCGCCGAGGACCACGCGCTGCTCCAGCCGATGTACCAGGCGAAGCTCTCCGGCAGCGGGACCGCCTTCACGGCGGCCGCGCAGAAGACCCTGACCGGTGACGAAACCGCGCCGCCGGTCGCGCAGATGAAGGGCTGAGAAGTGCTCGCCACCCGCGGTCTGACCTGGCGGATCGGTGAGGTCGCCATCGTCGACTCCGTCTACCTCGACCTCGCGCCCGGGGAGTTCCTCGGCGTGATCGGGCCGAACGGCGCCGGCAAGACCTCCCTGTTCAACCTGATCACCGGCCTGCGCCGGCCCACCGAGGGACGGATCCTGCTGGACGGGGCGGACGTCACCGACCTCCCCCCGCACCGGCGGGCCCGGCTCGGCCTGGGACGTACCTTCCAGGCGTCCTCGGTCTTCGGTTCGCTGACGGTGCGGGAGAACGTCCGGCTCGCCGTACAGGCGCACCGGGGTGGCTCGATGAAGCTGTGGCGGCGGGCGGCGGCCGACCGGGAGGTGGCCGCCGCCGCCGACGCGGCGCTCGACCGGGTCGGCCTGCACCACCGGGGTACGGCCCTCGCGGGCACCCTGGCCCACGGCGAGAAGCGCAAGCTGGAGATCGCCCTGCTGCTCGCCGGGGAGCCCCGCGTGATGCTGCTGGACGAGCCGATGGCCGGGGTGAGCGCCGAGGACGTGCCCGAGCTGGTCAGCGTGATCAGGTCGTTGACCGGGGACAGCGGGCGGTCGGTGCTCATGGTGGAGCACCACATGGACGTGATCCTGGAGCTGGCCGACCGGATCGCCGTGATGCACCACGGCGCGCTGCTGGCCTGCGACACCCCGGACACCGTGATGGCCAACGCCACCGTGCAGGAGGCGTACCTGGGGGAATCGCTATGACCGAACCGATCCTGTCGGTGGAGGACCTGTCGGTGCGGATCGCCGGGCTGCACATCCTCCAGGGGGTGTCGTTCGAGGTCGCGCCGACCGGGGTGACCGTGCTGCTCGGCCGCAACGGCGTCGGCAAGACCACCACGCTGCGCGCGATCGTCGGGCTCACCCCGCGCAACGGCGAGGTGCGCGGCACGGTCCGGATGGGCGCGCGCAGCCTGCTGGCCCGCCCCACCCACCGCCTGGTCCGCGACGGCCTCGGCTACGTGCCGGAGGACCGCTGCGTCTTCGCCGGGCTCACCGTCACGGAGAACCTGCGGCTGGCCGAGCGGCGGGGCACGACCCCGGCGTACGACAAGGTCTATGCCCTTTTCCCCGAGCTGGACCGGCGCGGACGGCAACGGGCCGGCTCGCTCTCCGGCGGGCAGCAGCAGATGCTCGCGATCGGCCGGGTGCTGCTCAACGACAACCGGCTGCTGCTGGTCGACGAGCCGACCAAGGGGTTGGCGCCGAAGGTGGTGACCGAGGTGGCCGAGGTGCTGGAACGGGTCGCGGAATCCGTGCCGGTGCTGCTGGTCGAGCAGAACCTGGCCGTGGTGCGGCGGCTGGCGAAGGACGCCGTGGTGCTCTCCGCCGGCCGGGTCGCCTGGACCGGCGACGCGCAGGACCTGCTGCTGGAGACCGCGCTGACGAAGTCGCTGCTGGGCGTGGGCGCGGAGGTCAAGGCATGAGCACCGTGATCCTGTTGACGCTGACCGGGCTCGGCCTGGCCGCGCTCTACTTCCTGGTCGCCTCCGGCCTGTCCCTGGTCTTCGGCCTGGCCGACGTGCTCAACTTCGCGCACGGCCTCTTCCTCGGCGTGGGGGCGTACGCGACCTGGTGGGCGGCGGGCAACCTGCCCGGTGCCGGCTCGGACGGCCTCGGCTTCCTCGTGGCGGTCGCCTTCGGCGTGCTCGCCGGTGCGGTGGTGGCCGTGCTCGTCGAGCTGGTGCTGATCCGGCCGCTCTACTCCCGCACCATCGAACAGGTGCTGGTCACCGTCGGCCTGTCGCTGGCCGGGGTGGCGCTGCTCCAGGCCACCTGGGGCGCCGACGCGCGGCCGTTCCCGCGCCCCGGCTGGACCCGGGACGTGACCTCGGTGCTCGGCGCCCAGGTGCCGAACGCCGGGCTGCTGCTGATCGTCGCCGCCGCCGTGGTGCTCGGCGCGCTGCTCGCCTTCCTGCGGTTCACCCGGTACGGCCTGATCATCCGGGCCGGCGTGGAGAACCGGGAGATGGTGACCGCGCTCGGCATCGATGTGCGCAAGGCGTTCACCCTGGTCTTCGCGATCGGCGGGGCGGCCGCCGCGCTGGCCGGCGCGCTCGGCTCGGTCTACTTCGGCACCGTCTCGCCCGGGCAGGGCGGCTCGCTGCTGATCTTCGCGTTCATCGTGGTGGTGATCGGCGGCATGGGCTCGGTGGTCGGGTCCGCGTACGCGGCGGTCGCGGTGGGGCTGCTGCAACAGTTCGTCAACTACTACGGCACGTCCGGGCTGGGCGACCTCTGCGTGGTCGGCCTGCTCGCCGTGGTGCTGCTGCTGCGTCCGCAGGGCCTGGCCGGAAAGGTGGCTCACGCATGACCGAGGTCAAGAGTCCCGAGGTCCCCGCGCCGCCCGCCGCGGTGCCCGACGAGTTGACCCCCGGGCACTCCCGCTGGCACGGCCTGCGCCCGTACGCGCCGCTGGTCGCCCTCGTGGTGGCCGCGATTCTGCCCTACTCCACGGTCAACCTGCCGGGCATCTTCGAGGGGCCGCTGAACTCGCCCGGCACGCTGCAACTGCTCGCCATCTGCCTGGTCTTCGGCGGCCTGGCGGCCGGCTACGACCTGCTCTTCGGGCGGACCGGGATGCTCTCCTTCGGGCACGCCCTCTATTTCGCCGCCGGGGTCTACGGCACCGACGTGCTGGTCACCCGGGCCGGGCTGCCGCTCTGGCAGGCCGCCCTGCTGACGGTCACCGGCGGGACGATCCTCGCCGCGCTGCTGGGCGCCGTCGCGCTGCGCACGGTCGGCATCGCGTTCGCCATGGTGACGCTCGCCTTCGCCCAGGTCGGGGCGATCCTGGTGGCCCGGGACTTCGGCGGGCTCACCGGTGGCGAGGAGGGGCTGCCGCTGGACGTCTCCGGGCTGCCGGCCGCCCTCGTGGGGGTCACCAACACGGTGAACCTCTACTGGCTGGCGCTCGCGTACCTGGCCCTCGTGGTTCTCGTGGTGCACCGGGTGAGCGGCTCGCCGACCGGGCGGGTGCTGGCCGGGCTGCGCGACGACGAGCGGCGGATCGGGGTGCTGGGACTCGACCCGTACCGGTTCAAGCTTGTCGCGTTCACCCTGGCCGGCGGCCTGGCCACGGCCGGCGGGGTGGTCTACTGCCTGATCGTCGGCGGCGCCAGCCCGCACGTGACGTCGAGCGAGCTGACCCTGTCGTTGCTGGTCATGGTGGTGCTCGGCGGTCCCGGCACCCGCTGGGGCCCGGTGCTCGGCGGCATCCTCTACATGTACCTGGACCACCGCCTCACCGCCTTCGGCACCAGCGACGCGGTCAACAGCCTCCCGGCCGTCCTGAGCCACCCGCTGAGCCAGCCCCTGTTCGTCCTGGGCACGGTGTTCATCCTGGCGGTCTACTTCTTCCCCGGCGGCCTGGCCAGCCTCCGCACCCGCCTGACCCCCCTCGTAACGGCCCTCCGCCGCCGCTGACCCCCGTCCCTCGGGTGTTGATCAAGAAGTTTGCGTCGGGGAATCCGCCGTAGGATGACGCAAACTTCTTGATCAACGGGGAGGGGTCATGGGGGAGAGCAGGCTCGCCGTCGTCAGTGGGGGTGGGACCGGGATCGGGGCCGCCGTTGCGCGGGGGCTCGTGCTTGACGGGTTCGACGTGGTCATCGTGGGGCGGCGGCTCGATGTGCTGCGCGGTGCCGCCGAACAGATCTCGGCCGAGTGTGGGCGGCCGGAGGCCGTGAGCGTGGTGGCCGCTGATCTGACCGATCCGGGGCAGGTGGCGGCCGTCGTCGAGGCGGTCGGGGAGCGGACCGTCGACGCCGTGGTGAACAACGCCGGTGGTTACCTGGGCGGGGCGACCGACACGCTCGCCGACGTGGCGGGCTGGTGGCGGGCCAACCTCGACGCCAACGTGCTCACCGCGGTCCTGCTCACCGAGGCGCTGCTGCCCGCCCTGCGCCGCCCCGGCGGCCGGGTGGTGCTGCTCAGCTCGATCGCCGCCCAGCGGGGCGGCGGCGGGCCGTACTCGGCGGCGAAGGCCGCGCTGCACGGCTGGGCGTACGACCTCGCCGCCCAGCTCGGTCCGGAACAGATCACGGTCAACGTGGTCAGCCCCGGGTACGTGGCCGAGACCGAGTTCTTCGGCGACCGGATGACGCCGGAGGGGCACGCCAAGCGGGTGGCCGCCACCCTCGTCGGCCGGGCCGGCGTGCCGGACGACGTCGCGGCGGCCGTCCGCTACCTGGTCGGCCCGTCCGCCGGCTACGTCACCGGCCAGGTCCTCGGCGTCAACGGCGGCTCCGTCCTCGGCCGCTGACACATACGCGAAAGGGGCGGCGGACCCCCGTGTGGCCGCCGCCCCTCCTCGCGTCGCAGGTCAGCCGTTCAACATCTCGTACGCCGACGCGGGCGCCTTCTGCACCTCGTCGCCGGCCGGCGCGGTGAGCTTCGGCGCCTTGCCGAAGTCGAAGTACCGGGTGACCAGCTTCATGGCCTTCTGCTTGCCGGCGGCCGGGACGTCCAGCGTGAGCGAGGTGAGGTTCCCGTCCGGGCCGACGACCGCGGTGAACGGCACCTTCTTCGCCGCGTCGCCCAGCGCCGCCACGTCGACCGCGTCGAAGGCGCTCTGCACGTCGGCGTTGTCGGTCAGGTCGGCGAAGCCGGTGTACGTACCGTTGCCCTTGTCCTCGACCGTGTCCGAGGTCCGGATGATCGCGGCGGTGTTGGCCGGGTCGGCCCCCTGGTAGACGGGCGCCTCCGACCCGTCGGACAGCTTGGTCCGGTCCAGCGCCATCCAGCGCTTCGGGAGCTTCAGCATGTCGTGCAGGCCGGGCATGCCGGTCAGCTTGACCCGCATCCAGAGGTCCTTCTCGATCACCCGGAACGTCATGTTCATGGTGAACTCCGGGTCGTCGTTCTTCTGCGACATACCCAGCTCCATGCCGTGCGCCGCCGGGTCCACCACGCCCGTGAACTTGTCGGCGCCGTCCAGCGTGGAGAAGCGGAACGCCGGGTCCTTCTCGTCCGGCACGGCGGCCAGGAGCGTGGCCTTCGGGTCGGCCGACGCGGACGCGCCAGGGGTGAACTCGGCGCCCTTGGAGGCGCCGTCGCCGGTGCCGCATCCCGCGGACAGGGCGGTGGCTGTCAGCACGGCGGTCGCGAGGGCCGCGACCCGCCGGAACGTCGCGGCGGTGCCGGTACGCTGCGTCATCTTGGTTCGACTCACTTTCCCAGGTGGTTGTTGCACCGGCATTCTGGCAGGCCGTCACGGCCGTCCCGCTGCCGATATGCTGCCGTCCGACTGCCGTGGGCCGCCGCGGCGGGCGGCCGGGGGTACAGGAGCGGAAACTCGCATGTCAGAGGCGTTGCGCTTCGAGATCCTGGGCCCGCAACGGGCCTGGTACGCGGACCGCCCGCTCGACCTCGGCCCCGGCAAGCAGCGCGCCGTGCTGGCCGTGCTGCTGCTCGCCGCGGGGCGTCCCGTACCGACCGGGCAGATCGTCGACGCGGTGTGGCCCGAGGAGCCACCGGCGAACGGCCCGAACGTGGTGCAGAAGTACGTGGCCGGGCTGCGCCGGGTGCTCGAACCCGACCGGTCGCCGCGTACGCCGGGGCAGGTGCTGACCCTCACCGACGCCGGGTACGTGCTGCGGATCCCGCCGGAGGCGGTGGACGCGGTCCGCTTCGAGCGGGGCGTGCGGCGGGCCCGGCAGTGGCAGGCGGCGGGGCGTACCGAGGACGCGCTGGCCGAGGTGACCGGCGCCCTGGAACGGTGGCAGGGGGAGCCGTTCACCGGGTTCACCGGCGCGTACTTCGACGCCGCCCGGCACCGGCTGGTGGAGCTGCGGGCCGTCGCCCTGGAGACGCGCACCGAGCTGGAGCTGGCCAGCGGCCGGCACGGCGAGCTGGTCGGCCGGCTCGTCGAGCTGGTGGCCGAGTTCCCGGTCCGCGAACGGCTGCGCCACCAGCTCATGCTGGCGCTGCACCGCGGCGGCCGGCAGGCCGAGGCGCTGGCCGCCTACCGGGACTTCGCCGACCTGCTCCGCGAGGAGTACGGCATCGAGCCCGGCGAGGCGCTCCAGGACCTGCACCGGCGCATCCTCCGCTCCGACCCGAGCCTGACCCCACAGGCGCCACCGGTGTCGTCCGAGCCGCCCACCCCGCCCGCGCCGGAGGCCGTGCCGGCGCCCCGGGCCGGCGACACCCCGGACGGCACGGGCCTGCCGGACGGGTCGACATCCGCCGCACCGGAGGCGGTCGCCGTCCGGCCGGCGCCCGCCCCGACGCCGAACCCCACCGGACCGGCCCCGGCTGCCGCGCCGATCCCGCCGGCCGCGCCGGGCTGGGCCGCCGGGCCGGCCGGACCGCTGACCCCGGTGCCGCACGCCCTTCTGGTCGCCATGAACCAGCCGGCCGACGCGCCGGCCGACCGCCGGGCGCCCGGCTGGGTCCGGCTCGTCGCGACGGTCGCCGGCACCGCCACGGTGCTGGTGTCGTTCGGCTCGCTCACCTGGGCCGTGGTCCTCGGGTACGCGCTCTGGCGGCGTAGCTGGCGTCTCGCCCTGGCGGGCATCGGCTACTTCCTGCTCGTCTTCAGCGTCTTCGTCCTCGCGGTCAGCAGCCCGGAGACCGAGGAGATCAGCGACGGGGAGGCGCTCTACCTCATCGTCGCGATGGGCACCTGCTGGCT
This sequence comes from Micromonospora sp. AP08, assembly GCF_008085935.1. Lineage (NCBI taxonomy): Bacteria > Bacillati > Actinomycetota > Actinomycetes > Micromonosporales > Micromonosporaceae > Micromonospora > Micromonospora sp. AP08. Next base: position 106,760 of record NZ_VSEZ01000014.1, read on the forward strand.
GCTCGGCATCGCGCACGTCGTGCTGCTCAACCCCACCCTCTGGGCGGCCGTCGGCGGGCTGTTCCGGACCGGCCGGCAGCGCACCGACGAGCAGCGGCGGCTGCGCCGGGAGCAGGCCCGCTACCTGCTGCACCACTATCCGGCCGCCCGGGTCGACCTGCGCATCGGCCGACCGGACCTGCTCCGCACCTACGACGACGGCGGCCTGGTCGACGTCAACGCGGTGCCCGATCCGGTGCTCGCCACGCTGCCCGGGCTGACCGCCGACCAGCGCCGCCAGGTGGCGGTCGACCGCTGGCTGCGCGGCCCGTACGGGTCGCTGGAGGAACTGGCCGGGCGGTGCCAGCTGCCACCCGCGGCGACCGAGACGCTCCGGGACGTGCTGCTCTTCCTGCCGCCCGAGCCGCCGCCCGTCCGGCACTCGTGACTCGGACCGGCGGCGGCTCGCCTGGTAGAAATGCCGGATGGGTCAGGATCGGATGGCTGTCCGGGAGCGCGCCGAGGCGGTGCTGCGGCGGCTGGCGGGTGAGCACGCCCGGCTCCGCGAGGACCAGTGGCGCGCCATCGAGGCGCTCGTGGTCGACCGGCGGCGGGTCCTGTGCGTGCAGCGCACCGGCTGGGGCAAGTCGGCCGTCTACTTCGTGGCCACCGCGCTGCTGCGCGAGCGTGGTGAGCACGGCCCCACGGTGATCGTCTCGCCGCTGCTGGCGCTCATGCGCAACCAGGTCGAGTCGGCGGCCCGGGCCGGCATCCGGGCCCGCACCATCAACTCGGCGAACCTCGACGAGTGGGACGAGATCACCGCCGAGATCCACGCCGGGGCGGTGGACGTGCTGCTGATCAGCCCGGAACGCCTCAACAACCCCGACTTCCGGGACGGGGTGCTGCCGAAGCTGGCCGCCACCACCGGGCTGCTCGTGGTGGACGAGGCGCACTGCGTCTCCGACTGGGGGCACGACTTCCGTCCCGACTACCGGCGGCTGCGCACCTTCCTCGCCAACCTGCCCGAGCGGACCCCGGTGCTCGCCACCACGGCCACCGCCAACGCCCGGGTCACCCAGGACGTGGCCGAGCAGCTGGGCGACGCGCTGGTGCTGCGCGGCACCCTCGACCGGGAGTCGCTGCGGCTCGGCGTACTCGATCTGCCCAGCCCGGCGCACCGGCTGGCCTGGCTCGCCGACCACCTGGACCGGCTCCCCGGCTCGGGGATCATCTACACGCTGACCGTGGCGGCGGCCGGCGAGACCACCGAATTCCTCCGCGCCCGGGGCTGGTCGGTGGCCTCCTACACCGGCCAGGCCGAGGACGCCGACCGGCGGGCCGCCGAGCAGGACCTGCTGGACAACAAGATCAAGGCGCTGGTCGCCACGAGCGCGCTCGGCATGGGCTTCGACAAGCCCGACCTCGGCTTCGTGGTGCACCTGGGCGCGCCGCCCTCGCCGATCGCCTACTACCAGCAGGTCGGCCGCGCCGGCCGTGCCGTCGAGCACGCCGAGGTGCTGCTGCTGCCCGGCGTCGAGGACGCGGCGATCTGGCGGTACTTCGCCTCGCTCGCCTTCCCGCCCGAGGAGCAGGTCCGGGCCGTGCTCGCCGCCCTGGACACCGAGCGGCCGATCTCCACCCAGGCCCTCGAACCGGTGGTCGACCTGCGCCGGGCCCGGCTGGAGCTGATGCTCAAGGTGCTCGACGTGGACGGCGCGGTCCGCCGGGTGCGCGGCGGCTGGCTCGCCACCGGCGAGCCCTGGGTCTACGACGAGGCCCGGTTGCGCCGCGTCGCCCAGGCGCGCACCGCCGAGCAGCAGGCCATGCGGGAGTACGCGACGACGCCCGGCTGCCGGATGCGCTACCTGCGGGAGTGCCTGGACGACGCCGGGGCGGGGGACTGCGGCCGGTGCGACAACTGCGCCGCCCCGCTGTTCGGCACCGAGGTGTCCGACGCCGCGCTGACCGCCGCGCAGACCTTCCTGGGCCGCCCCGGCGTGGAGATCGCCCCGAAGAAGCTCTGGCCGACCGGGCTGGAGGCGGTCGGCGTACCCCTGAAGGGCCGCATCCCCCCGGCGGAGCAGGCGCTGCCCGGGCGGGCCGTGGGGCGCCTGTCCGACCTGGGCTGGGGCGGCCGGCTGCGCGGCCTGGTCGGGCCGGACGCGGCGGACGGCCCGGTCCCCGACGACGTGTCGGCGGCCGTGGTCGAGGTGCTGAAGGCATGGGCGCACGGCGACGACCCGTGGCCGCGTCGCCCGGTCGGCGTGGTCGCGGTCGGCTCCCGCACCCGGCCCGAGCTGGTCGGCTCGCTCGCCGAGCGGATCGCCGCGGTGGGCCGGCTGCCGCTGCTCGGCCGGGTCGTCCCCACCGGACCGTCCGGGGCCGGCGGGCCGCGCGGCAACAGCGCCCAGCGGGTACGCGCGCTGCACGGCGCCTTCGCGGTGCCCGCCGACCTGGCCGACGCGCTGGCCGGGCTGGACGGGCCGGTGCTGCTCGTCGACGACCTGATCGACTCCGGGTGGACCATGAGCATGGTGGCCCGGCTGCTGCGCCGGGCCGGCGCGCCCGACGTGCTGCCGCTGGCACTCGCGGTGGCCGGCTGAACCGTCGCGTCCGGGGCGCGGAAAGTTCCCGACCCGGCCGGAATGCGAGCGTCGCCACCGTCGGCGGACCGTCGGCGGGCCGACCCCCGACCGGCGGTACGGTGGGCCCATGACCGAGCAGCCGCCCGTCGTCCAGACGTACGCCGTCACCGGCATGACCTGCGAACACTGCGTCCGGGCGGTCACCGAGGAGCTGTCCGCCCTGCCGGGCGTGGACGAGGTCCGGATCGACCTCGCCACCGGCACGGCCACGGTCACCAGCGCCGCCCCGCTGCCCGTCGAGTCCGTCCGCGCGGCGGTCGACGAGGCCGGCTACGAGCTGGCCTCCGGCGTTGCCTGAGTCACCGCCCCTCGCCGGCCCCGCCCTGGTGAAATCCGTGGACGACGCCGGCGGGTCCGGTCCGGGCGGGCCGGTCGAGGTGGACCGGGCGACGCTGCGGCTCGCCCTGACGGTGGGCGGGCTGGTGCTGGCCGTGCTGCTCGGCTTCGGTCTCGGCCGGCTGAACCCGCCGCCGAACCCGACCCGCACCGGGAGCCTCCCGGTGACCGGCGAACACAGCCACGCACCCGGCGTCGGGGCGCACTCGCACGGCGGGGCCACCGTCACCCGGGGCGGCGACGCCGACGCGGCCGGGCTGTCGATCAGCTCGGCCGGCTACACGCTCGCCCCGTCGACCGTGGAGTTCGTCCCCGGCCGGGCGGGTGAGCTGCGGTTCCAGATCAGGGACGAGCGGCGGCGGGCGGTCACCCGGTTCGCCGTCGTGCACGACAAGCCGATGCACCTCATCGTGGTGCGCCGCGACCTCACCGGCTACCAGCACCTGCACCCGACCATGGCCCCCGACGGCACCTGGTCGGTGCCGCTGACCATGGCCGAGCCGGGCGCCTGGCGGGCGTACGCGGACTTCACGGCCGTGGCCGACGACGGCCGGCAGACCGCCGTGATCCTCGGCGCCGACCTGGCCGCGCCCGGCGGGTACGCGCCCCGGCCGCTCCCCGCCCCGGCCACCTCGACCACGGTCGACGGGTTCACCGTCGCCTACGAGGGCACCCCCACGGTGGGACAGTCGGTGCCGCTGCGGTTCCGGGTCACCGGGCCCGGCGGCGCCGCACCGCTGGAGCCCTACCTCGGCGCGTACGGCCACCTGGTCGCGCTCCGCGAGGGCGACCTCGGCTACCTGCACGTGCACCCCGAGCCGGTGCGGGACGGCGACGCGGTGACCTTCTGGCTGACCGCGCCCGGGCCGGGACGTTACCGGATGTTCCTGGACTTCCAGGTCGCCGGCGTGGTGCGCACGGCCGCGTTCACCGTCCCGGTGGCCTGAGCCGCGGGTCAGCCCGCCCGGCGGACCGGGCGGCGGGCCAGGTAGCGGAGCAGGTCGCGGATGTGGTGCTTCTCCTCGGCGGGGACGTTCGGGTCGGCCAGCCGCTCCAGGATCACCCGCACGTCGGCCTCCACCGGGCCGTCCTCGGCGCGGCGGCGCGGCACCGGGCCGGCGTCGGGCAGGCCCAGGGCGCGGAAGGCGGCCGCCACCGGCAGGTCGAGGGCGGCGCAGAAGCCGCGCACCTTGGCCAGCTCGGGGTAGTCCTGCCAGTCGCCGGCCAGCCAGCGGAAGACGGTCGACCGCCCCACGCCGGTGTGCGTGGCGAGATCGGTCACCGTCCAGCCGCGCTCCTCGCGGGCGTCATCGATGGCGCGTCGCACGAAACGCGCGAAGGCCATCTGCGGTGAAACGTCTGCCGATCCCATGTCGGGGGGTCTGTCCCTTCCCGCCGGAGCACCCGAGTCTGGGCACCGAGCCTAGTACGCCGGTTGAAATAAGTAACTGACTGATCGGTCGGAAGGTCCCGCGGGCGGGACCGCGTGGGCATCGGCAGTTGCGCCACGTCAACTAAAATCGACGGACCGCCGGAGCAGCGAACAGACGTCGAGGAGCAGCATGGCCGAGCCGGATCGTCCCGTGCCCCACCGTCCCGGTGCGGTCAGCCTCTTCTTCGTGGCGAAGGCCGGCGTCTTCGCCCTCGGCTTCTGGATCTGGCTGCTGGTGCTGGCCGTGCGCGGCAGCCAGGCGACCGGCGTGCACCTGATCGCCGCGGCCGGCGCGATCACCACGACGCTGGTCGGCGTGGTGCTGGGCGCCCGGATGGCGCTCCAGCGCAACGCCGCCGCCCGGCACGCCGAGCTCAAGCGCGTGCTGGTCGACATCTCGTGGGACGCGTTCGCCGCCGCCGGCAACGCCGACGAGTCGGCGAAGGTGGTGCCGTTCCCGACCTCGTCCCAGGACGGCGACCGGCCCGCCAACCGCGGTCCCGGCGAGCGGGTCCCCGCGTTCGACCGCGCGGAGCGCAACCGCGGCGACCGCCGCCGCTAGGCGCGGTCGGCGAGCAGCGTCTCCAGCCGGGGCGTGACGCCCCACTGGTCGACCAGCTCGCGATACTCGGCGCGCTGGTCGTCGGTCGGCGCGCTCCCGGTGCGCCGGGCCCGGATCAGCAGGTTGCGCGGGGTGTGCCGGGAGTCGACGAACTCCACCACCTCGGCGCGGTAGCCGTGCAGCCGGAGCAGGCCGGCGCGCAGCGCGTCGGTGAGCACGTCGGCGAACCGCTCGCGCAGGATGCCCTGCCGGGTGAGCAGCTCGTACGGCCGCGGCGCGGGCCGGGCCCGCAGCTGGGCGGCCACGTCGTGGTGGCAGCACGGGGCGGCGAGCACCCAGCGGGCGTCCCAGCGCAGCGCCCGGGCCAGCGCCTCGTCGGTCGCCGTGTCGCAGGCGTGCAGGGCGAGCACCAGGTCCGGGGCCGGTTCGACCTGGGCGTCGAGGATGGTGCCGGCCACGAAGCTCACCCGGTCGGCCCAGCCCAGCCGCTCGGCCAGCTCGGTGTTGCGCCGGCGCTGGTCCTCGCGGACGTCCACCCCGACCAGCGTCACGTCCAGGCCGCGCTGGGACAGGTAGCGGTGGGCCGCGAAGGTCAGGTAGGCGTTGCCGCAGCCCAGGTCCACCACGCGCAGCGGCCCGGTCAGGTCGTCCGGCAGGGTGGCGGCCAGCGCCCGGAGGAACGCGTCCACCTGGCGGCGCTTGGCGGCCGAGCCGCCGATCTCGGCGAAGATCGGGTCACCCGGGTCGAGCAGCCAGTCCTTGGCCCGGTCATGGCCGCCGGGCTCCGGCGCCGGCCGGCTCGCCGCCGCCCGGTGCACCTGCGCCTCGCCCGACTTGGTCACCCGGAGCTGGATCGTGCTGTCGGCGGTCTCCACGTGCCAGTTGCCGAAGGGCTCGGCGAGCAGCGCGTCGACCGCCGTGCCGGCCTCCGCGCCCGGCGCCACGTTCCGGGTGTACGGCCGGGCCCCGTCGGACGTGGAGATCTGGAGCCGGGGGCCACCCTTCAGGGTGACCGGACGCAGTTCGGCGCGGACCACGGAGGGGCGCTGGCCGCGGCGACGCCCGGCGGCGACCGCCCGGGTCAGGGCGGGGTCGAGCAGCAGCGCCCGCACCTCGCTCAGCGCGGCATCCAGCGGTTCCGGCATGGCTTCCTCTTCCTGGGGTCGGCCGGGGGGCAGGTGGAACGGGGACGTCCCCCGCACCGGATGACCGGTACGGGGGACGTCGGATGTCTCGCGGGTCAGTCGGCGGTCGCCTCGGCCGGCGTGCCGGTGCCCCCGCCACCGCCACCACGGCGGCGCCGGCGGCGGCGCGGCTTGGCGGCCGAGTCGCCCTCGGCGGCCGCGGCCGGCTCGGCGCCACCCTCGGCGGAGATCACCGCGGTGGCCTCGCCGGCCACCGTCTCGCCCGCCCGGCGACGCCGGCGGCGGCGCGGGCTGCGGGTGCTCTCCTCGGCGGACGCCTCGGTCGACGCGCCCTCGGGCGCCGCACCGGTGTCGCCGTCGCGACCCCGGCGGCGCTCCCGGCCGCGGCCCTCGCCCCGGCCCTCGCCGCGCCGCGGGCCGCGCTCGCCGCGCTCGCCGCGCCGCGAGCGGCCGCCGCCCAGGTCCTCCTCGACCTCGGCCGACAGGCCGGCGCGGGTGCGCTCGGCGGTCGGCAGGGTGCCGCTGATGTCGCGGGAGATGTCCAGGTCGGTGTAGAGGTGCGGGGAGGTGTGGTAGGTCTCCGGCGGCTCGGGCATGTCGAGCCCCAGGGTCTTGTCGATGATCCGCCAGCGGGGCATGTCGTCCCAGTCGACGAAGGTCACCGCGACACCGGACGCCCCGGCCCGGCCGGTGCGGCCGATCCGGTGGGTGTAGGTGTCCTGGTCCTCGGGGCAGTCGTAGTTGATGACGTGGGTGACGCCGGTGACGTCGAGCCCGCGGGCCGCCACGTCGGTGGCCACCAGGATGTCGATCTTGCCGGCGCGGAACGCCCGCAGCGCCCGCTCCCGGGCGCCCTGGCCCAGGTCGCCGTGGACGGCGGCGACCGCGAAACCGCGGAAGTCCAGATCCTCGGCCACCCGGTCGGCGGCCCGCTTGGTCCGGGTGAAGATCATGGTGAGCCCGCGGCCCTCCGCCTGGAGGATGCGCGCCACGATCTCGACCTTGTTCATCGAGTGGGTGCGGTAGACCAGCTGCTGGGTCTGCGGCGACGGGCCGGTCTCGGCGGTGTGCCCGGCGTGGATGGTCACCGGCCGGCGCAGGAAGCGCCGGGACAGCGCGACGATCGGGTCCGGCATGGTGGCGGAGAACAGCATGGTCTGCCGGTCCTCCGGCAGCATGGCCAGGATCTTCTCGACGTCGTCCAGGAAGCCCAGGTCGAGCATCCGGTCGGCCTCGTCGAGCACCAGCGCGTGCACCCGGTCGAGCCGGAGGTGCTTCTGCTTGGCCAGGTCCAGCAGCCGGCCCGGGGTGCCGACCAGGATCTCGACGCCCTTGCGCAGCGCGTCGATCTGCGGCTCGTACGCGACGCCGCCGTAGATCGGCAGCACCCGGACGCCCCGGGTGCGCCCCGCGGCGTCGAGGTCCTTGGCGACCTGGAGGCCCAGCTCGCGGGTGGGCACGACGACCAGCGCCTGCGGCACGCCGTCGCCGCCCTCGGAGGGGGCGAAGACGCGCTCCAGCAGCGGGATGCCGAAGCCGAGGGTCTTGCCGGTGCCGGTCGGCGCCTGGCCGATCAGGTCGACGCCGCGCAGCCCGATGGGCAGCGCGTACTCCTGGATGGCGAAGGCGCGGGTGATGCCGGCGGCGGCCAGCGCCTCGACGGTCTCCTGGCGGGCGCCGAGTTCGGCGAAGGTGGGAGCCTCCGGACGGACCGGAGCGGTGGGGGCCAGTTCCTGGCCTTGAATCTGCTCGCTCATATGGATTTGGGGGTGCCCTCTCGTGGTGCGCCCCGTCATGTCCTCAGGGCGCGAACGGTATGGCGCGGGCCACACGGTCGGGGGCGGTGATCGCCGAGCCGGACCGGGCCGCACGCGCGCCGGGGACCGGTGCTGATCAGCTCAGCTGAACGAATCGGTGCCCACGGCAACTGTGTCATCTTAGCTGAACGGCACCGGGGCCGTCCTGATTCCGGTCACCGCACGGCGGCCAGGGGTGATCGGTGTGACCTGGGTCACGCCTCAGCGGGTCTTGCGCCTGGACGGTAGCCTGCGCTCGTGTCCGCCCCCGACCCCGCCCTGGTCGACCTGCTCGGCCTCGTGGCGTACGGCGAGCTGCTCGCCTTCGACCGGCTGGCCGCCGATGCCCGCCTCGCCCCCGACCTGCGCCGACGGGCCGCGCTGAGCCAGATGGCCGCCGCCGAGATCGCCCACTACCGCTGGATCGCCGACCGGATCACCGCGCTCGGCGTGACCCCCGACGAGGCCATGGCCCCCTACGTCGAGGCGTTGCGGGCGTACCACGACTCGACCGAGCCGAAGGACTGGCTGGAGGCGGTGACCAAGGCGTACGTGGGCGACGCCATCAGCGACGACTTCCTGCGCGAGATCGCCGGCGGCCTCGACGGGCCGGACCGGCGCCTGATCCTCGACGTGCTGCACGACTCCCGGTACGCCGAGTTCGCCGCCACCGAGATCCGGGCCGCCGTCGAAGCCGACCCCCGGGTGGCCAACCGGCTCTCCATGTGGGCCCGGCGCCTGGTAGGCGAGGCGCTCTCCCAGGCCGGCCGGGTCGCCGCCGCCGACCGGGGCGCCCTCACCGCGCTGATCTCCCGCGAGGGCGTGGACGTGCCGGCGCTGTTCCGCCGGCTGACCGACGCGCACACCGCGCGGATGACCGCCGCGGGGCTGAACAACTGACGCCCTGCGCCGCCGTGACGGGATGCCCCCGCCACGGCGGGCCGGCGGGTATCAGCGGACGGTGAAACCGACCGCGCGGGGCGAGGCCTCCGCGATCTCGACGTAGGCGACCTTCGTGACCGGCACGATGACCCGCCGGCCCTTCTCGTCGGTCAGGGAGAGGGTGCCCTCACCCTTGGCGACGGCGTCGGTCACGATCTGCTCGATCTCGGCCGGCGACTGCGCGCTCTCCAGGACCAGCTCCCGCGGCGCGTACTGCACGCCGATCTTGACCTCCACTGTGCCTCCTCAACTGGGGCGAAAAAGCCACCGTGGGAAGGCTATCCGATCTGGCGGCCCGATGTTCAGGCTGACTCACCTTGCAGCGGGAAGCTGGCGATGCCCCGCCAGGACAGGGCCGCGACCAGTGCCTCGGCCTCCGCCTTGGGCACCTGGCGGCCGCCGGCCAGCCAGAACTGGGCGGCCGTCTCGGCCGCGCCGACCAGGCCGGAGGCGAGCAGCTCGGCGTGCGCCCGGCTCACGCCGGTGTCCGAGATGATGGTGTCGGTGATCGCGGCGATGCAGCCCTGCTCCACCCGCTCCACCCGCTGCCGGACGGCCGGGTCGTTGCGCAGGTCCGACTCGAAGACCAGCCGGAACGCCTCGCTCTCGTGATCCACGAAGTCGAAGTACGCGCGCACCGAGGCGCCGACCCGCTCCTTGTTGTCCTGGGTGCCGCGCATCGCGTCGTGCACCTTCGCCACGATGGCGTCGCAGTGCGTGTCCAGCAGCGCCAGGTAGAGCTCCATCTTCCCGGGGAAGTGCTGGTAGAGCACGGGCTTGGAGACTCCCGCCCGCTCGGCGATGTCGTCCATCGCGGCGGCGTGGTAGCCCTGCGCGACGAACACCTCCTGGGCGGCCGCGAGCAGCTGCTTGCGCCGCGCCGAGCGGGGCAGGCGGGTGGGCCGGCCGGCGGTCTGCGCACCGTTCCCCACAGCGGTCATGGGAACCTCCGAGTTTCTCTGTACGAGCCGGCACTTATCACCCGAACCGGTCCGGGTTGGTGAACCCGGCGCGGAATTGGCCCGCCGCTGTAACTTATCGCCACTGTCACCACACGGTAGCCTCAGCGGGGGCGACCAAGGAGCGCGCGGTGAGTGAATCAGGGCAACCCGGAGCCGCCACCCCGGGAGAGCACGGCGACGGCACGGGTCAGCAGGACGACCTTGCCCACGCCGGCAGCGGATGGGCGCCCCCGGCGACCGGCTGGGCCCGGGGCGCACCGGCGCCCGGCGCCTGGCCCCGCGCCGACCTCACCACCGGCTGGGGCGCCTCGTCCCCCCGGCACGGCGATCTGCCGGCCCCGCTGCCGGGGCTGGCCGCCGAGGAGCCGCCGGCCCGGGTCAACGGCCGTCACGTCAACGGCGTGCACCACGCCGGGGAGGAGTCGCCCGTGACCCGCCAGGCGCCGGTCAGCGCCCCGCCCGCGGACGAGCCGCGCCGGGAGACCGGCGGCGACCGGCTGGTCGTGCCGGCCCCGCGGCCGGCGCCCGCGGTCGAGCAGCCGACCGCCGAGGTGGAGCCCGGGTCCCGGCACACCTCCGACGACACGCCGCGCGCCACCCGCTGGACGGAGAGCGGCCCCACGTCCGCGCCGCCGGCCCTCCAGGTGCCGCCGGTCGGCGCCGCCGCCTCCGGCTTCGAGGTGCCTCCCGGCTTCCACGCACCGACCGGCGAGCGCTCCGAACCCGCCCCGTCGCTCTCCCGCGGCTGGGCCGACCGCCACCCCCCGGAACAGCCCGCGACCGAGACGCCCGCCTCCGCCGGCTGGGCCGACCGCTTCCCGCCGGAGCAGCCGCCGGCCGAGGCGCCGTCGCTCTCCCGGGGTTGGGCCGACCGGCCCACCTCGGCCCCGCCCGCCGGCCCCGCCGAGGAACGCCGGCCGGCCGCCGAGCAGCCGCGCGCCGCGGCCGACGACCGGGATGCCGGGGAGCGCCGCCCGGTCGAGGAGCCGGAGTGGCCCGGCCCGGCCTGGAACCGCCCGAGCCCGGTCGGGAGCTGGGCGCCGCCGTGGGGCCGCGAGGACCAGCCGGCCGGCCGCCGCGCCCGCGAGGAGGAGCCCCCCGGCCGCCGTGCCGGCGAGGACGAGCCGGTCGGCCGCCGGGCCGGCCGCGAGGAGTGGGCGCCCGAGCCCTCCCCGCCGTACGAGCCGGCCCGGTTCGAGCCGCCCGGCGCCTACGATCCGCCCCGGCCGGAGCCGGCCCGCCCGTACGAGCCGGTCCGGGCCGAGCAGCCCGCGGGCTACGAGGCGCCCCGCCCCGAGCCGTCCCGGCCGTACCAGGTGTCCCGCAGTGAGCCCGAGCCCCGCCCGGCGTACGAGCCGGCCGCCCGCGAGATCCCCGAGCGACCGCCCTGGGCCGGGCCGCCCGTGCCGGTGACCCCGTTCAGCGCGCCGCCGCGCACCGCCCCGACCAGCGCCCCGCCGGTGCCCCGCGAGGCGCCCGCCGGCCCGCCGTCCACCGGCTACGCGCCGGCCGCCCGCGCCGCCGAGGAGCGGGAGGGCCGGCCGTACCGGCTGCCGGGCGCGGCCGACCAGCCGCCCGCCGAGCCGGCCGGCGCGTCCCGGGCCCCCGCCACCGGTGGCGGGGCCCCCGTCGACCGCGACCCCGCGCCCGCCCCGACGAGCGCACCTCCCTACGCGGCCCGCCGGTCCGCGCCCGAGCCGGCGCCGACCGCCGAGGCGGCCGCCGACCCCCGGTCGGCGGAGCCCACCCCGGTGCTGCCGCAGCGCGTCCCTGCCGAGCCGGACGTGCCCGTCGTGCCGGAGCCGCCCGCCGTGGAACCGTCCGCCGAGACCCCGGAACTCGCCCGCATCGCCACCCACCTGCGCCGCGACGACGAGCCCGCGCCGCTGCGCGAGCGGCCGGAGGGCTTCGACGTCAACGCGATCCTCGACGCCGTCCGCGAGGTGGCCGGCGTCCGGGACGCGGCGCTGCGCCGCACCCCGGCCGGGGCGCACAGCCTCCGGCTGGACCTCGCCGACGGCGCGGATCCGGCCGAGGTGAGCCGGATGGTGGCCCGCCTGCTCCAGGAGCGGATGGGGTTGGCCGCCGCCCCGCAGAACCTGTCCGGCGCCCCCGCGGCCCCGCCGCCCCCGGTCCGCCGCCGGTCGGCCCAGCCGCGCACCGACCGCGCCGCCGAGCCCCGCCCGACCGAGGACCGGCCCGGCGCGCTCCGGTCGGCGCCGCAGTCCCGTCCGGCCGAGGACCTGACGAACCGGGCACGGTCGGCACCGCAGTCCCGTCCGGCCGAGGACCTGGGTGGGCCGGCTCGGTCCGGCACCAACCGGCCGGCCGAGAACCGGTCCGGGGAGGGTCGGTTCGCCGCGCCCGAGACGCGCGCCGGCCGGCCCGCCGAGGCGCCGGCCGAGGGCGCCGACCCGGGCATCGAGCCGCCGCGCCGCCGCCGGCAGGCCAGCGGCCACCGGGGCCGCGCCACGGTGGAGGAGTCCTCGCTGGCCACCGCCCCGGCCGGCACACCCACCGGCAGCCCGGTCACGCTCGGCACCTCGTACTCCGGTGGGCAGATGAGCACGACGGAGACCGCGCCGTCGCGACCGCTGGACACCGGCGGCCTGCCAGGGCCCCGGGTGGTGATCGACCACGTCCAGGTGAGCACCTTCGGCCTCGATGCCACCGTGGAGGTCCGCCTGATCGCCGGGGACCGGACGGCGGAGGGCCACTCCACCGGGCCGGCCGTCGACGGCTACGTGCTGCGGCTCTGCGCGGTGGCCGCGGCCGCCGCCGTGGACGAACTGCTCGGCCGGGCCGCGCCGGCCGGCGAGCGGGGCCGGTGCTTCGTCGAGCACGCCGCCGTGGTGCCGTTCGGCAACTGCGAGGTGGCGACCGTCGTGGTGCTGCTGGTCTGTGACGGCTGGGTGGAGCAGCTCGCCGGCTCGGCCCTGGTCGCCGGGGATCCCCGGCAGGCCGTCGTGCGGGCCACCCTGGCCGCGGTGAACCGCCGGCTGGAGGCGCTGCTCGCCTGAGCCGGTGTCGGGCCGGGCCGGTCCGGGAAGACTGGAGCCATGAAGCCCGCCGCCCTCTGGCCGGACCACCTCCTGCCCGCGCACCACGTCCCGCCGCCCTGGCCCGGCCGGAACGTCCGGCTCGACGGCACGGTGACGTACGTGCGGGACACCCCGGCCACCGCTCCCGGCGCCGAGCCGGCGCTCTACGTGCACGGCCTCGGTGGCTCGTCGCAGAACTGGACGGACCTGGCCGGCCTGCTCGCCGACCGGCTCGACGGTCAGGCGATCGACCTGCCCGGTTTCGGGCGCAGCGAGCCCGGTCGGCGCTACACCGTGCCGGCCTTCGCGGACCGGGTGGTCCGCTGGATCGAGCACAGCGACCGGGGGCCGGTGCACCTGTTCGGCAATTCGCTGGGCGGCGCCGTCACGGTCCGGGTGGCGGCGCTGCGGCCGGACCTGGTGCGGACGCTGACCCTGATCTCCCCGGCCCTGCCGTTCCTGGACTTCCGGCGCTCGTTGCAGGGCCGGATGCTGCCGCTGCTGGCGATCCCCCGGGGCGAGCGGCTGGCCGCCTGGCGGCTGGCCCAGCTCGCCCCCGAGGTGATGGCGCAGCAGGTGATGGAGGCGTGCATCGCCGACCTGACCCGGATCAGCGCGCAGCGCCGGCTGGAGGCGGTCGAGGAGATCCGGATCCGGTACGAGGCGGCCCACTACGCCGCCGCCTACGTCCGGACGTTCCGTGGCCTGGTGTCCAGCTTCCTGCGGTCGTACCTGCCGGGGTCGGGCTCGCTGTGGCGGCTGGCGTCGGCGGTGCGGGCGCCGACGCTCGTGGTGGGCGGGCGGCAGGACCGGCTGGTCGACGTGCGGGTGGCGCCGCAGGCCGCCCGGGTGATCCCGGACAGCCGCCTGCTGCTGCTCGACGGGGTCGGGCACGTGGCCCAGCTGGAGGTGCCTCGCACCGTGGCGCGGGCGGTGCTGGCGCTGCTGGCCGAGGCGTCCCCCGCCGGGTCGCCGCCCGGCGGGGACCGCACCTGGGCGGCGCAGCCGGGCGCCGAGCGAGGACCAGGCGACGCCGGCGCGAGGACCGTGATCGAGCGCCCGGAGGGGCAGGCCAGCGAGCTGATCGCCGAAACGGGGGAGAGCGGGCGGCGGCGCGACATGGCAGGCTGAGCCGGATGCCCACCTCCGTCCGTCCGCGTGCCGCGCGGCCCACCGCCCCGCCCGCCGGCCGCTGGCGTTCCGCTGTCGTGGTCTGCGCCTTCCTCGCCGCCGCCGCGGTCGGCATCGGCGTCGCCCTGCAACATCCGGCGGCCGAGGCGCTCGTCGATGTCGGTTCGGCGGCCCGGGCGCCCGTGCCGGCCAGTGCGCCGCCGCCGTCGGGCGCGTCGCCGTCGCCCTCACCGTCGCCGTCGCCGTCGACGGACCCGGTGTCGAGTGCCCCGGTGGCGCCGGTGCTCAGCCTGCCCGGACCGGTGCCGTCGCACGGGCGGGGGAGCTTCGGTTACGACGACCGGACCGGCGGGGTGCTGGGCCGGGCCGGGGTGCTGCGCCGGTTCCGGGTGGCGGTGGAGGACGGCTCGGGTGAGGACGTGCACGCCTTCGGCGACGCCGTGCAGCGGGCGCTGGCCGGGCCGGGGAGCTGGGTGGACGGTGGCCGGCTGCGGTTGCAGCGGGTCGGCCCGGGCAACGCGTCCGACTTCACCATCTACCTGGCCACCCGGGACACCGCGGGCCGGCTCTGCGGCGCCGGGGGCATCAACATCCGGGTGGGCGGGGTGCCGTACACGTCCTGTCGGGTCACCGGCAAGGTGGTGATCAACCTGGACCGGTGGCGGACCTCGGCGCCGCACCTGGTCGCGGCGAAGCTGCCGCTGGACACCTACCGGCTCTACGTGATCAACCACGAGGTGGGCCACCAGTTGGGGCACCACCACGAGGCCTGCCCGGGGCCGGGCCGGGCGGCCCCGGTGATGCAGCAGCAGACGCTCTTCCTGAACGGCTGCCGGCCCAACCCGTGGCCGTACCTGTCCGGGAAGCGGTACACCGGTCCGGCGGTGTGAAAGACCTGATCCTGGCGATGAGCAGTATTTCGCGGAAAGGTCGGCGAAAAGAGCTAATTGCCCGAATTGTCATGGCACGCTGGTGTCATGACGCCGTCGTCCCCTTACGACCCGCCTGAGGACCCCGCGCCGGCCCGTGACCGCCCGTCGACCCGGCTGGACTTCGACCGTCCACCGGCCCACCCCGGGATCCCGGCGCCGGCCCGTCCCGGCCTGCGCCGGATGCGCCGCCGCCGGCGGGCCGTGCTGCTCCTGGCGGTGCTGCTCGCCGCGGCCGCCGGCGCGTTCGGGGCGACCCGGCTGGCCGGCCCGGACTGGCCGGTGCACCTGTCCACCCGGCATCCGCTGTCCGCCGCCGATCCGTCGCTGGCCAACGGCGCGGGCGCGGGGACCCGGACCGAGCCGGGCGGGTATCCCACCGCGGGCCCCGGCAGCTTCGCGGCGGCCGACGGCCGGTCACCCGTACGCGGCCACGACGGCCCGCTGCGCCGCTACCGGATCGAGGTCGAGCGGGACGCCGGGCAGGACGCGGACGAGTTCGCCGCCACCGTGGACGCGGTGCTCGGCGACCCGCGCAGCTGGATCGCCTCCGGGCAGCTGCGGGTGCAGCGGGTGCCCGAGGCGGCCGCCGCCGACTTCACCATCTACCTGGCCACCCCGGCCACCTCCGAGCGGATGTGCGCCGAGGGCGGCCTGAGCACCGAGCGGTACACCTCCTGCCGGCTGCCCGGACGGGTCGTCATCAACCTGGCCCGCTGGATGGAGGCGGTGCCCGACTACGGCGCCCCGCTGGAGGTCTACCGGACGTACGTGGTCAACCACGAGGTCGGGCACGAGTTCGGCGAGCTGCACCAGGCCTGCCCCGGGCCCGGCGAGCCGGCGCCGGTGATGCAGCAGCAGACGTACGGGCTGGACGGCTGCGTGGCGAACGCCTGGCCGTACGTCGACGGGGTCCGCTACTCCGGCGAGCCGACCGACGGGGTCTGAGTTATTCCCGCTCCCGCATGTCGGGCGACGTGGCCCTCATCATGGCCGATCCCTACCGGGGCGAGCGACAATGGCGCGGTCCCACCGCCGATCCCGGGGAGTCCACCGTGTCGTTGCCCCCGCTCGTCGAGCCCGCCGCCGAGCTGACCGTAGACGAGATCCGTCGCTACTCGCGCCACCTGATCATTCCGGACGTCGGGGTGGAGGGGCAGAAGCGGCTGAAGAACGCCCGGGTGCTCTGTGTGGGCGCCGGCGGTCTCGGCTCGCCGGCCCTCATGTACCTGGCCGCCGCCGGCGTCGGCACCCTCGGCATCATCGACTTCGACACCGTCGACGAGTCCAACCTCCAGCGCCAGATCATCCACGGCGTCTCCGACGTCGGCCGGTCCAAGGCCGAGTCCGCCGCCGCCTCGATCCGCGAGATCAACCCGCTGGTCAACGTGGAGATCCACAACACCGCGCTGGACCGGGACAACGTCCGGGAGATCTTCTCCGGCTACGACCTGATCGTCGACGGCACCGACAACTTCGCCACCCGCTACATGGTCAACGACGCGGCCGTGCTGCTCGGCAAGCCGTACGTCTGGGGTTCGATCTACCGGTTCGACGGCCAGGCGTCGGTGTTCTGGGCCGAGCACGGTCCCTGCTACCGCTGCCTCTACCCGGAGCCGCCGCCGCCCGGCATGGTCCCGTCCTGCGCCGAGGGCGGCGTGCTGGGCGTGCTCTGCGCGTCCATCGGGTCGATTCAGGTCAACGAGGCGATCAAGCTGCTGGCCGGCATCGGCGAGCCGCTGGTCGGCCGGCTGATGGTCTACGACGCCCTGGAGATGAGCTACCGCAAGATCAAGGTCCGCAAGGACCCGAACTGCGTGCTCTGCGGCGAGAACCCCACGGTCACCGACCTGCTGGAGGACTACGAGGACTTCTGCGGCGCGGTCTCCGACGAGGCGCAGGAGGCGGTGGTCGACTCGACCATCACCGCGCTGGAGCTGAAGGACTGGCAGGACGCCGGCAAGGACATCTTCCTGGTCGACGTCCGCGAGCCGGCCGAGTACGAGATCGTCCGGATCCCCGGCGCCACCCTCATCCCCAAGGGGGAGATCATCTCGGGCGACGCGCTGGCGAAGCTCCCGCAGGACAAGCAGATCGTGCTGCACTGCAAGTCCGGCGTCCGCTCCGCCGAGGCGCTCGCCGCGCTGAAGGCGGCCGGCTTCCGGGACGCCGTGCACGTCCAGGGCGGGGTGCTCTCCTGGATCAAGCAGATCGACCCGTCGCTGCCGGCGTACTGAGGTCGCGGTCGTTGGGCCCTCCCGGTCTGCCGGGAGGGCCCTTCGTCACACCGCCGGTGGGCCGGGCCACCCCTGGCCGAGCTACCGAGGCGTAACCACGTTTGCGCCGGTAGCGTGACTGCCGTGGTGGATCTGGACGCGGCGATCGGCTTCGTCGTGGCGCACGGCGACGCGGTGGACCGCGCCCGCCTCTCCCGGCTGCGCACCGGCGCCCCGGTGCCGCCGGACCTGCTCGACGCGGCCGAGTCCGGGCAGGCGCCCGGCGGCGGGTGGCCCGCCGTGCTCGACGGCGAGGTCGCCTCGGTCGACGCGACCTGCTACCGCCTGGCCGAGCTGGACGACCTCGGGGCGCTGGGCCGCCCGGCCGCCCGGCACGCCCTGGACTGGCTGGCCGCCCGGCAGCTCGCCGACGGCGGCTGGGACGAGGACCCGTCGCTGGCCGGGTTCGCCCCCGAGTGGGCCACCCCGGGCGACCCGGAGGCGCGGCTCTTCCTCACCGCCAACGCCGGGTTCTGGCTCACCGTGGCCGGGCTGGACGCCCGCGCCGCCGGCCCGCTCGACCACCGGGTCGGCGGGGCGTACGCCGGCGTGGTGCAGGGGGCCGCCCAGGCGCTCGCCGCGCAGCTCGCGCCCGACGGCAGCTGGCCGTCCTTCCTGCCCGCCGGTTGGCTCGCCGCGGCCGTGCTGCACCGCCAGCAGATGTACTACGAGTCGGCCCGGATCCAGGCGGTCCTGGCCGAGCGCATCCCGCAGATGTCCCCGGCCGACGTGGCCTGGCTCGCCGCCACGCTGCGCCGGGTCGACGTGGGCGAGGAGCAGTGGCTGCTGGTCTCGGCCCGCCGGCGGCTGGCCGAGACCCAGCGCAGTGACGGCGGCTGGGACAGCGACGACGGCCACCAGTTCGACGTGCACACGACGTTGCGGGCGATCCGCGCCTGCCGCCCGACCACGCCCGAGGCCCCGGTCTCCGGCGCGCCGTTCGTGGCGCCGCTGGTGCCCGCGCCGCGCCCGGCGCCCCCGGGCGAGCTGGTCCTGCCGCCCGTCGTGCCGTTGCCGAGGCCGGCCCCGCCGGCCGCTCCGCCACCGGAGTCGGCGCCGCCGGAGCCGGCCGCCCCCACCGCCTGAGTCGCCCGGGTCAGCGGAGGTGGCCGTCCCCGGTGACCACGTACTTGGTGCTGGTCAGCTCGGGCAGCCCCATGGGGCCGCGGGCGTGCAGCTTCTGCGTGGAGATGCCGATCTCGGCGCCGAAGCCGAACTCGCCGCCGTCGGTGAACCGGGTCGAGGCGTTCACCATCACGGCGGCGGCGTCCACCCGGGCCACGAACTCGCGGGCCGCCGGCTGGGAGTCGGTGACGATCGCCTCGGTGTGCCCGGTGCCGTGCCGCCGGATGTGCGCGACGGCCGCGTCCAGCGAGTCGACCACCGCGACGGAGATGTCGGCGGAGAGGTACTCGGTGTCGAAGTCCTCCTCGGTTGCCGGCACCACGGCGTCTGAGTAGGCCGCCACCCGCGCGTCGCCGTGCACGGTCACCCCGGCGTCGGCGAAGGCGGCCAGCACGGCCGGCAGGAAGGCGTCCGCGATGCCCGCGTGCACCAGCAACGACTCGGCCGTGTTGCAGGTGGAGAGGCGCTGGGTCTTCGAGTTCAGGGTGACGGCCACGGCCTTGGCCAGGTCGGCGGCGGCGTCCACGTAGACGTGGCAGTTGCCCACCCCGGTCTCGATCACCGGCACGGTGGACTCCTCGACCACGGTGCGGATCAGCGACGCGCCGCCGCGCGGGATCAGCACGTCGACCAGGCCGCGGGCGCGCATCAGCTCCTTGACCGAGTCGCGGGTGCTGGAGTCGAGGAGCTGCACCGTGTCGGCCGGCAGGCCGGCGCCGGCGACGGCGTCGCGCAGCACCGCGACCAGGGCGGCGTTGGAGTGCGCCGCCGAGGAGGAGCCGCGCAGGAGCGCGGCGTTGCCGGACTTCAGGCAGATCCCGGCCGCGTCGACGGTCACGTTGGGGCGGCCCTCGTAGATGATGCCGACCACCCCGAACGGCACCCGGACCTGACGCAGCTCCAGCCCGTTGGGCAGGGTCGCGCCGCGGACCACCTCGCCCACCGGGTCGGGCAGCGCGGCCATCTGGCGCAGCGCGTCGGCGATGCCAACCACCCGCCCCTCGTCGAGGGCCAGCCGGTCCAGCACGGCCGCGCTCAGCCCGGCCTCCCGCCCGGCCGCCAGGTCCGCCGCGTTCGCGGTCAGGATCTCCGGGGTACGCGCCACCAGCGCGTCGGCCATCGCCTGCAACGCGGCGTCCTTGACCGTACGGGTGGCGACCGCGAGGGCCTCCGCCGCGCTCCGGGCCCGGCGGGCCTGCTCGACCACGCTCATGTGCGTACTCCTCACAGCAGCACGAGGTCGTCGCGGTGGACGACCTCCCGTTCGTACGCCGGGCCGAGCGCCGCGGCGAGTTCCGTGGTGGAGCGGCCGAGCAGCCCGGGCAGCTCGACCGCGTCGTAGTTGACCAGCCCGCGGGCGACCGGCGCGCCCTCGGTGTCGACCAGGTCCACCGGGTCCCCGGCGGTGAACGCGCCGTCGACCGCCGTGATCCCGGCCGGGAGCAGCGACTTGCGCCGGCCCACCACCGCCTGCACCGCGCCCGGGTCGAGGTGCAGCCGGCCGCGCGGCGCGGTGGCGTGCGCCAGCCAGAAGAGGCGGGCGGCCGGGCGCCGGCTGCTCGGGTGGAAGAAGGTGCCGACCGGCTCGCCGGCCAGCGCCGGCGAGGCCAGCGGCGCGGCCGTGAGCACGACGGGGATGCCGAAGCCGGTGGCGATCCGGGCCGCCTCGACCTTGGTGACCATGCCGCCGGTGCCCACGCCGGCCCGGCCGGCCCCGCCGATGTCGACGCCGGCCAGGTCGCCCTCGCCGTGCACCTCGGTGATCCGGGTGCTGCCGGCGCGGGCCGGGTCGCCGGTCCAGAGCGCGTCCACGTCCGACAGCAGCACCAGGAGGTCGGCGTCGACCAGGGCGGCGACCAGCGCGGCCAGCCGGTCGTTGTCGCCGAACCGGATCTCCTCGGTGGCCACCGTGTCGTTCTCGTTGACGATCGGCACGGCCCGCAGGTCGAGCAGCTTGCGCAGGGTCCGGTAGGCGTTGCGGTAGTGCGCCCGCCGGGTCACGTCGTCGACGGTGAGCAGCACCTGCCCGACGGTCAGCCGGTGCCGGGCGAAGGCCGTCGCGTACCGGCCGATGAGCAGGCCCTGCCCGACGCTGGCGGCGGCCTGCTGGGTGGCCAGGTCGCGGGGGCGCCGGGGCAGCCCGAGCGGGGCCAGGCCGGCGGCGATCGCGCCGGAGGAGACCAGCACCACCTCGCGCCCCGCGGCGGCCAGCGCGCCGAGCGCGTCGACCAGCGCGTCGACCCGGCTGTCGTCCAGGCCGCCCGCCGGGGTGGTCAGCGAGGACGAGCCGATCTTGACGACGATCCGGCGGGCCGAGGTGACTGCTTCGCGCACCGGACCATTCTGCGCGCTGCGGTCCGCCGCACCTCGGCGCGTTCCCATATCGTGGCAGCCCGTGACACCTGACGAGTACGTCGAGGCGGTGCTGGACCTGGTCGAGCGGATTCCGCCCGGCCGGGTGATGTCGTACGGGGCGGTGGCCGACGCCCTCGCGGACCGGTCGGGGCGGGCCTCGGCCCGGCTGGTCGGCTCGATCATGGCGCGGCACGGGGGCGGGGTGCCCTGGCACCGGGTGGTGAACTCGGCCGGCCGGCTGCCACCGGGGCACGAGGTGGAGGCGCGGGCCCGGCTGCGCGCCGAGGGCTGCCCGCTGCGCCCCGCGGGGGTGGACATGGCGGCGGCCGCCTGGTCGCCCGACGAGGGGATGTGACCGCCGACATAACGTGAGTAGCATTCGGCTCCATGACAGGAACGGGCGGGAGCCTGCCTCGCCGGGTGCACGCCGGCTACGCGCTGGGCTCGCTGGTCACCGGCGCGTTCGGGACGGTGCCCGGGCTGCTCCTGCTGCCGTACCTCACCGACACGCTGGGCGTCGCGGCCGGGGTGGCCGCCCTGCTCGTGCTCCTGCCGAAGGCGTGGGACGTGCTGGTGAACCCGGTCGCCGGCCGGATCTCCGACCGGACCCGGTCCCGCTGGGGCGCGCGCCGGCCCTGGCTGCTCGTCGGCGGGCTGGCGCTGGCCGTGCTCTTCGCCGCGATCTTCGCGGCGCCGTTCGGCGCCGGACCGGCCGCCGGGACGTACGTGGCCCTGGCGTTCCTGGCCACCGCGACGGCGTTCGCCTTCTTCCAGGTGCCCTACGTGGCGATGCCCGCCGAGCTGACCGACGACCCGGCGGAGCGTACCCGGCTGATGAGCTGGCGGATCGCGGTGCTGGCGCTGGCCATCCTGGTCTCCGGCGCGGTGGCCCCGGCCGTGGTGACCGCCGGCGGCGACGGCGTGCCGGGGCACCGCTGGATGGGCCTGTTCGTGGCGGCGCTCATCGTGGCCGGCACGGTCGGCGCGTTCCTCGGCACCCGGTCCGCGCCGACCGGCACGGTGAGGGAGAGCGAGCCGAGCCTGCGCGCCCAGCTCGCCGTGGCCGGGCGGAACCGGCCGTTCCGGGTGCTGCTGGTCTGCTTCGTGATCCAGTCCGCCGGGGTGGCCACCGTGCTGGCCGGCGTGAAGTACTTCGCCGACCAGGTGCTCGGCGCCCCGGACAGCGGCCCGACGCTGCTCTTCGCCTGCTTCGTCGGCCCGGCGCTGCTGGTCATGCCGCTGTGGACCCGGGCCGGCGCCCGGCTGGGCAAGCGCGCCGCGCTGGTCGCCGCGTCGCTGCTCTTCGCGGCCGGCGCGCTCGCCCTGGTCGCGTCCCCGGCGCTGCCGGCCGCCGGGGTGTACGCCGTGGTCGCGCTGATCGGCGTCGGCTACGCCGGCCAGCAGGTCTTCGCCCTGGCCATGCTGCCGGACTGCATCGCCTTCGACACCGCGCGCACCGGCCGGCGGCAGGCCGGCGTGTTCACCGGCCTGTGGACCGCCGGCGAGACGTTCGGCCTGGCCCTCGGCCCCGGCATCTACGGCCTGGTCCTCCAGCTCTCGGGCTACGTCAGCTCGTCCACCGGGGTCGCGGCGGACCAGTCGGCGACCGCCCGGCTCGGCGTGCTGCTCGGCTTCACGGTCCTGCCGGCGCTGCTCGTCGCCGCCCCGGTGGTGCTGCTGCGCGGCTACACCCTGACCCCGGCTGACCTGGCCGCCGCGCCCGCACCCGGCGGGGTCGCGCCGGCGGCGCGGGCCTGAGACACGCGAGTCCGCCCGCCCGGCCGGACCGTCACGAGAGGAACAACCTGAGCACCATGACCGACACGGCAGGGACGGGCGCGCTGCCCGTCGAGGGGGTGTCCGCGGCGCGGGTCCTCGACGAGATCCGGGCCCTGCGGGCGGCCGACCGTCCGACCCACGGCGGGCGGCTGTTCGCCTACGTCTACGACCCCGGGGTGGCCGGGCTGGACGAGCTGGCGCAGGCGGCGTACGCGGAGAGCGCGCACGTCAACGGTCTCGACCCCACCGCCTTCCCGTCCCTGCTGGCCATGGAGAACGCGCTGGTCGGGGCGGCCGCCCGGCTGCTCGGCGGCGGCCCCGGCACGTCCGCGCCGGACGTGGTCGGCAGCGTCACCAGCGGCGGCACCGAGTCGCTGATCCTGGCCGTCAAGGCGGCCCGGGACGCCCGGCCCGACCTCGCCGAGCCGCGCATCGTGGTGCCGGTCAGCGGGCACGCCGCCTTCGCCAAGGCGGCCCACTACCTGCGGGTGGCCCTCGACCCGGTGCCCGTGGACCCGGTGACCCTGCGCCCGGCCGTCGCCGACGTGGCCGCCGCGATCCGGCCCGAGACCGTGCTGGTGGTCGCCTCCGCACCGTCGTACGCGCACGGCGTGGTCGACCCGGTGGCGGAGATCGCGGCCGTGGCGGCGGCGGCCGGGGTGCGGTGCCACGTGGACGCCTGCTTCGGCGGCTGGACACTGCCCTGGCTGCGCCGGCTCGGCGCGCCGGTGCCCCCGTTCGACTTCGCCGTGCCCGGGGTCACCTCGATCTCGGTCGACCTGCACAAGTACGCGTACGCCCCGAAGGGCGTGTCGGTGCTGCTGCACCGGGACGCGGGGCTGCGCGCGCCGCAGTTCTTCGCGTACGCCGACTGGCCCGGCTACACGATGGTCAACCCGGTGATCGCCTCGACCCGGTCGGGTGGGCCGATCGCCGCCGCGTACGCCACCCTGCGGCACCTCGGCGAGGACGGCTACCTGCGGCTGGCCGCGGTGACCCGGGACGCGGTCGCCGGGCTGGCCGACGCGGTCCGCGCGGTCGACGGGCTGCGGCTGCTGGCCGAGCCGGAGTCGACGGTGGTCTGCTTCACCGCCGACGACCCGGAGCTGGACCTGTTCGTGCTGGTGGACGAGCTGACCGCCCGGGGCTGGCACACCCAGCCGCAGCTCGCGTACGCGGGCCTGCCGGCCAGCGTGCACCTCACGGTGACCGCGGCGGTGGCCCCGCGGGTGGCCGAGTTCGGCCCGGCGCTGGCCGAGGCGACGGCGGCCGCCCGGGCGGCCGGGCCGGTCGTGCTGCCGCCGGAGCTGCTGGCGCTCGCCGGCAGCCTCACCCCGGAGGCGCTCACCCCGGACCTGATCGCCGGGCTCGCCGCCGGCCTCGGACTCGGCGCCGGGCCGGCGCCGGACCGGATGGCGGCCGTGAACACGCTGCTCCAGGCGGCCCCGGTCCGGCTGCGGGAGCGGCTGCTCGTCGAGTTCGTGGGGCTGCTCCAGCGCCCGACGTGGTGAGCACGACGAGGGCCCGGAACCCCGCGGTCCCGGGCCCTCGCAGGTGGTCAGCTCGCGTCGACCGCGGTCACCGCGAACGAGGTGCTGTTGTCGGCCGGGTCCACGTCCTGCGGCGGGTCGGCCGCCCAGAAGTAGCTCCCGGCCACGGTGAACGTGCCGGTGCCCAGCTCACCGGCCGGCGTGCCGGCGGGCGCACTGAGGAACACGTCGAAGGTCCGCTCCTCGCCCGGCATGAACCGGCCGCCCGGCACCGTGAACCAGTTCGGGAAGCTCGGCATGTCCTGCGGCTCGATGTGGTGGACGTCCACCCCGGAGGGCAGGGCCGCATCCACGTTGAGCGCGAAGGTCGGGGCGTCGTTGCCGTAGCGCACGGTGACGGGCATCCGCCCGAGCAGGCTGCCGTCCGGCTGCCGGTTGAGCGTCACCGCGCCGCCCCGGATGCTCAGGTCGGTCTCGGTGGCCTGCACGTACGGCCGCGGCTTCCGCAGGCTGCCCGTGGTGGAACGGAAGAGGGTGGTGAAGCCGGTGGCGTCGGCGGCCCGGGCCGCGCCGTTCGGGACCACCTCGATCCGTCCGCCGTCGGCGACCATGGGGTAGTCGCGGGCGGTGGTCCAGACGTGGAAGCCGAGCCGGAAGGTGACGCTTCCCCCGGCCTCGACCTGGTCGCCCATGCAGCTGATGACCAGCCGGTTCTCCACGAGCCGGTCGTAGAGGCAGGCCCCGCCGGGCTCGATCGTGGTGAACGAGGCGCCGGCCGGCTCCGTGATCACCAGGCTCACCGACGTCGCGGTCGGCTTGCGGTTGGTGACGGTGGCGGCGAGCGTCCCGACGTACCCCTGGTCGGTCGGCTCCAGGACGAGCCGCTGCGCCGTGACGTCGATGCCGCCGGTGGTCGCCTCCGGCGCGGCGGCGGCCGGTGCGGCCAGGGTGAGCAGGGCGGCGGCCCCACCGAGCAGCGCGGTGGCGACCCGTGTCGTCCGTGTGGTCATGCTGGTCCTCCCGTGAATCCCCGTTGGTGGACGGCGGCGCTTCCGCCGGTCCGATGCTGGTGACACGTCCAGTCAGGACGGCCGGTTGCGGCATGCTCTGTCGCGAAGGCGACGCGGCGGGTCTAGCCGGCCGTGCGCAGCTCGACCTGGTTGTCCTTGAACTTCAGGTCGCCCCACCACCGCTCCTGCGGGTCGTAGTGGATGACCCGCAGGGTCGGCCGGATGTCCGCCATTTCCGGCGGGTCGTAGCGGAACGTGAAGGTGTACGTCTTCCGCTTCCCGGCTGCCAGGGCGTCGAGGACGCAGGCGTCCCCCCCGTCCGACCGCACCGTCCGGCACCGGCTCAGGTCCCCGCCCGCCGGCTCGCCGATGCTGTAGAACTCGGAGAAGCCGAGCAGGGGCACGTCCACCGGTCCCTTGTTGGTCACCGTGACGGTCACCGTGGCGGTGCGGTTGCCCTTGGTGTCGGCCGGCCCGACGACGAGGTCGCCGGCCGTCAGGGTGAGGTCGGTCAGGCGGGGGTCCACGCCGAACTTCGTCGGCCCCGCCGCCTGGGTGAACCGCTCACCGGTCCACGCGTACGTCCGCCACTGCCGCTGCGGCGACCACTCCGGGACGCTGCAACAGGGCTGGATGTCGGCCACGTACGCCCGGATCCTCCCGTCGTCCTGCACGGAGAAGTCGGTGATGTCGTCCATCCCGTCGTGGGTGGCGACCACCCGGCCCATGGTGACGATCCGGCCGGCCTCGTCCCGGTCGAAGGCCAGCACCTGCTTCGCGGAGGCCTCGCCGTAGCGGCAGGCGACCAGGGCCACCGTCTCGGTCGCGCCGTCGCCGTCGAGGTCGCCGTAGCGGGGATCGGCCAGCAGCCTCGGCACGGAGTCCTCCTCCGCCGCGGGCCGGAGCCGGACGTTGTCGCTGACGCAGGTCTTCGGGGCGTACCCCGGCCAGGTCGGCAGGTCCAGCCGGGCGGCGAGCAGCTGGGACCGGGTGATGCGCCCGTCCGGGGCGGCCGGGGTGGGGTTGGCCGTGCTCGGCGTCGGTGGGGGCGGGGTCGGCGAGGCGGTCGTCTCCGACGGGCTGGGGGTGGCGGTCTGCGCCGGCCCCGGTCTCGGGTCGGGGCGCCGGTTCAGGGCGGCGTTCGCGCCCACCGGGATGGCCACGGCGAGCACCACGGCCGCCGCGGTGACCACCGCGGTCCGGCGGCGCCGGCGGCGGACGGTCTCCCGCACCGCCGTCGTCCCGGCCGGGTGCACCGCCGGGGCGTACGCCTCGCGGAACGCGGCGAACTCGCCGCTGACCAGGATGTCTTCGAGCTCAGTCATGGTGGTTCACCTCGTTCGTGGTGGCGAGCTGGGCCGCCAGCGCGGCCCGCCCCCGGTGCAGCCAGGACTTGACCGTGCCCTCCGGCACCCCCTCCTGCTCCGCGATCTGCACGACCGTGAGATCGGCCAGGTAGTGCAGCACCACGGCGCGGCGCTGGACGGCCGGCAACTGGGCCAGCGCGGCGGTCAGCGCCACCCGGTCCGGCCCGGGACCCGGCACGTGCTCCTCGCGCTGCCGGTGCAGCCAGGACTGGGCCGTGCGCAGCCGCCGCCACCGGCTCGTGGCCAGGTTCCAGGCGACCCGGCGTACCCAGGCCACCGGGTCGTCGTAGCGGGACACCCGCGACCAGCGGGCGAACGCCCGGCAGAACGCCTCCTGCACCAAGTCCTGCGCCTGCGACAGGTCGCCGCAGTAGGCGGCGAGCTGGAGCGTCAGGGACCGGAAGTGCGCATGGTAGAGCCCGTCGAAGTCGATCGCCTCGCCCCGGCCCGGGCGTTCCGGCCGGTCCGCTGTCTCCCCGGGCGGCGGCTCGCCGAGCCGTGGCTCCCTCGTCACCGTCATCTGTTCCTCCCCGTGCACGTGCCGCCGGCGCGGTCACGCCCGTCACACGCCCTGACGCCGGCACCGGTTGCACCGGTTGCCGTCCCGGGTGCTGTGGTTGACTGTCAACTCGAAGACAGGCGAGGGAGGCCCGAGGTGCAGTTGCCGGCCGTGCTCGGCGAGCCGATCCGGTTCGTGCTGAACTGGGGCCGCCGTTACTCCCTCTGGGTGTTCAACTTCGGGCTGGCCTGCTGTGCCATCGAGTTCATCGCGACCAGCATGGGCCGGCACGACTTCATGCGGCTCGGCGTGATCCCGTTCGCTCACGGGCCCCGCCAGGCCGACCTCATGGTGGTCTCCGGCACGGTCACCGACAAGATGGCTCCGGCCATCAAGCGGCTCTACGACCAGATGCCCGAGCCGAAGTACGTCATCTCGTTCGGCGCCTGCTCCAACTGCGGCGGGCCCTACTGGGACTCCTACTCGGTGACCAAGGGCGTCGACCAGCTCATCCCCGTCGACGTCTACGTGCCCGGCTGCCCGCCCCGCCCGGAGGCGCTGCTGCACGGCATCCTCCGCCTCCAGGAGAAGATCGCCGCCGAGGAGTCCGGCGTCGGCGGCGTGCCGCGCCCCGACCGGCTCGCCCCGCCGGTCGACCCGCGGCCCGCGGAGAGCACCCCCCGGCCGGTGGAATCCCTCACCGCGCCACCGGTCCGTCCCCCGGCCGGCTGACCCGCGACGTGGCGGCCGAGGTCTAGCCTGCGGACCATGACCCAGTCCGCGGACAAGCGTTCCGCCTTCATCGTCGACGTGCTGACCGAGGAGTTCGGCGCGTCGATGGCGATCGACCCGGCGGCGTTCCGCCGCAAGTTCCGCAAGATGGCCGCCTCACCGTTCGCCTTCTACCGGGGCAGCGCCTCGCTCTTCTACGCCGACCAGCGCGGCGACTTCGCCAGCGACCGGTTCCTCGACGAGCGGACCAGCCGGGTGTGGATCCACGGCGACCTGCACGCCGAGAACTTCGGCACCTACATGAACGCCTCCGGGCAGCTCGTGTTCAACGTCAACGACTTCGACGAGGCGTACGTCGGGCCGTTCTCCTGGGACCTGAAGCGCTTCGCCGCCAGCGTGGCCCTGCTCGGCTACGCCAAGGCGCTCTCCGACCGGGTGATCGGCGAGCTGGTGGCCGCCTTCGCCCGGTCGTACCTGGCCGAGCTGCGGGCCATCGCGGCCGGCGGCGACGACGCGATCGGCTCGATCACCCTGGAGAACGCCGACGGCGTGCTGCGCCGGGTGCTCCAGCAGGCCCGGCTGAACACCCGGGTCGACCTGCTCGCCACGCAGACGACCATCGACGACTACGACCGCCGGTTCTCGCTCGTCGACGGGGTCCACGAGATCGACGCGGCGACCCGGGAGCGGGTCTGCGCGGCCTACGAGGCGTACCTGGAAACCCGGCCCGCGTCGGCCGGCCGGCTGCGCCCGGTCGCCGCCCGCATCAAGGACGTGGTGCTGCGCAAGGGCGTGGGCATCGGCTCGGCCGGGCTGCCCTCCTACAACCTGCTGCTGGAGGGGCACACCCAGGCGCTGGAGAACGACGTCGTCCTCTACATGAAGCAGGCCCAGGTGCCGGCGGTGGCCCGACACATCGACGACGAGCGGGTCCGCTCCTACTTCCGGCACCAGGGGCACCGGACCGCCGAGTCGCAGCGGGCGTTGCAGGCGTACGCCGACCCGTGGCTGGGCTTCACCGAGCTGGACGGGGTCGGCCAGCTCGTCGCCGAGGTCTCCCCGTACGCGGCCGACCTCGACTGGGCCGACGTCAACGAGCCCGAGGAGCTCGGCGGGGTGCTCACCGACCTGGGCCGGGCGGTGGCGCGGATGCACTCGGTGGCTGACGACGAGTCCAGCCACGATCTCGTGGACTACTCCACCGAGGAGTCGATCGTCGCGGTCGTGGACGCCGACGCGGAGGGCTTCGTCGACTACCTGATCGACTTCGCGCACACCTACGGCATCCGGGCCCGTGAGGACCACCAGCTCTTCGTGGACCTGTTCCGCAACGGCCGGCTGCCCGGCATCTGAGGCTCCCGGGGCGGCGGAGCCCGCGCTCGGCCGCCCCGCCCTCACCGCTCGAAGTCGAGCACCACCTTGATGTCCTCGCCGCCGGAGGCGTACGCGTCGGCGTAGGAGGAGACCGGCACCCGGCGGGTGATCAGCGAGTTCAGCCACGCCTGGTCGGCCCGGGCGAGCGCCTGCGCGGCCAGGTCCCAGTGCCGGCGGTTGGCGTTCACCGAGCCGAACACCACGTTGTTCTCCAGCACCAGTTCCCGGTTGAGCGCCCCCGCGTCGAAGTCGATGGTCCGGCCGCCGCTGGACACCCCGGTGAGGCAGACGATGCCGTTGGTCCCGGCCTTGGTCATCGCGTCCATCACCACCACCGGCGCGCCGGTGCACTCCACCACCACGTCCGGCGCGAAGTCCAGCTCCGCCACGGTCGTGGTGTGGTACGTCGCGCCGAGCGCCCGGACCAGCTCCGGCTTCGGCCCGGTCTTGTTCCGGTCCAGCACATGCACCGACAGCCCGCGCTGGATGCCCAGCAGGGCGGCCAGCAGCCCGATCGGCCCGGCCCCGGTGACCAGCACGTTCTGCGGCTGCCACACGGCCCGGCTGCCGATCCGCTCGATGTGGTCCCACGCCTTCGCCACCACGCTGGTCGGCTCCAGCAGCATCCCGACCGGGGCGAGCATCGGGTCCAGGCCGACGGCGAACCTCGGCTGCACCCGCCAGCGGTCCCGGGCGAAGCCGGGCAGACCCTTGATCCCTTGCTCGGTGTACCGGCCGTTGCGGCACATGTCCCACTCGCCCACGGCACAGTTCGGGCAGGGCACCGGGTCGGGGTGCCGGACGATCCCGGCCACCAGGTCGCCGGGCTGGAGGGTGCCCGTCGGGTCCTCCAGCACCCGGCCCAGCGCCTCGTGGCCGAGCACCAGCCGTTCCTGGCCGGGCGGCGCCTGGCCGTACGCGCCCGCGATGATCTCCTGGTCGGTCCCGCAGATGCCCACCGCAAGGGCCTGCACGAGGATCGCGCCCTCGTCCGTGGGCGGCTCGGGCCAGTCCTCGTCGAGGCGCAGGGAATTGGGGACGCCGGGAGTCACAGTGACAGCGCGCACGGTGTTCATCCTTCCCTGCCCGAGGCCCACGTGCCCGGCAAAGCGGCGGATCCCGCCCGGGGGAGCGTGGACGGCCCGACACGGCTGCGGGCCGGCGGCCATAGGATCAGCGGCATGACTCCGGAAGAGGTCGGCCGGCGGGTGGTCGCGCTGCTCGCGCCCGTCGAGGCCACCACAACGGTCTCCGGCGGTCAGGGGTACGCCCGCGCCACCGTCGACGTACCCCCGGCGAGCTGGCGCGACGCGGTGCGCGCGGCACGCGGCGACGACGAGCTGGGCTGCGACTTCTTCGACTGGCTGTCGGCCGTCGACGAGCTGGCCGAGGGCTTCGACATCGTGGCCCACCTGTGGTCGGTCCGGCACCGGCACGGGCTGCTGCTGCGTACCCGGGTGCCCCGGGAGGCGCCGGTCGTGGCGTCCGTGGTCGACGTGTTCCCCGGCGCGGCGTGGCACGAGCGGGAGACCCACGAGATGTTCGGCATCGGCTTCGAGGGGCACGGCGAGCTGCGGCCGCTGCTGCTGCCGCCGGAGTTCGAGGGCCACCCGCTGCGCAAGGAGTTCGTGCTCGCCTCCCGGGTCGCGAAGCCGTGGCCGGGCGCGAAGGAACCGGGTGAGTCGGAGGCGGGCGGCGGCCGCCGGCCGATCCGGCCGCCGGGCGTGCCGGCGCCGGGGGAGTGGGGCACGACGCCCACGCCGGCCGGTGCGGCCGGGATGGGGGAGGGCCCCCGCGGGGGTACGCCGGCCCGCCCGGCCCGCGAACGCCCGGCCCGCCCCGCACCGGGCGAGCGCCCGTCCCGTCCGGCCCGGCCGCGGCCGGCCGGCGACGCCGAGGAGGGGGAGGGCTGATGCCGGACTGGTTGGAGCTGGTCCTCCGGGTTGCGGGCGTGCTGGTCGCGTTCCTCACCCTGCCGCTGATCGTGGGCCAGGCCGAGCACAAGGTGATGGCCCACATGCAGGGCCGGCTCGGCCCGATGTACGCGGGCGGCTTCCACGGCTGGGCGCAGCTGGTGGCCGACGGCATCAAGTTCGTGCAGAAGGAGGACGTCACCCCGCGCGACGCGGACCGGCCGGTGTTCCGGCTGGCCCCCGCGGTGGCCCTGGTGCCCTACCTGCTCGCCCTGCTGGTCATCCCGCTCGGCCCGGGCGACCTGGTGGGGCAGCCGCTGGACATCGGCCTGTTCTTCGTGCTGGCCGTGGTCGGCATCGGGGTGCTGGCCGTGCTCATGTCGGCCTGGGCCTCGGCCAACAAGTACAGCCTGCTCGGCGGGCTGCGCGGTGCGGCCCAGCTGCTCGGCTACGAGCTGCCGCTGGTGCTGGCCGCCGCCTCGGTGGCCATGGCGGCGGGCACGCTCAGCCTGCCCGGCATCGTCGAGGCGTGGCAGCCCTGGTGGCTGATCTGGCAGGCGCCCGCCATGGTGATCTTCTTCGTGGCCGGGCTGGCCGAGATCCGCCGGCCCCCGTTCGACATGCCGGTGGCCGACTCCGAGCTGGTCTTCGGCTACATGACCGAGTACACCGGCCTGCGCTTCGCGTTCTTCCTGCTGGCCGAGTACGTCGGCATCGTGGTGATCGCCGCCCTGACCACCGTGCTGTTCCTGGGCGGCTGGCAGGGCCCGTTCGCCGACGCCCAGCTCGGCTGGCTGTGGACCCTGCTCAAGGTGTTCGCCGTCGCGTTCGTGATCATCTGGCTCCGGGTGAGCTACCCGCGGCTGCGCGAGGACCAGCTCCAGCGCCTCTGCTGGCTGGTGCTGGTCCCGCTGGCCCTGGCCCAGCTGGTGCTGACCGCCGCCGTCCGCCTGGCCATGTGAGGCCGGGCGGGCTCAGGCCGCGTCGCGCAGGGGGGTGTGGTCCGGGTCGACCCGCTCGGCCGGCGGCGCCGGCTGCGGGGGCGTGCCGTCGCCGAACGGGCGGCCACCGAGCTGCTCGCGGCCGTGCGGGGTGAGCCAGTTCGCCAGGTCCGGGCCGAGCGGCACCACCCCGGTCGGGTTGATGTCCCGGTGCACCTCGTAGTAGTGCCGCTTGATGTGGTCGAAGTCGACGGTGTCGCCGAAGCCCGGGGTCTGGAACAGGTCCCGGGCGTACGCCCAGAGCACCGGCATCTCGCTCAGCTTCTGCCGGTTGCACTTGAAGTGACCGTGGTAGACCGGGTCGAAGCGGACCAGCGTGGTGAACAGCCGCACGTCCGCCTCGGTGATCGTGTCGCCGACCAGGTAGCGCTGCCCGGTCAGCCGCTCGGTCAACCAGTCCAACCGGTCGAAGAGCCGGTGGTACGCCTTCTCGTACGCCTCCTGGCTGCCGGCGAAGCCGCACCGGTAGACGCCGTTGTTCACGTCCGCGAAGACCACCGCGTTGACCTCGTCGATCTCGTCGCGCAGCCGCTCCGGGTAGAGCTGCGGCGCGCCCGGCCGGTGGTACGCGGT
The DNA here is from genome assembly GCF_008085935.1 of Micromonospora sp. AP08. Taxonomy (NCBI): domain Bacteria; kingdom Bacillati; phylum Actinomycetota; class Actinomycetes; order Micromonosporales; family Micromonosporaceae; genus Micromonospora; species Micromonospora sp. AP08. Next base: position 139,157 of record NZ_VSEZ01000014.1, read on the forward strand.
CCACTCCGTCGACAGGTCCAGGCTCATCTGCGCGTAGTCGTTGGTGACCACCTGCCCGGTCGGCACGTCCACGATCGCCGGCACGGTGATGCCACGCTCGTAGCCGGGGAAGCGCCGGAAGTAGGCGTCGGCCAGCCGCTCGATGCCGAGCACCGGGTCCCGGCCGCCCGGGTCGAGGTCGAAGGTCCAGCTCCGCTTGTCGTGGGTGGGCCCGGCCACCGCCATCGAGATGGCGTCCTCCAGCCCGAGCAGCCGCCGGACGATGATCAGCCGGTTCGCCCAGGGGCAGGCCCGGCTGACCGCCAGCCGGTACCGGCCCGCCTCCACCGGCCAGCCGCTGGCCCCGTCGGCGGTGATCCGGGTGGCGATGTAGCGCTGGTCCCGGGTGAACTCGCCGCCGGGCTCGACGTACTTGCCGCCGGTCCGGTCGAGGATCTGGTCGCCGCCCACGTCGCCTCCCGAAGATGTCTCGTTCCGGTCCCATCATGGTCGTTCCGGCCGCTCCTGGCAGGCCGAGCGCGAAGGGCGGGGGCTAGGCTGCCGCGGTGACGGATGTGGAGGCGGCGGCCCGACGCTTCATCGCGGACGTGTGGAACGCCGGCCGCGAGGAGAGCGCGTACGACCTGGTCGCCGAGGACTGCCCGGGGCTGGGCGGGACGGGCCCGGAGGCCACCCTGGCCTGGCACCGGGACCGGCGGGCGTCCTTCCCCGACCTGCGCTACAAGATCGTCGAGGTGGTGGCCGGCGGTGACCGGGTGGCCGTGCACTGGCGGGCCGCCGGCACCCAGGCCGGGCAGTTCGGCCCGGTGCCGCCCACCGGCCGGGTGGTCAGCTACTCCGGGGCCAGCTTCCTCCGCTTCGACGAGACCGGCCGGATCGTCGACGTGTGGAGCGTCAACGAGCTGTTCCAGGTCCTCCAGCAACTCGGCGTCGAGATGCTCCCGCCGCTCACACGCGACGGGGAGTGATCCGGCCGATCGGCAGGTTCACCGGGAAGGGCTCGCCGGTGTCCACGAACTTCGTCCACCGACCCGTCTCGGTGTAGACCTCGTGCACCGGATCGATCTTGTAGGTGTAGACGACCAGCCCCTCGTCCTCCCACTCGACCCGCCAGTAGAACGGGATCCCCGCCTGCGCGTAGAGGGACGGCTTCAGGACCCGGTCGATGGAGCGGGTGTTCGGCGAGACGATCTCGACGGCGAGCACCACCTCGTGGGGCTCGTACTTCGACGGCTCGCGTGCCGCTGCGGCCGACGTGGTCACCAGCACGTCGGGAATGAAGGAGCGGGTGCGGTTGATCCGTACCTCCACCCCCTGGGTCACGTCGTAGCCGTCGGGGCAGTCCTCTTCGAGCGCAACGCCGAGCCGCATCGCGACGGTCTGGTGCATCCGGGTGGGGGAGGGGGACATGAGCAGCACGCCATCGAGCAGTTCGCGGCGGTGGCCGTCCTCGGGCAGCGCGTCCAGGTCGTCGGTCGTCCACCCGCCCTCGGGCGGATAGTCGCTCTGCAGCGCGGCCGTCATGACGGGTCCTTTCCGGTGCGCCGTTCTCCCCGCGCTCACGATACCGCCGCCAACAGTCCGGGTGGTGGTCGCGCGCGCGGGGGGCACAGGGCAGGATGGGCGGCATGAGCGAGCGCAGCGGGGTGCCCGGCGAGGGGTTGGTGAAGGGCCTGGCGGTCACGCTGAAGACGATGACCCGCCGCTCGACCACGCAGCAGTACCCGGACGTGGTCCCCGAGCTGCCGCCCCGCTCCCGCGGCGTGATCGCGCTGCTGGAGGAGAACTGCACGGTCTGCATGCTCTGCGCCCGCGAGTGCCCGGACTGGTGCATCTACATCGACTCGCACAAGGAGGAGGTGGCGGTCCCCGGCGCCGCCCGCCCCCGCCAGCGCAACGTGCTCGACAAGTTCGACATCGACTTCTCGCTGTGCATGTACTGCGGCATCTGCATCGAGGTCTGCCCGTTCGACGCGCTCTACTGGACGCCCGAGTTCGAGTACGCCGAGTACGACATCAAGGACCTGCTGCACGACAAGGACCACCTGGGCGAGTGGATGGCCACCGTCCCGCCGCCGCCGGCCCACGACCCGCACGGCGATCCCTCGAAGGAGGAGACCACCGCCGCCCGCAAGGCCGCGGCCCCCGCCGCGCGCCCGGCCCCGACCCGGGCACTCCCCGAGCCGGGCGCCGAGCAGGGCGGAGGCGCGCCGTCATGACGGGTGCCGACGTGCTGCTGCTCGCTCTCGGCGCGGTGGCGGTGGGTGCGGGCGCGCTGGTGGTGGCGACCCGGCACCTGGTCCGGGCCGGGCTCTGGCTGGTGGTCTGCCTGGGCGCGCTGGCCGGTGACTACCTGGTGCTCGGCGCCGAGCTGGTCGCCTGGGTGCAGGTGCTCATCTACGTCGGCGCCGTGGTGGTGCTGCTGCTCTTCGCGGTGATGCTGACCCGGGCCCCGATCGGCCCCTCCGACGACCTCGACCGGCCCGGCTGGCCGGCCGCGCTGATCGGCGCCGGCAGTGGCCTGGGCCTGGCCGTGCTGCTGGTCGACGCGTTCCGCTGGTCGCGGGTCGGGCTGCCCGCCACGGGCACCGCCGAGCGCCTCGGCGAGCAGGTGTTCCGCTCCTGGGTGCTGCCCTTCGAGGTGCTCTCGGTGCTGCTGCTCGCCGCCCTGGTGGGCGCCATCGTGCTGTCCCGCCCCGACATCGGCCGCCCCGGCGCGACCCCGGCGGCCGGCCCGGCCCGCCCCGGCAGGCCCGGCGGTCCGGTCGAGCCGGCCCGCCCCGTGATGGCGGCCGGCGACGAGGGCGGGCGCGCGTGAGACCGGTCATCCCGTACGTCACCGCGGCGCTGCTGTTCGGCCTCGGCGTCTACGGCGTGCTGCGCCGCCGCAACGCCGTCCTCGTGCTGATGGCCGTCGAGCTGATGCTCAACGCGGTCAACCTGATCCTGGTCACCGCCGACACCACGGTCCGTGCCGCGCTGCCGCACTCCGGCCAGGTCTTCGCGCTCTTCGTGATCGTGCTCGCCGCCGCCGAGATCGGCGTCGGGCTGGCCATCGTGCTCCAGCTCTACCGGCTGCGGGCCAGCGTCACGGTGGACGACGTGCCGCTCACCGAAGCGCCCGCCGGGGTCGCCACGGGCCGGGGCGAGGGGGACAAGTGACCGGACTGCTCGCGGTGGCGCTGCCCGGCGTACCCCTGATCGCCGGCCTGCTCGGGCTGCTGCTGCCGCCCTCGCCGCGCGGGGCGACCACCGGGGAGGATCCGGCGCGGCGGGCGGCGATCGCGCTCGGCGTGGCCGGCGCGGCGGTCGCGCTGCTGGCGGCGCTGGCGCTGCTGCTCCGGGTGGACGGGCCGGTCGAGGGCGCCACCGACTGGGTCGACCTGGGCGGGCTACGGGTCACCCTCGGCTGGCGGCTCGACGGGGTCGCCGTGCTGGTCGCCGTGGCGGTGGCCGCGGTGGCCCTGGCCGTGCAGGTCTACTCGGTCGGCTACCTGCGGCGCGGCCCGCACGACGACGTCGAGGTGGACCACCGCTACCCGCCCTACGCGGCCCAGATCAGCCTCTTCACCGCGGCCATGCTGACCGTGGTGGTCTCCGGCGACCTGATCCTGCTGCTGGTCGGCTGGGAGGTGATGGGCATCTGCTCCTACCTGCTCATCGCCCACGACCGGCGGCTGCCCGAGGCGCCGGCCGCCGCCGTGAAGGCGTTCCTCGTCACCCGGGTGGGTGACGTCGGCTTCCTGCTCGGCATCGCGCTGCTCGGCGTCGGCGCGGGCAGCTTCCGGATCGCCGACGTGCTGGCCCACGACTATCCGGCCGGCACGCTCACGGCGGCCTGCCTGCTGCTGCTCGCCGGGGTCGCCGGCAAGAGCGCCCAGTTCCCGCTGCACACCTGGCTGCCCGACGCCATGGCCGGCCCCACCCCGATCTCCGCGCTCATCCACGCGGCCACCATGGTCGCCGCCGGGGTCTACGCGGTGGCCCGGCTCTTCCCGCTCTTCGCGCAGGCCCCGGCCGCCCTCGCCGTGCTCGGGGTGATGGCCGCGGTGACCCTGCTGCTCGGCGCGTTCGCGGCCACCGCACAGGACGACATCAAGCGGGTGCTGGCCTGGTCGACGGTCTCCCAGATCGGCTACATGACCGGCGCGCTCGCCGTCGGCGCCCCCGCGGCGGCCCTGTTCCACCTGCTCACCCACGCCGCGTTCAAGGCGCTGCTGTTCCTCGCGGCCGGCGTGGTCATCCACGCCGTCGGCACCACCCTGATGTCCCGGATGGGCGGCCTGCGCACCGCCATGCCGGTGACCTTCTGGTGCATGGTGATCGGCCTCGGCGCGCTGGCCGGGGTGCCGCCACTGTCCGGCTTCTGGAGCAAGGACGGCGTGCTCGCCGCCGCGGAGGCCGCCGCCCTGGACGGCGCCGGCCCGGCCCCGGCCTGGGTGGGCTGGCTGGTCTGGCTGGCCGGGCTGCTCGGCGTCGCGGTCACCGCCTGGTACGCGACCCGCCTGCTGCTGCGCACCTTCCTCGGCGCGACCCGGACCCCGCTGGCGCACCCGCACGACCCGCCGGCCGTGCTGCGCTGGCCGGTGCTGCTGCTCGCGGTGCCCGCCGCGCTGCTCGGCCTGGCCGCCTTCGCACCGTGGTTCGCCGACCGGCTGCGGGTGCCCGCCGACGCCACCGACGAGGCCGTCGAGCTGGTTCACCTGGCGCCGAACCTGGTCCTGCCGTTCCTGCTGCTGCTGGTCGGCGCGGGCGTCGCCTGGGCGGGCTGGCGCCGCGACCCGGCCGCCGACCCGGCGCGCTTCCTGGGTCCGCTGCGGCCGGTCTTCGCCCGGGCGTTCCGGCTCGACGACGTCCAGCACGCCCTCGTCGTACGCCCGACCACCGCCCTGGCCCGGGCCGTGCGGACCGGGGACGAGCTGGGGGTGGACGGCCTCGTGGAGGGCAGCGGCCGGGCCGCGGTCGAGCTGGGCGGCGGGCTGGCCGCGCTGCACCGGGCCGCCCTGCCCCGCGCGGCGGCCGGGGTGCTGGCCGGCGCGCTGCTCATCGGCCTCGCGGTCGCCCTGATCGGAGTGGCCTCATGACGTTCGGGCAGTTCCTGCTGGTCGCGGTCCTCGCGGTGCCCGCGCTGGGCGCGGTCGCGGCCGCAGCCGTCCCCGGTGACCGGGCCGGCCGGCTGGTCGGCACGGCCGCCGCCGCGCTGACCCTGCTCGCCGCCCTGCCGCTGGTCGGCGGCGATCACGGCTGGTTCGGCTACGGCCCCCGGCCGGCCGTGCAGCCCTGGCACCAGGTGAACGTGTCCTGGGTGCCCGGCCTCGACCTGCGCTTCCACCTCGGGGTGGACGGCATCTCCTGGCCGCTCGTGGTGCTCACCGCGCTGCTCACCCTGCTCTGCTGCGGCTACACGCTCTGGCGCGTGCCCTCCGGCGGCGGCAGCGGGCGGGCCCTGGTTGCGCTGCTGCTGGTCGTCGAGGTGGGCATCCTGGGCACCTTCCTCGCCCTCGACCTCGTGCTGTTCTTCGTGTTCTTCGAGGTCGTCCTGCTCCCCATGTACGCGATCATCGCCGGCTGGGGTGGCGACCACCGGCGCCGCGCGGCCCGCAAGTTCGTCCTCTACACGCTCTTCGGCTCGGTGCTGCTGCTGGTCGGCGTCTACGTGGTGGTGGCCGCCGCGGGCACCGCCGACCTGGTGACGCTGACCGGCGGCGCCGGGCTCTCCCGGGGCACCCAGTTGGCCGCGTTCACCCTGCTGGCGCTGGCCTTCGCCGTGAAGAGCCCGCTCTGGCCGCTGCACTCCTGGCTGCCCGACGCGCACACCCAGGCCCCCACCGTGGGCAGCGTGATCCTGGCCGGGGTGCTGCTCAAGATGGGCACGTACGGGCTGATCCGGGTGGCCGTCGGCGTCGCCCCGGAGGGCGCCCGCTGGGCCGCCCCGGTGCTCGGGGTGCTCGCTGTCGCGGCGATCCTGGTCGGCGGCCTGGTCTGCCTGGCCCAGGACGAGCTGAAGCGGCTCATCGCGTACTCCAGCGTGGGGCACATGGGCTTCGTGCTGCTCGGGGTCGCCACGCTCACCGCCACCGGCCTCCAGGCCGCACTCATCGGCAACATCGCGCACGGCGTCATCACGGGGCTGCTGTTCTTCCTGGCCGGGGCCGTCAAGGACCGCACCCACACCGGGTCGCTCGCCGAGCTGTCCGGGCTGCGGGAGACCGCGCCCCGGCTGGCCGGGCTGCTCGGGTTCGCGGCGGTCGCCTCGCTCGGGCTGCCCGGGCTGGCCGGCTTCTGGGGCGAGGCGTTCGCCGTGGTGGCCGCCCTGCGGCGTGGCGGCGGGCTGTGGACCACCCTGGCCGTGCTCGCGGCGCTGGGCGGTGCGCTGACCGCCGCGTACTTCCTCCGGTTGCTGCGCCGGGTCACCCACGGGCGGCCCAGCCCGGCGGTGGCTCCGCTCGCGCCGGGCCTGGCCGGGGCGGAGCTGACCGCCTGGGCGCCGCTGGTGCTGCTCGCCCTCGCCGTCGGCCTGGCCCCCGCACTGGTCCTGTCCTACGCCTCCGGCCCGGTCGGCGCCCTGGTGGGAGTCCTCAAATGAGCGTCGTGCAGAGCGTGGACAACGTGGCGCTGCTGCCGGCCTACCTGGCCGCCGGCACCGCCGTGCTGGTGCTCCTGGTCGACCTGCTGGCGGCCCGGGCCGCCGCCACGGTGGCCGTGGCCGCCCTCGGCGCGGCGGGCACCGCGCTCGGCGCGGCGCTGGTCGGCGCGGCCGGCGAGCGCCGCACCTTCTGCGTCGGGGCGGACTGCTCCTGGCTCTGGACCGGGCGGGCCGCGCTGGTCGCGGTCGTCATCGCGCTGCTCACCCTCGGCGTGCTGGCGCTCTCCGGCCCGCTGCTGCGCGCCGGCCGGATCCCGGTCGGGGAATACTGCTTCCTGCTGGCCTGCGCCATGACCGGCGGCGTGGTGCTCGGCGCGGCCGGCGACCTGATCACCCTGGTCGTGGCGCTGGAGACGCTCACCCTGCCGCTCTACGTGCTGGTCGGCCTGCGCCGGGGCAGCCTGGCCGGGGCCGAGGCGGCGGTGACCTTCTTCGTGGTCAGCGTGGTGGCCACCACGATCACTCTGCTCGGCGCGGCGCTCCTCTACGCGGTGACCGGCAGCCTGCACCTCGACCGGCTCGGCGCGGCCTTCGGCGCCGACCGGGAGGGCCTGCTCGACCTGCCGCTGAGCACGGTCGCCGTGGCGCTGGTGGTGGCCGGGCTGGCCTTCAAGGTCGCCGCGGTGCCGTTCCACGCCTGGGCGCCGGCCACCTACGACGGCGCGCCGCTGCCGGTGGCGGCGTACCTTTCGACGGCCTCGAAGCTGGGTGGCGTGGTGGCCCTGCTCGCCGTGGTGCAGCGCGCGCTGCCGGCCGACGTGACCGGCCCGGTGCTGGCCCTGCTCGCGGTGCTCACCATGACCGTGGGCAACCTGGTGGCGCTGCGCCAGCGGCGGACGGTCCGGCTGCTCGCCTGGTCGTCGGTGGCCCAGGCCGGCTACATCCTCGCCCCGCTGGGCGCGCTCGCGCTGGTCGGCGGGCGCACCGCCGACGCCCGCGCCGGGGCGTACGCCGCGGCCGTCGCGTACGCCGTCTTCTTCGTGCTGCTGGAGCTGGCCGCGTTCGCCGCGGTGGTGGCGCTGCGGCCGGCGGACGGTGACGGCGCCACCCTGGCCGACCTGCGCGGCGCGGCGCGGCGGCACCCGTGGGTGGGTGGGGCGTTCGCGCTGGCCCTCATCGGGCTGGCGGGGCTGCCGCCGGGCCTGGCCGGCCTGTTCGCCAAGGTGACCGTGGTCCGCGCGCTGCTGGCCGGGCACGCCGGCTGGCTGGCCCTCGTGGTGGCGCTGAACGCGGTGCTCGGCCTGGCCTACTACCTGCGCGTGGCCGCCACCCTCTACGCCGCGCCCGGCGAGGTGGCGGTCCGCCCGGCCCGGATCGTGGTGGTCGCGCTCGGGGTCGCCACCGCGCTGGCCGTGGTGCTCGGCTTCGCCCCGCAACTGGTGCTCGACGTGGCGGCCCGCTGACGGTTTGGTCCCCCGTTGGGCAGCTCGCACAGCGCGCGCACAGGAAACCCCAGCCAACTTTCAGCCATGAGCTGGATGGTTGGCGGGTACCGGTGTTGTTGAACCGGTCAGCGGGCTCCGCGCGGGCCCGCGCACCGAAGGAGCGATCGTGCATCACAACCGTCTCAAGACCGCAGCGCTGCTCGGCCTGTTGACCTCGCTGATCCTCGCGGTCGGCTACTGGTTCGGCGGTAGCGGCGGTCTCGTCATCGCCGTCGTCGTCTCGTTGCTGATGAACGGCGTGACCTACTTCTTCTCCGACAAGCTCGCGCTGCGCTCGATGCGGGCGCAACCGGTCAGCGAGGCACAGTTCCCCGAGCTGTACCGGATGGTCCGGGAGCTCTCGACCCAGGCGGGCAAGCCGATGCCCCGGCTGTACGTGAGCCCGACGGCGCAGCCCAACGCGTTCGCCACCGGGCGTAACCCGGAGCACGCGGCGGTCTGCGTCACCCAGGGGATCGTCGAGATCCTCGACTACCGGGAGCTGCGGGGCGTGATCGGGCACGAGCTGTCCCACGTCTACAACCGGGACATCCTGATCTCCAGCGTGGCGGCCGGCCTGGCCGGCATCATCACCGCGCTGGCGAACATCGCCTGGTTCATCCCGCTGGGCTCCTCCGACGACGAGGACGCCCCGAACCCGGCCGTGCTGCTGCTCACCCTGATCCTCGGCCCGATCGCGGCCACCCTGATCCAGCTGGCGATCAGCCGGAGCCGGGAGTTCCAGGCCGACCAGTCCGGCGCCGAGCTGAGCCGTGACCCGCTGGCGCTGGCCAGCGCCCTGCGCAAGATCCACGCCGGTACGCAGGCCCGCCCGCTGCCGCCGCAGGGCCAGCTCACCAGCACCGCGCACCTGATGATCGACAACCCGTTCAAGCGGGGCGGCGGCATCGCCGCGATGTTCGCCACCCACCCGCCCATGGAGCAGCGGGTGGCCCGGCTGGAGCAGCTGGCCCGCAACTCCGGGCCGGTGCAGTTCGAGCGCTGACCCGCACCGCCCGCCTCCGCCCGCGTCCACCCGGACGCGGGCGGAGTGGTGTGTCCGGGCACAAACCGTTTCCCGCGGATACGCCCCGGCGTTAGGGTCGAAACGTCTCCCACTCGTTACACCCTGGAGGTCGACCGTGGCCGCACTGCGCCAGTACCTGGGCGTCTGGCGGATCCCCGGCGCGCCGATGCTGCTGGTCCTCGGCCTCATCGGCCGGCTCGGGATCGGCATGACCCCGCTGGCGCTGTTGCTGGTGGTCGCGGAGGTCACCGACCGCTACTCGCTCGCCGCCGTCGCCGGTGGCATCTACGCCCTGTCCGGCGCCGCGCTCAGCCCGGTCGCCGGGCGGATCGCCGACCGGGTCGGCCCCACCCCGGTGCTGCTGGCCACCGCCGTGGCGCACCCGCTGGCCCTCTTCGGGCTGCTCGGTGCCAGCCGGTCCGGGTCCGACAGTCTCGCCCTCATCTACCTGGCCGCCGGCGTCGCCGGCGCCACCTACCCGCCGCTGACCGCCGCCATCCGGGGCGCCTGGAACGACCTCACCGCGCACGCCGCCGGCCGGGCGCACCTGCGCAACACCGCGCTCGCCGCGGAGACCTCCCTCTTCGAGGTCGTCTTCGTGCTCGGCCCGCTGCTGGTGGCCGGCTTCGTCCTGGTCGCCGACGCCGCCGCCGCGCTGGTCGGCGCCGCCGTGGTCACCCTGGTCGGCACCACCGCCGTGGCGCTCGGTCGGGTCATGCGCGGCTGGCAGCCGCACCCCCGCGAACACCACGCCAAGGGCCTCGGCCCCCTGCGGCTCGGCGGCTTCCCGGCCCTGCTGCTCTGCGTCGCCAGCCTGGGCATCGCCTTCGGCGCGGCCGGCGTGATCGTCCCGGCCTTCGCCGGGAACGCCACCACCGACGACCCGGAGAGCCTCGCCGGCGTGCTGCTGGCCGTCTGGGGCGTCGGCAGCGCCTTCGGCGGCTTCTGGTTCGGGGTACGCAAGCCCGCGGCCAACATGAGCCGCCAGTTCGCCTGGCTGCTCGGCGCGGTCGCGGCCAGCTTCGCCGTCTTCGCGCTGATGCCCGGACCGGCGGCGCTCGGCGTCGCGCTGGTGCTCGGCGGGGCCACCATCGCCCCCGCCCTGACGCTGGAGAACACCCTGGTCGGCCGGATCACCCCGGCCGGCATGCTGAACGAGGCGTACACCTGGGTGGTCACCATGTCCGTGGCGGCGAGCGCCGCCGGGGGAGCGGTGGCCGGGCTGATCGTCGACCACGCCGGCGGTGTGCCCTGGGCGTTCCTGTTCGCCGGGGCGGCGGTCGCCGTCGGGGCCGCGGTCGCCGCGCCGCCCGCCGGCCCGATCGCCCGCGCCGAGGCCGCCGCGGTACGCGCCGAGCAGTCGCTCGTCGCGTGATCAGATCCTCGTGGGCGGGGTAAAGCCCACGTATGTTCCTCTTCTTCTCGAACCGGGTCGGCTGTCTCGGCTCGCTCCTGGTCAGCGCGGTCGTGACCGTGATCCTGCTGCTGATCTTCTCGCGCTGACCGTGGCCGGCGGGCTCGGACGCCCAGCCCGCCGGCCACCGTCGGCCCGTCCTAGCGGTAGTTGGTGAACTGCAGCGCGACGCCGAAGTCCTCGCCCTTGAGCAGCGCGATGACGGCCTGGAGGTCGTCCTTCTTCTTGCCGGTGACCCGGAGCTGGTCGCCCTGGATCTGCGCCTGCACGCCCTTCGGGCCCTCGTCGCGGATCTTCTTGCTGATCGCCTTGGCCTTCTCCGAGTCGATGCCCTGGATGACCTTGGCGTCGATCTTGAAGACCTTGCCCGACGCGCGGGCCTCGCCGGCGTCCAGCGACTTCAGCGAGATGTTCCGCTTGACCAGCTTCTCCTTGAAGACCTCCAGCGCGGCCCGCACCCGCTCCTCGGTCTCCGCCTGGAGGCCGATCGCCTCCTCGCCCGACCAGGAGATCTCGGCGCCGGTGCCGCGGAAGTCGAACCGCGTCGCGAGCTCCTTCTCCGCCTGGCGGAGGGCGTTGTCGACCTCCTGCCGGTCGACCTTGCTCACGATGTCGAACGACGGGTTCGCTGCCATGATCATGCTCCTGCTGTCCGGCGGTCTGTCCTGATCCGTCCCCCACTGACCAGCGTGGGACCCCCTGACGGTACCCGCTTGCGGTGGCCCCGGGGGCAACCGCTATCCTTGCTTCCGCCGCCGCGTCGCGACGCGGTGGTGTGCCCTGGCGGGTTGCCCGAGCGGCCAATGGGAGCGGACTGTAAATCCGTCGCGAAAGCTACAGAGGTTCGAATCCTCTACCCGCCACCAGGTGCAGAGATGGCCCCGTGAGCTACGTGCTCCGGGGCCTTTCTCGTGGGGTCGGTGAGCCGCTCCGGGTCGTACCCGAGCCGGTGTTCGCATTTCGGTCCGCCGGGCTCGGTCGTCGAGCTGCTCGGGGCGGTCGGCCCGCTCACCAACCCGACGGCGCACGGCGGCACCGCCGAGGACGCCTTCCACCTGGTGCTGCCGTCCCTGCCCGGCTACCCGCGGTACGTCGCGCAGGGGGGGGCGCCGTAAGCGCCTCCGTCACGGGCGCGATGGGCCGCCAGGCGCCCGACGGGCTGCTCGGCATCCACCTCAACCTGCTGGCCGGGGCGATCGGCATCAAGGACGAGCTGCCGGCGAACACCGAGCAGTTGCGCGCGGCGCACGGCGCGCTCGAGACCGTCATGAAGGACGGCTTCGGCTACTTCCCGGGACAGCGTCGTCGACAACATCACGCTGTACTGGTTGACCTACCCCGGCGTCGCCTACTTCAACGAGGTGGAGAAGGGTGGCCACTTCGCCGCCTGGACGAGTCGGAGCTGTTCGCGACCGAGGTGCGGGCCGCCTTCCGGCCGCTGCGGGACTCCGCCTGAGCTGTCGGACAGCCCGAGCCCCTTGCCCCGACATCGATGATGGTGGAGTCTGTTCGTCGGGGTCGCCGTGCTGTCCGGTTCGCCGTCCATTGTGGTCAAGATCGCCGATCATCATGGCTGGTAAGCGAATCTGCTCTTACGCGCGCTTTAACCGTGAAGTCGTTCTGCGCGCCTTCCGTAGCAGTCTCCGGACCGATCGTGACAGCAGGCTGGGCCGGAGGGGCGGGCACGCCGGTCGAACGGATGATTTCCCTGTCTGCCGCCCCGAAGGGGGCCCTCCTCCGCTTTTTTGCGTGCACCCCATGTGGCACGATCGTGGAACCTCCACCATCGCTGAAACTCTCTCGACAGGAGCAATCATGTCTGGTCGAAGGTTGGGCCGGCTGCTTGGCTCACTTCTCGTTCTCGCCGCCCTCATCGGCGGTGTCGGCGTTGTCGGTTTTGATGGCAGCATGGGGGGCCCGCAGACCCTGGACATCGTGTGGCAGTGACCGGTCCCTCCGGTCTGTGTTCGTCGAGCCCGGCTGCCACGAGTGCTGGGCGCCGGCCGGGCGACGACTCGCGTCGGTGACGCGGCGGCGCGCCGCCAACGCGAAGGAGCGGCATGAGCCGTCGCGATCAGCCACGACGCAGGTCGTCTGAGGACGCCTGGATCATCACGGCACCGTTGGCGCTGGTCGCTGTGGCCTGCGCCACGGTGACCGGCCTGCTGGTCGAGCATCCCGTCGGTAAATGGCCGCAGGCGGCGCTCTTCCTGGTCCTCATGATCGTGGCGGGGCTGCCGCTGCTGAGCCTGGTCGTCCGCCGGCAGACGCTCGGCTTCACGTTGACCGAGCTGCCGCTGGTTCTCGCGCTCTACTTCCTGCCGCCTCTGACGGTCGTGGGCATCTACACGCTGACGGCGCTGATCACGCACATCCGGCACCGGTTCTCGGCGCCGAAGGTCTGGTTCAACGTCGCCCGTGCCGCGGCCGGCACCTCGCTTGCCGTGCTGGTGCTCCAGGCGTTCCCCCCGATGAACGGGGTGGGGCCGCGGACCTGGGTCAGCATCTTCGCCGCCGTCAGCATGGTCCTGCTGGTCAGTGTCGTCAGCGTGGTCGCCGTGCACACCCTGCTGCACGGCTGGCAGACCGGCCGGGGTGCGCTGCGCAGCGCGAAGACGGGCCTGCTGACCGCCGGGGTCAACGTCTCGATCGGGCTGATCGTGCTGATCCTGGTGCGCAGCACCTGGTGGTCCCTGCTGCTGCTCGCCGGGATCGGCGCCGGTGTGGTGCTGGTCTACCGGTCGTACGCGCAGTTCTTCCGGCAGCACCGCACCGTGACCGACCTCTACGAGCTGACCCGCGCGGTGGTGGAGAGCGGGCAGAGTGGCACCCTCGCCGACGCCCTGCTCGGCCGGGTGCGGGCCATGATGCAGGCCGAGTACGCCACCCTCTGGCTCCCGGCCCAGGGGCGGCACCCGGAGACGCTGCTGACCGCCCGGGTCGACGACCCGGGTCTGCTCGACGTGGCGCACACCCCACAGGCACTGCGCGAGAAGGTACGGGAGTCCCGACGTACCGTGGCGGTCGGACACGGCGTGACGACCGACGACGAGTTCCGGGCGGAGCTGGGGGAGCGGCGCGTCAAGGACGCCGTGGTGGTGCCGCTGCGCTCCGGTCCGGTGGTGATCGGCACCCTGGAGGTGGCCAACCGGCTCGGCGACGGCAACCACTTCACCTCGGCCGACATCGCGGTGTTCGAGACCGTCGCCGCGCACGCCGCGGTCGCCCTGGAGAACTCCCGGCTGGTCGACCGGCTGCGGCACGACGCCGAGCACGACACGCTCACCAAGCTGCCCAACCGCCGGCGGATCACCGCGGCGGTGACCGAGGCGGTCCGGATCGCGGCGCCCGGCGAGGTGGTGGCGCTGCTGCTCTTCGACGTCGACCGGCTGCGCCAGGTCAACGAGTCGCTCGGCCACGCGGCCGGCGACAAGGTCCTCGTCGACGTGGCCGAGCGGCTGCGCGCCTGCGCGCCCTCCTCGGCCCTGGTCGGTCGGGCCGGCGGCGACGAGTTCCTGGTGACGCTGCGGCTGGAGAGCACCGAGGCGGCGCTGGAGCTGGCCGGCCAGCTGCGTGAGCAGATCCGCGACGAGATGGTCTTCGACGCCCTCACCCTGGACGTGGACACCGTGGTGGGGGTGGCCGTCCATCCCGATCACGGGAGCGACGCGGCGGCCCTGCTCCAGCGCGTCGACCTGGCCGCCACGGCCGCCAAGTCGGTCCCGGGCGGCGTCCAGCTCTACAGCCCGGCGCTGGAGTCCCGGTCGCTGCGCCGGCTGGGCCTCGCCGGCGACCTGCGCCGGGCGCTGGACGACGGCGCGCTGGAGGTCTACTTCCAGCCCAAGGTCACGCTGCGGGACCGGCGCCTGGTCGGCGTGGAGTGCCTGGCCCGCTGGGAGCACCCGGCGCACGGCACGGTGGTCCCGGACGACTTCGTGGCGGTGGCCGAGCACACCGGCCAGCTCGGCCGGCTCACCGAGTTCGTGCTGCGGGAGAGCCTGCGGCGCAGCCGGGACTGGAGCCACGGGGACCAGGCCCTCGCCATCTCGGTGAACCTCGCCGCCCGGACGCTCACTGACCAGCACTTCCCGGCGCTGGTGCGGGACCTGCTCGACGAGTACGGTGTACCGCCGCAGCGGCTCACGCTGGAGATCACCGAGGCCGGGGTGCTGGACGGCACCGAACGTCCCATACCGACCCTGAAGCGCCTCCGCGACCTCGGTGTCCGCCTCTCGGTGGACGACTTCGGCACCGGCAACTCGTCCCTGGCCCAGCTGCGCCGGCTGCCCGTGCACGAGGTCAAGGTCGACCGCTCGTTCGTGCAGGGGATGGCCACCGACCCGGGCGACCTGGCCATCGTCAACGCCGTCGTGACGCTGTCGCAGCAGTTCGGCCTGGCCGTGGTGGCCGAGGGCGTGGAGAGCGAGCTGACCCTGGAGCTGCTCCAGGACATCGGCTGCGAGATCGGCCAGGGCTTCCTGTTCAGCCGGCCCCTGCCGTACGAGCGGTTGGAGGCCTGGTTCGGCGCACAGGTCGATCCCGAGACGATCGTGGCGGGCGAGCTTCCCCGCCTGCGGGTTGTGCCCTGACCTGCGCGGACGCGACAACGGGGGATCCGATTTCACCTCGGCGGCGGGGTCGTGTACTGTTTCCTCTGCGCGACACCCCACGGGTGATCGGGCAGGCCCCCTTAGCTCAGTCGGCAGAGCGTCTCCATGGTAAGGAGAAGGTCTACGGTTCGATTCCGTAAGGGGGCTCAGAGGGTCCGGCTGGACCCGCCACGGCGGTGTAGCTCAGATGGCAGAGCAAGCGGCTCATAATCGCTGTGTCGCCGGTTCAAGTCCGGCCACCGCTACTCTCGTCCTCCGGGTCCGCCCGGGTGGTCGGTGGGATGGGCGCCACAGGCGCCCACTTTGCATGTCCGCGTAGTCAGCGCGTAGGCTGATGCGCCGTAGTTGTTATCCGTGAGCGAGGAAGGCACTCCGCCGTGGCGAAGGCGACCGATGTCCGGCCGAAGATCACTTTGGCGTGTGTGGAGTGCAAGGAGCGCAACTACATCACGCGCAAGAACCGCCGTAACGACCCGGACCGCATCGAGCTGAAGAAGTTCTGCCCCCGGGACGGCAAGCACACCATCCACCGCGAGACCCGCTGACCCACGGCCGGCACCGCCGGCCCGCAGACAGCTTCCGAACGCCGGTCCGCACGGACGGCGGCCCTCGACGGCCGACCGCCCGTACGGATCGGCGTTCGTGCTTCCCGTGTAGGTTCGCGGCATGTCCCTGGACCCGTCCTTCGTCGGCCGGAGCTATCCGCCGACCGCCCCCTACCAGGTGGGCCGAGAAAAGATCCGCGAGTTCGCCACCGCCATCGGGGCGACCGACCCGGCGCACCACGACCCGGCGGCCGCCCGGGCGCTCGGCCACCCCGACGTGGTGGCCCCGCCGACCTTCCCGGTGATCGTGACCATGGCCGCCAGCCGGCAGATCGTCGAGGACCCGGCGCTGGGCGTCGACTACAGCCGGGTGGTGCACGGCGACCAGCGCTTCGCGTACACCCGGCCGGTGGTGGCCGGGGACGAGCTGGTCTGCGTGAACACCATCGAGGAGGTCACCAACCGGGGCGGGCACGGCTTCCTCACCACCCGCACCGACGTGTCCACCGTCGCCGGCGAGCCGGTGGTCGCCGTCTGGTCCAAGATCGTCGTACGCGGGGAGGCCTGAGGAGATGGAGCTGCCCACCCAGACGTTCCGGGTGACCCGCGCGGACCTGGTCCGCTACGCGGGCGCCTCGGGCGACTTCAACCCGATCCACTGGAGCGACCGGACCGCCACGAAGGTCGGCCTGCCCGGGGTGATCGCCCACGGCATGTTCACCATGGCCCTGGTCGGCCGGGCGGTGACCACCTGGGCCGGCGCGCCGGACGCGGTGGTCGACTTCAACGTCCGCTTCACCCGCCCGGTGGTCGTGCCGGACACCGACGAGGGCGCCGAGGTCGAGGTCTCCGCGGTGGTCAAGGAGGTCACCGATGACGGCCTGACCAGGCTCGACATCACCGCGACCTGCCTGGGGGAGAAGGTGCTGTCGCAGGCTCGCGCGACCGTGCGGACGCCTCGCTGAGGATCCGTTCGACGCGCGAGGGGTGGACCGGTTGGGAAAGTCGCACGACTACCCGTACACTGGTCCGCCGTGGGGCAAGTGACCCCTGCTCGGCACCGTGTGTCCGGGTGGGGTGAGTTGCCGCACAGGGGTGTAGCTCAATTGGCAGAGCAGCGGTCTCCAAAACCGCAGGCTGCAGGTTCAAGTCCTGTCACCCCTGCGCCTCAGGCCTGACCGTTCCCGTGGGTCGCGCCGCCGCACAGCGGCGCCCGGCCCGTGGTGGTGGCATCGGCGGGGTTGGTTCCGAGGCATTCGGGGCCCTCCCGGTCGGTCCGCCGGCCGCGGCCCGTCGCGGGACGGTTGGTCCGGCCGGCGTGACCACACGCCGCGCACGCCGCCCGGCGTGCGACCCGATATCCCGCACGGAGGGCGAAGTGGCCGAGAGCAAGCGGCGCGGCGAGGACGCCGGCGACGAGCGTCTGGACGACGACGCGACCGTCGACGGTGTGGCCGACGACGACGCCACCGACGCGGACGAGCCTGTCTCCCGGGGCGGCACCGCCACGCGCAAGCGGGCCCGCGCGGATTCCACCGAGGAGCGGAAGACCCGCAGGGACACCGAGCGGATCGGGCTGTTCGCCCGCATCGCGCGGTTCTTCCGCGAGGTCGTGGCCGAGCTGCGTAAGGTCATCTGGCCGACCCGCAAGGAGCTGCTGACCTACACGGCCGTGGTGGTCACCTTCGTCGCGGTGATGTTGGCGATCGTGGCCGGCCTGGACTACGGCTTCGCGAAGGCGGTGCTGTGGGTCTTCGGCAACCCGAGCTGACCTGCGGACAGCGATAGTGACGGAAGTGAGCGAGCGTGCCTGAGTACGACGAGACCGCCGAGACCCCGGACGAGCAGTCCACGGTGGCGACGGCGGCCAACGATGAGTCGGTCGAGGCCGCCAGCGAGCCGGAGTTCCCGACCACCGAGCCCGCCCCGGACGAGGACTTCGACCCGGTCGCCGAGCTGCGCCAGAAGCTGCGCTACGCCCCCGGCGACTGGTACGTGGTGCACTCGTACGCCGGCTACGAGAACAAGGTCAAGACCAACCTCGAGACCCGGATCACCTCCCTCGACATGGAGGACTTCATCTACCAGGTCGAGGTGCCGACCCGGGAAGAGGTCGAGGTCAAGAACGGCAAGCGGTCGCAGGTCCAGGCGAAGGTCTTCCCGGGCTACATCCTGGTCCGGATGGAGCTGACCGCCGAGTCCTACTCCTGCGTCCGGAACACCCCGGGGGTCACCGGCTTCGTCGGCGCGACCGACCGGGCCGACCGGCCGGCGCCGCTGAGCCTCGACGAGGTGCTCAAGTGGCTGGCCCCGGCGGTCGAGACCGAGCAGAAGAAGGCGAAGCCCGAGGTCAAGGTCCTCGACTTCGAGGTCGGCGACTCGGTCACCGTCACCGACGGCGCCTTCGCCTCGCTGCCGGCGACGATCAGCGAGATCAACGCCGACCAGCAGAAGCTCAAGGTCCTGGTGTCGATCTTCGGCCGGGAGACCCCGGTCGAGCTCAACTTCAACCAGGTCGCCAAGATCTGACGTACGTCCGCACCGGCGGTGGGCCCCCGGGCCGGCCGCCGGTGCGCCGTTTTCGCGGCCCGCCGGACCTCGGCGGCAAGGGTGGCGGAAGGCTGCGCTACCCTAGAACGTCGGCTGTCCGCACCGCGCTGACCGTGCGCGCCCGCGGGCCGGCGAAAATCCCAGTTCCAAGCCCCAGGAAGAGACATGCCTCCGAAGAAGAAGCTCGTCAAGACGTTCACGCTTCAGCTGCCGGCGGGCCAGGCCACCCCGGCGCCGCCGGTCGGCCCCGCGCTCGGCCAGCACGGCGTGAACATCATGGAGTTCTGCAAGTCCTACAACGCGCAGACCGAGTCCCAGCGGGGCGACATCGTCCCCGCCGAGATCAGCGTCTACGAGGACCGCACCTTCACCTTCGTGCTGAAGACCCCGCCCGCCGCCCGGCTGCTGATCAAGGCCGCCGGCGTGCAGAAGGGCTCGGGCGTCCCGCACACCCAGAAGGTCGGCTCGGTGACCCGCGCCCAGCTCCGGGAGATCGCCGAGAAGAAGATGGCGGACCTGAACGCCAACGACATCGACCAGGCCGAGAAGATCATCGCCGGCACCGCCCGGTCGATGGGCCTGACCGTCGCCGACTGACCTCGTAGCACCGCTCCACCCGATCCGTTCGTGGGAGGGCCGCGGAGTCGCGGGCCCGCCATAGACCACAGGAGTTACCAGAAATGCAGCGCAGCAAGAGCTACCGCAAGGCCGCCGAGGTCATCGACCGGTCGAAGCTCTACACCCCCGCCGAGGCCGTCAAGCTGGCCAAGGAGACCACCAACGTCAAGTTCGACGCCACGGTCGAGGTCGCGATGCGCCTCGGCGTCGACCCCCGCAAGGCGGACCAGATGGTCCGCGGCACGGTCAACCTGCCGCACGGCACCGGTAAGACCGCCCGCGTGATCGTGTTCGCCGCCGGCGCGAAGGCCGAAGAGGCCGCCGCCGCGGGTGCGGACGAGGTGGGCACCGACGAGCTGGTCGCCCGTATCCAGGGCGGTTGGCTGGACTTCGACGCGGCGATCGCCACCCCGGACCAGATGGCCAAGATCGGCCGGATCGCGCGGATCCTGGGCCCGCGCGGCCTCATGCCGAACCCGAAGACCGGCACGGTGACCATGGACGTCACCAAGGCCGTCGCGGACATCAAGGGCGGTAAGATCACCTTCCGGGTGGACAAGCACTCCAACCTCCACCTGATCATCGGCAAGGCCTCGTTCTCCGAGACCCAGCTGATCGACAACTACGCGGCGGTGCTGGACGAGGTCCTGCGCTCGAAGCCGTCCGCGGCCAAGGGCAAGTACCTGAAGAAGGTCACCCTCACCACCACCATGGGCCCGGGCGTCCCGGTCGACCCGAACGTGGTGAAGAACCTGACCGAGGCCTCGTCCGAGGCCTGAGCACGACTGCCCTGACGGGGCCCCGCCACCATCCGTGGCGGGGCCCCGTCCGTCTGTCCGGTGTGGCAGGCTCGGCGCATGCGGCTGGAGGGTGTCTGGCTGCGGTACCAGCGGCGCGGTCCGTGGGTGCTGCGGGAGACCGACGTGGCGATCGGCCCGGGCGAGGTGGCCGTGGTGCTCGGGCGCAACGGGGTGGGCAAGTCCACCCTGCTCCAGCTCGCCGCCGGCGTGCTCCGGCCGACGCGGGGCCGGGTGGTCGACCGGCCGGCCGCCGTCGGCTGGGTGCCGGAGCGCTTTCCCGCCGACCAGCCCTTCACCGTGGGCGCCTACCTGGCCGCGATGGCCCGGGTGGCCGGCCTGCCCGGCCCAGACGCCGACCGGGCGGTGCGGCGCTGGGTCGACCGGCTCGGCCTGACGCGCTTCCACGGCGTGCGGCTGCCCGAGCTGTCCAAGGGCACCGCGCAGAAGGTCGGCCTGGCCCAGGCGCTGCTCCGCCCGCCCGGCCTGCTCGTCCTCGACGAGCCCTGGGAGGGGCTGGACGCCGCCGCCCGCGAGCTGGTGCCGGAGGTGGTCGACGAGGTGCTGGCCGACGGCGGCACGGTGCTGGTCAGCGACCACCGCGGGGAGACCGTCCGGCTCCCCGGCGCCCGGCTCTGGTCGGTCGCCGACGGCACGGTCACCGAGGCGGCGCCGTCCGGGGCCGTGGCCACCGTCGTGGTCGAGCTGTCCGTCCCGGCCGGCGGGGTCGCCGCCGCCGTCGCCCGGTTGCGCGCCGACGGCCACCACGTCCTTCGGATACGCGACCACGCCGTCCCGCCCCCCGCCACGCGACCAGGGTCCGATTCCGCGCCCGCCGTCGCTGCCGACGACCCGTTCTCCGGCACCGGGCAGCCCGGCGATTCCGGCCGGCCGGGTGCCGCCCCCGGCGAGGGGCCGCTGTCGGGCGCGCCCGGGCCGGCCCCGGAGGTGGCCCGGTGATCGCGCTGGTCCGGCTGCGGCTGGTCGGCTTCCTGCGTACCGGCCGGGCGCTGGCCCCGGTGCTGGCCGGCCTGCTCGCCCTCGGCGTCCTCTATGGCGGCGGCCGGGCCCAGCCCGCGGAGGCCTACGGCGTCTCGGCCGTGGTCCTCTTCCCGGTGCTGGCCTGGCAGACCAAGATCCTGCTCGACGTCGAGCCCGACGTGCAGCGCCGGCTGGCCCGGGTGGTCCTCGGCCCGGCCCGGGAGCGGGCCGCCGGCCTGCTCGCGGCGGCTGTGGCCGGCCTCGGCACGGTGGCCGTCGCGCTGGTCTTCCCCTGGCTGGTCGGCGGGGTGACCGGCCCGGCCGGGCCGGGGGACCGGCCGCTGGCCGAGGGGCTGGCGCTCGGCCTCTGGGCCCACCTGCTGGCCCTGCCGGCGGCGGTCGGGCTGGGCGCCCTGGCCTGCCGGGCGATCACCCGCAGCGCCGGCTACGGCGTCGCCGTGCTCACCCTCGGCGGGGTGGGCGCGCTGGTCCTGGGCCTCTCCGGCTCGGTGGCGCCCTGGCTGGCGCCGCCGGTGCTGCCCACCGCCCGGGCGCTGGCCGGCCCGCTCGCGGCTCCCACCGGCCTGCTGCTGACCGCCTGGGGGCTGGCCTGGGCGGCCGTGGTGCTGGCCGGCTACGCCTGGGGCCGGCGGAGCCGGGCCTGAGTGACCGGGAGCACTCCGGGGGCGATTTGGCGGTAACGGGACACGTCGCGTAACCTTTGGCGCGTAGTTCCACCCAGAGACCGCTGGTCACCGTGCCCTGGCACGGTCGAAGGTCCCGCGATGACGGGCGACCCGCGCAGGGCGGCAAGCGAAACTCGGTGCTGTACGTGGTCCGCCGACCGCGCCCACGGTGCCGGCCCTCGCCCCGTGCGCCCTGCGCCGGGGCTTTTCTCGTTGTCGTGATGCCTCCGCCGCCGTCGCGAGCGTCCGCTCGTCGCCGGCGTACCAGCTCCGAGCAACGAGAGAGGAGGGACATGGCGGACAAGCCGATCCGGGCCGACAAGGCCACGGCCGTCGCCGAGCTGACCGAGAGCTTCCGCAACGCGGGGGCGACCGTGCTGACCGAGTACCGCGGGCTCACGGTTTCGCAGCTCACCCAGCTGCGGCGCTCGCTCGGCAAGGAGACCAGCTACACGGTCGCGAAGAACACGCTGGCCAAGCGTGCCGCGAGCGATGCGGGCATCTCCGGCCTCGATGAGCTGTTCACCGGTCCTACCGCGCTGACTTTCGTTTCGGGCGACGTCGTCGAGGCGGCGAAGGGGCTTCGCGACTTCGCGAAGGCCAACCCGAAGCTCGTCATCAAGGGCGGTGTCTTCGAGGGCAAGGCCATTTCCGCGGCCGAGGTCACGAAGCTCGCCGACCTGGAGTCCCGCGAGGTGCTGCTGGCGAAGCTGGCCGGCGCCATGAAGGGCAACCTGAGCAAGGCCGCGGCCCTGTTCCAGGCTCCGCTCGCCAAGACCGCGCGTCTGGCGGCCGCTCTGCAGGACAAGCGCGAGAAGGAGGGCGCCGAGGCGGCCTGAGGCCACCCGGCGCACCCACGTTCTTAGTTTTCACTTTCAGAAAGGACGCCAGACATGGCGAAGCTCAGCACCGACGAGCTGCTCGACGCGTTCAAGGAGATGACGCTGATCGAGCTCTCCGAGTTCGTGAAGCAGTTCGAGGAGACCTTCGAGGTCACCGCGGCGGCTCCGGTCGCCGTCGCCGCCGCCGGCGGCCCCGCCGGCCCGGCCGCCGAGGCCGAGCCGGAGAAGGACGAGTTCGACGTCATCCTCGACGCCGACGGTGGCAAGAAGATCCAGGTCATCAAGGTCGTGCGTGAGCTGACCGGCCTGGGCCTCAAGGAGGCCAAGGACCTGGTCGAGGCCGCGCCGAAGCCGGTCCTGGAGAAGGTCAACAAGGAGACCGCCGACAAGGCCAAGGCCAAGCTCGAGGGCGAGGGCGCCAAGGTCACCCTCAAGTGACCTTGCGTTCGACCTGACGCGCGTCCGGCTCACGTGAGCCGGGGCACACCGCGTCGCGGCGGGCGGGGAGCGGCCCGTGGAGATGTTCCCCGCCCCGGGGGGGGGTCCCCGCGGGGGCGGCGGGGGGGGGGGGGGGGGGGGCG
>NZ_VSEZ01000015.1:0-137181 GCF_008085935.1 Micromonospora sp. AP08
ATCCCCGAAATTGTCTTTCATTGAATCAGCCTCCAGTCAATCGAAGCATTTCCTGGCGCTGATGTACCCATCCATGTGACAGGAAAACAATGGGCGCAACCGCATGAGTTAACTGGGTGCGCAGACGCCAGGCAGCGCCGTTCCGGAAGCCGGATGCGGCACCGCCTGGCGTCTGGTCGTCAGCTCAGGTCGCGGCGACCCTGGTCGGGCAGGTCGGCCTCGATGCGCTCCTTGCGCACCTCCCCGCCCACGGTCTCGCTGTCGGTGACCGTCTCCTTGCCGAGGCGGACCCGCTCGACCGGTACGGTCTCCTTGGCCACCACGGGGCGCTCCTCGTGCAGGGTGACCTCGTGCTCCTCCTCGCTGATCGCCGGACCGTCCATCGCCCTGCCGATGTTGGCGTCGGTGATGGGCTCGCGCTCCAGCCGCACCTCCTCGCGCCGCACCGGCACGTTGACCTGCTGCTGCTCGGTCACCACGTACTTGCGCAGGCGGGCCGTGCCGGCGCGCTCCCGCTCGGTGCCGACGTTCAGTCGCTCCTCCGAGCGGGTCATCGCGTCGTCGGTGTTCGGACCGGAGGTGTCGTGCCCGGCACTCGCCTCGTAGGTCGTGTCCCGACGGGACGCGCCGTCGTAGGCCGCCGAGCCCGACGACCACTCGCCGCGGTGGGAGGAGTCCCACTCCAGGTCGTAGTGCCGGTAGAGTTCGGCAACCTCCTCGCTGCTCAGGGGCTCGTCGGCGGAGGCGTCGACGTTCGGGGCGTCCTTCACCCGGTCCTTCTCGAACGGCACCGTGACCCGGTCGTCCCGGAGTTCCGCGGTCTGCAACGGGATCAGCGACTCATTGAGCCCGAAGAAGCCGGTCCGGACGCTCGCCCACGCCGGCTGGCCGGCGCCGTCGGCCCAGACCTGCCCCACCGTGCCGATCTTGTCGCCGTCACGGTCGAAGACCTCACGCCCGATGACGGTGGTCACCTGTTCCTGGCCAATCATGCGGTCCCTCTCCTTCCGTCGGTGGCGAATCAGTACCCCCGAACGCGGCGGAAAACCTTCCTCCAAACACGATTCAGCGCAGGTGGAACCGATCTCGGGAGGTCCAATGTGCAGAAGCGGTCAGCCGCGATAATCGGGGCTTTCGACTGGAGCGCAGTCTCGTGAGCGGGACCGGACCAAAGAGATAATCATCAAATTTGTCGCCTGTGTCGACCGTGGCGGGACGCCGCGCAGCCGGTTCGGCGGCTAGAGTACGGGCGCGCCCTGCTCCCGCCGATTCCCCGGCCCGAGTGCGAGGGCGTTCCGCCGCCGTGATCCGCCTCCTGGCGACCGGCGGTCCTCGACTTCCCGACCGAGGAGATCTCGACCTCCATGTCAAGAAGATGGATCTCTGTTCTGCTGTCCGCCGGGCTCGCGCTCGGCGCACTCGGCATGTCCCAGCCGGCCGGCGCGGCCGACTCGGCTCCCGACGGTGGTGGCCGGGCGAACGCCGGCGTCAAGCCGGGCGCCCGCGTCACCTCGGCCACCACGAGCGCCACCATCCCGGCCGGCTACACGATCCGCGGGATCGACGTGTCCAGCCACGACCACAACCTCGGCGCCATCGACTGGCCGGGCGTGGCGGCCGACGGCTACAAGTTCGCGTACGTGAAGGCCACCGAGGGGCAGACGTACCGCAATCCCTACTTCGCCGAGGACTACGCGGCGGCCAAGGCCGCCGGTCTGCTCGTCGGCGCGTACCACTTCGCCCGCCCGGACGGGCAGGACCCGGTCACCGAGGCGAACTTCTTCATCGACAACGCGCAGTTCGCCAAGGACAGCCAGACGCTCGTGCCCATGGTCGACATCGAGTGGCCCTACTGGAGCGGCGCGCCCGCCTGCTACGGCCTGACCACGACCGAGATGTCCGCCTGGATCAAGTCCTTCACCGACCAGGTCAAGGCCCGCATCGGGCGGCCGGTGATGATCTACACGAACACCAACTACTGGAACCCGTGCACCGGCAACAACGCGACCTTCGGGGCCAACCCGCTGGACATCGCCGGCTACACCACCACCCGCCCGCCGCTGCCCGCAGGCTGGACGACCGAGACCATCTGGCAGTACGCGGCCGGCGACTCCAGCCAGCCCGGCAACTACAGCCAGAACGCGTTCAACGGCGACTACGCGGCCCTCACCCGGCTCACCGGCGCTCCGGCGGCCGCGGCGCCGATCGCCCTCCGCGCCCGGATCAACAACCGCTACGTGGTGGCCGAGAGCGCCGGAGCCAAGCCGCTCATCGCCAACCGGACCGCGGTCGGGCTGTGGGAGCAGTTCGACCTGGTCGACGCGGGCGGCGGGTTCGTCGCCCTCCGCTCGCGGGCCAACGGCCGGTACGTCGTGGCGGAGAGCGGGGGCGCCAAGGCCCTGATCGCCAACCGCACGTCGATCGGCGCCTGGGAGAAGTTCACCGTCATCAACAACTCGGACGGCAGCATCAGCCTCCGGGCCAACGCCAACGGCAAGATCGTGGTGGCGGAGAATGCGGGCGCCCTGCCGCTCATCGCCAACCGGACCGCGATCGGGCCGTGGGAGAAGTTCGACAAGATCGCCACCTCCTGAGCCCGCCCCCGTTGCCCGGCGCCCCCGAGGAAGGGGCGCCGGGCAACGGCGCACTCAGTAGGACTTGTCCTGGCCCAGCACGTGCTGGGCGACGAAGTTGAGGATCATCTCGCGGCTGACCGGGGCGATCCGGCCGGCCCGGACCGCGCCGAGCAGGGTCGCCACGCCGTACTCCGTGGTCATGCCGGCGCCGCCCAGCGCCTGCACGGCGGTGTCCACGGCGAGGGCGGCGGCCTCGCCGGCCGCGTACTTGGCCATGTTGCCGGCGACGCCGGCCTCCAGGTCGCGGTCCGCGTCGTAGAGGGTGGCCGCCTTGTGGATCATCAGGCGGGCCAGTTCCACCTGCACCGCCGCGTGTGCGAGCGGGTGGGCGACGCCCTGGTGCGTGCCGATGCTCCGGCCGCCCCACACCTTCCGGGTGGCGGTGTACTCGCTGGCCCGCTCGATGGCGTACCGGCCGGTGCCGGCGCCCATGGCGGCGACCGTGATCCGCTCCGGGTTGAGGCCGGCGAACAGCGCCGGCAGCCCGGCGTCCAGCGACTCGCCGACCAGCGCGTCGGCGGGCAGCCGCACGTCGTCCAGGTAGAGCAGGAACTGGTTCTCCGGGGAGAGGATCTCCATGTCCAGCTTGGACTTTTCCAGCCCCGGCGCGTCGGTCGGCGCGATGAACAACGCCGGCTTCAGCTTTCCGGTGGCCGAGTCCTCGGTACGCGCGACGACCAGCACGTGCCCCGCCTCGTCGACCCCGGAGATGTAGCACTTGCGGCCGGTGAGCAGCCAGTCGTCGCCGTCGCGGCGGGCCACCGTGCCGAGCCGGTGGAAGTTCGACCCGGCCTCGGGTTCGGTGATCGCGAAGACGATCTTCTGCGAGCCGTCGGCGAGACCGGGCAGGTGCCGCTTGCGCTGCTCGTCGGTGCCGTGCTTGTTGATCACGGTGGCCGCGATGGCGGGCGAGACCACGAGCAGCAGCAGCGGGCAGCCGGCCGCGGCCAGTTCCTCGCAGACGATGGCCAGCTCGGTGATGCCGCCGCCCCCGCCGCCGTACTCCGTGGGGATGTTGACGCCCAGGTAGCCGAGCCGGCCGGCCTCCTGCCACAGCTCGACGGTGTGCGCACCGGCCTTGGCCTTCTCGACGAAGTAGCCGTGGCCGTACTTCCGGCCCAGCGCCCGGACGGCGTCGCGGAGCTGGTCCTGCTCGGGGGTGAGGTCGAAGTTCATCGGGGGTCCTCCTCAGTGACCACGGCCAGCACGGCCCCGGTGTCGACCTGGCCGCCGGCCGGCACCGGCAGCTCCGCCACCACGCCGTCGGTCGGGGCGAGCACGGGGTGTTCGAGCTTCATCGCTTCGAGGGTCAGCAGCAGGTCGCCGGCGGTGACCCGCTGGCCGACCTCGACGTGCACCCGGGTCACCGCGCCGGGCAGCGGCGCGAGCAGCGACCCGGCGGCCAGCTCCGCGGTGGGCAGGGGGAAGCGCGGCAGCTCGGTGAGGCTCGCCGCCCCGTCCGGGCCGTCCACGAAGACCTCCGCACCCACCCGGTGTACGCGGAACGCCCGCCGCGTCCCGTCGACGTCGAGCACGACGCGGTCCGGCGCGGCCTCGACCACCGTCACGTCCGGCGCCGCGTCGCCGCCCGCCGCCGACTCGTCCTGGGTGGTCGACGCGGAGGCCGGCGACACCGACCAGTCGGCGAGCGTGCCCGTGCGGTCCAGCCGGTACCGGACCTCGATCTCGCCGTCCGGGCCGGCGAAGCGGGTGACCTGCGGGAAGGCCGGCACGTTCCGCCAGCCCGAGGGGAGCCCGGCCAGGACGGGCGCGGCCGTGCGGCGCTCGGCGGCACCCGCCAGCGCGGCGGCCAGCGCGACCAGGGGGAGCTGGTCGGCCGCCAGCAGCGGCGCGAAGACCTCCTCGTGCCGCTCCAGGAAGCTGGTGTCGGCCTCCGCCGCGCCGAACTCCCGGCTGCGCAGAACCCGGACCAGCAGGTCCCGGTTGGTGGCGACGCCGTGCAGCTCGGCCCGGGCCAACGCGCCGGCCAGGGCACGGGCGGCCTCGGCCCGCGTGGGCGCCCAGGCGACCAGCTTGGCGAGCATCGAGTCGTAGTGGACGCTGACCGTCGAGCCGTCCACCACCCCGGAGTCGAGCCGCAGGCCCTTCGTCGGGGTGAACTCGCCGGCCACCCCCGGGATCGCGAAGCGGTGCAGGGTGCCGGTGGCCGGGCGGAAGCCCTGGGCCGGGTCCTCGGCGCAGAGCCGCACCTCGATCGCGTGGCCGTCGGCCGGCGGCGTGGCCGTCAGCGGCAGCGGTTCGCCCTCGGCGACCAGCAGTTGCAGCCGGACCAGGTCCCACCCGGTGACCGCCTCGGTGACCGGGTGCTCCACCTGGAGGCGGGTGTTCATCTCCAGGAAGTGGACCTCCCCGTCGGGTGCGAGCAGGAACTCGACGGTCCCCGCGCCGACGTAGTCGACCGCCCGGCCGGCGGCCACCGCCGCCTCGTGCAGCCGCTCGCGCACCTCCGGGGGCAGGACCCCCGGCGCCTCCTCGACGATCTTCTGGTGCCGGCGCTGGATCGAGCAGTCCCGCACCCCGAGGGCCAGCACCGTGCCGTGCGTGTCGCCGAAGATCTGCACCTCGACGTGCCGGCCGCGCTCGACGTACCGCTCGATGAAGACCGTGCCGTCGCCGAACGCCGCGGCCGCCTCGCGGCGCGCGCCCGCCACGGCCTCGGCCAGCCCGGCGGCGTCACGGACCACCCGCATGCCCCGCCCGCCGCCGCCCGCGGCGGCCTTGACCAGCACCGGGAACCCCGTCACCTGGTCGGCCTCGGTCCAGGTCGGCAGCATGGGCACGCCCGCGTCGGCGAGCAGCGCCTTGGCCGCCATCTTGTCGCCCATGGCGGCGATCGCCTTGGCCGGCGGGCCGACCCAGGTCAGCCCCGCGTCGGTGACCGCCGCGGCGAAGTCGGCGTTCTCGGCCAGGAAGCCGTAGCCCGGGTGGACCGCGTCCGCGCCGGCCCGCCGGGCCGCGTCCAGGACGAGGTCGATCCGCAGGTACGTCTCGGCCGGCGTGTTCCCGGGCAGCCGGACGGCCAGGTCGGCCTCGGCCACGAAGGGCGCGTCGGCGTCCGCGTCGGAGTGCACGGCGACCGTCGTGACGCCGAGCGCCCGACAGGTGGCGAAGATCCGGCGGGCGATCTCCCCGCGGTTGGCAACGAGCAGTTTTCGAATCATGTCCGCCTCACATCCGGAAGACGCCGAAGCCGTCGGCGCCCTTCACCGGTCCGCTGTGGATCGCCGACAGGCACAGCCCCAGGACGGTACGGGTGTCCCGGGGGTCGATCACCCCGTCGTCGTAGAGCCGGCCGGAGAGGAAGAGCGCCCCGGACTGGGACTCGATCTGCTGCTCGACCATCATCCGCATGGCGGCGTCGGAGTCCTCGTCGTAGTCGCGGCCCCGGGCGGCGGCGGCCTGCCGGGCGACGATCGACAGCACCCCGGCGAGCTGCGCCGGCCCCATCACCGCGGACTTGGCGTTCGGCCAGGTGAACAGGAACCGCGGCTCGTACGCCCGGCCGCACATGCCGTAGTTGCCGGCGCCGTAGGAGGCGCCGAGGTTGACCGTCAGGTGCGGGACCTTCGAGTTCGACACCGCGTTGATCATCAGGGCGCCGTGCTTGATGATGCCGCGCTGCTCGTACTCGGTGCCCACCATGTAGCCGGTGGTGTTCTGGAGGAAGACCAGCGGGGTGTCGGCGGCGTTGGCGAGCTGGATGAACTGGGCCGCCTTCTGCGCCTCCTCGCTGAACAGCACGCCCCGGGCGTTGGCCAGCACGCCGACCGGCCAGCCGTGCAGCTCGCCCCAGCCGGTGACCAGCGCGGTGCCGTAGTTCGGCTTGAACTCGTCGAACTCGCTGCCGTCCAGCACCCGGGCCAGCACCTCGCGCGGGTCGAACGGCACCTTGAGGTCGGCGCTGGCGATGCCGAGCAGCTCCTCCGGGTCGTACTTCGGTGGCTGGGGGACGGGGTTGCGCGGCGGCGGGCCCTGCTTGCGCCAGTTGAGCCGGCGTACGCACTGCCGGGCCAGGCGGATGCCGTCCCGCTCGTCCTCGGCCAGGAAGTCGGCCAGGCCGGACCTCGTGGCGTGCATGGCCGCCCCGCCCAGCGACTCGTCGTCGGTCACCTCGCCGGTGGCCATCTTCACCAGCGGCGGCCCGGCCAGGTAGACCTGCGACCGGTCCCGGATCATGATCGTGTAGTCGGACATGCCCGGCACGTACGCGCCGCCCGCCGTGGCGTTGCCGAAGACCACGCTGACCGTGGGGATCTTCGCCGCGGAGAGCCGGGTCAGGTCGCGGAACACCCGGCCGCCCGGGATGAAGATCTCCGCCTGGGTGGGCAGGTCCGCCCCGGCGGACTCGACCAGGTTCACCATGGGCAGCCGGTTGGCCAGGGCGATCTCGCCGGCCCGCCGGGTCTTGGCGAGTGCCCAGGGGTTCACGGCCCCGCCGCGTACCGTCGGGTCGTTGGCGACCACCAGGCACTCCACGCCCTCGACCACCCCGATGCCGGTGACCGTGCTGGCGCCCACCGGGAAGTCGGTGCCGTACGCGGCCACCGGCGACAGCTCCAGGAACGGGCTGTCCGGGTCCACCAGCAGCTCGATCCGCTCCCGGGGGAGCAGCTTGCCCCGCTTGTGGTGCCGGGTCACGTACTTCTCGCCGCCGCCGGCCCGCGCCTGGTCGAGCGTCGACTCCAGCTCGGCGAGGCGTTCCAGCAGCGCCTCGCGGTTGGCCCGGTGGGCCGGCGCGGACGGGTCGATCGCGCTGTCAAGTGTCGTCACAGGCCCATGCCCTTCGCGATGATCTCGTTCATGATCTCCGTGGTGCCGCCGCCGATGCCGAGGATCCGGGCGTCCCGGTAGTGCCGTTCCACCTCGGCGTCGCGCAGGTAGCCGAAGCCGCCGTGCAGTTGCAGCGCCGCGTCGACGACGAAGTCGCAGGCCGCCACGGCGACGTTCTTCGCCATGGCCACCTCGGTCACCACCGGCTCGCCCGCGGCGACCCGCTCGGCCACGTCGTGCACGTACGCCCGGGCCGCCTCGGCGCGGGTGTGCATCTCGGCCAGCCGGTGCCGGACGAGCTGCCGGCTGGCCAGCGGGCGGCCGAAGGTGGACCGGTCCCGGCACCAGCGGGTGGCCAGCTCCACGCAGCGCTGCGCGGTGGCGTAGGCCTGGGTGGCCAGCGAGAGCCGCTCGGTGGCGAACTGCTGCATGATCGCCAGGAACCCGGTGTCCTCCGGGCCGATCCGGTTCGCCACCGGCACCCGCACGTCCACGAAGGAGAGCTCGGCGGTGTCCGAGCAGTGCCAGCCCAGCTTCTCCAGCCGCCGGCCGACGGTGAACCCGGGCGTGCCCTTCTCGATCACGAGCAGGCTCAGCGCGCCGGAGCCGGGGAAGTCGGTGCAGACGGCGGTGGTCACGAAGTCGGACCGGACCCCGCTGGTGATGTACGTCTTCGACCCGTTCACCACGTAGTGGTCGCCGTCCCGCCGGGCGCAGGTGCGGATGCCCGCCACGTCGGAGCCGCCGTCCGGCTCGGTGATCGCCAGCGCGCCGATCATCGTGCCGGCGAGCGTCGGCCGCACGTACCTGTCGATCAAGCCGTCGTCGCGGGAGGCCACCATGTGCGGCAGCGCGATGCCGTGGGTGAAGAGCGCGGCGATCAGCCCGGACGAGCCGCCCGAGCGGATGACCTCCTCGGTGACCAGGATCGAGTCGAGCAGGTCGCCGCCGCTGCCGCCGACCGACTCGGGGAAGCCGATGCCGAGCAGCCCGATCTTCGCGGCGGTCTCGTGCAGCGAGCGGGGCACCCCGCCGGCCCGTTCCCAGTCGTCCAGGTAGGGCAGGACCTCCTTGGTGACGAACGCCCGGGTCAGCTCGCGGAGCTGCCGCCGTTCGGGAGTGTCCACCACGGTCACGACGGCACCCCCGGGGTGAGGTCGGCGGGCAGGTCGACGATGCGGGAGCGGAGCAGCTCGCCGAGCGCCTTGGCCTGCGGGTCGAAGCGGGTGGAGGCGGCCACGCCCTGGCCGAGCAGCCCCCGGATCACGAAGTTGACGGCGCGCAGGTTCGGCAGCTCGTGCCGCTCGACGGTCAGCGGGCCGGTCTCCGGCAGCAGCTCGGCCAGCCGCGCGACGGTCAACCAGCCGCGCAGCCACGCCCAGGTGGCGTCGGTGCGGGCCCAGACGCCGAGGTTGGCGTCGCCGCCCTTGTCGCCGGACCGCGCACCGACCAGCTCGCCCAGCGGCGCCCGCCGGGTCGGCCCGGCGTCGAACTCCGGTGCGGCAACCGGCTCGTACGCCGGCGGCGCCGCCGTCCGCGCCGGCGGGGCGATCGGCACCCGGCTCCCGTCCGGCAGCACGGCCACGTGCGCGACCGCCTCCTGCGGCACGGCGTCGGCGGTGAAGACCCCGTACGGGGTGGCGTCGCCGGGCAGGGTGGTGAGCGTGCAGCCCGGGTAGGAGGCCAGCGCCAGCTCCACGGCGGCCGCCGAGAAGGCCCGCCCGGCCCGCGCCTTGTCGCCGTCCCGCAGGTGTACGTGCAGCAGCGCGCTCGCCGCCTCGGTGTCGGTGGCGTCCGGGTGGTCGGTGCGGGCCAGCGTGAACTCCAGCCCCTCCTTGCCGACCGCCTCCTCCAACTGCCCCCGCACCAGGGCCGCCTTGGCCGGGATGTCCAGCCCGCAGAGCACGAACGTCATCGAGTTGCGGAAGCCGCCCAGGTTGTTGACGCCCACCTTGAGGGTGTCCGGCGGGGGCGTGCCCCGGACACCGGAGACCCGCACCCGGTCCGGCCCCTCCTGGGCCAGCTCCACGGTGTCGAGCCGGGTCACCACGTCCGGCCCGAGGTACGCCGGCCCGCCCACCTCGTACAGCAGCTGGGCGGTGACCGTCTCGACGGTGACCGCGCCGCCGGTGCCGGGGTGCTTGGTGAGCACCGACGAGCCGTCCGGGTGCAGCTCGGCGATGGGGAAGCCGGGGCGGTGCCCGCCGTCGGGCAGTTCGGTGAAGAAGCTGAAGTTGCCGCCGGTGACCTGCGCCCCGCACTCGATGAGGTGCCCCGCGACGGTCGCGCCGGCCAGCGCGTCGAGGTCGTCCCGGGTCCAGCCGAAGCGGGAGATGGCCGGGCCGACCGCCAGCGAGGCGTCGGTCACCCGCCCGGTGACCACCACGTCCGCACCGGCGTCGAGGCAGGCCGCGATCCCGAACGCCCCCAGGTAGGCGTTCGCGGTCAACGCGTCCGGCCGGGCGAGGGCGTCGCCTTCGACGTGCCCGATCCGGACGGTGAGGCCGAGCCGGTCGGCGAGCGCGCCGATCGCGGCGGCCAGCCCCGCCGGGTTGAGCCCGCCCGCGTTGGTGACCAGCCGGACCCCGCGCTCCAGCGCGGTGCCGAGGGTGCCCTCCAGCTGGCGCAGGAACGTCCTCGCGTAGCCGAGCGAGGGGTCGCGCATCCGGTCCCGGCCGAGGATCAGCATGGTCAGCTCGGCCAGGTAGTCGCCGGTCAGCACGTCCAGTTCGCCGCCGTCGAGCATCTCCCGCCAGGCCGACAGGCGGTCGCCGTAGAAGCCGGACGCGTTGCCGACGCGCAGCGCCGTCATCGGAGCACCTCGCTGCCCGCCGCCGCCCGCTTCCCGCCGGGCGGGCCCGCGAACGCCTGCGCCACGTCCAGCCACTCGTCGGCGACCGGCCCGGTGGCGACCAGCGCCACGTCGGCGCGGTGCCGGCGCTGGGTCACCAGCAGGCAGAAGTCCAGCGCCGGGCCGGTGACCCGGTCGGCCGCGTCCTCCGGCCCGAAGGCCCAGGTGTCCCCGTCGGGTGCCACCAGCTCGACCCGGACCGGCGCCGTCGGCACCGCGCGGCCGTGCGCCGCGAAGCTGTGCCCGAGGGTACGGAAGCCCAGGTGCGCGACGTGCCGCAGCCGGCCCGTCGGCGTACGCGCAACACCCAGCGCGTCGGCCACGTCCTCGCCGTGCGCCCAGGTCTCCATGAGCCGGGCGGTCGCCATCGAGGCGGGCGACATCCGGGTGCCGTACCAGGGCAGTTTCTCCCCGGCCGGTGCGGCCGCGAGCGCCGCCGCGAGCGCGGCCCGACCCTCCCGCCAGCGGGTCAGCAGCGCGTCGGGCGGGGCGAGGAACGCCTCGGCGCCGTCGTCGACCAGCCGGGACGGATCCGGAGCGCCGGTGACCGAGGCGAAGAACGCCGCGGTGTCCGTCGCCGCCAGGTGGCCCACGTGGTCGGTCCACGCCAGGTGGGCGATCTGGTGGGCGACGGTCCACCCGGGAGCCGGGGTCGGCCGCGCCCAGGCTTCCGGCGGCAGCGGCGCGACGAGGGCGTCGAGCTGCTCGGACTCGGCCGTCAGGTCCGCGAGCAGGGCTGTCAGGTCGACCATGGAGCCTCCGGGGAGTCAGTGCGGCCGCACGCTCCCGGGCGTGGGCGGGCCGGCGTCGGGGGTGAGCAGGGCGGCGAGCTGGCGCTTCCAGGTGTGCAGCAGGGCGGCCCGGCGGGCCGAGTCGTCGCTGAGCAGGTTGGCCACGCCGAGGCCGCGGAGCAGGTCGAGGGTGGCCTGCACCGCCTCGCGGACGCCGGGCCGCCGCTCGTCCACGCCGAGCAGCTCGACGGTCAGCCGGTGCATCTCCCGGCCCACCCGGGCTTCGAGGGGGACCAGGGCGCCGCGCAGCTCGGCGTCGGTGCGGGCGGCCACCCACAGCTCCAGCGCGGCGACGAAGAGCGGCCCGGTGAAGGCGGCGGCGAGCAGGTCGACCACCCGGTCGAGCCGCCGCGGGCCGGCCGGCAGCGCGGCGGCCTCGGTGCGCAGCTCCACGGCCCGGCGCTCGGTGAGGTGGGTGACGGCGGCCGTGACCAGGGCGGCCTTGGTCGGGTAGTGGTGCAGCTGGGCGCCCCGGGAGACGCCCGCCCGGGCCGCCACCACGGTCGTGGTGGTGCCGGACCAGCCGTGCTCCACCAGGCACTCGACGGTCGCCTCCAGCAGCCGGGCCTGGGTGGCGCGGCTGCGCTCCTGCTGAGGGACGCGGGTCGATGCGGCGGGCACGGGGACAGCGTGCCGCCCTCGAAACAAACAGTCAAGCCTGACTTTTTCTGAGGCGATCCCGCGGCGCGGTCGGTCGGCTGGTAGGTCGCGTGCCGCTAGGAACTTGATGACGTGAATGACTTGCGCGGTGGGATGGCCGGTGCGGCGCGGTGGTCCGTGCGGCGGGCGACGCCGCCGGGGCTGCCTGATCCATCTACGTCATCAAGTTCCTAGCGGGCGCGGGGTCATCACCCACCGCGGCGCTCGAGCCGCCCGGTCGGCCACCGAGCAGGCCGCCCCGTCCCTCGTGGAGTCGAAGTCACCAAGCATTCACACTTCTCGCCACCCTCGCTGAACCGCTCCGGTACCCCGGCGGTAGGTCAGCGGCCGTCGCGCGGGCCGAAGACGGTGAGCGCGTCCGCGTCGGAGTGGCGCGAACGCAGGTACTCGTCGGCCCAGGCGGCGGCGTCCGGGAAGCCCGACTCGGCGGCCACCCGGGCGCAGGCGGCGTCCACGTCGAAGGCGGTCCGGCGCAGTTGCACGCCCGGCCCGAGCAACGCCCACCAGGCGCCCGCGCCGCCGTACGGCATGCCGACGCTGCCCGGGTTGACCACCAGTCGGCGGTCGACCAGCCGGGTGAACGGCATGTGCGTGTGCCCGCAGACCACCGTGCCCACCTCGGCCGGCAGCCCGGCGAAGACCTCGGCCCACCGTTCCAGCCGGGAGTCGACAAGCACCACCTCCTCGTCGTCCCGGGGCGTGGCGTGGCAGAAGAGCACCTCGCCGAGGCCGGCGACCGGCAGCGTCACGGTCGGTGGCAGTGCGGCCAGCCGGGCCACCTGGTCGTCGCGGAGCTGGGTCGCGGCCCAGTCGGACACCTCGATCTGCGCCGGCTGCCCGGCCCGTGCCTCGACCAGTTCCCGGTCGGCGTTGCCGCCGACCCAGCAGGCCCGGTCGCCGAGCGAGGCGAGCAGGTCGAGCACCTCGACCGGCTGAGGGCCGGCCGCGATGTCGCCGGTGAGCACGATCAGGTCGGCGGCGGCCACGTCCGGCTCGGCCAGGACGGCCTCCAGCGCCGGCAGCGCGCCGTGGATGTCGGAGAGGACGGCTAGCCGCTCGATCATCGCCCCAGCCTCCGCCGGGACGGCCCGCTGGTCCAGCAATTCTGCGCCGGGCAGAGCGGGCAGAGCGGGCAGACAGAACCGGCCCGGACCGCAGGAGCGGGCCGGGCCGGGACGTCGGGTGGAGGATTCAGACCCGCGCGCGGCGGGCCAGGCGCTCCGGGTCGAGGATGATGATGCTCTTGCCGTCCAGGCGCAGCCAGCCGCGCGAGGCGAAGTCGGCCAGGGCCTTGTTGACGGTCTCCCGGGAGGCGCCGACGAGCTGGGCGATCTCCTCCTGGGTCAGGTCGTGGGTCACGCGCAGCACGCCGCCGTCGCGGGTGCCGAACCGGCCGGCCATCTGGAGCAGGTTCTTGGCGACCCGCCCGGGCACGTCGGTGAAGATCAGGTCGGCCAGCGAGTCGTTCGTCCGGCGCAGCCTGCGGGCCAGCACGCGCAGCAGCTGTTCGGCGATCTCGGGCCGATTGTTCAGCCACGGGCGCAGCGCCTGCTTGCGCAGCCGGACCAGCCGGGTGTCGGTGACCGCCGTGGCCGTCGCCGTACGCGGGCCGGGGTCGAAGAGTGACAGCTCGCCGACCATGTCCGACGGGCCCATCACGGCGATCAGGTTCTGCCGGCCGTCCGCCGCGCGGCGGCCCACCTTGATCTTGCCGGACAGGAGGATGTAGAGACTGTCGCCGGGCTCGCCCTCGTTGAAGACGACCTCGCCCTTGCGGACCTCGATCGTCTCCATCTCCTTGGCGAGCGCCTCGGCAGCCTCCGGGTCGACACCCTGGAAGATCCCGCTGCGGGCCAGTACCTCGTCCATCGCGCACCTCCGCTTGCGCGTGCCGTCCGTCGGCCGGGTCCGCCGTCCGCTGATCCCTCGCGCGCCGCCAGTCTAGGCGCACATGAACGGGAATCAGAGGTGCACCCCTGGAATCTTGATGGTTGGGCGTAACCTGCCCGACCCGGTCAACGACTACGATCCCGCCTCCGGTGCGGGCCGCCACCATCCGTTCCCACCTGTGATCGTAGGGTGACCGGCGTGCTGAGCGAGCCGTTCCTGACCAGCCGGCCCGAGGACGGGTCGGACATCCCGCTGCTGGTGTGGCGGGCCGAGGCGCCGCTGCTGGCGGTCGGCTCCGCCCCGCTGGGCGGGGGGATCGGCGTGCGCCGGTGGGTCGTCAACGCGACCGTGCCGATGTCGTACGACCGGGACGACCCGGCCGCGCACCTGGCCGAGCTGGCCGACGGCCTCGGCCTGGCCGGCCCCGGGGTCGGGCTGCTGACCGGGGTCGACGTGACCGAGGTGGTGCCCCGCACGGACGGCGGCGTACGGGTCTGGGCGACCGTCGGCCTCGGCACCCCGGTCTGGGCGGCCGAGCCCGAGCCCGCCGCGCCCGCCCAGCGGGTCGGCACGGTCAACATCGTCGTGCACGTCCCGGTCCGGCTCGGCGACGCCGCCCTGGTCAACGCGGTGGCCACGGCCACCGAGGCGAAGGCACAGGCGATCTGGGAGCTGGGGTTGCCGGCCACCGGCACCCCCACCGACGCGGTCACCGTGCTCTGCCCGGCAGACGGCGAGCCGGCCCCGTACGGCGGCCCCCGCTCGGCCTGGGGCGCCCCGCTGGCCCGGGCCGTGCACGCGGCGGTGCTGGCCGGCGGCGCCGGCACGGTGGTGCCCTGGTCCGACCGGTTGGCGGGCTGAGCGTGGGCCCGGCCCGCCCGGCCGATCGGGTTTTCCGACCGATCGGCCCTCGTCGCGGCATTCCCGGGACGGTAGCGTCGCGCACGATGTACGCTCCCGCCCCCTCCGTGCCTCGTCCCCGTCGCCGCCGCCCCGCCGCCCGGCGCGTGCGCCTCTCCGCGGCCCTCGGCGCGCTGCTCGTCGTCCTGCTCGCCGCCGGGTGCGGCGACGAATCCGGCGACGGGCCGATCTGGCAGCCGGGCCAGGGCGGGGGTTCGACCGCCTCGGGCGGCCCCGCCGAGGCCGACCAGCCCGGCGCGTCAGGTGAGCCGGTCGAAAAGTCGATCTCGCTGACCGCCACCGGCGACGTGATCATGGGCAACGCCCCGTCCAAGCTGCCGGCCAATGGCGGCAAGGGCTTCTTCGACGACGTCAAGGCGGCGCTCAAGGGCGACCTCGTCATGGGCAACCTGGAGGAGCCGCTCACCGACGACACCGGCGCCGGCAAGTGCGGCCCGCAGCCGAAGAACTGCTACCAGTTCCGGGCGCCCCCGGGCTGGGCGGCGCACCTGCGCACGGCCGGGTTCCAGCTGCTCAACCAGGCCAACAACCACGGCTACGACTACGGCCAGCAGGGCTACGAGAACACCCAGTCGGCGCTGGAGGCGCACGGGCTCAAGCACACCGGCGCGCCCGGCGAGATCACCGTGGTCGATGTCAAGGGCATCAAGGTCGCGGTGGCGGGCTTCTCGTCGTACCCCTGGTCGAACAGCCTCATCGACATCGACGCGGCCAAGCAGGTCATCACCATGGCCAAGGGGATGGCCGACCTGGTCGTGGTGCAGGTGCACATGGGCGCCGAGGGCGCCGACCGGTCCCACGTGAAGCCGGGCACCGAGATGTACGTCGGGGAGAACCGGGGCGACCCGATCCGCTTCTCGCACGCGGTGATCGACGCGGGCGCCGACCTGGTGATCGGGCACGGCCCGCACGTGCTGCGCGGCATGGAGTTCTACAAGGGGCGGCTGATCGCCTACAGCCTGGGCAACTTCGCCGGTGGCGGCAAGTCGCTGAACAGCGCGGGCCGGCTCGGCTGGGGCGGCGTGCTCAAGGTGTCGCTGACCGCGGAGGGGCGCTTCGTCGGGGGCGAGTTCACCTCGACCGCGATGAACAGCGTGGGCCGGCCGGCCATCGACCGGCAGGACCGCGGCCTCGGGCTGGTCCGCGAGGTGAGCGGCGCCGACTTCCCGCAGTCCGGGGCGCGGCTCGACGGGGCCGGCAAGATCAGTGCTCCGGCGGGTGGCTGAGGCGCACCGCCGCCCGCGTGGGCCCCGCCGGGACGTCATCCCCGCGACGTAGGCTGGCCGGCGTGACCACGCGCCTCCCCGAGACCGACCTCGGCCGCACGCGTCGCGCCCGCCGGATCGGCCGGGTGCTGACCGAGACGCACCCCGACGCGCACTGTGAACTCGACCACTCCAACGCGCTGGAGCTGTCCGTCGCCACGATCCTGTCGGCGCAGTGCACGGACAAGAAGGTCAACGAGGTCACCCCGAAGCTGTTCGCCCGCTACCGCACCGCCGCGGACTACGCCGGGGCCGACCGCGCCGAGCTGGAGGAGCTGATCCGGCCCACCGGGTTCTACCGGAACAAGACCAGCTCACTGATCAACCTGGGCCGCGCCCTCTGCGAGCGCTACGACGGCGAGGTCCCCAACCGGCTCGCCGACCTGGTCACCCTCCCGGGGATCGGGCGCAAGACCGCCAACGTGATCCTCGGCAACGCCTTCGACGTCCCCGGCATCACGGTCGACACCCACTTCCAGCGGCTCGTGCAGCGGTGGGGGCTGACCACCGAGACCGACCCGGTCAAGATCGAGCACGCGATCGGCGCGCTCTACCCGAAGCGCGACTGGACGATGCTGTCGCACCGGATCATCTTCCACGGCCGGCGGGTCTGCCACGCCCGCAAGCCGGCCTGCGGGGCCTGCACGCTGGCCAAGCTCTGCCCGTCGTACGGCACCGGGCCGACCGAGCCGGTGGCCGCGGCCAAGCTGCTCAAGGGCCCCCGCGCCCGGGACCTGGCGGCGGCCGTCGGCCTCGACCCCGACCTGGTGCCGCAGCAGGCCGTCGCCGCGGAGGTGCCGTGACCCGCCGGCTCGCGTACCTGCTCGTCCCGCTGCTGCTCGCGGTGGCCGGCTGCACCGGCAGCACCGAGGAGCCGGCGGGCCCGGCGCCGGCCACCCGGGCCGAGCGCCCCTCGCCGTTCGCCGACTGCGCCCCGCTGACCGCCGCGCCGCCGTCCGGCCCGGCCGCGTCCGGCGCCCCGGGGGATCCCCTGCCCGACCTGGCCCTGTCCTGCTTCACCGGCGGCGCCCCGGTGAACGTGCGCGACATCAAGGGCCCGGCCGTGATCAACGTGTGGGCGTCCTGGTGCCCGCCGTGCCGCAAGGAGCTGCCCGCGTTCCAGCGGCTCAGCGAGCGGGCCGGCGGCCGGTTCCAGGTGATCGGGGTCAACAGCCGGGACAGCCGCGGCGGCGCGCAGTCCATCGGCGAGGACTTCGGCGTCCGGTTCCCCATGCTGGTCGACCAGGGGGACGCGTTCGAGCGGGCGCTCGGCCGCAACGCCTTCCCGCTGACCGTCCTGGTCGACGCCGACGGGCGGATCCGGCACACCGACTCGACCGGCGCGCTCGACGACGCCCGCCTCGCCGAGCTGGTCCGCACCCACCTCGGGGTGCCGCTGTGACCAGACCGCCCGGCTGGCTCGACCCGCTGCTCGATCGCCTCGGCACCGCGCGGGCCGAGGACTTCACCCGGCTCACCACGCCGGAGAGCGGCGGTCGGGAGAGCGCCGTGCTGGTGCTGCTCGGCGAGGAGCCGGGCGCCGGCCCGGACGTGCTGGTCCTCCAGCGCGCCGCCACGCTGCGCAACCACGCCGGGCAGCCGGCCTTCCCGGGTGGCGCGGCCGACCCGGAGGACGCCGACGCCAGCGCCACCGCACTGCGCGAGGCGAACGAGGAGGTCGACCTCGACCCGGCCAGCGTCACCGTGCTGGCCGAGCTGCCCAAGCTGTGGATCCCGGTCAGCGACTTCCTGGTCACCCCGGTGCTCGCCTGGTGGCACGACCCGCACCCGGTGCACCCCCGCGAGCCCGCCGAGGTCGCGCACGTCGCCCGGCTGCCGATCGCCGAGCTGGTCGACCCGGCGAACCGGATGCGGGTACGCCACCCCAGCGGCTGGATCGGCCCGGCCTTCTCGGTGCGCGGCATGCTCGTCTGGGGCTTCACCGCCGGAGTGCTGAACACGCTGCTGGAGATGGGCGGGTGGGCCCGCCCGTGGCCGCGTTCCCGGGTGGTGGAGCTGCCGCCGACCGGCGCCGCCCCGGCCCCGTCGGCGGGCACCGACGCGGTCGACGAGAGCCCGGTCCGCTGAGCCGGCCGGGGTCACCGGCGCGGACCTGAAGGTCACGTTCAGCGAGCGGTCAGCCTGTTCCGGGCACAGTGCCCGTACCCTGGGGGCGTGTCCGCCGTGGATCTCGTACTGCTCCTGCTCATGCTCGTGTTCGCGATCAGCGGATACCGTCAGGGCTTCGTCATCGGGGCGCTGTCGTTCTCCGGCTTCTTCCTGGGCGCCCTGCTCGGCCTGCAGGTCGGGCCGCTGGTGGCCCGGCAGTTCGCCGACAGCGGCACCCGCGTGCTGATCTCCCTGGTGGCCATCTTCGGGCTGGCCGTGCTGGGGCAGGCGCTGGCCGGCTGGCTCGGCTCCAACCTGCGGGCGGCGATCACCGGACCGTTCGGGCGGAAGGCCGACGACGCCGGCGGCGCGGTCATCTCGGTGTTCGCCGTCATGCTGGTGGCGTGGCTGGTGGCCGTGCCGCTGGGCTCCTCGTCGGTGCCCTGGCTGGCCTCCTCGGTGCGCAACAGCGCGCTGCTGACCGTGGTCGACCGGGTGCTGCCGGACAAGGCGCAGGAGCTGTCCACGGCGCTGCGCGACACGGTCGACACCAACGGCTTCCCGGACGTCTTCGGCGACCTCGCGCCGACCCGGGCCCGGCAGGTCTCCCCGCCCGACCCGGCGCTGGCCAACTCCCAGGTGGTGAAGAACAGCCAGCGGTCGGTGGTGAAGGTGCTGGGCTCCGCGCCGAGCTGCGCCCGCCGCATCGAGGGCTCCGGCTTCGTGTACGCCGACGACCGGGTGATGACCAACGCGCACGTCGTGGCGGGCACCCGGTCGGTGGCGGTGGAACTGCGCGGCGAGCGCTACGACGGCGAGGTCGTCGTCTACGACCCCGCGCGGGACCTGGCCGTGCTGCACGTCCCGGGGCTGCCCGGGCCGTCGCTGCGCTTCGCCGCCGGTGAGGCCGGCAGCGGGGCCGACGCCATCGTGCTGGGCTTCCCCCTCGACGGCCCGTACGACGCCCGCCCGGCCCGGATCCGCGACGTCGACCGGATCACCGGGCCCGACATCTACTCGTCCGGTGACGTGACCCGGGAGATCTACACGATCCGGGCGCTGGTCCGCAGCGGCAACTCGGGCGGCCCGCTGGTCTCCTCGAACGGGCTGGTGCTCGGCGTGATCTTCGCGGCCGCCGCGGACGACCCGAACACCGGCTTCGCGGTGACCGCCGCCGAGGCGCGGTCGGTGGCGCTGGCCGGCGCGGAGCGTACCCGTGGGGTGGCCACCGGCGAGTGCACCTGAGCCGGCGGCGGCCGACGGCGGTCAGCCGGTCGCGGCGCCCGCCGGCGTCACGTCGTCGCCGGAGCGGCCCAGCGGCAGCTTGGCCCGGCCCCAGGTGAGCGTGCGGTCGAGCACCGCCCGCGCCATGATCGCCACGCAGACGCCGCCGTTGAGGAAGGACGCCGCCACGTCGCTGGGGTGGTGCATGCCCCGGTACATCCGGGTGAGCGCGACACCGACCGGCACCAGCACCAGCAGCGTCCACCAGGTGACCTTGGCCGGGGTGCTCCGCGCCCGCAGGGCGAGCAGCAGGGCGATGCCGACGTAGAGCGCCATGGCGGCGGACGTGTGCCCCGAGGGGAAGCTGGAGGTCGGCGGCGAGCTGTCCATGTGCTCGACGGCCGGGCGGCGCCGGTCGATGGCCATCGTGGTGAAGAGGAAGATCAGCGCCTGCGCGCTCACCGCGGCGCACAGGAAGATGGGCTCCCGCCAGCGGTGCAGCACCAGTCGCAGGACCAGCGCCACCAGCACGGTCACCACGACGATCAGCTGGGTGCTGGCCAGCGTGCTGAACACCAGCGAGACGTCGTTCCAGCCCGCGGTCCGGTGCGCGGCCAACTCGCGGTTGACCGTGTCCTCCACGGTGAACGGCCAGGTCTTCGCGAGCACCCGGGTGACCAGGAGACCCAGCGCGACCATGACGGAGAAGAGCAGGGCCACCGGCAGCAGGACCCGCCGGGCGATCTGGACCGCGACATCGGACATGAGCGGCCCTTTACCCCGGCGGATGCCGGACTACGCGTGGCGGCCGTCCGGCCCCGGCTCGGCCAGCTCCGGCTCGGCCAGCTCCGGCTCGACCCCCTCCCGCGCGGTACGCGCCGGCCGCCGGCCGACCCGGGTCCGCCAGGTGGAGAAGGCGGCCGAGGTCGCGGCGACCACCGCCACGCCGAGCAGCCAGCCGCCGACCACGTCGCTGGTCCAGTGCACGCCCAGCGCGATCCGGCTGAGCCCGGTCACCACCGCGATCAGCACGGCTGCCGCCCAGAGCGCGCCGCGCAGCGGCCGGCTGTGCCGGGCGAACGGCAGGAAGACCAGCAGCAGCACCCCGGCGGCCAGGGTGGCGTTCAGCGCGTGGCCGGACGGGAAGGAGTAGCCGGCCGCCCGCGCCACCGGGTCCAGCAGGTCCGGCCGGTGCCGGCCCACCAGCAGCTTCAGCAGCGCGCCGAGCAGCCCGCCGACGGTCATGGTGGTGACCACCCAGATGGCCAGCCGGGGCGCGCCGCGCAGCAGCAGCCAGACCACCGCCGCGGCGGCGGCCACCCGGAGCGGGCCGGGCCCGAAGACGTGGGTCCACACCTCCATGAGCCGGACCCAGGCCGGGTGGTCGAGGGCGTACCCGTGCAGGGCGTCGGTGATCGAGGCGTCCAGCCGGGACAGCGGCGACCAGGCGCCCAGCACCAGCAGCGCGAGCAGGGCGAACGGCACCAGCACCAGGAAGGCGGCGGTGGCGGCCAGGGTCAGCCGGAGGCCCAGCGATCGGTCCGGGTCGAGGCGGCGGCGCCGCCAGGACCGCTCCTGCGGGGAGATCAGGTCGCCGGAGGTGTTCATGCGCTGTTCACTACCCAGGGTGGGGCCCGGTCAGACGGGCCGGAACGACGACTCCAACTCGGCGCGTCCTCGCCGCGCCGCGACGTGGAGCCGTCGCCGGTCAGCGGCGGGACTGGCGGGACTGGCGGAACCGGCGGACCGCCAGCGCGGCACTGGTGACCAGGGCGACGAACAGGGCGAGCCCTGACCAGAGCCGCTCCCGCGCCGAATCGTCGACCTGGCCGGCCGGGCGGGCCTCCCACCGGGGCTGCTGCTCGGGCGCGGCGACGCTGAACGGGTCGCTGGGAGGCACGGCGGCGGCCCGGGTGTCCGGGCCGAGGCCAGGCGCCCAGCCGAAGCCCACCTTGCCGGGGGAGCCGCTGTCGTCGAGCGGGTTGCTCGCCACCGAGGGCACGTCGGAGGTCAGCGCGGCCACCGGATCCACCATGCCGTAGCCGAACCGGTCGTCCCGACCGGTGGGCCCGAGGTCCCGCGCG
Organism: Micromonospora sp. AP08; assembly: GCF_008085935.1. Taxonomy (NCBI): domain Bacteria; kingdom Bacillati; phylum Actinomycetota; class Actinomycetes; order Micromonosporales; family Micromonosporaceae; genus Micromonospora; species Micromonospora sp. AP08. The sequence continues at coordinate 21,223 of NZ_VSEZ01000015.1, forward strand.
GTTGTAATGATCCGGTTGACCACGTCCGCGGCCGACATCTGCGGATACCGGGCCCGGACGAGAGCCGCCGTCGCCGCGACCAGGGGGGCCGCGAAGCTGGTGCCCTGCATCAGCCAGTACCCGCCGGGCCGGGCCCCGTAGATCTCGGTGGCCGGAGCGCTGAGCACCGTCTCGTGGCCGGTGATCGAGCCGGACCAGAGGCCATCGTTCCGGTCCAGCCCGGTGACAGCGAGCACGCCCGGCTCACGGGCCGGGTACCACACGTTGCGGCTGTCCGACGTGGCCAGGTTGCCCGTGCAGGCAACCACCACGACGTTGCGGGCGAAGGCGTAGTCGATGGCGGCGGCCAGGGTCGCGCTGGTGTTGGTGCCGCCGAGGGAAAGGTTGATCACGCGGGCGCCGTGGTCGACCGCCCAGCGCACCCCGTCGGCGACGGTGGCATCGTTGTCGTACCGGTTCTCCTGGTCGAGCACCCGGACCGGCAGGATCTTGGCATCCGGCGCCAGCCCGACCGCCCCGCGGTCGTCGTCGTTGCGCCCGGCGATGAGGCCGGCGACCGTCGTGCCGTGCCCCACCGGATCGGGCCCGTCGGCGCCGCTCGAGACCAGGTCGACGCCGTCCAGCACCTGCCCGGCCAGATCGGGGTGAGAACCGTCCACCCCGGAGTCGACCACGGCGACGATGACGCCACGACCCGTGGAACTCTGCCAGGCGGTCTGCGCCTGCAACTTGGCGAGCTGCCATTGGCCCTCGCGGGCCGGGTCCGCCCCGGCGAGCTCGTCCACCGGCGCCAGCCGGACAGCTCCTCGTGCGGCGGTGGCCGGGGCGGCGTGCGCGGGCGGGGCCGGCGGACCGGCCACGGCGGCCAGGACCGCCGCCGCGCCGAGCAGCGCGCGTCCGGCGAGACGCCGGGGCGGCGCGGTGGGAACTCCCTGCCGATCCGTGGTCACATTCCCCAGCCATTCATCGCGTCAGACACATGCCGCTCGGAGATTACCGGTTTTCCCGCGTGTCACGGTGCAACTCGGTGAGACCGGTCAGCCGGGCGGGAGATGCGCCAGCTGGACCAGGCGTACGCCCTCGCGCCGGGTGACCAGCCGACCGCGGCCCGGTGGGAGCGGATCGGCCTTCACCTGACCGACGAGCGGCCCCTCCTCCGGGCCGCCCGACATGACCAGCCCGGCCGTGGACAGCTCCCGCAGCCGCTGGATGATCGGCTCGTACGAGGTCCGGCCCGCGCCTCCGGAACGGCGGGCCAGCACGAGGTGCAGGCCGACGTCCCGGGCATGCGGCAGGTGCTCCTCCAGCGCCCGCAACGGGTTGGTCGGCCCGCCGGCCACCAGGTCGTAGTCGTCCACCAGCACGAACAGCTCCGGCCCGGCCCACCACGACCGGTTGCGCAGCTCGGCCGGCGTGACCTGCGGCCCGGGCAGCCGCCCCTGTAGGTAGCCGGCCGCCGACTCGATCAGCTCGGTGGTGTGCGGCGCGGCGGTCCCGTAGCCGATGAGGTGCGCCGACTCGACGGCGCCCATGAGGCTGCGCCGGTAGTCCACGAGGATGACCCGGGCCTGCTCCGGGGTGAACCGGTGGACGATCGAGGTGGCCAGCGCGCGCAGGAACGAGGACTTGCCGCACTCGGCGTCGCCGAAGACCACGAAGTTCGGCTCGGTGGCGAAGTCCAGCACCACCGGGCGCAGATCCGCCTCGGCCACCCCGATGGCGAAGGCCAGCCCGGTGGTCGCGGTCTGGTCCAGCTCGGCGTACGGCAGCACCGGCGGCAGCAGCCGCACCCGGGGCGCGGCCGGCCCGGCCCAGGCCCCGGCGACCGCCTTCACCAGGTCACCGGTCTCGGCGCCCAGGCCGGCGACCCGGGGCGCGGCGGCGAGGAAGTGCAGCCCGCCCGCGGTGATCCCGCGCCCCGGCCGCTCCTCCGGCACGGTCGCCGCCAGCGCGCGCTTGACCACCACCGAGTCGGCCGGGTCGCCGAGCCGCAGCTCCAGCCGAGAGCCGAAGAGGTCGCGGATCGCCGGCCGGAAGTCCGACCAGCGCAGCGCGCTCGCCACCACGTGCACCCCGTACGCCAGGCCCCGGGTGGCCAGCTCGGTGACCAGCGGCTCCAGGTCCTCGTACTCGCCGCGCAGGGTGTTCCAGCCGTCGACCACCAGGAACACGTCGCCGAACGGGTCGGTGCCGGGCCGGCCGCCGGCCGTCGCCGTGGCCCGCCGCCGGCGCCAGGCCGCCATGGACTCCACCCCCGCCTCGGTGAACCGCCGCTCCCGCTCGGCCAGCAGGGTGACCATCTCGCCGACGGTCCGGCGTACCGCGGTGTCGTCGGCCCGCCCGCTGACCCCGCCGACGTGCGGCAGGTCGCGCAGCGCGCCGAGCGTCCCGCCGCCGAAGTCCAGGCAGTAGACCTGCACCTCGGCCGGGGTGTGGGTGAGCGCCAGCGCGCAGACCAGGGTGCGGAGCAGGGTGGACCGGCCGCTGCGGGTGGTGCCGACCACGGCGACGTGCCCGGCCGCCCCGTCCAGGGCCAGCCAGAGCAGGTCACGGCGCTGCTCGAACGGCTTGTCCACGACGGCCACCGGCACCTGGAGGGCGCCGTGCAGCTCCGGGTTGCCCACGGTGAGCCCGCGGGCCGGGTCGGCGCCGACCGGGCCGAGCAGCTCGTCGAGGCCGGGCGAGGCGTCCAGCGGGGGCAGCCACACCTGGTGCGCCGGCGGGCCCTGCCCGGCCAGCCGCCCCACCAGCAGGTCGAGCAGGGTCTCGCCGGTCTCCTCCTCGGCGGTGAGGGTGGCCGGCTCGGGCGCCGGCACCAGGTGGGTGGAGAAGGCGAGCAGCCGAGGGCTGCCGGCGCCGGCCGCGCCCGCCGGGCCGCCGCGCCGACGCACCGCGCCGGAGACGTACGCGGCCTTGAACCGGACCAGCGGGTCGGTGCCCGAGCGCAGGTAGCCGTGCCCCGGGCTGCGTGGCAGCTCGTGCGCGTCCGGCACCCCGAGCACCGTCCGGGACTCCAGCGCCGAGAAGGTGCGCAACCCGATCCGGTACGACAGGTGGGTGTCCAGCCCGCGCAGCCGGCCCTCCTCCAGCCGCTGCGAGGCGAGCAGCAGGTGCACGCCGAGCGACCGGCCCAGCCGGCCGATCTGCACGAAGAGGTCGATGAAGTCGGGCTTGGCGGAGAGCAGTTCGGAGAACTCGTCGCAGATGAGCAGCAGCGACGGCAGCGGCGCGAGCGGGGTGCCGGCCGCCCGGGCCCGCTCGTAGTCGCGTACGCCGGCGAAGTTGCCGGCCCGGCGCAGCAGCTCCTGGCGGCGCATCAGCTCGCCGTTGATGGCGTCGACCATCCGGTCGACCAGGGGCAGTGCGTCGGCCAGGTTGGTGATCACCGCGGCGGTGTGCGGCAGCCGTTCGAAGGGCGCGAAGGTGGCGCCGCCCTTGAAGTCGACGAGCACGAAGTTGAGCTGCTCCGAGCTGTGCGTGGCGGCCAGCCCGAGCACCAGCGTGCGGAGCAGCTCGGACTTGCCCGAGCCGGTGGCGCCGATGAGCAGCCCGTGCGGGCCCATCCCGTCCTGCGCCGACTCCTTGAGGTCCAGCTCGATGGCCCCGCCGTCGGCGCCCACCCCGATCGGCACCCGGAGCCGGTCCCGCGCGGCCCGGGGCGTCCAGCCCTGCTCGGCGGTGAAGTTCTCCGGGTCGCCGAGACCGAGCAGCTCGGGCAGGCCCGGCTCGGCGCCGGGCGGGGCGTCCGGCCCGCGTGCCGGCCCGGCCAGCCGCAGCGGCGCGAGCCGGCGGGCGACCGCCTCGGCGTCGGCCGCCTCCAGGGCGTCGGCCGCGCCCACCTCGGCGTGCCCCTCGGCGGAGTGCGAGTGCAGCCGGCCGTCGACCAGGTCGAGCAGGAGGGCGTACCGGTCGAGCAGGCGGGGCGGCGGGGTGTCCAGGTCGAGGACGGTCACCGCGTCGATCCCGCCGTCGCCGGCCAGGTCGGCGGCAGCCGTCAGGTCACCGCCGTCGAGCACCACCACCACGTGCGGCCCGTCGGTGGCCGGGCCGGCCGGGCTGAACCGGGACCGGCTGCCCAGCACGTCGTCGAGGAGCCGTTCCAGCTCGGCCGCGGAGCTGGTGACCAGCCGGACCGGGCCGAGCGCGTCGGTGTGCCCCGGGTGGTGGGCGTGCGGCAGCCACTTGACCCATTCCCACCGCGCCCGCCGTTCCGGCCCGGCGCACACCGCGATCAGCAGCTCGTCGGAGGCGTGGAAGACGGCCAGCTGGGTGAGGATCGCCCGGGTCAGCGCCTGGGCGGCTGGGGAACCCGCGCCGCGGACGGCGCCGGCCGGGCCCCGCACGAAGACCCGGGCGAAGCTGCGCAGCGAGAGCGCCACCGGCAGGTCCGGCACCACGGAGTACGCGTCCAGGAAGCGCCGCAGCGCCCCCGCGGTCATCGGCTCCAGCTCGTCCAGCGGCCGGGTGACCGGCGGCACCAGCGGGGTGGCCAGCGTCTGCGGCCCGACGCCGACCCGGACCACGGCGAAGTCGGGGTCGACCGGCCGGCGCTCCCAGACCCGGTGGCTGTCCACGGTCGACCAGAGCCGCCCCGGGTCGGGGTGCCGGTAGTAGAGCCCGGCCCGCTGCGCCCCGGCGGTCTCCCGGACCCGGCGGCGCAGCGCGGCCAGGTGCCGCAGGTACTCCCGGCGGGCGGCCATCATCTCCGACTTCTTCGGGCCGGCGCTGCCCCAGGACGTCACCAGCATCGCCACCGAGGAGAGCCCGAACATGCCGCCCACCACGTACGAGTAGGCCCCGCCGCCCCGGCCGAACATCATGGCCATGGCCACCGTCCCGCCGAGCATCGGCAGCACCATCAGCGCCTGCTGCCAGCGCCCGCCGGCCACCGCGGGGATCTCCGGCGGCGCCTCCACGGTCAGCTCGCCGGCCGGGATCTCCGGCCCCGGGCGGCGTGGCGGCCGCTTGATGACGACAGTGGACACTCAGCCTCCCCATGGCTCTCGGTAACCCGAGCCTGGCTCATCGTAGGTAAAGTCCACTCGTCCGTCAGCCACCGTTCCCGCTCGATATGGAGAAGAATCGATGACAAGCGGGCTGGCCCGGGTCACGATCAGCGCGCCCCGGCGGCGGGTCGACGTGGCCCTGCCGGAGCAGGTCCCCCTGGCCGAGCTGCTGCCCGAGGTGCTGCGGCACGCCGGGGAGGGGCTGGCCGACGACGGCGAACGGCACGGCGGCTGGGTGCTGCGGCGGACCGACGGCGCCGCGCTGGCGACCGCGCAGGCGCTGCTGCCCCAGGGCGTCCGCGACGGCGAGGTGCTCCATCTCGTCCCGGCCCGGGCCGAGTGGCCCGAGTTGGAGTACGACGACGTGGTCGAGGCCATCGCCGACGGCGCCCGACGCCGGGGCGCCGCCTGGTCGCCCCGGGCCACCCGGGCCGCGGCGCTGGCCGGGGCGGGCGTGCCGCTGGCCGTCGGGCTGCTCGCCGTGCTGGCCGCCGGCCCCGGGCCGCGCGACGGCTGGCCGGTCGCCGCCCTGGTGGCCCTGCTCCTGGTGCTCGCCGCCACCGCCGCCTCCCGGGCGTACGGCGACGGGCCGGTCGGCGCCACCCTCGGCGGGTACGCGCTGCCCTGGGCCGCCGCGGCCGGCGCCCTGGCGGTCGGCTCCGGCGACCCCGTCGGCCCGTTCTGGCCGCTGCGCTGGGTCGGCGCGCCCGAACTGCTCGCCGGCTCGGTGGCGCTGCTGCTGGGGTCGGTGCTCGGCCTGCTCGGGGTGGGCAGCCGGTCCCGGGTCTTCCTGGCCGGCGCGACCACCGGCGCGGCCGGCGCGGCGGCCGGCCTCGGCGGGCTGTTCCTCGACCCGGCCGGCACCGCCGCCGTGCTGCTCTGCGCGCTGGTCTTCGCGCTCGGCGGGCTGCCGCTGCTGGCCATCCGGCTCGGCAAGGTGCCGCTGCCGCCGATCACCCTGCCCGCGCCGGCCGGCGGCCCGCCCGGGGTCCGTGACCTGCCCGACCGGGGCCGGGTGCACGCGGCCGTGGCCCGCACCGAGGAGATGCTGACCGGCATGCTGCTCGGGCACGCGGTGCTGGCCGTGGTGGCCGCAGCCGTGCTCGCCACCACCGGCGGGCTCGCCGGTCGGCTGCTCGTGGCGGTCGGCTGCGGGGTGCTGCTACTGCGCTCCCGGCTCTTCGTGGCGGTCCGCCACCGGGTGCCCGCCGTCGCCGCCGGGCTGGCCGGGTACGCGCTGCTCGGCGCGGTGCTCGCCGGCCGGTCCGGCCCGGCCGGCCGGCTGGCGCTGTCCCTCGGCGGGCTGGCCCTGGCCCTGGTCGCCGTCGCGGCCGGCGCCACGTACGCCCGCCGGCCGGTCACCCCGTACCTGGGCCGGCTGGCCGACCTGACCGACACCGCGCTGGTGGTCGCGGTGGTCCCGGTGGCCTGCGCGGTGCTCGACCTCTACGACCGGGCCCGCGGCCTGCTCGGCTGACCGGCACGCACGAGGGCCCGGGTCGCTCGGTGGAGCGGCCCGGGCCCGTCGGCGCGGATCAGGTCAGTGCAGGGTCTCGCCGCGCTCGGCGGCCTCCTTGGCGCGCTGGTACGAGGCCACGATCTCGGCCTCGGCCTCGGTGCGGCCCACCCAGGTGGCGCCCTCGACCGACTTGCCCGGCTCCAGGTCCTTGTAGACCTCGAAGAAGTGCTGGATCTCCAGGCGGTCGAACTCGCCCAGGTGGTGGATGTCCCGCAGGTGCTCCTGGCGCGGGTCCTCGTAGGGCACGCAGAGGACCTTGTCGTCGCCGCCCTTCTCGTCGGTCATCCGGAACATGCCGATGGTGCGGCAGCGGATCAGGCAGCCCGGGAAGGTCGGCTCGGGCACCAGCACCAGCGCGTCCAGCGGGTCGCCGTCCTCGCCCAGGGTGCCCTCGATGAAGCCGTAGTCGGCCGGGTACTGCGTGGAGGTGAAGAGGGTGCGGTCCAGCCGGATCCGGCCGGTCGCGTGGTCCACCTCGTACTTGTTGCGGTGACCCTTCGGGATCTCAACCGTGACGTCGAAATCCATCTCCCACGCTCCCTCGTTTGCCCACGCTGGCTAACGGAACCAGTGGCGCCGCCCACCGGACGGGGTGAACGACCCCCGCCGGCTCCGACGGCCGCATAGTGTTCGGACCGAAGTAGTGTCACCCAAGGCGCTTTGGAGCGGGGGAGGAGGGGGTCGTGGGGAGGGAAGATTCACACTACCGCCCCGAGGGGGTTGACGGGCGCAGGTCCGCAGGTTCCGGTTCCGGCGGGGCCACCGGCCGCGTCCCGGTCCCCGGCGCCAACCCCGCCCACCGCCCCGGGCCGCCCGTCGGGTCCGCCCCGGTCGGCCGCGCCAACCCCGGGCAGTACGGCCACGCCGACCCCCGGCGGCACGGTCACCCGGATCCCCGGGACCACGGCCCGGGTCCCGCCGCCCCGGTGAGCTGGCCCGGCTACGACGCGCCCGGCGGCATCCCGGTGAGCCCGCCCGCCCCCCCGGTCGGGGCCGCCCCGCTCCCGCCGCCGCCCCCGCCACCCGGCCGGCGCCGGGTCCGGCTGGTCGCGGTGCTGGCCGGCGTGCTGATCGTCGCCCTCGCGGCGGTCGGGCTGGCCGTGGTCCGTCCCGGGCCGTTGGCCGGCTGGCTGGGCGGCGAGGACAGCCGGACCGCCGCCGCGCGGTCCCCCGAGCCGCCCCCGCCCGCCGTGCTGGCCGGCGCCGACGGCAACGCGCCGCTGCCCACCCCCGAGGGGGTGGGCGCCGCGCTCGAACCCCTGGTCCGCGCCGCCGCGCTGGGCGACCGGGTGAACGTGTCGGTGGCCGACGTGACCACCGGCCAGGCGCTCTACGGCAGCGGGCAGGACGCCCCGACCGTCCCCGCCTCGGTGACCAAGCTGGCCACCGGGGTCGCCGTGCTGGCCGCGCGCGGCCCGGCGTACCGGATCCCCACCCGGGCGGTGGCCGGCGCGGCCCCCGGCGAGGTGGTCCTGGTGGGCGGCGGCGACCCGACCCTCGCGGTCGACAAGAACGGCTTCTACCCGGGCGCGGCCCGGCTGGACGACCTCGCCGCCCAGGTGCGCAAGGCGCTCGGCGGCACCGCCCCGACCAAGGTCACCGTCGACTCGTCCCTGTTCACCGGCCCGGTGTACGGGCCCGGCTGGGACTCCGACATCCCCACCGGCGGGTTCGGCGCGGCGATCACCGCCCTGATGACCGACGGCGCGCGGCGGGACCCGGCGGAGGCCCGCCGGACCGAGGAGGCCATGAACCACGCCGCCGAGCGGGTGCCCCAGCCGGACCTGACCGCCGGCCGGCAGTTCGCGAAGCTCCTCGGGCTCTCCGGAGCCGCCGCCGAGGTGCAGCGGGGCGCCGCGCCCGCCGACTCCGGGGCGTCCGCGGCCGGCGCGCCCGCTCCCGGCGCCGAGCTGGGCAAGGTCGAGTCGCTGCCGATGGTCCGCCTGGTCGACATCATGATCAGCGACAGCGACAACGTGATCGCCGAGGCGATGGCCCGCCAGGTCGCGCTCGCCAAGGGCAAGCCGGGCTCGTTCGACGGCGGCGCGGCGGCCACCGACCAGGTGCTCGGCGAGCTGGGGCTGCCGGCCGACGAGATCAGCCTGGCCGACGGCAGCGGGCTGTCCCGCACCAACCGGATCAGCCCGTCGCTGCTCACCGACCTCATCACGCTGGCCGGCAACGGGAGCCACCCCGACCTGGCCGCGATCTTCGGCGGCCTGCCGGTGGGCGGCTGGTCCGGCACCCTGGACGAGCGCTACCAGGCATCGGTGACGAAGGCCGGTGCGGGCGTGGTCCGGGCGAAGACCGGCACGCTCAGCGGGGTCAACGCCATCGCCGGGCTGGTGACCACGGCCGACGGCCGGCTGCTCACCTTCGCCGTCCTCACCGACCGCACGCCGGACACCCTCGACGAGACCCGGCAGGCCCTCGACCGGATCACCTCCGCGCTGGCCGGCTGCGGCTGCCGCTGACCATCCCCGCCGGTGTGACCGGCGTCGATCGGCCGGCGCGAGCCCCGGTTGGGGTGTCGCGGCGCGGGTACGGTGGGTTCATGGCGCAGTTCGTGGACTGGGATCTGGCCGCCGCGACCGCGGGGGCCCTGGGCAAGTCGGGCCCCCGGGTGTCGTACGCCGAGGCCACCGACGTGGTGGGCGAGCTGCGCCGGCTGACCGAGGAGGCCGCCGGTCACGTCGCCGACTACACCGGCCTGCGCTCCCAGGTCGCCCACCCGCCGGTGCGCGTGGTCGACCGCCGCGACTGGGCGGCCGCCAACATCGCCGGCCTGCGCGAGGTGATCACCCCACTGGTGGACCGGCTCTCCCGCGACAAGCGCCCGGGGCCGCTCACCGAGGCGATCGGTTCCCGGCTCACCGGGGTGCAGGCCGGCACCGTACTGGCGTACCTCTCCGGCCGGGTGCTCGGCCAGTACGAGGTGTTCGCCGGCGACCCCGGCCAGCTCCTGCTGGTCGCCCCGAACATCGTCGAGGTCGAGCGGAAGCTGGGCACCGACCCCCGGGACTTCCGGCTCTGGGTCTGCCTGCACGAGGTGACCCACCGGACCCAGTTCACCGCCGTGCCGTGGATGCGCGCGTACTTCCTCAGCGAGGTGCAGGCGTTCGTCGACGCGTCGCAGGGCGGCGAGCACGTGCTGGAGCGGCTGCGCCGCGGCGTGGCCACGCTCGCCGACGCGGTGAAGAACCCGGACAGTCGGGCCAGCGTGCTGGACATCGTGCAGACCCCGGCGCAGCGGGCCGTGCTGGACCGGCTCACCGCGCTCATGACCCTGCTGGAGGGGCACGCCGAGTTCGTCATGGACGGCGTCGGCCCGCAGGTCATCCCCAGCGTCGAGTCGATCCGGGCGGCGTTCAACCGCCGCCGCGAGTCCGGCAACCCGCTGGAGAAGGCCATCCGCCGGCTGCTCGGCATCGAGGTCAAGATGCGCCAGTACGCCGAGGGCCGCAAGTTCGTGCACGGGGTGGTGGACCGGGTCGGCATGGCCGGCTTCAACAAGATCTTCTCCTCGCCGCTCACCCTGCCCCGGCTCGACGAGCTGGGCGACCCGGACGCCTGGGTGGCCCGGGTGCACGGCGGCCCGGCGAACGTGCCCCCGGCCGCCGGCTGAGTTGGCCCCGCTCGCCCCGCCGGTCGCCGCCGTCCGGCTCGCCGTACGCCGGGCGCTGGCCGGGCTGCCCGGGGCCGGGCCGGTGCTGGTGGCCTGCTCCGGCGGCGCCGACTCGCTCGCCCTGGCGGCCGCCACCGCCTTCGTGGCGCCCCGCCTCGGCCGCCGGGCCGGTCTCGTGACCGTGGACCACGGCCTGCAACCCGGCTCGGCCGAGCGCGCCGAACAGGTGGCCCGGTGGGCGGCCGGGAGCGGTCTCGATCCGGTCGAGGTGGTCCCGGTGACCGTCGCCGGCCGACCCGGCGGCCCGGAGGCGGCCGCCCGCGAGGCCCGGTACGCCGCCCTGGTCGCCGCCGCCCGCCGGCACGACGCGGCCGGGGTGCTGCTCGGGCACACCCGCGACGACCAGGCCGAGACGGTGCTGCTCGCGCTGGCCCGGGGCGCCGGCCCGCGCGGGCTGTCCGGCATGCCGGCCCGCCGTGAGCTGGACGGCGTCGCGCTGCTGCGCCCGCTGCTCGACGTCCCGCGCGACGACACCCGGGAGGCGTGCGCCGCGCTCGGGCTCACGCCCTGGGCGGACCCGCACAACGTCGACCCGGCGTACGCCCGGTCGCGGGTCCGCGCCGACCTGCTTCCGGCGCTGGTCGAGGCGCTCGGCCCCGGGGTGGTGGGCAACCTGGCCCGGACCGCCCGGCTGCTGGCCGCCGACACCGCCGCGCTGGACGACCTCGCCGCCGCCGCGCTCACCGAGGTCCGGGCCGCCGAGGGCGGGCTCTCGGTCGAGGGCCTGGCCGCCCTGCCGGCGGCGGTACGCACCCGGGTGCTGCACACCTGGGCCCGCGAGCTGGGCGCCCCGCCGGCCGCCCTGTCGCACCGGCACGTGGCGGCGCTGGACGCCCTGGTCACCGACTGGCACGGGCAGGGCCCGGCGCACCTGCCGGGCGGCCTCCCGGTGCGCCGCCAGGCCGGTCGCCTCACCACCTGACCCGCCCCGACGCGCCGCACGCCGCCCGGGCCGGCTCCTCGGCCGCGAGGGGATGCCCCGGGAGCCCGCCGGAACGCCGGCCCGCCGAGGTGGCGGTGTTTCACCGCACGGGACGCCGCCAGCTCGCCGAGCCGGCGGTGACGGGCGCGCCGAGGGGTCGCCGGGAGCCGCCGGAGGCGGTAGACAGGGCGCATGGCGTACCCCCGACAGCCGTTGCTGGCCCCCCAGGGCGCCGTCGCGACCAGCCAGCCGCTCGCGGCGGCCGCGGGCCTGGCCGTGCTGCGGCGCGGCGGCAACGCCCTCGACGCGGCGCTGGCCACCGCGATCACCCTGACCGTGGTCCAGCCGCCCTCGAACGACATCGGCGGCGACCTGTTCGCGATCGTCTGGGACGGTGAGCGGCTGCACGGGTTGAACGCCTCCGGCCGCTCCCCGGCGGCGCTGACCCGGGAGCTGGTGCTGGCCGCGACGGACCGGCGCGGCGCGGCGCCGGTCGACGCGCTCGGCGGCGCGCAGGGCGAGGGGCGCACCGTGCCGACCCGGGGCTGGCTGCCGGTGACCGTGCCGGGCGCACCGGCCGGCTGGCGGGACCTGCACGAGCGGTTCGGCTCGCTGCCCTTCGCCGAGCTGTTCGCCGACGCGATCGGCTACGCCGAGCGCGGCTACCCGGTGGCCCCGGGCACGGCGGCCACCTGGGCGCGGGGGGTGGCCGCGCACGACGGGCTGACCGGTGCGGAGCACGCCGAGTTCCGCCGGGTGTTCACGGTGGACGGCCGGGCGCCGCGCCCGGGGGAGTGGTGGCGCAACCCCGACGCGGCCGGCACGCTGCGGCGGATCGCGGAGAGCGGCGCGGCGGACTTCTACCGGGGGCGCATCGCGGCGGCGATCGACGACCACGCGGCCCGCACCGGCGGGTTCCTCACCGGCGACGACCTGGCCCGGCACGCCTCGACCTGGGTCGATCCGGTCTCGGTGCGCTACCGGGGGCACGAGGTGTGGGAGCTGCCGCCCAACGGGCAGGGGATCGCCGCGCTGCTGGCGCTCCAGCTGCTCGACGGGGTGGACCTGGCCGCGCTGTCGCCGGAGGAGCGGCTGCACTGGCAGATCGAGGCCGTGAAGCTCGGCTTCGCCGACGCGCACGCCCACGTGGCCGACCCGGAGCGGGCCGAGGTGCCGACGGCGGCGCTGCTCGACCCGGGCTACGCGGCGGCCCGCCGCGCGCTGGTCACCGGGCGGGCCGGTGACCCGGTGGCCGGCGAGCCGGAGCGCGGCGGCACCGTCTACCTCTGCACGGCCGACGCCGGCGGCATGATGGTCAGCCTCATCCAGTCGACCTACCTGGCGTTCGGCTCGCACGTGGTGGTCCCCGGGCACGGCTTCGCGCTGCAGAACCGGGGCCTCGGCTTCCGGCTCGACCCGCACCACCCGAACGTGGTGGGGCCGGGGAAGCGGCCGTACCACACGATCATCCCGGGCTTCCTGACCCGGGACGGGGCGCCGGTCGGCCCGTTCGGGGTGATGGGTGGGCACATGCAGCCGCAGGGGCACGTGCAGCTCGTCTCGGCCACCGTGGACGCGGGGCGCGACCCGCAGGCGGCCCTGGACACCCCGCGCTGGTACTGGCACGCCGGGCGGACCCTGCTGGTCGAGCCGGACCTCGACCCGGAGGTGGTCGCGGGGTTGCGGTCGTGCGGGCACGAGGTCACCGTCGCGGCCGAGCCGTCGGTCTTCGGGTACGGCCAGGCGATCTGGCGGGCGCCCGGCGGCGGGTACGTGGCCGGGTCGGAGTCCCGCGTCGACGGCGCGATGGTGGGCTGGTGATCAGGCGTCGACCCGCTCGCGGAAGGTCGTCCGGTAGGCGTGCGGGGTGGTGCCGACCCGGCGGGTGAAGTGGTGCCGCAGCGCCGCCGCATCGCCGAAGCCGGCCTGGTCGGCGACGCTCTCGACGCTCAGCCGGGTCTCCTCAAGCAGCCGCCGCGCCAGCAGCACCCGCTGGTTGGTCAGCCAGTCGTGCGGGGTGGTGCCGGTCTCGGCGCGGAACCGGCGGGCGAAGGTACGCGGGGCCATCCCGGCCCGGGCGGCCAGCTCGTCCACGGTCACCGCCCGGTCCAGGTGCCCCATGAGCCACTCCAGCACCGGCTCCAGCGTGGGCGCCTCGGGCGCCTTGGGGATGGGCGCCTCGACGTACTGGGACTGGCCGCCGTCGCGGTGCGGCGGGACGACCATCCGGCGGGCCAGCCGGGTGGCCGTGGCCGAGCCGTGCTCCTGGCGGACCAGGTGCAGGCAGGCGTCGATCCCGGCGGCGGTGCCGGCGCTGGTGAGCAGCCGGCCGTCCTGCACGTAGAGCGAGTTGCACTGCACCCGGGCCGCCGGGAACCGCTCCTGGAGGTCGTCGACGTGCCGCCAGTGGGTGGTGCAGTCCCGCCCGTCGAGCAGCCCGGCCTCGCCGAGCACGAACGCCCCGGAGCAGACGCTGAGCAGCCAGGCGCCCCGGTCGGCGGCCCGCCGCAGCGCGGCCAGCACGGGCTCGGGGACCGGCGTCCGCCCGTCGCCGTGCGCCGGCACGGCCACCAGGTCGGCGGACTCGATCGGGGTCAGGTCGGCGGTCGGGGTGAGCTGGAAGCCGGAACGGCTGCGGACCGGCCCGCCGTCGGCGGTGCAGACGTCGAACCGGTAGCCGGGGAAGCCGTCGGCGGTGCGGTCGGTGCCGAACACCTCCGCGACGACCCCGAGTTCGAACACGGCGACCTCTTCGAGGGCGACGACGGCGACCGAGCGAAGCATGTGACGAGGGTAACCCGACGGGTGGCAGGAAATCGAGGCTCACTGGCATTCCTGCCACTGTCCGATGGGTACGGCGGCCCGCAGAATTGATGGTGTCCGGTGCGCACCGGCGGCGAAAACCACATCAACCACGCGAAAGTGAGCGCCGCCATGACCGTTCTGCTGCTCCTCCTCTTCCTGCTCCTCCTCGTCGGCGCGAGCGCCTCCGGGCTCACCGCCGACAGCCGCGACTCGGCCGACTGGAAGCCGACCGAGGACGGGCGCCGCTGGCGCTCCCGCACCTGCTGAGGTGATTTGCTCCATCTGCGCCGTTAATCCCCGGCGGGACCGCGCCAAAAGGGGCGGCCCCGCCGACGGAGGCCATAGGGCGTACGGCAGGCTAGGAGCATGGCTGACGGCTCCTGGTACGACGCCGACATCGACCACGTGATCATCTCCGAGGCGCAGATCCGCGAGAAGACCGCGGAACTGGCCAAGCAGGTCTCGGCGGACTACGCGCACGTCGAGGACGGTCTCCTGCTCGTCTGCGTGCTCAAGGGCGCGGTCATGTTCATGGCCGACTTCGCCCGCGCGCTGGGCCGCCAGGGCCCGCCCGCCGAGCTGGACTTCATGGCCATCTCCTCGTACGGCCAGGGCACCACCTCCTCGGGCGTGGTGCGGATCCTCAAGGACCTGGACCGGGACATCGCCGGCCGGCACGTGGTGGTCGTCGAGGACATCGTCGACTCCGGCCTGACCCTCTCCTGGCTGCTGCGCTACCTGGAGTCGCGCTCCGCGGCCAGCGTCGAGGTGGTCGCCCTGTTCCGCAAGCCGGACGCGGTCAAGGTGCCGGTCCCCGTGAAGTACGTGGGCTTCGACATCCCGACCGAGTTCGTGGTCGGCTACGGCCTCGACTTCGGCGAGCGCTACCGCGAGCTGCCCTACGTCGGCGTGCTCAAGCCCGAGGTCTACGCCCGGGCCTGACCCCGGCGCCCCGCCGGTCGTCAGCCGACGTTCAGCGGGCTCTCAGCCTTCCGGTCTACGGTAGAGGCCGGTGACGTGGAGGCACCCTCCACGCCCGACCCCTCGAACCGCGTGACCGGGCGGTCGGGTGGCCGGGTGGGGAGCTCCCCGCCACGCCGGCTCAAACCCGGGTTCGCCGTACGCGTAAGTGCCGGGCTCGCAAGCTCACATCTGGCACGAACGGTGTACCGTCGAATGACCGCGGCGCGGCAGTTCGCGCGTCTCGGGGTCGGGGCCGGCCCGCACGGCGGCTGCGGCCGCCGCCCGAGGCGGCGACACCATTCAGACGGTCAGGACGTCGATCAGGAGGATGCGGGCGCCTCGGTGCCCGACAACAGTATGGAACGTACGCGTTTCTTCCGCCGACCGGTGGTCTGGATCATCCTGGTCATCCTCGGCGCCGTTGTGCTCAGTCAACTCTTCACGGCTGGTCCCAGCTACCACCGCGTGGACACGTCGGTGGCGCTCGACCAGCTCCACACCGCAAAGATCAACAAGGCGGTCTTCCAGGACAAGGAGCAGACGCTCCAGCTCGACCTGGCCCAGAAGACGAAGTTCGGCGACACGACCACCGACCGGATCGAGGCCCAGTTCCCCTACGAGGTGGGCAGCCGGGTCTGGAGCGAGGTCCTGGACGCCAAGGCGGCCAACCGGATCACCGGCCCGGCCGACACCAAGGTCTCGTCGGACAGCATCTGGGTGAGCCTCCTGGTCAACCTGCTGCCCATCGCGCTGCTCGTGCTCCTGCTGCTGTTCTTCATGTCGCAGATGCAGGGCGGCGGCTCCCGGGTGCTCAACTTCGGCAAGTCCAAGGCGAAGATGATCACCAAGGACACGCCGAAGACCACCTTCGCGGACGTGGCCGGGGCGGACGAGGCCGTCGAGGAACTGCACGAGATCAAGGACTTCCTGCAGAACCCGGCGAAGTACCAGGCCCTGGGCGCCAAGATCCCGAAGGGTGTGCTGCTCTTCGGCCCGCCCGGCACCGGTAAGACCCTGCTCGCCCGCGCGGTCGCCGGCGAGGCCGGCGTGCCGTTCTACTCCATCTCCGGCTCGGACTTCGTGGAGATGTTCGTGGGTGTCGGCGCCAGCCGGGTCCGCGACCTCTTCGAGCAGGCCAAGTCGAACGCGCCCGCCATCGTCTTCGTCGACGAGATCGACGCGGTCGGCCGGCACCGTGGCGCCGGCATGGGCGGCGGCCACGACGAGCGGGAGCAGACCCTCAACCAGCTGCTGGTCGAGATGGACGGCTTCGACACCAAGGGCGGGGTCATCCTGATCGCCGCCACCAACCGGCCCGACATCCTCGACCCGGCGCTGCTGCGCCCGGGCCGCTTCGACCGGCAGATCCCGGTCGACGCGCCCGACATGGAGGGCCGCAAGGCCATCCTGCGGGTGCACGCCAAGGGCAAGCCGTTCACGCCCGACGTCGACCTCGACTCGGTCGCCCGGCGCACCCCCGGCTTCAGCGGCGCCGACCTGGCCAACGTGATCAACGAGTCCGCGCTGCTCACCGCCCGCAAGGACCAGCGGGCGATCACCAACGACTCCCTGGAGGAGTCGATCGACCGGGTGATCGCCGGTCCGCAGCGCCGGACCCGGGTGATGAGCGACCAGGAGAAGAAGATCACCGCGTACCACGAGGGTGGGCACGCACTGGTCGCCTGGGCGCTGCCGCACGCCGCGCCGGTGCACAAGGTGACCATCCTGTCCCGGGGCCGGTCGCTGGGCCACACCCTGGTCCTGCCGACCGAGGACAAGTACACCCAGACCCGGGCCGAGATGATCGACACCCTGGCGTACGCGCTGGGTGGCCGGGCCGCCGAGGAACTGGTCTTCCACGAGCCCACCACGGGCGCCGGCAACGACATCGAGAAGGCCACCCAGCTGGCCCGCGCGATGATCACCCAGTACGGCATGAGCTCCAAGCTCGGCGCGATCAAGTACGGCACCAGCGGCGACGAGCCGTTCCTCGGCCGCAACATGGGCCACGAGCGGGACTACTCGGACGCGGTGGCCGCCGAGATCGACGGCGAGATGCGGGCGCTGATCGAGCTGGCGCACGACGAGGCCTGGGAGATCCTGGTGGAATACCGGGACGTCCTGGACAACATCGTGCTCGAGCTGATGGAGAAGGAGACCCTCTCCACGGCCGACATGGCCCGGATCTGCGCCCGGGTGGCGAAGCGCCCGCCGATGGCCCCCTACCACGGCTTCGGCAAGCGTCAGCCCTCCACCGAGCCGCCCGTGCTCACCCCGGCCGAGAAGGAGACCCTGAAGGCGCAGGCCCAGGCCGATGGCGCCTCGGTCGGCGGGTCCCCCTCGAACAACTCGGACGGTACCCACTGAGCAGCGACCCGACGGCCAGCTCCCGAGACCGGGAGCTGGCCGTTTCCGCGACCGAGCCCGACGGGGACGACGGGCTCGACTACGTCGCCGCCCGCCTGATCAGCGGCAAGCTGACCGGGCGGCCCGTCGAGGAGAGCGTCGACCTGGCGCGCATCGAGAAGGCGGTCCGCGAGATCCTCGTCGCGGTCGGCGAGGACCCGGACCGGGACGGCCTCCAGCAGACGCCGGCACGGGTCGCCCGCGCGTACGCCGAGCTCTTCGCCGGCCTGCGGGTCGACCCGGCGCAGGTGCTCAGCACCACCTTCGAGGCCAACCACGAGGAGCTGGTGCTCGTCCGGGACATCGACGTGATGAGCCTCTGCGAGCACCACCTGCTCCCCTTCCGGGGCAGCGCGCACATCGGCTACATCCCCGGCCCGGACGGCCGGATCACCGGCCTGTCCAAGCTGGCCCGGCTGGTCGAGGTGTTCGCCCGGCGCCCGCAGGTGCAGGAGCGGCTGACCTCGCAGATCGCCGACCTGCTGATGACCAAGCTGGCGCCGCGCGGCGTCGTGGTGGTGCTCGAATGCGAGCACATGTGCATGGCGATGCGCGGCATCCAGAAGTCCGGCGCCAAGACGATCACCTCGGCCGTCCGGGGCACCCTCCAGCACGACGCCAAGTCGCGCGCCGAGGCCATGGCGCTCATCATCCCCCGCTGACCGCAGCGAGACAGGGCCCTTCCCGCGGGGGAGGGCCCTGTGCCGTGTCCGGGGTCAGTCGGCCAGGGTCAGTCGGCCAGCATGGCCAGCAGCAGCCCGGCCGTGGTCAGCACCGCCGGTACCAGGCAGACCAGCGCGCCGAAGCGGGGCGTCCGGTCCACCCGGTCGGCCGGGCGGGGCCGGAACAGCCGCCCCACCGCGAGCCAGCCCAGCATGAACGCGACCGCCGGCAGCGGCAGCCCCACCACCAGCGCCAGCACGGTCAGCGGGCCGGTGCCGGTGGCGAGGAAGAGCACGAGTTGGACCAGCGGCACCAGCAGCGCCAGCGGACCGTAGACCAGCAGGTTGCGCGGGCGCGCCGGCCAGCGGGCCAGCCGGGGCAGGCCGCGCGCCGCGAGACTGTCGTCCGCGGAGTCCGCCCAGCCCCGGGCGGACCGCAGGGCGGCCAGGACGGCCGCCGGACCGGCCGCCATCGGTCGGGTCGCCTCGGTCACCTCGGGGGGCGTCGGGACCAGCGAGATCGCGGGCACGCCCAGCTCCCGCAGTCGCGACTGCTGCGGGGCGAGCCGCTCACGGACCGCCGTCAGCTCCTCCCGGGCCGCCGCCACCGACCGGGCCTGCTCGCTCGCGGCGGTCGCCGCCGCCCGGCGTACGCCGTCCAGCTGGCGGGCGGCGGCCACGTAGTCCGCCCAGGCCGCCCCGGCCGCGTCCACGTCCACCGTCGGGCCGCCGGACCGGGGAGCGGGGACGGCCGTGCCGGTCTCGCTCATGGCTGCACCCTCCCGGTTCCCGCCGGCCCACTCCTCGCGCTCACGGTGCCCTCTCGGTTCGCGACTGCGGGGCTCGCAACCCCGGCTCGCTCCTCGCGCTCACGGTGCCCCCTCGCCGAAGGGGACCAGCACCGTGCCCTGCTCGCCCGGGCCGTCCCAGAGCACGGCCCGGCCGGGCCGGGGACGCCAGAGCACCGGCCGGTCGAAGAGCTGCTCCAGCCGGCCGCCGGGCACGTCGGTGACCACCACGGCGGTGAGCTTGTCCACCTCGCCCTCCGGACCGAGCAGCCCGGCCAGCGGCGCCACCGTGCGCCACCAGCCGAGCAGGTGCCGGCCGCCGGGCGGCCCCTCCAGCAGCAGCGTGCGCAGCAGCTCGGGCGGCAGCTCGGTCGCGTCCGGCACGTCCAGCCCGAACACCACGAGGTAGCCCGGCTCGTCCGCCGCCATCGCCGCCCGCAACCCGGTCACGTCGACCGTCTCCACCCGGTGCCGCCCGGCCAGCTCGGCGGCGAGCGCGCCGGCCGGCTCGGCCGAGCCGTTGGCCAGCGGCGCCAGCACGAACCGCGCCGCGCCCGGGTGCGCCGCCGCCGCGCTGCGGACCGCGGTGACCAGCAGCCGCTCGGCCTCCTCGTCCCGGCCCAGCACGGCCAGGTTCCGGCCGGCGGCCGGCCCGAGCGGCACGGCCACCGTGGAGCGCCGGACGTCCACCGCCCGGCCGAGCAGCGCGGCCGGCGCGTGCGCCCGGCCGGCCAGCGCGGCCCGGTGGCGCGGGTCGTTGGCGAGCAGCGGGCGGGCGAACCCGGCGAAGACCACCGGCGGGGCGGCACCCTCGGGCCGGGCCGACCAGAGCCGGTGCCGCAGGTCGGTGAGGACCTCGGGGTCCTCGTGCGGGTCGGGGAACCGGATCATCCGCTCGTGGCCCCGGGTCGCGCCGCGCGGGCCGCCCAGCCCGCCGGCGGTGTTCACCACCGCGCTGCCCACCGGCAGGCCGGCCGCCGAGTCGTTGGTCGGCTCCAGCACGGCCGAACCCCCGGGCAGGGCCACCCGGACCGGGAACTGGCCGAGCAGCGGGTCGCGCGGGCCGCCGATGCCCAGGTCGCCCTCGCCGGCCAGGACCAGGTGGATCCCGTACGAGCGGGCGGCGCGGGCCAGCCCGTCCAGCCGGGCGAGCAGGTCGGTGGCGAGCCGGTCCCGCTCGCGCAGCAGGAGCGGGAAGTTGTCGATCACGCAGACGATCCGGGGCAGCGACTGGTGCTGGCGCAGCTCGGCGTAGCGCTGCCCGCCGGCTCGTCGGCCCGCCTCCTCCCGGCGGCGCAGCTCCGCCTCCAGCTCGCCGAGCAGGTCCGCCACGTACTCGCGGTCGGCCGCCATCCCGGCGGCCCGGACCTGCGGCACCCAGGACCGGTCCCGCTCGGTCTGGAGGAACTCCACGAAGGACTCGCCGTCGTCGAGATCGGCCAGGTAGAGGACCAGCTCGTCCGGGCCGTAGCGGGCGGCCAGGCCGAAGAGCGCGTCGGTGAGGAACGCCGACCGGCCGGCCTGCGACCGGCCGCTGACCAGCCAGTGCGGGGTCAGCTCGGTGAAGCCCAGGCTGACCGGCCGCCCGGCGGCGTCACCGACCGTCGTGACGAGCCCGTCGACCGAACCCTCCGCCCACAGCTCGCCGTCGGGCAGCAGGTCGGTGAGGGCGAGGCGGGAGCCGTCCTCGATCTGCCGGACCAGCCGCCGGCACACCCCGGCCACCAGCTCCTCGGGCGGGTCCTCGTCCAGGAAGACCGGGGAGTTCAACCCGCCCGGCGGCTCCGCCCCGGGACTGCTGAAGCCGGCGGCGTGCGGATCCCCGACCAGCGCGTAGGCGGTGCGTACCGCGAGCGGGGTGGCCTGCGGCAGCGGCACCGTGTCGGGCCAGCCGGCCACCACCAGGTGCAGCCCGGCCCGGGGACCCTGCGCCGCCAGCTCGGCGAGCCGGTCGAGATCGGACGGTGCGGCCCCGTCGGGCAGGGCGGCCACCACCAGCAGCAGCGTGCGGTCGTGCCCGCGCTGACGGGCCGTGCCGGCGGCCACCCACTGCTCGGCCTCGGCCAGCACCGCCCGGAACCCGGTCAGGTCGGTGGCGGGCGGCGGCAGCAGGCCCGCGTCGGCCAGCGGCGCGTAACCGGCCAGCGTGGCCCCCGGGCCACCGTCGACCGCGCGGGCCAGCAGGGCGCCGGCCGGGCTGGCCGCGAACAGCCGCAGCAGCAGGGCGCGGAGCAGCCCGGCAACCCGCGGGTCGCCGGCGTCGGCGTCGACGCTCAGATGTCCGCTGCCCAGCAGGGGCACCAACGCGGGGAACCGGGCGTCGTCCAGCGGCGCGGCGGTGCCGACCCGGACGAAGGCGGGCAGGTCGTCCCCGGGCGGGGCCGTCGGGGTCAGCGTCTCCAGCGGGTCACCGGCCCAGCCTGGCGCGGCGAGCGCCGCCGCGGCACGGAGCCGCTCGGCCAGTTCGTACTGCCGGTGGTGATCGGCGGGCGCGGGCCGGATCTCGTCGAGGATCGCGGCCGCCGCGGTCGCGGTGGCCTCGGCCCTGCGGTGCAGCGCGGCGGCCCGGCCGGCGCGCGCCTTCGGACTCGCCACCCGTCCACCTCTCTTCCCGAGGCCGACATCTCCTCCCCGATGGTGACGGTATCCCAGCCGGGGGCCGTCCTCCGGGATGTCGGTCGGCGCGGTGCCCGGCTCACCGGTGAGCAGCCTCACCCGCCGCACCCTCCGGCGGTTCGCCACGATCCGCCAGTTCTGAGGCATTGGGTACGCGGCGCGCAGCCGATAGCCTCAGGAGGTGGAATCAGTGCAGCCCCCCGCCGGTTCCCAGGTCTCGCGGGTACCGGCGCAGCGGACCCCGCCCGAGCAGTTGGCGCCGCCCGCGCCCGCTCCGGCGCCGGCACGCCCGAAGCGGCGGCTGCGCACCGTTCTCGCGGTGGTCGCCGGGGTGCTGGCGCTGCTCTGCGTTGGCGGGGCGGTCGTCGGTTTCGTGTTGTACGACCGGGCAACCGCTCCTGACCGCAGCGCTCCCGATGTCGTGGTGGCCAACTACATCCAGACCTTCCTGGTGGACCGCAACGACACGAAGGCGCAAGAGTTCACCTGCGCCTCCGGAGCCGATCTCGATGCGGTCCGCGCTCTCCGGACCGAACTGGAGCAGCGAGAGGCCAACTTCAACGTTGTCGTCAAGGTCAGCTGGGGTCCCCTCGCCCGTGCAAAGGACGGGGAGGGCGAGTCGGTGACAACGACCCTGGCCATCTCAAGCTCGTCGAACGGCCAGCCGCGGAGCAGTCGCCGGGAGGTTTGGCGCTTCCACGTCGTCAATAAAGACGGCTGGCGAGTGTGTGGCGGCAGCAAGGTCGGCTGATCCGGGTCACTCCAGCCAGAGCAGGTGGACCGGTACCTCCATGCTGGTCGGTGCCTGACCGCGCCAGGCCCAGCGGTACCACTCCAGTTCCGGGGCCACCCGGACGCAGATGTCCCCGTCCGCGCCGGAGTAGGCCTCGGTGACCGCCCGCAGGTCGCGCTGCTCGGTCGCCCCGGTCACGTGCACGACCCGGCGGCCGGCGACCGAGTCGGCCTCGAAGACCGGAGTGGGCGGGCGCCGGGTGGGCGCGTCGAGCGAGACCAGCCGGATGCCCGGCTCGGGCGGGCCGACGCTCGGCCGCCGCTCGCCCACGGTCTCCACCCAGACCCGCTCCACCGGCACGAGCGGCGCGAAGACCTCCACCTGCTCGGACTCGGCGCGGTACCACTCGTGCTCCGGGATGACCGGCACGTAGGTCCGGCTGCCCTGCACGACCCGCTCGTCGGCGCGCAGGTCACCGCGCCACCCGAGGCCGGGCAGGCCGACCAGCACGCGGCGCCCGCGCAGTTCGATCCGCCCGGTCGCGGGGACGATGTCGACGGGGTGGGGCGGCAGCGGTGCCCAGTCGGGCCGGTCCGCGAAGGGGTCGGGCAGCGGGTTGCTCATGTGCCGGTGCGCCTCACGCGGTCCCGTCCACCGGAGCGCCCCGCTCGCGCATGAAGGGCACCGGGTTGACCGCGCCGCGGCTGGACCGGTCGCTGTCGACGTGCACCTCGAAGTGCAGGTGCGGGCCGGAGGAGTTGCCGCTCGTGCCGGAGAGGCCGATCACCTCGCCCGCCTCCACGGACTGGCCCGGCACCACCCTGGGGCGCTCGATCATGTGGCAGTAGCGGGTGATGTAACCGCCGGCGTGCAGGATGTCGACGAACCAACCGCAGCCGCCCTTGCCCGGCCAGCCGTCCCGGTCGCAGTCGCGCCTCCCGGAGCGGTCGGGGTCGCAGCGAGCCACCAGCACCCGGCCCGCCGAGGCCGCGTGGATCTCGGTGCGCTTGTCGGCGGCGAGATCGACCCCGTTGTGGCTGGGCCGCTCCGTGGTGCGGAAGCCGGAGACCACGCCGCCGGGCAGCGGGGCGGTCCAGCCGGAGGCGGCGATGCGGGCCCCGGCGGCGGCGTCGCAGACCGCCTTCCCGGCGATCTCGACGGTGCGGGCGGCCCCGCCGGCGAGCGCGTCGACGATCCGGCCGGCCAGGTCCTCGTGCTTCGCGTAGGCGTCCGGGAAGGCGCTGACCTGCACCCGCTGCGCCACCACGGTGAGCGGCCGGTGCTGCCAGTCCCGCACCCTGACCATCTTCTCGTAGAACTTCCGGGCCGTGTAGGACGGCGTCATCCGCTGTTCGACGCTGCCCCACCCGGGTCGCTGCTGGAACAGGCCCAGCGAGTCGTGGTCGGCGCCGACGCCCTCGTGCGGCAGGGCCAGGGACGTCGGCACCGTGCTGTTGGCGAGGTTGCGCAGGGCGGACTCCTGCATCGCGGTGGCCAGCGCGATCACCCAGCCGCGGGGCGGCACCTTCATGTCCTGGCCGACCTTGATGATGACGGCGGCGTTGCGGAGCTGGCCCTCGCCGTACTCGGTGAAACGCGGCATGTCCCCGGTGAGGTTGACCTGGTAGGCCGGGTCGCAGTTCAGGCCGGCGAGCACGCCGTCCTTCTGGTCGCCGCCGAGTTCGGTGAGGAGGAACGCGCCCGCCCCGCCGACGCAGCAGAGCAGGGTGAGCACCGTGGTGACGGCGGTGACCAGCACGCCGACCCGCAGCTTGCGGCGGACCGGCGCCGTGACGCCCGGCGCCGCGCTCACGGCCGCTCCCAGTCGACCGCGTCCACCAGCCACCGGCCGTCCGGGGCAACCAGTTCGAGCCGGAGCCGGCCGTTGTCGAGCGGGACCAGCGCCTCCACGAAGGACTCGGTGCGCGGCCGGAGGGTCACGGCGCCGGCCGTCCGGCGGGCGGGCACGCTCTCCGGGTCGGCGCCGGTCATCTTCTCGACGAGCGCGGGCGTGGAGAGCGGCCGCAGCCGGGCCTGCCAGGCATCGCCGCTGCTGCCGGGGCCGGTGAGCCAGGCCGTGGTGAACCTGCTCGCGGTCTGCTCCGGGGTGGCCTCGCCCGCCCGGGTCTTCGGCGAGACCGCCGCCGGCGGGCTCGACAGCACCCCGTCGTCACCGGCGTGCGGGTCGACAGTGCTGATCGGCTGGCTCGGCCGGGTGCTGAGGCCGATTGTCGAGTCGACCGGACCGGAGACCAGCCGGGCCGCGCCGATCACGCCGAAGACCAGGACGGCGATCACCAGCGCGACGCCGAGCCGGGACCGCAGTACCCGGGTGACCAGGAATTCCAGCGCGCGCCGCACCGGTGTCACCGGGCCTCGGAGCGGACCCGCGGCGCCGGCTTGGGCGCCGGGGCGCGGTCGGCCGAGTCCGGCCGGTAGACGGCGAAGGAGGGTGCCTCCTCGGGCACGTCGGGTCCGGCCCAGCCCGCTGGCTGGCGGCGGGATCGGGGCGCGGCGCTACGGCGCTCGGACCCGGGCTCGGTCGCCGGCGCCTGCTCGGGGCGCTCCCGTCCGTCCGGCCGTTCCCGCTCGACCGCCGTGACGGTGTGCGCCGGGTCCTCGTGCCGGGCCTCCGGCCGGAGGCTGCGCTGGTCGGCCGGGACGCCGCGCCGCCGCCCCATCGCCGGCTCGGCCGTGCCGCCCGGCTCGGCCACGTCGAGCCGGGCGGCGACGCGCATGTCGCGGAAGAACCGCCGGTGCCAGGAGCCGGCCGAGCTGACCGCCTCGCTGCTGTCCTTCCCGCCGAGCTGGGTGATCCGCCGGTACGGGCGGAGCAGCAGCCAGCCCACCACGCCGCAGAGCCAGACCAGGACCACCTGAAGCCAGCCGGGCAGGGTGGGCGTGTTCATGATCAGATCCACCGCGAACAGGTAGATGGCCGCGCCGGTGCCGAAAATGGCGATGTTGAAGACGGCGGCGACCACGGCGTTCGCGAGCCGCCGGAGGCCGGCGCTGGCCGGGCGCATCAACCCGACCGTGCCCAGGATCGGCGCGGCGATCACCGCCCACCGGAAGATCAGGAAGCCGAGCAGCACCAGCAGCGAGGCGGTCAGGTCGAACATCGCGAAGAGCAGCGAGGCCAGCACCGCGATGAAGCCCGCGCCGATCCGGTCCATGTCCCGGACGCCCTGGAGGTACTCGTACGCCTCCGGGTCCTCCGACTTGATCTGTTCGGCGACCTTGGCCCACTGCTGCTGCTTGGCCTTGATGACCACCTCGCGAGTGGCGGGGTTAGCGCGGATCGACTCCGCTTCGTCCCAGGTCAGGGACTTGGCGTCGTAGAGCGCCGGACCGTACTTCTTGGCGGTCTCGCTGTCGGCCGAGCCGAGCACGCCCCGCAGCCAGTTCCGGTAGAGCATCGTCTCCGTCGCCGTGTCGCTGGCGCGCACGGCCGGGGGACGGTGGTCCTTGCACGCCGCAGGGTTCGGGTCGTCGCACTGTCCGGGCGGCGTGTCCCTGGAGGTGGGACCGACGGCGTCGTGCACCACGCCGAGGCTCGTGATCAGGGCGCTGTCGGCGATGTTCGCCGACTTGACCGGCCAGGCGGCCAGGGCGGTCACCGCGACCATGACCAGGATCGCCCAGCCGGCCGTCGTCATGGCGTTGCTCATGTCCGACTGGCGTGACCGCCAGAGCAGGTAGAGACCGACCACGCAGATCGTGATGATGCCGAAGACGCTGAACACCTTCTGGTAGACGGCCTTGGTGGCCTGCTCCACCAGCGGGTCCGCCCAGCGCCACATCGTGCGCGGGTCCCAGGCGCGTTCCCGCAGCGCGTTGGACGCCCCGATGATCGCGTTGGCGAACATGAACTCGCCGTTCGCCACCATCGTGGTGAACCGGTAGTCCGGATGCAGCACCGAGGAGGCGCAGCCGCCGTCGACGTCGTACGTCGTGTAGCTGTATCCGGCGTAGCCGTAGTCGCTGTAGAGGCCCTTGGGCCCGGGCTGCTTGGCGGAGTCGGGGCGGGAGGCGAACCAGCCGGCCAGGCCCGAGTCCGGCGCCCCGGGCACCGGCGCGTTGCGGCACTCGACCTGGTCCTCGCTGACCGCCTTGAGCTTCGCCACGCAGGCGCGGAAGTCGGCCTGCCACTCCTTGGTGCTGCACAGCTCGGCCCGGGCCTGGGCGGCAGCCGGTACGGCGGCGTACGCGGGTGTCGCCCCGACCAGCGGCCAGGCGATGGTGGCCCCGGCCAGTACGCCGAGCGCGAGGAGGAGCGCCGCGATCCGTGCCCGGACCCTCGCCATGTCACGCCTCCAGATCAGCCAGGACGGCCGGCAGCTGCCCGGCGGCCTGGGCGACCGCGGCGGGGGTGGTGTCCAGGTGCTCCAGCAGCCCGTCGACGTACGACACGTCGACCCGGACCTTCTGCACGCGCCCATCGACGTCACGCATGACGAACTCGCGGAAGCCCAGCCGGGCGGCCGAGCCGCTGTCGGCCTGGGAGAGCGAGGCGAGGGTGGCCTCGTAGCCGTCGTTGACCGGCACCCGGAGCAGCCGCAGCGCCTCGGAGGCGATCTCGGTGTCCTCGGCGATCCGGCCGACGAAGACGGTGGAGACCAGGTTCTGCACGTCGAGGCCGAGGATGTCCTTGGGGTTCTGCGAGGCGACCAGCGCGGCCAGGTTCCACTTGCGGGAGTCGCGGGCGAGGCGGACCAGGAACGACCGGCCGGAGCGCCAGCCTTCCATGAAGTGCGCCTCGTCCAGGCCCACCAGCTTGCGGGAGGACATCGAGCCGCCGTAGCAGCGGCGGACGGCCAGCCGGTGCGCGGTGTGCAGCATCGGCAGGGCCAGCGCCTCCTCGGCCGACCAGTACTCGCGCTCGATCTTGAGGTCGGGCAGCCGGAGCCCGGCCATGGTGATCACGGTGAGCGCGGCGTCGGCGCCGAGCAGCCCCTCCGGCGGCCGGCCGAAGAAGAGCATGGCCAGCGGCATCTCGGCGGTGTCGAGGAGCAGGTTGGCCAGCTCCCGGCCGGCGTCGTCGTCCAGCCCCTGGAGGCAGGCGACCACGTCGTCCAGCGTGGAGGTCTCCTCGGCCGGCACCTGGCGTACGGCGTGTCGGAACAGGGTGGCCGTGGAGGCCTCCCGGGCCACCTGCGGTGGCACCAGCATCATGCAGATGTCCTGCACGAGCATCCGGCGCTCGGCGCGGGCGTTGGAGACCGCGATCTCGAACTCCCGGTCGCCGGCCGCCCCGGCGCCGAACTCGGTGCGCAGCGGCGTGGGGATCAGCGCGTACGGGGCCAGGGTGCCCTGCTCCGAGCCGGTCAGGTTGAGCACCCGCGAGTACGGCGCGAGCTCGGGCATGGCGCAGAGGCGGGCCAGCGGGCCGGACGGGTCGAGCAGGGTCACCTGCACGCCCCGCCGAGCGGCCAGATAGCCGAGCGCGCCGAGCAGGGTGGACTTGCCACCGCCCGGCTCGGCGACGAAGACGGCGAGGCCCGAGCGCTCGCGTACCTCCATGGGGAAGTGCAGGTCGAGGAAGACCGGGCGGCGGCAGGTGCCGGCGGTCCGGCCGATCAGGTCGCCGCGCCGGTCGCCGACCGTGGACGCGGCCTGGGGCAGCGCCGCGGCGAGCAGGTTGACCGGCATCCGCCGGACGTAGCCGGTGTTGGCGATCGGCTCGCCGGGGATGAACTCGCGGGCCAGCCAGTCCTGGTTCTTCGGATGCTGGAGCGAGATGCGCAGCTCGCGCGAGTAGAGCTGGATGAGCCGGCGGGCGCGTTCCAGGCACTCCTCGCGGGTGCGGCCGCCGACCGCGATGCGGTGCCAGCCGTGCGCGCGGGCCGAGTCCACCGGCAGGCCGGTGGTCATCTCGTCGCCGATCACCAGGGCCCGCTTGGCCAGCCGCTCCAGCTCGGGCGGGGCGTCGATGCCGTGCTCCGCGTAGTCGAGCTGCTGGGAGCGGATCATCCGGAGCCGGTGTTCGAGGTTCCGGAAGGAGTCGCCGGGGCCGAGGATGTCGACCCGGGTGGAGAGCTCCATGGGCCACGGCAGCCGCTCGTGGAAGTGCAGCCAGGGCTCGTGCCGCTCGGGGATCTCCAGCGGTTCCATCCGGCCGACCGCGAGCACGGCCACGTGCCGCTCCTCGCCGGTCATCCGGTTGACCAGCTTGACCGTGGAGCCGTAGGGGGTGCGGTAGCGCTCGACCTGCTCGGTGAGGGCGAGAAGGTCGCCGCGTTCCCACCTGCCGTTGGTGATGGGGGAGAGCACGCCGGGCGGCGCCATGCAGAGCGCCACCGAGCGGTAGAGCAGCCACTCCAGCTCCTGCGCGGTGACCCGGCGGCCCCGCATGCCGAACGCGCCGAGCACCTCGTCGAACTGCTCGACGGTGCGACCGAGCCGGCGCCGCTCGCCGTCGGCGGTGCCCCGGCCGAAGGTGCGCAGCAGTCGTTCGGTGAGCGAGTCGCCGAGCGACCGGCGGGCGAAGGTGACGCCCAGGTAGGTCTGCCCCTCGGCGTGGTTGACCGCCATGAGGTGCCGCTGCGCGGCGACGAGGTGGTCGGCCCAGCCGGTGGTGCCGGGCACGTCGGGCAGCGGCGCGGCGGTGTGCGCGTCGATGGTGCGGGCCCACTCGTCGGCCGGGAACGGCCGGGTGGTGCGGCGCAGGTGCAGCCGGAAGCCGGCCAGGCCGGCGTACTGCTCGGAGATCGCGGAGAGCAGCGCCTCGCGCTCGGCGTCGGGGCGGAACGCCCAGCGCACCTCGGGCAGCCAGTACCAGGCCGTCACCGTGTTGGGGGTGAAGGTGAGGTGGCCGGCGATCTCGGTGATGGCCAGTTCGACAGAGGGGTCCCGGTCGCCGAACTTGATCTTCGGGGCCCGGACCCGGACCGGCTTCGCGGGCTTGCCGCCGCGCTCCGGGGACCGCTGCCGGGGCGCGGTCACCTCCCGGCCGGACGGGGTCGCCAGCTCGCGCGTCTCCGGCCGGGGTTCCACCGGCCGGAGGTCGCGCCGGCGGGCGGGGCGCTCGACCGGGGTCTCCGGCTCGGCCGGCTCCCGCTCGACGGTGGACCGGAGCGCCGGGAGCCGGTCGCCGACCTGGTGCGGCACCCGGGTACGGGTGGCCGGCGCCGGTTCGAGGGCGGGCTGCTCCGGCGCTTCGGGGGTGGCGTGCGCCGCCGGGCGGGCGGCCTCGACCGCCTCGCGGGGCCGGCCCACGGGGCGGACGCCGGGCGCGCTGTCCCGGAACCGGGCGGCGGGCGGCTCGTCCTCGGGCCGGGCGGGCAGGGCCGGTGGTGGCAGGGGCCGCTCGACCGGCTCCACCGGAGCGGCGTGCTGGTGCGGGATCGGCAGGGGCGGCTCGACCGGAGCGGCGTGCTGCGACGGGACAGCCCGGGCCGGCTCGACCGGCTCGACCGGGGCGGCGTGCTGGTGCGGGATGGGCAGCGCGTCCCGGCCGATGCCACGCCGAGGCGGCGCCACCACGGGCTCCACCGGAGCCGGCGGGCCGGCGGGCGGGCTGGCCGGCCGGCGGACGCGGGGCTGCGCGCCACCGAAGAGGTCGAGGAAGGGGGAGTCGATGTCGCCGCTGTCGGCGACCACCGGCTCCCGCTGCTCGCCGCGCGGAGCGAGCGGCCGGGGCGGCTGGAAGACCCCGAC
This sequence comes from Micromonospora sp. AP08, assembly GCF_008085935.1. Taxonomy (NCBI): domain Bacteria; kingdom Bacillati; phylum Actinomycetota; class Actinomycetes; order Micromonosporales; family Micromonosporaceae; genus Micromonospora; species Micromonospora sp. AP08. The sequence continues at coordinate 50,987 of NZ_VSEZ01000015.1, forward strand.
GCGACCCTGCTGGGGGCTGGTCACCAGGGCCGGGTCGAGGGTGACCTCGTCCAGCTCCTCGTCCGTTGGGTAGTCGAACGATCGCGCACGGTTACCGTAGGGCCCGGCCGGACGTCCGGCCGGGGAACCCGGCGTGGAAGAGCGACTCATGCGACCGCCTCACCCGCGTCGTTCGTCTGCGCCGTCTGCGTACGCCCGGTCATGCCAGTTCCTCCCGGATCCTGATCCGGCTCGCGACGAGGCGCGGGTCGCGCAGTTCGGCGGCCGGCTCCCGGGTGCGTCGCCAGTCCGTCAGCGCGGTCCGGATGACCATGCGCGCCGGCCGGTCCGGGTCGACGTACCGGAAGATGAACGAGGTCGTCACGATGGCGAGCGAGATCTCCCAGGCGGGGAACAGCTCGACCTGGAGCGTGAACAACCAGTGGATGAACATGTAGAGGGGCACGAGCAGCATGAACAGGCCGTACTGGGCGTACGGCAGGTGGACGGGAAGGGTGTAGCCGGGCGGCCCCAGGTAGACGAGGCGAGCCCGGTAGATGTCGTCGTCGGTGCGCAGCCGCATCGTCGCCCAACGCCTATTCGAAGATCAGCTTGATCAGGTAGTCGCCGACGAAGAAGAGCGTGGCGGCGCCGGCGATGAAGGCCAGCCCGATGATCGCGATGGCGGAGCTGGTCAGCACCTTGGAGATCTCGCCGCGGCTGGCCCGGCCGATGAAGATCACGCCGAGCACCGCGAGCAGGATCGGCGCGATCTTGCTGGCGAAGAAGGAGACGACACCGCTGGTGTCGATGCCCTTGGGAGCCGGCTCGGCGAGTGGAGTCGACGCCAGGGTGTGGAGCGCGTGGTCGACGGCGGCGGACGCCGTCCCCATGAGCTCGATGGCGATCACTGGAAAACCTCCCCAAGGTCGCGGCCGGCGGCGCCGCGGTGGTGCGCGTGGGCAAAGCCTGGCGGGATGGTGCTCGTTCCACACAGCGTCGGCGACGCTGTGTTCGTCACCCACCACGAAGGGTGGTGAGCATTGGGGGGATTGGTCCCGCTTCGGCCCTCCCTCCAGGCTTCGCCATCTCGATGCTGGGCAATTCCAAAGCGTACGGCGCGGCCACCTTTGCGACAACCCGCGAAGAGTCGACCCGGAACGGACCCGACGACCGATCGTACACCTGTTCCAATCCGCACGTCAGGGGTGTCGTCCGCCGGGGTCGCCCGGGCCGCCGGAAGCCCTGCTGGCGACCGGTACTGTCGGGTCCGTGACCGATCTGGTACGGGCGGAGACCCCGGTGGTGATGGGCGTCCTCAACGTCACGCCCGACTCCTTCTCCGACGGTGGCCGATACGCCGACCTCGACGCCGCCGTCGCACACGGAGTGCGACTGCGGGCGGCCGGGGCGGACCTGGTCGACGTGGGCGGCGAGTCCACGCGGCCGGGCGCCGACCGGGTCGACGCGGAGACCGAGATCGCCCGCGTGCTGCCGGTGATCCGCGAGCTGAGCGCCGCCGGCATCCCGGTCAGCATCGACACGAGCCGGGCCCGGGTGGCCGAGGCCGTCCTCGCCGCCGGCGCGGACGTGGTCAACGACGTCTCCGGCGGCCTCGCCGACCCGGACATGGCCCGGGTGGTCCGGGACGCCGGCTGCCCCTGGGTGCTCATGCACTGGCGGGGTCACTCCCGTGAGATGCGGGACCTGGCCCGCTACGCCGACGTGGTGGCCGACGTGCGGGCCGAGCTGAGCCGGCGCGTCGACGCGGCGCTGGCCGCCGGTGTGGCCGCCGACCGGATCATCGTCGACCCGGGGCTGGGCTTCGCGAAGACCGCCGCGCACAACTGGGAGCTGAGCGCCCGCCTGCCCGAGCTGGTCGACCTCGGCTTCCCGGTGCTGTTCGGGTCGAGCCGCAAGTCCTACCTGGGCCGGCTGCTCGCCGACCCGGACGGCAACCCCCGCCCCACCGCCGAGCGGGAGGCGGCCACCGTGGCCACCAGCGTGCTCGCCGTGGCGGCCGGCGCCTGGGGGGTACGCGTCCACGACGTCCGGGCCACCGCCGACGCGCTCGCCGTCTGGCGGGCCACCGGCCGCCCGCGCCTGGCCCGGCCCACCACCGACGGGAACCGGGGACCGACCGGGCGGCCCAGCACCGACGAGGGAGACCGATGACCGACCGGATCGAGCTGACGGGCCTGCGCGCGCACGGCCGGCACGGCGTGTACGACTTCGAACGCGCCCAGGGGCAGGAGTTCGTGGTCGACGCGGTGCTCGAACTCGACCTCGCCCCGGCCGCCCGCTCCGATGAGGTGACCGACACCGTGCACTACGGCGAGCTGGCCGAGAAGCTGGTCGCCGTGGTCACCGGGGAGCCGGTCAACCTCATCGAGACGCTCGCCGACCGCCTCCTCGCGGTCTGCCTGGCCGAGCCGCTGGTGGCCGCCGCGACGGTCACCGTGCACAAGCCGGAGGCCCCGATCCCGCACACCTTCCGGGACGTGGCCGTGACGATGCGGCGTACCCGATGAGCCGGGCCGTGCTGTCGATCGGCAGCAACCTGGGCGACCGCCTCGCCCACCTCCGGGCCGCGGTGGCCTCGTTCGGGGACACCGTGCTGGTGGTCTCCGGCGTCTACGAGACTCCACCGTGGGGGGACGCCGACCAGCCCGCGTACCTCAACGCGGCGGTGCTGGTCGCGGACCCGGCGGCGACCCCCCGCGACTGGCTGGCGCGGGCGCGGGCCGCCGAGGCGGCGGCCGGCCGCACCCGCGACCCGGAGCGGCGGTACGGGCCGCGCACCCTCGACGTGGACGTGATCGCGGTCTGGGACGCGGCCGGGGAACCGGTGCTCAGCGAGGATCCCGAGCTGACCCTGCCGCACCCCCGGGCCCACCTGCGGGCCTTCGTGCTGCGGCCGTGGATCGACGTCGAGCCGCACGGCCGGCTGCCCGGCCACGGCTGGCTCACCGACCTGCTCAACGCCGAGCCACTCGCCTCCGACGCGCTGGAACTCGGTCCGCGCCCCGATCTGACGTTAGAGTCGGACGCATGATGCTGTGGAGCCGGACGGCATGAGCCAGGCCCAGTCCCCGCGCGATCCCCACCGCTTCCGGATGGGTCCGACCCGGATCTCCACCCTGGTGGTGGCCGCCCTGGCCGCCGCCGCGCTCGCCTGGCTGCTGATCAGCACCTTCTACTACGAGGTGGCCCCCAACCTGCCCTGGCTGCCGGTGGTCACGCTGGCCGGCCTGGCCGTGCTGGAGGCGTACGCGGCGGTCAACACCCGGGGCCGGATCGAGCGGCGCCCCGGGCGGGACCCGGTGAACCCGCTGCTGGTCGCCCGGTTCGTGGTGCTGGCCAAGGCGTCCGCCCTGGCCGGGGCCATCTTCGCCGGCTTCTACGCCGGGCTGACCGCCTGGCTCTTCGTGGAGCGGACCAACGCCGCGGTGGGCGACCGGCCGGCCGGCGGGGGCGGGCTGCTCGCCTCGCTCGCCCTGGTCGCGGCGGCGCTCTGGCTGGAGCGGTCCTGCCGGGTGCCCGAGCAGGAGGACGACGAGGACCGGGAGCCCGGCGACCGGGAGACCCCGCGCGGCCGGCTCTGATCAGGGGGTTCCCAGCACCTCCCCCCGCAGGTACCGTGCCTGGCGACCGGAGAGCAACGGCCGCCGCCGGTCCGCCCGCGCGTCGGACGGCTCGGCCGGCCACGTGGGAGGCGCGGGCCATGGCGTACGACGAGACGGGCCGGATCGCGCCGGTGGAGACGTCGTCCGGCGTGCCCGCGGCGGTGCTGGAGAACGTCTTCGACGATCCCTCCCACGGCGAGCCCGGCCGGGACCGGATCGCCGTGCACGTGGTCTGGGAGTTCCTGCTGCTGGTCGGGCTGGCCGCGGTGACCTGGCTGCTCTGGCGGGAGGACGCGGACGCGCTGCGCGGCGGCGCGTTGAACACGCTGCTGGTCGACGTGGCCGGGCTCGGGCTGCTCACCCTGGCCGCCGGGCTCAGCCTGCGGGCCGCCGCGGTGAACCTGGCGATCGGGCCGGTCGCGCTGGCCGCCGCCCTGCACTTCGCCGAGCAGGGCGACCGCGGCGTGCGCGAGGCGCTGCTCCCGGCGCTGGTGGTGGCGGCGCTCGGCGGGCTGGCGCTCGCCCTGGCCGTCGTGGTGCTGCACGTGCCCGGCTGGGCGGCCAGCCTGGCCGGCGCCGCGGCCGTCATCGTGTACATCGAGCGGCGGACCACGCCGGTCGTGGTTCAAGGCGGCTACGACCCCCGGCGCACCGCCCTCTACCTCTTCCTGGGCTTCGCCGCGGTCGCCGTCCTCGGCGGGCTCTTCGGCGCCATCAAACCGGTCCGCCGGCTGGTCGGGCGATTCCGGCCGGTCACCGACCCGGCCCGGCGGCGGGGTGCCGTGGCCGCCACGGTGACCGCGCTGGCGCTGGTCGCCTCGACCGTGCTGGCCGTGCTCGGCGGGGTGCTGATCGCCGCGAACGGGGACGGCCCGGTGGCGCCGGCCAGCGGGCTCGACTGGTCCGTCCTGGCGATCGGCGCGGTGATGCTCGGCGGCACGAGCGCGTACGGCCGGCGGGGCGGGGTCTTCGGCACCCTGCTGGCGGTGTGCGCCGTGGAGGTCTTCCTGGCCTGGGCCGGGACGCAGGACTGGACGATCAGCCGGTGGGCGGTGGGCGGGGCCACCCTCGGGGCCGGGCTGCTGGTCACCCGACTGGTCGAGACGTTCGGCCGGCCGCGGCCGACACCGCCGGGCGGGGTGCCGGCCGGCACCACCGGGCCGAGCGGCGACGGCACGATCAGCACCGGCTGGGCGCTGACCCCGTCGCCCGAGCCGGCCGACGCCTGGCCGTCGGTGCTGCCCGTCCGGGACACCGACACCGTCGACTCGTGGGAGTCGCCGCGCTGGGAGAGCGAGCCGCGCCGCTGGGACGCCGGGGACCGCTGACCCGGCCCGTCCGCCGCCGGCGTGGCGTCCACCGGGCCCGAGCTGATCTCGCCGGTTAGGCTCGCGGCATGACGGAGACTCCTGCCCCCGGCGGCCGCACCTTCGACGAGCTGGACAAGCTCTCCACCGAGGAACTGCGTGAGCAGGCGTTCCACCTGGCCCGGGAGCGCCGCGACGTCGAGTTCTTCTGGTCGGTGCTGCGGCACATGCCCAACGCGGACGAGGCCGCGATCCTGGACGGCGCCCCCAACTCGATCGGGCCGATCATCGACGAGGCCAACGCCCTCTGGCGGGAGATGACCGGGCACGGCTACGAGGAGGAGGAGTCCACGCCGCTGCTGCGGGCCGCCTTCATCGACTACCTGCTGAAGCACTAGGCGATGGCCACCCGCCGGCCCTCGGCGGTTTCCCGGGTACGCAGGTTTGCCCGGCGCGGTGGGCCGGGAACTGACCGCTCCATGGCCCTCACCAACCGCCCCCGCACCGTCGGCGCGTACGGCACGGCCGCCGGCACCGGCACACTCGCCGCGCTCCTGCTCGTCGGTGTCTGCGGCAGCCCGATGTACGTGGGCTGGGTGCAGGACCACACCGACCCGACCGGGGCCGGCGGCTGGTTCCTACGGTTGCTCGCCTGGCCGGCCTGGCGGCTGCACGCCGACGACCCGTCGCAGGGCGTGCTCGCCACCAACCTGCGGGCGATCCTGCTGGTCGTGCTGGCCGCCGCGCTGCTCTACCTGCTGCCCGGCCCGCAGGTGGCCCGGGTGGAGAGCTCCGGCAGCCAGTTCTTCTCCGGCTGGGGCGCGTACGCCCTGGCCGCCGGCTGCACCGCCCTGCTGGCCACCCTCCTCGGGCCGCACGGCTCGCTCTTCGCCGCCTTCCAGGGCGCCAGCACCGGGGTCACCTACGGCTTCTTCGCCGGCTGGATCGTCGGCCTGGCCAGCCTCGGAGGCCGAGCCTGACCGGCTGGATCGTCGGCCTGGCAGGTCTGGCCCCCGAGGCGGCGGGGCCCAGCGCTCAGTCCAGCACGCCGAGGCCCAGCAGGCGGGCCCGGCTGAGCAGGCCCACCGGCCGGCCGTCCTCGGTGACCACCGCGTGCTCGGCGCCCGAGGTGAGCAGCCCGCCCAGCGCGTCGTACGCCGAACCGCCCAACGGAACGGTCGGCAGGTCGGCGCCGCCGTCGGCCGGGAGCGGGTCGAGCACCTCGCGGGTGACCGGCGTGACCGCCAGCCGGCGGATGCCCCGGTCGGCACCGACGAACTCGCGGACGAACGGCGAGGCGGGTGACCCGAGCAGTGCCGCCGGGGTGTCGTACTGCTCCAGCCGGCCGCCCTCGGACAGCACCGCGATCCGGTCGCCCAGCCGGACCGCCTCGTCGAGGTCGTGGGTGACCAGCACGATGGTCTTGCGGACCTCGGCCTGCAACCGGAGGAACTCCTCCTGGAGCCGGGTCCGGACGATCGGGTCGACGGCCGAGAACGGCTCGTCCATCAGCAGCACCACCGGGTCGGCGGCGAGCGCGCGGGCCACCCCGACCCGCTGCCGCTGCCCACCGGAGAGCTCGTGCGGGTAGCGGCGGCCGAACTGCCCCGGATCGAGGCCGACCAGCTCCAGCAGTTCCTCCACCCGGGCCCGGGTCCGCTCCCGGGGCCAGCCGAGCAACCCCGGGACGGTCGCCACGTTGGCGGCGACGGTCTGGTGCGGGAAGAGGCCGACGTTCTGGATGACGTACCCGATGCGGCGGCGCAGCGTGACCGGGTCGACCCGGGTGACGTCGTCGTCGCCGAGCAGGATCCGCCCGTCGGTGGGCTCGATCAGCCGGTTGATCATGCGCAGGACGGTGGACTTGCCGCAGCCGGAGGGGCCGATGAGCACCACCAGCTCGCCGGCCTTCACCTCCAGGCTGAGCTCCCGCACCGCCTCCGTGCCGTCCGGGTAGCGCTTGCGGATGCGCTCCAACGTGATCGAGGCCGCGCCGTGTCCGGCGCCCGGGGTAACGTCCACGTGTGTCCCTCCACCTGAGCTACCGGGCCGCGCCCGGTAACCCGTGGTTCTCCTGGCAGTACGTGCGGGACAACTCTGACACGATCCTCGCCGCGCTGCGGGAGCACACCTGGCTGACCGCCCGTGCCGTGCTCATCGCGGCGCTGGTGGCGCTGCCGCTCGCGGTGGCGGCCTACTGGTTCCGGTCGCTGGCCGCGCCGATCGTGGCGCTGACCGGGGTGCTCTACACCATCCCGTCGCTGGCGCTGTTCGCCTTCCTGGCGCCGTACCTGGGCATCGGGGCGATCACCGTGCTCACCGTGGTGGCGCTCTACGCGCTGCTGGTCATCGTGCGCAACGCCCTGGCCGGGCTCAACCAGGTGCCCCCCGAGGTGCGGGAGGCCGCCGAGGGCATGGGCTACGGCCGCTGGGGCCGCCTGTTCCGGATCGAACTGCCGTTGGCGCTGCCCGGCATCCTCACCGGCGTACGGCTGGCCACGGTCTCCACGGTGGCGCTGGTCACGGTCGGCGTGGTGGTCGGCCGGGGCGGCCTCGGCCAGCTCATCTTCGCCGGCTTCCAGAACAACTTCTACAAGGCCCAGATCATGACCGGCACGGTGCTCTGCGTGCTGCTGGCGCTGGTGCTCGACCTGATCCTGGCCGCCGTGGGCCGCCTGCTCACCCCCTGGCTGCGGAGGCGGAGCTCATGAACCCGGTGCAGCAGGCGGTCGTCTGGCTGAACGACCCGCTCAACTGGACGAACCCGGGCGGCATCCTCGACCGGCTGGGGGAGCACCTGAGCATGTCCGCGCTGGCGGTGCTGCTCGGCTGCCTGGTGGCCTGGCCGGTGGGGCTCTGGCTCGGGCACACCGGCCGGGGCGGCGGCCTGGTGCTGCTGGTGTCCAACGTCACCCTCGCCGTCCCGACCCTGGCCCTGCTGACCATCCTGCCGTTGACCTTCCTCGGCTTCGGCCGGCCGGCCGTGGTGGTCGCGCTCGCGGTCTTCGCGGTGCCGCCGCTGCTGGCCAACGCGTACACCGGGGTGCGGCAGGCCGACCCGGAGGCCCGGGACGCGGCGCGCGGGATGGGGCTCTCCGGTGCGCAGGTGCTGCGCCGGGTGGAACTGCCGCTCGCGGTCCCCTACCTGGCGGCCGGGTTCCGCACCGCCGCCGTCCAGGTGGTGGCCACGGCGGCGCTGGCCTCCTTCGTCAACGGCGGCGGGCTCGGGCAGATCATCCGGGCCGGCTTCGGGCTGGACATCGCGGCGGGAGGCGGCCAGATCGTCGCCGGCGGCGTCCTGGTGGCCGGGCTGGCGCTGCTCGTCGAGGGGGTGTTGGCGCTGGTCGAGCGGGTGGTCACGCCGCGCCCGCTGCGCCGGGCCCGGCGGGCGGCGAACCGCCGTGCGGCCGACGCCACGGCGGGCGGCTGAATCGACCGGGTGACGATCGGGTGACGAAACCCGCTCGGAGTTTGTCGGTCCCAGCCGGAGGATATTGGCTGGAACTCGCGGGCGGCTGATCGGATCGCCCGTCGGACACGCGGCCGGCCCGGACGGGTCGCGCCGGGACACGGAAGGCGGGCACTGATGCGCGCACGTACCAGCCTGGCCGTCGGGGCGCTCGGCGTCCTGACCGCCGGCCTCCTCGCCGGCTGCGGCGACGCCGGTTCCTCCGGCACCGATGCCCCCGAGAAGGGCGCCTCCGGGGCCGGCTGCGCCCCGGTGGCGGGCGACAAGCTCGTCGTCCTCACCGACGACAAGAAGCTCCAGAACACCGACAACGTCATCCCCGCGGTCAACGCGAAGGCGGCCACCCCGCAGCTCGTGGCCGCGCTCGACAAGGTCTCCGCGAAGCTCGACACCCCCAAGCTCATCGAGCTGAACCGGGCGGTCGACGTCGACCGGAAGACCCCGCAGGTCGCCGCGAAGGAGTTCGCCGACGCCAACGGCGTGACCGACGGCGTCGAGAAGGGCCCGGGCGGCCAGGTGACGGTCGGCGCCGGCAACTTCAGCGAGAGCCAGACCATCGCCGAGCTCTACAAGATCGCGCTCACCGCGGCCGGCTACCAGGTCAAGGTGCAGACCATCGGCAACCGCGAGCTCTACGAGCCGGCCCTGGAGAAGGGGCAGGTCCAGGTCGTCCCCGAGTACGCGGCGACCATGGCCGAGTTCCTCAACACCAAGGCCAACGGCAAGGACGCCCAGCCGGTCTCCTCGCCCGAGCTGGACAAGACGGTCAGCGCGCTGAAGGCGGCCGGCGACAAGGCCGGCATCAGCTTCGGCCAGCCCGCCCAGGCGCAGGACCAGAACGCCTTCGCGGTCACCAAGGCGTTCGCCGACAAGTACCAGGTCGCCACCCTCTCCGACCTGGCCGCCAAGTGCTCCGGCACCGCCACCGTGCTGGCCGGTCCGCCCGAGTGCCCGCAGCGGCCGAAGTGCCAGGCCGGCCTCGTCGAGGTCTACGACTTCAAGGCCGGCTCGTTCAGCTCGCTCGACGCGGGCGGCCCGCAGACCAAGAACGCCCTGAAGACCGGCGCGGCCAGCGTCGGCCTGGTGTTCTCCTCGGACGCCGCGCTCGCCGCCAGCTGACCAACGCCGCCGCGCCGGCGGGCCGCACCGGCCCGCCGGCGCCGGCGGGGCAGGCCGCCGTGGCCGGACGGGAAGTCCTGGTCACCGGCTTTACATCGGTGCTTTCGGCCCGTTCCCTACCGGGGCAACTCTCGGTAGTCTGCTCAGCCATGCCCGCCTCGGTCGCCCCCGCCGAAAACCGCAGTCCCGCGCTGCTGACCGTCCTGTTCTGGATCGGCGTGGCGCTCGCGCCACTGGCGGCGCTCATCCTGCTGATCGCCGACGGCAACGGCCCGCTCCGCTTCGGCGCCGTGCTGGCGATCCTGGCCGTGGTGCTGATCGGCCTCTCCATCGCCCTGCGCGCGGAGAGCGGCGGTGGCGCGGCCGGCGCCGACGAGCTTCGCGAGGAACTCGAGCAGCTCCGCCGGGAGCTACGCGGCGAGATCGTGGCCGCCGCCCAGCGCGGCAACCAGGCGCTCGACCAGGTCCAGCGGACCCAGGAGTCGGTCACGGCGATGCGCCGCCGGCTCGACGCGGCGGCCGCCGGTATCGCCGCCGCCGCGGGCATCGCCACGTCCCCCGCCGACGAGCCGGCCGGTGGCCGCGCCCGGGTGCCGGCCGCCGAGCCGTACGACGAGGGGCGCGCCCGCCCCGAGCCGCCGCGGCCCTCCGTGCGGGACGAGGACGAGCCGGCCCGCCGGCCGGGCACCCGGTACGGCACCGACCACGCCGCCGACCACCCGGGTCACGACAGCGACCGCCCGCAGTCCAGCGTCTACGGCGACCGCCCGCAGTCCGGCGTCCACGGCGGCGACCGCCCCCAGGCCGGGGTCTACGGCGGCGACCGCCCCCAGGCCGGGGTCTACGGCGGCGACCGCGCACAGACCGGCGTCTACGGCGCGCCGCGCGGGCCGGAGCCGGAGGCCCGGCCGGAGCCCCGCCAGGTCGGGGTGGTGCACCACACCGAGACCGTGCACGTCACCACCCGGCACACCATCGTGGACGGTGGCGCCGACCCGGCAGGCACCCGGTACGGCGGGTACGCCGGCCGCTGGTCCCCGGCGTCCGAGGAGCGCTCGTGGAGCGGCGCGGAGCCGGAGGACCGCCCCCGCGCCGGCTACCGGGACTCGGACGACGAGCGCCCCCGCGCCGGTTACCGGGACTCCGACGACGATCGCGCCCGGCCCGGTCGGGACGAGCGCTCCTGGTCCGCCCAGGTCGGCGGCGGCTGGTCCGGTCCGGCCGAGGGCTCCCGGCCCGGCGGTTCGGTGTCCGGCCAGGGCGGCGAGCGCTCCTGGTCCGGGTCGGCCGGTCCCCGGGACGACGCCTCCTGGTCCGGTGCGCCGGGCGGCGAGCACCCGTGGGCGGGTGTCGGCCGGGCGTCCGGCGAGGACCGGGGCTGGTCGGCGCGGGAGGACGACGACCGCGGCTGGGCCGGGGAGTCGGCGGACGACCGGTCCTGGCGGTCCGGCCAGGACGGGCGGGCGGACGACCGGTCCTGGCCGGCGGGGTCCGGCGGACGCGAGGAGGCGGACTGGACCGCCGGACGCGACGAGCCGGCCCGCACCGGCCAGGGCGCCTGGGCCGGCCAGGCTGACCGCGACGGCCACGCCGGCTGGTCGGGCCCTGGCGACCGGGGCGGGTACGGCGAGCGGGCCGCCGAGGGCCGGGCGGGAACGGGCGCCCGCGCCTGGACGCCGGCCGAGCAGTCCGGCCGGGCCGACGACCCGGACGGCGACTACTGGTCCGAGCTGCGCAGCGGCAACCGGTGGGCCGCGGTCCGCGACGACGAGCACGGCCGGGAGATCCGGGTCGGGGAGCGGCGGGCCGCGGTGCACGCCGACGGCGGCGGCACCGAGTACCGGATCGAGGACCGCTGGGCGTCCGTCCGGGGCAGCGCCGGTGCCGGGGAGTCGGCCGGCGGCTGGGGCGAGGAGAGCCGACCGGCGCTCCCGGCCGGGGGCGTGCCGGTGCCGGACGAGTGGCGGCCCCCGACGCAGCGCAGCGGCCAGCCGGAGTGGCGCCAGGTCGAGCCGGAGCCGGCCCGCTACGGCTACCCGCCGCGCGACGACGCACCCCGGGCCGGCGGCGCCCGCGGCAGCGACCGCTGGCGCTGACGGCCCGCCCGCCGGCGGCCTAGCGTGGACCGGTCCGCCTACCGGCGGCCCGTCGTCGACCCGGTCCGCCGGCCGGTGCCCGCTACTTGTCGATGTCGCCGACCACGAAGAACATCGAGCCGAGGATGGCGATCAGGTCCGGCACGAGGCAGCCGGGGAGCAGGGTCGCCAGCGCCTGCACGTTCGCGTACGAGGCGGTGCGCAGCTTGAGCCGCCACGGGGTCTTCTCGCCCCGGGACACCAGGTAGTAGCCGTTGATGCCGAGCGGGTTCTCGGTCCAGGCGTAGGTGTGCCCCTCGGGCGCCTTGACCACCTTGGGCAGCCGGGTGTTCACCGGCCCGCTGAGCCGGTCCACCCGGTCCAGGCACTGCTCGGCGAGGTCGAGCGAGGCGTACACCTGGTCGAGCAGCACCTCGAAACGGGCGTGGCAGTCCCCGGCGGTCCTGGTGACCACCGGCACGTCGAGCTGGTCGTACGCCAGGTAGGGCTCGTCCCGGCGCAGGTCCAGGTCGAGCCCGGAGGCCCGGGCGACCGGCCCCGAGGCGCCGAACGCGGCGGCGTCGGCGGCCGACAGCACGCCGACCCCGACGGTGCGGGCCAGGAAGATCTCGTTGCGCCGGATCAGGTTGTCCAGGTCGGGCATGCGCCGGCGGACCTCGCCGATCGCCGCCCGGGCCCGCCCGGTCCAGCCGGCCGGCACCTCCTCCTTGAGCCCGCCCACCCGGTTGAACATGTAGTGGATCCGGCCGCCGGAGACCTCCTCCATGACCGCCTGGATGGTCTCGCGCTCGCGGAACGCGTAGAACACCGGCGTGATGGCGCCGATCTCCAGCGGGTAGGAGCCGAGGAACATGAGGTGGTTGAGCACCCGGTTCAGCTCGGCGAGCGCCATCCGCAGCCAGACCGCGCGCTCCGGCACCTCCATGCCCATGAGCCGTTCCACGGCGAGCACCACGCCCAGCTCGTTGGAGAAGGCGGAGAGCCAGTCGTGCCGGTTGGCCAGCACGATGATCTGCCGGTAGTCGCGGACCTCGAACAGCTTCTCCGCGCCCCGGTGCATGTAGCCGACGATCGGCTCGGCGGAGACCACCCGCTCGCCGTCGAGCACCAGCTTGAGCCGGAGCACGCCGTGCGTCGACGGGTGCTGGGGGCCGATGTTGAGCACCATGTCGGTGCCGAGCTGCTCCCCGCCGGCCCCGGTGCCGACGGTCAGTTCGCGGAGGTCGCCGGCGTCGGTGGTCATGTCCGTCATCGTGCCATGAGCGGATCGAAGGCGACGCCGACCGGTTGCAGCAGCCACCAGTGCCCGCCGAGGCCGGCCGGGTCGGTCAGCTCGGCCACCGCCGACGCGGCGGCCAGCGCCCGCAGGTAGCCGGCCGGGTCCCGGGAGGCCAGGCTCAGCGGCGGTCGCCCGCCGTCGGCCCCGAGCGCCCGCAGCCCCTCCCGCTGGGAGACCAGGGTGTACGCACACCGCGCGACCCGCTCACCGGCAGAGGCGACCGAGTCCATGGCCACGTGCGCCGTCACGTCACACGACCCGTCCGGCACCGGCGAAACCTGACGCCCACCCCGATACCCGGTAAAGCTCCCGCCGAGCGGCCGATCCTCCCGCAGGTGCCCGTAGTCCACGGCCAGGGCAAGCCCACGGTCGAGGTGCCCCACGGCGTCGGCCCACGCCTCATCCCGGCTCCCCCCGATCTCGCCCCGCCCCTCCACCCCGTTGATCAAGAGGTTTGCGTCTGACTCCGGGCCCATCTCCGACGCAAACTCCTTGATCAACGAAGCGTCGGGGGCGGGGGAGGGCCACCACTGGTTCAGCCAGGTGGCGTCCTCGGGCGTGACCGGGTTGCCCGTCGACTCCTCGCCCGTCGCCGGGTTGACCAGCAGGTAGCGCCAGCCCTCGGGGGTGTGCACCGCGACGTCCAGCGGGACGTTGTCGAGCCACTCGGTGGCCACCAGCAGGCCCGTGACGCCCTGCGGGATCTCGTCCACCCACTCGATCTCTGGCGGCAGGTCGTCCGGCCGGGGTGCCTTCTCAACCGCGACGAGGCGTACCCGCCCGGCCAGCGGAGCCCCCACGGCAACCGACAACGACCGCAACAGCTCCCCCCGGCCGGCGCCGACGTCCACCACGTCGAGCCGAGCGGGATGGCCGAGGGCAGCATCGAGGGAAGACAGCAGGCGGAGGAGACAGGAGGCGAAGACCGGAGAGGCGTGGACGCTCGTGCGGAAGTGGGCGGCCGGCCCCGGGCCGGAGACGAAGAAGCCCTCCGGACCGTAGAGGGCCGTCGCCATCGCCTCGCGCCAGCGGAGCGGACGTTCAGGAGGCGTCACCGTGCCGACCCTACGCTGGCGCCGCCACGAGGTGGGCCGGCGTACCAGAAGGGGCCGTTCGGCGCCGCCGGAGCGGCCCCATCGCGCCGTCGGTGAAGGTTTTCACACATGCTTGTTTCGGCTCCGTGGCCCCGGCGCATACTTGCGATCGACCGGTACCCCCTTCGAGGACTGGATCGATTGCCATGAGCGCACCGCTGCGTTCGCGTCCCGCCGCCCCGCACCGGGCCGCCGACGCCCCGCTCGTCTTCCCCCGCACCCTCACGGTCGGCGTGATCGGCGCCGGCCGGGTCGGCACCGTGCTCGGCGCGGCCCTCGCGGCCGCCGGCCACCGGGTGGTCGCCGCCGCCGGCACCTCCGGTGCGGCCAGGGCCCGGATGGCGCTGCTGCTGCCGCAGACCCCGACCCGCTCCGCCGCGGCCGTGGCGCGCGCCGCCACCGACCTGCTCATCGTGGCGGTCCCCGACGACGCCCTCGCCGGCGTGGTCGCCGGGCTGGCCGAGGCCGGCGCGCTGCGCCCCGGCCAGGTGATCGCGCACACCTCCGGCGCGCACGGGCTGGCCGTCCTCGCCCCGGCGGCCGCCGCCGGCGCCCGGCCGCTCGCGCTGCACCCGGCCATGACCTTCACCGGTACGCCGGACGACCTGACCCGCCTCGCCGGCATCTCCTACGGGGTGACCGCCCCGGCCGAGCTGCGCGCCTTCGCCGCGCGGCTGGTGGCCGACCTGGGCGGCGTGCCGGAGTGGGTGGCGGAGGGCGACCGGCCGCTCTACCACGCGGCGCTGGCGCACGGCGCGAACCACCTGGTGACGCTGGTCAACGAGGCCGCCGACCGGCTGCGTGACGCCGGGGTGGACCGGCCGGAGAAGGTGCTCGCCCCGCTGCTGCGGGCCGCCCTGGAGAACGCGCTGCGGCTCGGCGACGACGCGCTCACCGGCCCGGTGTCGCGGGGCGACGCGGGCACCGTACGCCGGCACCTGGAGCGCCTGGCGGCGACCGCGCCGGAATCAGTGCCCCCCTACCTGGCGTTGGCACGACGGACGGCGGACCGCGCGATCGCGGCCGGACGGCTGCGGCCGGCCGACGCGGCGCCGCTGCTGGACGTGCTGGACGGGATGGAGGTATGGGCGTGAGGGCGAGGAGTGAGCCGGTTTTGCGAGCCCCGCAGTCCCGAACTGAGGAGGCGCTGTGACGGAGCTGGTGCACACCCGCAAGGAGCTCGCGGCGGCCCGGGACGCGCTGACCGGCACGGTCGGCGTGGTGATGACCATGGGCGCGCTGCACTCGGGGCACGAGACCCTGCTGCGGGCGGCCCGGGAGCGGGCGGACCACGTCCTCGTGACGATCTTCGTGAACCCGCTCCAGTTCGGCCCGAACGAGGACTTCGACCGCTACCCGCGCACCCTCGACGCCGACCTGGAGATCTGCCGGCGGGCCGGCGCGGACGTGGTGTTCGCCCCCGCCGTGGCGGACATGTACCCGGAGGGCCAGCCGACCGTGCGGCTGAACCCGGGCCCGCTCGGCGAGGACCTGGAGGGGCTGAGCCGCCCCGGCTTCTTCCACGGGGTGCTCACCGTGGTCATGAAGCTGCTCCAGCTCACCCGCCCCGACCTGGCCTTCTTTGGCGAGAAGGACTACCAGCAGCTCACCCTGGTCCGGCGGATGGTCCGCGACCTGGACGTGCCGACGGAGATCGTCGGGGTGCCGACCGTACGCGAACCGGACGGCCTGGCCCTGTCCAGCCGTAACCGCTACCTGTCGGCCGACGAGCGGGCGGCCGCGCTGAGCCTGTCCGCCGCGCTGCGGGCCGGCGCCGAGGCCGCCGAGCGGGGCGCGGACGCCGGCGCGGTGCTGGCCGCCGCCCACCGGGGCTTCGACTCGGGTACGTCCGGTGCCCGCCTCGACTACCTGGTGCTCACCGACGCCGACCTGGAGCCCGGCCCGGTCTCCGGCGCGGCGCGGCTGCTGATCGCCGCCTGGGTCGGGGCCACCCGCCTCATCGACAACGCGGCGATCCACCTCGCCCCGCGTTCCTGACCCCACCACATCCCTTCGGAAAGGCACCCCGATGCTCCGGACCATGCTCAAGTCGAAGATCCACCGGGCCACGGTGACCCAGGCCGACCTGCACTACGTCGGCTCGGTGACCGTGGACGAGGATCTGCTCGACGCCGCCGACCTCATCCCCGGCGAGCAGGTCGCGATCGTCGACATCACCAACGGCGCCCGGCTGGAGACGTACGTGATCCCGGGGCGGCGGGGCAGCGGCGTGATCGGCATCAACGGCGCCGCGGCGCACCTCGTGCACCCCGGTGACCTGGTCATCCTCATCTCGTACGGTCAGATGGACGACGCCGAGGCGCGCGCGTACCAGCCGCGGGTGGTGCACGTCGACGCCGACAACAAGGTCGTCGACCTCAGCGCCGACCCGACGACGGCCGCCCCCGGCACCGCCGGTGACCCCGTGCCCAACCCGCTGGCCGCCGCCCTCAACTGATCTCGGGCCGCACGCACGGTCTGTCACCGGAAGGTCATTTCCGGCTACCCTGGTCGGACCGTCGGGATCGACGGTCGTCGGGCTGGGGGAGGCGCGATGGGCGGTGCGATGCGGGGCCTCGCCGCCGCGTTGGTCGCGGTCCTGGCGCTGGCCGGGTGTGCCTCGTCGGGCGGGCTGGACGGGGATCTCACCGACGACTGGGGCGCCCTGCCGCCGGCCGGCCCGTTCACTCCGGCGGCCGGGGTGTGCCAGGTCGCCGACTTCACCCCCACCGTGGGCCTGTCCGGCTACGACCCGGTCGGCTGTGACCTGCCGCACCGGGTGGAGACGGTGCACGTGGGGGCGTTCACCGGCGAGCCGGCGACCCCGCCGGCGCTCGGCTCGGCCGAGCTGCGCACCGCCTTCGCGGAGTGCGACACCCGGGCCGGCGGCTACGTCGGCGACAACTGGCGCGCCGCCCGGCTGCGGCTGGCCGTGGCGCTGCCCACCGGCCCCGGCTGGGCGGCCGGTTCCCGCTGGTACCGCTGCGACCTGACCGAGGTCACCACGGTCGAGGCGGCGGCGACCGTGGTGACCCGGACGGGCAGCCTGCGCGACGCGCTCAAGGGGCCGTCCCCGCTGCGGCTGGGCTGCCAGCGCACCGGCCGGGACGCCCGCCGGGTGCAGACCCTCACCCCGGTCGACTGCCGTGCCGCGCACGACGCCGAGTTCGTGGGGGTGTGGGCGGCGCCGGACCGCCCGTACCCGAAGAAGGCCGCCGACTGGGCGCCCCTCTACACCGGCTGCAACACGGTCCTGGCGAAGTACGCCGGCGTGCCCGACGACCCGACGCTGCGGTTCCGCAGCGGCGTGGTGGTCCGCCCGCCCGGCGTCGGCCGGTGGGTGGTCGGTGACCGGGGCGTGCGCTGCTACCTCTGGCTCAGCGACCGCACGGTGACCGCCTCGCTGAAGGGGGCCGGCCCGGCCGGCCTGCCGGTCCGGACGAGGTAGCCGAAACCACTCGTCCCGCCCCCGCCGCCCGGGGTGAGGGGGCTTCGGGTTGACTGTGCTCATGGACCTTCCGACCGTCGACCTGCCGGCCCTGCCGAGGCTGCTCGCCGCGCCCGCACCCGGCTGGGTGGAGACCACCGACGTGATCGTCGTCGGGTCCGGGGTCGCCGGGCTGACCGCCGCGCTGCACCTGCGCGAGGCGGGGCTGCACGTCACCGTGGTCACCAAGGTCAACATCGACGAGGGCTCGACCCGCTGGGCGCAGGGCGGCATCGCCGCCGTGCTCGACCCGGCGGACACGCCGGCCGCGCACGCGTACGACACCGAGGTGGCCGGCGTGGGCCTCTGCGACCCGGCGGCCGTGCGGGTGCTGGTCGAGGAGGGCCCGACCCGGCTTCGGGAGCTGATGCGGATCGGGGCGGAGTTCGACCGCAACCCGGACGGGTCGCTGATGCTCACCCGGGAGGGCGGCCACCGGACCGACCGGATCGTGCACGCCGGCGGCGACGCCACCGGGGCCGAGGTGCAGCGGGCGCTGCACGCCGCGGTCCGCCGGGACCCGTGGATCCGGCTGGTCGAGCACGCCCTGGTGCTGGACCTGCTGCGCGCCCCCGGCGACGGGCCGGACGGGCTCGGTCCGGCCTGCGGGATCACCCTGCACGTGCTCGGCGAGGGCAGCGAGGACGGCGTCGGTGCCATCCTGGGCCGGGCCGTGGTGCTGGCAACCGGCGGGATGGGGCAGATCTTCGCGGCCACCACCAACCCGGCGGTGTCCACGGGCGACGGGGTGGCGCTCGCGCTGCGCGCCGGCGCCGCGGTCACCGACGTGGAGTTCGTGCAGTTCCACCCCACCGCGCTGATCGTGCCGGCCGGTGAGCCGGGCGCCGGCCTCGCCCAGCAGCCGCTGGTCTCGGAGGCGCTGCGCGGCGAGGGCGCCCACCTGGTCGACGGCGACGGCAAGCGGTTCATGGTGGGCCAGCACGAGCTGGCCGAGCTGGCGCCCCGTGACGTGGTGGCCAAGGGCATCCACCGGGTGCTGCTGGCCACCGGCGCGGACCACGTCTGGCTGGACGCCCGGCACCTGGGCGGCGACTTCCTGGCCCGGCGCTTCCCCACCATCGTGGCCTCCTGCCTGGCCATCGGCGTGGACCCGGCCGCCGACCTGATCCCGGTCGCCCCGGCCGCCCACTACGCCTCCGGCGGCGTCCGGACCGACCTGCGCGGCCGCACCTCCATCCCGGGCCTGTACGCCTGCGGCGAGGTCGCCTGCACCGGCGTGCACGGCGCCAACCGGCTGGCCAGCAACTCTCTGCTGGAGGGGCTGGTCTTCTCCCGCCGGATCGCCGAGGACATCGCCGCCGGGCTGCCCGAGCAGGCGAAGCCCGCGGAGACCGGCGCCTGGGTGGGCGGCCAGGGCTGGCTGGTGCCGGCGGGCGCCACGCCCACCCTCCAGCGGGCCATGACCCGGGGCGCGGGGGTGCTCCGGTCGGCGCCGACCCTCGCCGACACCGCCGCCACCCTCACCGAGCTGGGCCAGGCCCGGGGCGTGCCGCGCACCGCCGACTGGGAGGCGACGAACCTGATCACGGTGGCGTCGACCCTGGTGGCCGCCGCGTACGCCCGCCGGGAGACCCGGGGCTGCCACTGGCGGGAGGACTTCCCGACGGCCGACGAGCGGTGGCGCGGCCACCTCGTGGCCAGCGTCGGGGTGGAGGGTTTCGTGACCGAAGGCTGGGAGGCACAGTGAGGGAGTCGACGGAGCGGGCGCTGCGGGCCGGGGGCCTGGACCCGGAGCGGGTCCGGCGGGTGGTCGTCGACGCGCTCACCGAGGACCTGGGCGCGGACTTCCTCGACGTCACGAGCGTCGCCACCATCCCGGACGTGCAGAACGACACCGCCGACCTGGTCGCCCGCGCCGACGGCGTGGTGGCCGGGCTGCCGGTGGCCGCGGCCGTGTTCGAGCTGGTGGGCGAGGTGACCGGGGCGGACCGTACCGTCGAGGTGTCGCTGGTGGCCCACGACGGGCAGCGGGTGGCGCGCGGCGACGTGCTGGCCACGGTGACCGGCCCGACCCGGCTGCTGCTCACCGCCGAGCGGACGGCGCTCAACCTGCTCTCCCGGATGTCCGGGGTGGCCACCCACACCCGGGCCTGGGCCGACGCGCTGGCCGGCACGAAGGCGATGGTGCTCGACACCCGCAAGACCACCCCCGGCCTGCGGGCCCTGGAGAAGTACGCGGTCCGCGCCGGCGGCGGCACCAACAAGCGGATGGGCCTGCACGACGTCGCCATGATCAAGGACAACCACAAGGTCGCCGCGGGCGGGATCGGGGCGGCCTTCCGCCGGGTCCGGGAGGCGTTCCCGGACGTCCCCGTGCAGGTGGAGGTGGACACCCTGGCCGAGGCGGTGGAGGCGGTCGAGGCCGGCGCCGACTTCCTGCTGCTGGACAACATGACCCCGGCGCAACTGCGCGAGGTGGTCGCCGCGGTGGGCGACCGGGCGGAGCTGGAGGCGACCGGCGGGCTCACCCTGCCGGTGGCCGCCGAGTACGGGGCGACCGGCGTCGACTTCCTCTCCGTCGGCGCGCTGACCCACTCCTCGCCGATCCTGGACATCGCCCTGGATCTGCGCGAGGAATGACATGAGCTGGTCTTCGTTCGCGACTGCGGGGCTCGCAACCCCGGCTCACTCCTCGCGCTTCACCGCCGGCGCGAGCGCCGTCTAGGCTGCCGCTGTGCTGCTCTGCATCGACATCGGGAACACCAACACCGTGCTGGCGACCTTCGACGGCGACAAGCTGGTGCACAACTGGCGGATCAAGACCGACGCCCGGTCCACCGCGGACGAGCTGGGTCTGATGTTCCGGGGCCTGCTCGCCGGTGACGCCGTGGAGATCACTGGGGTGGCCGCCTGTTCGACCGTGCCGGCCGCGCTGCGCTCGCTGCGCACCATGCTGGCCCGCTACTACGCCGACCTGCCCAGCGTGATCGTCGAGCCCGGGGTACGCACCGGCGTGCAGCTCGCCATCGACAATCCGAAGGAGGTGGGCGCGGACCGGGTGGTGAACACGCTGGCCGCGTACACCCTCTACGGCGGGCCGTGCATCGTGGTGGACTTCGGCACCACCACCAACTTCGACGTGATCAGTGGCCGGGGCGAGTTCCTCGGCGGCGCGTTCGCGCCGGGCATCGAGATCTCCTTCGACGCGCTCGCCGCCCGCGCCGCCCAGCTGCGCAAGGTGGAGGCCACCCGGCCCCGCTCGGTGATCGGCAAGAACACCGTCGAGTGCCTCCAGGCCGGCCTCTACTTCGGCTTCGCCGGCCAGGTGGACCGGATCGTCGAGCGGATGACCGAGGAGCTGGGCGAGGTGAAGGCCGTGATCGCCACGGGCGGCCTGGCCTCGCTGGTGCTCAGCGAGTGCCGCACCATCACCCACCACGAGCCGATGATCACCCTGATCGGCCTGCGGATGGTCTACGAGCGCAACACCTGAGCCTCAGCGCCGCCGGGAGCGCAGCACCAGGGTGCGGTAGGGCAGCTCGACCGTGGCCCGGCCGGCCAGGTCGGGGTGGGTGGCGAAGAGTTCGCGCAGCTCACCGTCGATCCGCTCCTGCTCGGCCGGCGTGGCGGTCAGCCAGTACGAGCGGGTGTGCAGCATGCCGACCACCTCGTCCGGGGTCAGCGTGGTCGTGTGGGCGAACTCGCCCACCTCGACCGGGGTGAAGGCGGGCCCGAAGTCGGCGTACTTCTCGGTCACGTCGCCGGCGTTGTAGCCGAGGTGGGCGATCCGGGTCAGCTCCGCCACCCAGGTCACCCGCTCGTCCCGGACGTTCCAGATCGGCGCGAACGTGCCGCCCGGCCGCAGCACGCGGGCGATCTCGGCGTGCGCGGGCTCCTTGTCGAACCAGTGGTAGGCCTGTCCGACCAGCACGGCGTCGGCCGACCCGTCCGGCAGCGGCACCGCCTCGGCGCTGCCGGCCAGGGCCGTCGTGCCCGGGGTGGCGGCCGCCAGTTGCGCCCGCATCCCCGGATCGGGCTCCACGGGTACGACTTGCGACAACTCCAGCTCGGCGCGTCTGGCGCCGCGCCGCGACCTGGAGCCGTCGTCAGCTCCCAGCGCGAGCACCCCGCGGGTGAGGATGCCGGTGCCCGCGCCGAGGTCCACCACCCGGGCCGGGACTTCCAGCCCGTCCAGCGCCCAGCGCAGCGCCTCCTGCGGATAGCGGGGGCGGAACCGGTCGTAGTCGGCGGCGGCGGCGCCGAAGGAGAGTGCCTGAGTGGGGTCGGTCATGGCGGGCAGGTTATCCCGTAACGACCCGGCGGGCCCTTGAGTACGCTCGGGGCCTGACCCCGCCCGAATTCTCCGTCTGAGGAAGCGTGCCGTGACCGAGCAGAACGCCCTGCCAGTAGACCCCGCCGACGACCTTCCGGAGCAGATGAAGGTCCGCCGGGAGAAGCGGGACCGGATGCTCGCCGAGGGCGTCGAGCCGTACCCGGTCGGCTTCCCGCGGACCACCACCCTGGCGAAGATCCGCGAGCGGTACGCCGACCTGCCCACCGACACGGCCACCGGCGACCGGGTCTCGGTCACCGGCCGGGTGATCTTCGTGCGCAACACCGGCAAGCTCTGCTTCGCCACCCTGCGGGACGGCGACGGC
Organism: Micromonospora sp. AP08; assembly: GCF_008085935.1. NCBI lineage: Bacteria > Bacillati > Actinomycetota > Actinomycetes > Micromonosporales > Micromonosporaceae > Micromonospora > Micromonospora sp. AP08. The sequence continues at coordinate 73,062 of NZ_VSEZ01000015.1, forward strand.
ACCGAACTCCAGGCGATGCTCTCCCTGGACCGGGTCGGCGCCGAGCGGCTGGACGACTGGAAGCGCCTGGTCGACCTGGGCGACCACGTCGGGGTGACCGGCGAGGTGATCACCAGCCGGCGCGGCGAGTTGTCGGTGCTGGTCGAGGAGTGGGCGGTCACGGCCAAGGCGCTGCGCCCGCTGCCGGTGGCGCACAAGCCGCTGAGCGAGGAGGCCCGGGTCCGCCAGCGCTACGTGGACCTGGTGGTCCGCCCGCAGGCCCGGCAGATGGTCCGCACCCGGGCCGCCGCGGTGCGCAGCCTCCGGGACACCCTGCACGCGCAGGACTTCATCGAGGTCGAGACCCCGATGCTCCAGTTGCTGCACGGTGGCGCGGCGGCGCGCCCATTCGTGACCCACAGCAATGCGTTGAACACCGATCTGTATCTGCGAATCGCGCCGGAACTGTTTCTCAAGCGCGCGGTCGTCGGTGGCGTCGACCGGGTCTTCGAGATCAACCGCAACTTCCGTAATGAGGGCATCGACTCCTCGCACTCGCCCGAGTTCGCGATGCTCGAGACCTACCAGGCGTACGGCGACTACAACACCATGGCGGAGCTGACCCGAAATCTGGTGCAGCAGGCCGCTCTGGCGGTCGCCGGCTCGACGGTGGTCACCCACGCCGACGGCCGCGAGTTCGATCTGGGCGGCGAGTGGCGCTCGGTGTCGCTGTTCGGTGTTCTTTCCGAAGCGCTCGGTGAGGAGGTCACCGTCCGCACCGAAAGGTCACGCCTGGTCGAGTACGCGGACAAGGTCGGCCTCTCGGTCGACCCGAAGTGGGGCCCGGGCAAGCTGGCCGAGGAGTTGTTCGAGGAGTTGGTGGTCCCGTCGCTCCAGGCGCCCACCTTCGTCTGCGACTACCCGGAGGAGACCAGCCCGCTGACCCGGGCGCACCGCAGCGAGCCGGGCCTGGCCGAGAAGTGGGACCTCTACGTGCTCGGTTTCGAGCTGGGCACCGCGTACTCCGAGCTGGTCGACCCGGTGGTGCAGCGGGAGCGGCTGGTGGCCCAGGCGCAGCTCGCGGCCCGCGGCGACGACGAGGCCATGCGACTGGACGAGGACTTTCTCCGGGCGATGGAGTACGGAATGCCGCCGGCCGGTGGTATGGGAATGGGAATCGACCGGCTCTTGATGGCGCTGACCGGCCTGGGAATTCGGGAAACCATCCTGTTCCCGTTGGTCCGGCCCGAGTAGCACAGAAGCTTCTCCGGGTCGTTACCGCATCCTATTGACGGAGCAAGCAGCGGGCGGGTTATCGTTCTCCTGTATTACCGGGGCACAACCCTGCTCGAAAGGAATGTGGGACGTGGCCAAGCAGATCATTCACAAGCTGGTCGATGACCTGGACGGCGGGGACGCTGACGAGACCGTCAAGTTCGCGCTCGACGGTGTGCAGTACGAGATCGACCTCTCCGCTTCCAACGCTGAAAAATTGCGGGACGTATTCGCGCAGTACATCGCGCACGGGACGAAGGTCGGCCGCGGCGGGGTGGTCGTGGGTGGCCGGGCCGCGCGGGGTCGTGGCGGCGCGACCGCCGACCGTGAGCAGAACAAGGCCATCCGGGCCTGGGCCAAGAAGGCCGGCAAGGACATCTCCGACCGGGGGCGCATCCCGCAGGAGATCGTGGACGAGTACCACGCGAAGGCGGGGCACTGACCCGACGACCCCAGCAGCGGGCGACACGACGCCGGACCGGAGTACCACTCCGGGCCGGCGTCGCCGTTTCCGCCCGACTGCGCCGTCTGTCCGGTCCGCGCCAGCCCCGCCCAGGGGCATGCCGGACCCGGGAAGAAACCGGCCCCCGGGGGAGTTGTCCACAGGCGGTGGAGATGCTGTCCACAGGTTGTGGAAGACCGCGGCCGGGCGCCGACGCCCCCGCACGAGCCCCTCGACCGGGCTTTTCCACCGGCGGTCGAATTTCGCTCTGCGCGTACAGGCTGGGGTACCGGAACACCTCCTGAGCGCGGACGGTTGTCAGAAACGACGCGTGAACGGCCATTCGCGGGGACACACGACCTCAGCGGAGTCGGTCCGCGGCGATAGAGTAAGGAGGCACGGACGCCCGTCCCGGACGTCCGCGCACCGGCCCCGCCGAGATCTGACCATCAAGGCGCACGGCACGTGAGGAGCACGAGGGCATGTTCGAGCGGTTCACCGACCGAGCGCGACGGGTTGTCGTCCTGGCCCAGGAAGAGGCCCGGATGCTCAACCACAACTACATCGGTACGGAGCACATCCTGCTGGGCCTGATCCACGAGGGTGAGGGTGTCGCGGCAAAGGCCCTGGAGAGCCTCGGCATCTCCCTCGAGGGCGTCCGTCAGCAGGTCGAGGAGATCATCGGCCAGGGCCAGCAGGCGCCGAGCGGGCACATCCCGTTCACGCCGCGGGCCAAGAAGGTGCTGGAGCTGTCGCTGCGCGAGGCGCTGCAGCTCGGCCACAACTACATCGGCACGGAGCACATCCTGCTCGGCCTGATCCGTGAGGGCGAGGGCGTCGCCGCCCAGGTGCTGGTCAAGCTCGGCGCCGACCTCAACCGGGTCCGCCAGCAGGTGATCCAGCTGCTCTCCGGCTACCAGGGCAAGGAGCCGGCCGCGGCCGGCGCCGCGCCGGGCGAGGCCGCGCCGTCGACCAGCCTCGTGCTAGACCAGTTCGGCCGGAACCTGACCCAGGCCGCCCGCGAGGGCAAGCTCGACCCGGTCATCGGGCGCGAGAAGGAGATCGAGCGGGTCATGCAGGTGCTGTCCCGCCGCACCAAGAACAACCCGGTCCTGATCGGTGAGCCCGGCGTCGGCAAGACCGCCGTGGTGGAGGGGCTGTCCCAGAAGATCATCAAGGGCGAGGTGCCCGAGACGCTGAAGGACAAGCAGCTCTACACCCTCGACCTCGGTGCCCTGGTCGCCGGCTCCCGCTACCGCGGTGACTTCGAGGAGCGCCTCAAGAAGGTGCTCAAGGAGATCCGCACCCGCGGCGACATCATCCTGTTCATCGACGAGATCCACACCCTCGTGGGTGCGGGTGCCGCCGAGGGCGCGATCGACGCCGCCAGCATCCTCAAGCCGATGCTGGCCCGTGGCGAGCTGCAGACCATCGGCGCCACCACCCTCGACGAGTACCGCAAGCACCTGGAGAAGGACGCCGCTCTCGAGCGCCGCTTCCAGCCGATCCAGGTGGGTGAGCCGTCGCTGGCCCACACCATCGAGATCCTCAAGGGCCTGCGGGACCGCTACGAGGCGCACCACCGGGTCAGCATCACCGACGCGGCTCTCGTCGCGGCGGCCACCCTGGCCGACCGCTACATCTCCGACCGCTTCCTGCCGGACAAGGCGATCGACCTGATCGACGAGGCCGGCGCCCGGATGCGCATCCGCCGGATGACCGCGCCGCCAGACCTGCGCGACTTCGACGAGCGGATCGCCCAGGTCCGCCGCGACAAGGAGTCCGCGATCGACGCGCAGGACTTCGAGCGGGCCGCGCAGCTCCGTGACAAGGAGAAGCAGCTCCTCGGGCAGAAGGCCCAGCGGGAGAAGGAGTGGAAGGCCGGTGACCTGGACGTCGTCAGCGAGGTCGACGACGAGCAGATCGCCGAGGTGCTCGGCAACTGGACCGGCATCCCGGTCTACAAGCTGACCGAGGAGGAGACCTCGCGCCTGCTGCGCATGGAGGACGAGCTGCACAAGCGCGTCATCGGCCAGGAGGACGCGGTCAAGGCGGTCTCGAAGGCGATCCGGCGCACCCGGGCCGGCCTGAAGGACCCGAAGCGCCCGTCCGGCTCGTTCATCTTCGCCGGCCCGTCCGGCGTCGGTAAGACCGAGCTCTCCAAGGCGCTCGCCGAGTTCCTGTTCGGCAGCGAGGACGCCCTCATCCAGCTGGACATGTCCGAGTTCCACGACCGGTACACGGTGTCCCGGCTGGTGGGTGCCCCTCCCGGCTACGTCGGCTACGACGAGGGCGGGCAGCTGACCGAGAAGGTGCGTCGCCGGCCGTTCTCGGTGGTCCTCTTCGACGAGATCGAGAAGGCCCACCCGGACGTGTTCAACACGCTCCTCCAGATCCTGGAGGACGGGCGGCTCACCGACGGCCAGGGTCGGATCGTGGACTTCAAGAACACGGTCATCATCCTGACCACCAACCTCGGCACGCGGGACGTCGCCAAGGCGGTGTCGCTGGGCTTCCAGGCCTCTGAGGATTCCGAGTCCAACTACGACCGGATGAAGCAGAAGGTCAACGACGAGCTCAAGCAGCACTTCCGGCCCGAGTTCCTGAACCGGATCGACGACACCATCGTCTTCCACCAGCTGCGCGAGAACGAGATCCTCTCGATCGTGGACATCATGATCGCCCGGATCGAGACGCAGCTGAGGAACAAGGACATGGGCCTGGAGCTGACCGACAACGCCAAGAAGTACCTGGCGAAGAAGGGCTTCGACCCGGTGCTGGGCGCGCGGCCGCTGCGTCGCACGATCCAGCGCGACATCGAGGACAACCTGTCCGAGCGGATCCTCTTCAACGAGCTGACCCCGGGTCAGATCGTGGTGGTGGACTGCGAGGGCGACCCCGACAACATCGACAAGTCCAAGCTCGTCTTCCGGGGCGCCGACCGGCCGGTGGCCGTGCCGGACGCGGTCCCGGCGGACCTCGGCGGCACCGCCGCCACGGGCGCGGACGACGCCGCGTGAGTTCGGGCAACTGATCGAGGGCGACGGCCCCGGCAGGCGAAAGCCGCCGGGGCCGTCGCCTTTTTCCGGCCCGGACGTCGGGTGGGTCAGGGGCGGGGGAGCGGGACCGGCGGGCCGTCCCCGACCAGCCGGAAGGACTCCTCGCCGACCGGCTCGACCAGGCCGTCGGTGACCAGGCCGGCGAGGGCCCGGGCCCGCTGCACGTCGTCGTGCCAGACCTGGTCCAGCCGCTGATGCGGCACCGGCCCGGGAGCGTCCCGCAGCACGGCGAGGAGCAGGCCGCGCACCTGGCGGTCGGTGCCGGCGTAGCGCTGGGGACGGCGGGTCGGCCCGGCCGGGGCCGGCTGGCCGGTGGCGCGCCAGGCGCAGACCGACTCGACCGGGCACACCGCGCAGCGCGGGGCGCGGGCGGTGCACACCACCGCCCCGAGTTCCATGAACGCCGCGCTGGCCAGCGCCGCCGCGGCCGGCTCGAGGGGCAGCAGTTCCTCGGTGGCGACCAGGTCGGCGGGGCGGGTGGCCGGACCGGCGTCGGGCTCGCCGGCGATCGCCCGGCACACCACCCGTCGCACGTTGGTGTCCACCACCGGGTGTCGCTGCCCGTACGCGAAGGCCGCGACCGCCCGGGCCGTGTACGTGCCGACGCCGGGCAGCGCCAGCAGGTGGTCGAGCCGGTCCGGCACCTCGCCGCCGTGCCGTTCCACGATGGCGACCGCGCAGTCACGCAGGCGTACGGCGCGGCGGGGATAGCCGAGGCGGCCCCACATCCGGATCGCCTCGGCCGGGCTGTCCCTGGCCAGCGCGGCCGGGGTCGGCCAGCGGGTCAGCCACGCCTCCCAGGCGGGCAGCACCCGGACCACCGGCGTCTGCTGGAGCATGACCTCGCTGACCAGGATCGCCCAGGCACCGACGCCGGGCTCGCGCCAGGGCAGGTCGCGGGCGTTCTGCTCGTACCAGCGGCTGACCAGGGTGGCGAAGGTGGGCTCAGTCATGGCGCCGCCGATGATGTCACGGGCCGCTTTCCCGCAGGTTGGGCGGGGCGGGCGGGCCGTCGCGGCGGACCGGCGGTGACCGGGCAGAATGTCCGGATGAACGAGCTCGCGATCACCGTCATCGGCCGGGACCGGCCGGGCATCGTGGCCGACGTCGCCGAGGTCCTCGCGCGGCTCGGCGCGAACCTCACCGACTCGACGATGACCCGGTTGCGGGGACACTTCGCGATGACCCTGATCTGCGTGGGCCCGGCCGCCGCCGACGTCGAGGCCGCCCTGGCCCCGCTCGCCGCCGAGGGCCAGCTGCTGGCCACCGTACGCGCGGTCACCCCCGACGGGCAGACCGAGCCCACGGGCGAGCCGTACGTGATGGCGGTGCACGGCGCGGACCGGATGGGCATCGTGGCGGCCATGACCCGGGTGCTGACCGACGCGGGCGGCAACGTGACCGACCTGAGCACCCGGCTGACCGGCTCCCTCTACGTGGTGGTCGCCGAGGTCGACCTGCCGCCGGGCAGCGCCGACGAGGTGGCCGGCCGGCTCGCCCGCACCGCCGCGGAGCTGGGCGTGGGGGTCAGCCTCCGCCCCGCGGACACGGACCTGCTGTGACGGCGGAGGAGTACGCCGGCCTGGGCGGCTGGACCCCGGAGAAGCTCGGCCTCGCCGGCGAGGTACGCACTGTGGTCGCCGCCCCTGATCCGGTGCTCAGCCGGCCCGGGCCGGCGGTCGACCCGACCTCGGCCGAGGTGGTGCGGCTCGCCGCCGACCTGGTCGCCACGATGCGGGTGTCGCCGGGCTGCGTGGGCCTGGCCGCGCCGCAGGTCGGGGTGAGCGCCCAGGTGTTCGCCGTGGACGTGACCGGCCACCCGAAGGCGGTCACCGTGCACGGCACCTTCGTGCTCTGCAACGCCACCGTGGTGGAGGCGAGCCGCTGGAAGGCCGGGCGGGAGGGCTGCATGTCGGTGCCCGACCTGACCGGCGACGTGAAGCGCGCCAGCCGCCTGGTGGTCGAGGGCGTGCTGCCGGGCAGCGGCGACCCGGTGCGGCTGGTCACCGACGGGTTCGAGGCGCGGGCCCTCCAGCACGAGATCGACCACTGCGCCGGCCTGCTCTTCCTCGACCGGGTCGCCGGGGCGCACGCCGTCTACCAGCGCAAGGTCTACCTCTGAGCCGCCGTGTTCGGCATCCACTGTGGAGTGTCGGTGGGGCCGGGCGAAGGGTCACCGGCGCGTCGCGCCAGCGGGCCGGGCGTCGCGCCGCTACGGTGAACGCATCATGCGTCTGACGGTCGGCCCTCTGTCTCCCACCGTGTACTGGCGGCGTCGAGCCGTCGTACTCGGCGCCGTGCTGCTCTTCGTGATCGTCCTGCTGTATTCCTGCTCTGGGACCGACCAGAACACCGGTGGGTCCGGCGGCGGCGTGTCACCGAGCAACACGGCGGCTCCGGGGCCGACCGGCTCGCTGCTGACCCCGCAGTCCACCAGCCCGTCGCCCAGCGCGAGCGACTCGGGCGGCGGCAGCGGGACGGGCGACGGCAGCGGGACGAACAACGGCGGCGGCACGAACGGCGGCGGCACGGGGACGAACAACGGCGGCGGCACCGGCACGAACGACGGTGGCGCGCCGGCCGCCCCGGTGGCCGACGACGGCACCTGCGCCGACTCGGAGATCCGGGTGACCCCGGTGGCGGTGCCTGCCACCGCCCAGCGCGGCACGGTCGTCACCCTGCGCCTCAAAATCAAGAACATCTCCGACCGCACCTGCAGCCGGGACGTGGGCGCCGACCTCCAGGAGCTCTACGTGAAGGCCGGCGCGAACCGGATCTGGTCCTCGGACACCTGTGGCACCGGCAAGGGCTCGGACGTGCAGTCGTTCACGCCGAACTTCGAGCGCTCCTACGAGCTCGGCTGGAACGGCAAGCTGGACAGCAGCTGCGCCAACGGGGTGGCCAACGGCCAGTTCGCCCCGATCGGCACGTACCAGGTCTTCGCCCGGGTGGGCACCAAGCTCAGCGAGCCGGTGAAGCTGACCATCACCGGCTGACGCCGGTCAGACGTAGCGCTCCAGGATGGACGCCTCGGCGAGGCGGGACAGCCCCTCGCGGACGCCCCGGGCGCGGGCGTCGCCCACCCCCTCGACCGCCTGGAGGTCCTCCACCGTGGCGCCGAGCAGCCGCTGGAGGCTGCCGAAGTGCACCACCAGCCGGTCGACCACGGCCGCGGGGAGCCGGGGCACCTTGGCCAGCAGGCGGAAGCCGCGCGGGCTCACCGCGGCGTCGAGCGCGTCGGAGGCCGACGGGTAGCCGATCGCCTTGGCCACCGCGACCAGGTCGATCAGCTCGGTGGCGCTGAGCAGGTCGAGCTCGACCAGGGCCTCGTCGAGGGTGCGCGACTTCCGGCCGACCGGCAGGTAGTCCCGGATGACCAGGGTGCGGTCGGCGTCCACGCCGGCCATCAGCTCGTCGAGCTGAAGGGCGAGGAGCCGGCCGTCGGTGCCCAGCTCGACCACGTAGCCGGCGATCTCGTCGGCGATGCGGCGGACCATCTCCAGCCGCTGCACCACGGCCACCGCGTCGCGGACGGTGACCAGGTCCTCGATCTCCAGGGCGGACAGCGTGCCGGAGACCTCGTCCAGCCGGAGCTTGTAGCGTTCGAGGGTGGCCAGCGCCTGGTTGGCCCGGGAGAGGATCGCCGCCGAGTCGTCCAGCACGTGCCGCTGGCCGTTGACGTAGAGGCTGATGATCCGCATGGACTGGCTGACCGAGATCACCGGGTAGCCGGTCTGCCGGGCCACCCGCTCGGCGGTGCGGTGCCGGGTGCCGGACTCCTCGGTGGGGATCGACGGGTCGGGCATGAGGTGCACGGCGGCCCGGACGATGCGGGTGCCGTCGCTGGAGAGCACCACGGCCCCGTCCATCTTGCACAGCTCGCGGACCCGGGTCGCGGAGAACTCGACGTCGAGCGGGAAGCCGCCGGTGCAGATCTGCTCGACGACCTTGTCGTAGCCGAGCACGATGAGCGCGCCGGTGCGGCCGCGGAGGATCCGCTCCAGGCCGTCGCGGAGCGCGGTGCCCGGCGCCATGAGGGCGAGGTTGGCCCGCAGCGGGTCGCCGCCGGCCCCGCCGACGTTTCCGGTGACGCTCACGCTGATGGCACGGGCGGGGGAGCCCACGGCGCCGGTGCGGGCGTGCGGCGTCGCCGCGGCGGGCTTGGTGGCATCGCGGTCGATCGGCACGGGCACAGTCTACGGACTGCCGTGCGGTGGGTGCTCTCGTGGTTACTGTGATGTGTCACGATGTCCGGCTCCCCCGGTCGCCGACCCGCTGCGCCGGCTGCCCGAAATCGCCCGCCCGGTCCCACCGCACGCCTACGGACCGTCACTCGGCCGACGCGCGCGCGGCAGCCTGGAGGGCCGCACGGACGTCGGTGACCTCCGTCACCCGCATGTTCTCCGGGGCCACCACCCCGCTGCTGCCCGGGCCGCAGCCGGGCGGCACGAGGGCGAACCGGAAGCCGAGCCGGGCCGCCTCGGCCAGCCGGCGGGGCACCGCCCCGACCCGGCGGACCTCGCCGGTGAGCCCCACCTCGCCGATGGCCACCAGGTGCGGGTTGAGGGCCAGGTTGAGCCCGCCCGAGGCGACCGCCAGCGCCACGGCCAGGTCGGCCGCCGGCTCGACCACCCGGATGCCGCCCACCGTGGCGGCGAAGACCTCGCGGTCGTGCAGGGTGAGCCGCTCGGTGCGGCGTTGGAGCACCGCGAGCACCATGGCCAGCCGGGCGCCGTCCAGCCCGGAGACGGTGCGCCGGGGGGAGCCGGCGACCGTGGCGCCGATCAGCGCCTGCACCTCGGTGACCAGGGCACGCCGCCCCTCCATGGCCACCGTCACGCAGGTGCCCGGCACCGGCTCGGAGTAGCGGGTCAGGAACAGGCCGGACGGGTCGGCCAGGCTGCTGATGCCGCCCTCGTGCATCTCGAAGCAGCCCACCTCGTCGGCCGCGCCGAACCGGTTCTTCACCCCCCGGACCATGCGCAGCGAGGAATGCTTGTCGCCCTCGAAGTGCAGCACCACGTCGACCAGGTGCTCCAGCACCCGGGGGCCGGCGACCTGCCCGTCCTTGGTGACGTGCCCGACCAGCACGGTGGCGATGCCGCGTTCCTTGGCGACCGCGACCAGGGCCGCGGTGACCGCCCGGACCTGGGTCACCCCGCCCGGCACGCCCTCGGTGCCCGTGGTGGAGATGGTCTGCACCGAGTCGAGCACCAGCAGACCCGGCTTGACCGCGTCGAGGTGCCCGAGCACCGCCGACAGGTCGCTCTCGGCGGCCAGGTAGAGCTGCTCGTGCAGGGTGCCCATCCGCTCGGCGCGCAGCCGCACCTGGCTGACCGACTCCTCGCCGCTGACCACCAGCGACGGGCTGCCCGCGTTGGTCGCCCACTGCTGGGCGACGTCGAGCAGCAGGGTGGACTTGCCGACCCCGGGCTCGCCGGCGAGCAGCACCACCGCGCCCGGGACCAGGCCGCCGCCGAGCACCCGGTCGAGCTCGCTGACCCCGGTGGCGCGGGCCCGGGCGGGCGCGGCGCTGATGGTGGCGATCGGGCGGGCCGGCTCGGCGGGCATCCGGGAGCTGACCACCCGGCCGGACACCAGCGGGCCGGTCACCGTGCACTCGACCACGGAGCCCCACTCGCCGCACTCCGGGCAGCGCCCCACCCACTTGGGGGGCTGGTGGCCGCAGGCGTCGCACTCGTAGGCCGGGCGCGGCTCCTTGGCGGTGGTGCGGCCGCGGCCGGCGGTGGCGCGGGGGGAGGTCGATCGGGGCGTGCTCACCCCAGGACGCTAACCGGACGGTACGACGAAAGCCCACCCGGAAACGGCGACACCGCCGGGCGTGGCGCTGGCCACACCGGCGGTGCCGTCGAAGCTGGGTCGGGCGTCAGCTGTGGTTGCCGCCCTCGGTGCCGCCCTCGATGAGGCCGCCCGGGTGGCCGGCGCCGCCCTCCTCCTCGCGGGGCTGCACCACCGGCGAGGGCGGTGCGGCCGGGGTCAGCGGGACGCCGACCGCCGCGCCGGTCTTGATGACCTTGCCGCCGCCGAAGTCGAAGGTCAGGTTGACCGGCTGACCGACGCGCAGGCTCTGGTTCAGGCCGACGAGCTGGAGGAATCGCGGGCTGCTGCCGGTCAGCTGGACGTAGCTGTTGGCCGGGATCTCGATCCGGGCCGGCTGGCCGGCCGGCGCCGACTCGCTGGCCGACGGCGACGGGTTCGCCGAGGCGGATCCGCTGGCCGAGGCGGAGCCGCTCGCCGACGGGGACTCGCTGGTGCCGACCGACTGGCTGGGCGAGGCGCTCGGGTCGGTCGCCGTGGGCGACGCGGACGCCGGCTCGGTCGGCGAGCCGGTCGGGGTGGCCGCCTCGCTGCCCGCCCCGGCGCCGCTGAGCACGATCTCCCGGGCGCCGTCGGTGGTGACCGTCACGGTCACCGGCTGCTCGCTGTCGTTGTAGATGACCACGTTCAGCCGCGCGTTGGCGCCGGACTTGTAACCCTCCGGGCCGGGGAACTCCACGTAGAGGCCGCGCACCTTGTAGAGGTTGTCGGGGGTCTGGACGTTGACGCCCTGCACCGACGGGATCTTGTTGGCGGTCTCGGCCACCTGGCCGGCGCCACACCCGGACAGCAGCAGGCTCGTCGCCGCCGCCGTGCCGGCCAGCAGCAGGGCCGCCCGCCCGGAACCCCTGATCGAGCGCGTCACGTCGGTCCTCCTCGTCACGATCCCCACCCGGCGGGACGCCGGACACGGGGTGGCCATACCCGCGCAGACCGCGCTCCAGGGTAGTTGGAGGTGATCGAGGCCCGCACGCCGACCCGGTAATGCCACCTTCGTGGGGAACCGTCAGACCACCCGGCCGCTCGCCACCAGCAGCACCACATCGATGAGGGCCACCACCAGCACCGCCCGGAAGGCGGCGACCTGCCGGACGCCGGCCCCGGCCGCGGTGCGTCCGGCGTACCAACCGAGGGCCGGCACGCCGACGGCGGCGGCGACCGCCGACAGCCCGGCCCACGACGGCGGCCCGGGCGGCCCCAGGACCAGCGCGACGGTGGCCGCGAGGAGCAGCCCGGCGGCGGCCGCCCGGCTGCCCGCCGACCCCAGCCGGTGGGGCAGCCCGCGCACCCCGGTCCGCGCGTCGTCGGCCAGGTCGGGCAGCACGTTGGCGAAGTGCGCCCCGGCGCCCAGCAGCGCGGCGGCCGCGACCAGCCAGACCGGGGGCGCGGGCGCACCGGGCAGGGCCAGCACCACGAAGGCGGGCAGCGCGCCGAACGAGACGGCGTACGGCAGCACCGAGACCGGAGTCGACTTCAGCGGCCAGTTGTAGAGCAGTGCCGAGACCAGGCCCAGGGTGGCGCAGAGCGCCGCCGCCGGGCCGGTGGCCAGCGCCAGCAGCGGGGTGGCGACGGCGGCCGGCACGGTGGCGCGGGCCAGCGCCCGCCGGGAGACCGCGCCGGTGGTCACCGGTTTGTCGGTACGCCCCACCGTGGCGTCCCGGTCGGCGTCGATCAGGTCGTTGCTCCAGCCCACGGCGAGCTGGCTGGCCAGCACCGTGAGCGCGACGGCGGTGATCCCGGCCGGGTCGTGCCCGGCGCCCCGGGCGAGCAGCGCGGCCACCACGGTCACCGCGGCGGCCGGTTCCGGGTGGCTCGCCCTGACCAGCCCTAACACCGACATCGACATAAGGGAAGTCTGGTCGTTACCGGGGAGTCGTGCCACGCTCGGTCCATGCGGAACGCGGCCCCGGTGTCCACTCCGCCCCGGGTGCTGCCGCCCAACGATCCCCGCCAGTACGACGACCTGGCCGGCGAGTGGTGGCGACCGGACGGCGCGTTCGCGATGCTGCACTGGCTGGCCCGGGCCCGCGCGGCCCTGGTGCCGCCGGCGTCCGAAGGGGACGACCTGCTGGTCGACCTCGGCTGCGGCGCCGGGCTGCTCGCCCCGCACCTGGCCGGCAAGGGCTACCGGCACGTCGGGGTGGACCTGACCCGCTCCGCCCTCGACCAGGCCGCCGGGCGCGGCGTGACGGTGGTCCAGGGCGACGCCACCGCGGTCCCGCTCGCGGACGGCTGCGCCGCCGTGGTCTCCGCCGGTGAGCTGCTGGAACACGTGCCGGACTGGCGGCGCGCGGTGGCCGAGGCGTGCCGGCTGCTGCGGCCCGGCGGGCTGCTGGTGCTGGACACCCTCAACGACACCTTCCTGGCCCGGCTGGTGGCGGTGGAGTTGGGCGAGCGGCTGCCCACCGTGCCGCGCGGCATCCACGATCCACGGTTGTTCGTGGACGCCCGCGCGCTGGTGGCGGAATGCGCCCGGCACGGCGTGGCGCTGCGGCTGCGCGGGGTCCGACCCGAGTTGGGCGGGACACTGACGTGGCTGCTGCGCCGGTGGCGCGGTGCCGGCCGTCCGGTCCGGAGGGAGCCGCGCATCGTGCCGACCTGGTCGACCGCCGTGCTCTATCAGGGCCACGGGCGCCGGAGCGGGTAGCGGGGGCCGCCGGGGGTAAAGGGGACGCCGAGAAGGGGGCTACATGACTGTGCACGCGCTGGAGGCGGCCCGCAGGTTGGCGCCGCGACTGGCCGCCCGCGCGGCCGACCACGACCGGGACGGCTCGTTCCCGGTCGACGACTTCGCCGACCTCCGGCAGGCCGGTCTGTTCGGGCTCATGGTGCCGCGCGAGCTGGGCGGCATGGGCGCCACCTTCGCCGAGTACGCGGCGGTCGCCACCGAACTGGCCCGGGGCAACGGCGCGACGGCGCTGGTGTTCAACATGCACGCCTCGGTCACCGGCGCGCTGGGCGCGGTCACCGAGGAGCTGGCCGAGGCGCTCGGCGTGCCGGACGAGGCGCTGGCCGCCCGGGACCGCCTGCTCCGCGCGGCGGCCGAGGGCGCCTGGTACGCGGTGGCCATGAGCGAGCGCGGCGCCGGTGCCCGGCTGTCCCAGCTCAGCACGGTCTACGAGGCGGTCGAGGGCGGCTGGCACCTCAAGGGCAGCAAGACCTTCTGCTCCGGCGCGGGCCACCCGGACGGCTACCTGGTGGCCGCCCGCAGCGCCACCGACCAGTCGGTGGTCTCCCAGTTCCTGGTCCCCGCCGGGGCGGGGCTCACGGTCGAGCCCACCTGGGACTCGCTGGGCATGCGCGCGACCTCCTCGCACGACCTGCACCTGGACGTGACCGTCCCGGCCGACCGGCTGCTCGGCGGGGTGGAGGGCCTGGCCCTGGTGGTCGCCCAGCTGATGCCGCACTGGCTGGTGGCCAGCTACGCGGCCGTCTACGTCGGGGTGGCCCGGGCCGCCATCGACGCCGCCGCCGAGCACCTGAACGCGCGCAACCTGGCCGGCCTGCCGGCGGTCCGGGCCCGGCTGGGCCGGGCGGACGCGGCCGTGGCGGCGGCCGGACTGGTGGTCGCCGAGGCGGCCCGTCGGGTCGACGAGGCGCCCGGCGACGCCGAGACCAACCGCTGGGTGTGGCGGGCCAAGCTGCTGGCCGGCACCACCGCCGCCGAGGTGGCGGCGTCCATGCTGGAGGCCGCCGGCACGTCGGCCACCCGGCGGGGGCATCCGTTGGAGCGGCTCTACCGGGACGCCCGGTGCGGCTCGCTCCACCCGGCCACGTCCGACGTCTGCGCCGACTGGCTCGGCATCGCCGCGCTCGGCGGCGACCCGGACCGCGACGGCTCGACGCCTCGTTGGTGAAGCGTCGGGTTGGGGGACGAGAGGTGGGGGACGTGGGGGACATGGGCGTGCCGGTGATCGCGGGTCTGGGTACGGCGCAACCGCCGTCCGCCGCGCAGGACGAGCTGTGGGCGGGCTTCTTCGCGAAGCACTTCTCCGGGACCACCCGGGCGCTGGCCGAGCGGATCTTCGCCAACTCCGGGGTGTCGCGGCGCCAGGCGGCGGTGAACCCGCTGCTGGAGGACGTCTCGGAGTGGCCCACCGAACGGCGGATGCGGCGCTACCAGGTCGAGGCGCTGCCGCTGGGCAAGGAGGCGGTCGGCCGGGCGCTGACCGCCGCCGGCCTCGACGCCGGTGACATCGGCCTCTTCGTGGTCTGTTCCTGCACCGGGTACGCCACGCCGGGGCTGGACATCCTGCTTGCCCGGGACCTGGGCATGGCCCCGGACACGCAGCGCATGTTCGTCGGGCATATGGGCTGCTACGCCGCCCTGCCCGGGCTCGGCGCGGCCAGCGACTTCGTCACCGCCCGGGGCCGCCCCGCGCTGCTGCTCTGCGCGGAGCTGACCAGCCTGCACATCCAGCCGCCGGGCGCGCGGGTGGACACCCAGCAGATCGTCTCGCACGCGCTCTTCTCCGACGCCGCGGTCGCCGCCGTGGTCGTCCCCGGCGGCCGGGGGTACGCGCTGCGCGAGGTCACCTCGGTCACCGACACCTCCACGGCCGACCACATGACCTGGGACGTCACGGACACCGGCTTCCGGATGGGGCTGTCCCCGAAGGTGCCGCAGGTGCTCTCGCGTCACGTCCGGGGGCTGGTCGACGACCTGCTGGCCCGGCACGGGTGGCAGCGTTCCGAGGTGGACGGCTGGGCGGTGCACCCGGGCGGCCCCCGCATCCTCAACGTGGTGGAGCGGGAGCTGGCCCTTCCGCCGGCGGCGCTCGCGGCGTCCCGGGCCATCCTAGACGAGCACGGCAACTGCTCGTCCCCGACGGTGCTGCTGATCCTGGACCGGCTGGGCCGGGCGGAGACGCCGCCGGAACGGGTCGTGATGCTGGCGTTCGGCCCGGGCCTCACGCTCTACGCGGCCCTGCTGGAGCGCACCGGCTGACGGGACGGCGGCCGCCGCCGCGCGCCGATACGCTCTCCGCATGGCTCCCGACGAGCGGATCCGGAGTGCGCTGCTGGCCGGGCTGACCGTGACGGCGCTGGCGGCCGGCGCGGGCTGGTGGCGGGCGGCGGCGCCGGAGCTGGGCCGACCCGCGCCCGCGCCCACCCCGTCGACCGGCGCCTTCCTCGAACCCGGCGTCCGGGTCGGCCCGAGTGGCTCCCGGGTCGGGTTGAGCGTGGTGGTGGACGCGCAGACCGGGCGGGTGCTGGAGCAGACGGAGGCGGATCCGGACGCGCCGGTGGTGATCCACGAGGAGCCCGGCGGGGTGACGCGGCGGAGCGAGGTCCTGTTCGAGGTGTGGCGGGAGCGGTCCCGCCTGACGCCGGACGGGGCCCCGGTGACCCGCCGGGCGAACGCGTCGGACGGCAACCGGTTCCTGCTGACGGTCAGCTGCTCCGGCCCGGGGGCGGTGGCCGTCCGGTTCACCGGTTCGTCCGACGACGGGACGGAGCAGATACTGAGCTGCGACGGGCCGACCGCCAGGTCGATGGTCACGGTGAGCTCGATGGGTGGGCCGCTGCTGACCCGGTTCGTCGCGCTGCGGGACCGGGTCGACCTCGACGCCCGGCTGGAGGCGCTGGCCTGAGCGGCGGTCAGCCGCCCAGCCGGACCAGGTCGTCGCGGTAGTCCGCCACCGGGCCCAGGTCGGGCACCACCCGGACGAGGGTGCCCTGCCGGTCCACCAGCAGCGCGGCGGCCGTGCCCGGGTGGGCGGACAGATGCAGGTAGGAGCGGAGGCCGCCGGCCGGGTCGGCGAGCGGGCGGACCCCCGGGGCGGTGGCGGACCCGGCGCTGCGGCTCTCGGTGACGGTGACCACGGTCACGCCGGGCGGCGCGGTCGCCGCCGCGGTGCCGACCTGCTCCGCGCAGACGCACGCGTCCACCAGGATGATCATGGCGGGCAGCAGGCTGCGCAGCGGCACCGGCGCGTCGTCGGGACCGACCAGGTCGAGCGCGGGCAGCGGCCCGATGGGCGCCGTCGGGTACGGGAGAACGGTGGGAGCGCCGCCGGAGCGGCTCGACCGGGGCCAGGTGACGGCGGCCAGCCCGGTGAGGGTGATCAGCAGGGCGACCAGCAGGGCCAGCACCGGCAGCCCGGGCGCCCCCCGACCGGCCGGGCCGAGGCCCCACCGCGAGGTGGCCTGCCGGTGGGCCGCGCGCAGCTCGCGGCGGACCTGGCGGGCCTCCTCGGCCAGCGCCGAGGCGTCGTCGGGGATGACCACCCGACCCCACTCCGGAGGCAGGTCGGGCAGCCCGTCCGGTGGCCCGTGGCCTTCAGCGTCAGGCATGCCCATCGGACCCCCAGGAGCCGTCTCGGTGAGCGGACGTACGTCCCTTCCCAGCGTCCCGCACCGGCCGTCGTACCGCCACACCTGGGCGCACGTGGAATTCCGGAGCTACCATGGAAGGAGCGCATCGCCCTAGTTATGAACGCTTCCGTCACCCTTACCGGGTTGTCATCCGTTGGTCACGGAGCGTGTCGAAACCATCGGCTTGACCGCCTGTCAAGCTGAAGAAATACCTCTCACAGGGCCCCTGAGCTGCGCCAACGGTCAGGACAGCGGTGAGACATCAGTGCCTGAGCGTGTTACCCTAGACACAGCGAAAGGGGTTTCGAACCTATGGTTTTCAGTGTCGGCGAGACCGTTGTTTACCCCCACCACGGGGCCGCACTCATCGAGGCAATCGAGACTCGGGTCATCAAGGGCGAGCCTAAGCAGTACCTCGTCCTCAGGGTCGCGCAGGGTGACCTGACGGTCCGGGTGCCCGCCGAGAACGCCGAGATCGTGGGTGTGCGAGAGGTGGTCGGCGAAGAGGGCCTGGGCAAGGTCTTCGACGTGCTCCGTGCACCGCACACCGAGGAGCCGACCAACTGGTCGCGGCGTTACAAGGCGAATCTGGAGAAGCTGGCCTCCGGTAACCCGCTGAAGGTTGCCGAGGTCGTCCGCGACCTGTGGCGCCGGGAGCGGGAGCGGGGTCTCTCCGCGGGTGAGAAGCGCATGCTGGCCAAGGCCCGCGACATTCTCGTCGGCGAGGTCGCGCTGGCCGAGAAGAGCACCAAGGACGAGGCGGAGACGCTGCTCGACAAGGTGCTGACCGAGGCCTGATCCACACCTCATCGTCGTACCCACGCCGTAGCAAACGAATCCGAGGACCGCGACGTGACCGCGCAGCTCAATCCGCGCGGTGACGTCGCGGTCCTCGTTCCTGCGGCCGGTGCCGGGGTACGCCTCGGCCCGGGCGCGCCCAAGGCGCTCCGGCTGCTGGCCGGCGAGCCGCTGCTGGTGCACGCGGTGCGCCGGATCGCCGCCGCGCCCTCGGTGCACACCGTCGTGGTGGCCGCCCCGGCCGCCGACGTCGAGTCGGTCCGGGCGATGCTCGCGCCGGTGGCCCCGGTCACCGTGGTCCCCGGCGGCGCCGAGCGCCAGGCGTCGGTGGCCGCCGCGCTGGCCGCCGTCCCCGCCGGGCCGGAGATCGTCCTCGTGCACGACGCGGCGCGGGCGCTCACCCCGCCCGAGCTGGTCGAGTCGGTGGCCGCCGCGGTCCGCGCCGGCCACGACGCGGTGATTCCGGTGCTGCCGGTGGTCGACACGGTCAAGGAGGTCGACGCCGGCGAACGGGTCCTCGGCACGGTCGACCGGGCCGCCCTACGCGCGGTGCAGACCCCGCAGGGCTTCCGCCGGTCGGTGCTCACCGCCGCCCACGAGGCGGCCGGCGACCCGCTCACCGACGACGCCGGACTGGTCGAGAAGCTGGGCGTCCCGGTGGACTGCGTACCCGGGTCGGAGCTGGCCCTGAAGATCACTCGCCCGTTCGACCTGGCCCTGGCCGAGCACCTGCTGGCCACCGGCGCCTGACGCGTACCCTCGGTTCATGATCGTTCCTCGGGTGGCCATCGGCACCGACGTGCACGCCTTCGCGGCCGGGCGCCCCTGCTGGGTCGCGGGCCTGCACTGGCCGGACCAGGACGGCCTGGCCGGCCACTCGGACGCCGACGTGGCGGCGCACGCCGCCAGCAACGCCCTGCTCTCCGCGGCCGGCCTCGGCGACCTGGGCGCGAACTTCGGCGTGGACCAGCCGGAGTGGGCGGGCGCGTCCGGTGTGGCCCTGCTGACCGAGAGCGCCCGGCGGGTCCGGGCGGCCGGCTTCGAGATCGGCAACGTGTCGGTCCAGGTGGTCGGCAACCGACCCAAGATCGGCCCGCGCCGGGACGAGGCGCAGCGGGTGCTCTCCGCGGCGGTCGGCGCGCCGGTCACCGTCTCCGCCGCCACCACCGACGGCCTGGGCTTCACGGGGCGCGGCGAGGGGCTCACCGGGATCGCGGTGGCCCTGGTCTACGAGGCGCCGGCGGCGTAAGACGACGGGCGGACGGCCGGGCCGGAGGCTACGCTCGCCGGGATGTCGAACGACGCCGCCCCCGACCAGTCCGCCGCCGACGGCTACCTCCAGCGCGCGCAGCTCCTCGCCGAACTGGGCCGGTACGACGAGGCCGCCGAGGAACTCGACGCCGCGCTCGCCGGCCACCCGGGCAACGCCGAGGCGTTGACCATGCTGGCCCGGGTGCACCTGGCCGCGGACCGGTCGGCGGAGGCGCTGCCGGTCGCCGAGGCGGCCGTGGCCGCCGCCCCGGGTGCCCTGTCGCCGTTGGTGGCGCGCGGCTTCGCCCTGGTCGACCTGGGCCGGTGGAAGGCCGCCGCGAGCACCGGGGACCAGATCCTGGCGCTCGGCCCGGACGACGCGTACGCCCAGCGGACCGCCGCCGCGATCCTGGCCGGCGCCCGCAACGGCCAGCCCGCGCTCAACGCCGCCTGGCGGGGTGTGGAGCTGGCCCCGGAGACCGCGCAGGCGCACCTGGTGCTCGGTCTGGTCGCCGCCCGGCTGGAGCTGTACGACCTGGCCGAGCGTGCCTACCGCGAGGCGCTGCGGCTGGACCCGGAGGTGGCCGCGGCGCGGCACGACACGGGCGTGATCCGGCTGGAGCAGCGCCGCTACGCGGAGGCGCTGGAGCACCTGGCCGAGGCGGCCACCATGGACCCGGAACGCCGCGACGCCGGCCCGACCACCGTCGACCCGCTGCACCGCCTGGTGCTCCACGGCGCCGGCTGGTCGCTGGTCGCCACCGTGCTGGTCGCCTTCCTGGCCCCGGTCGCGCCCGGCCCGTCCCGCGTCCTCGCGGTGCTGGCCGCGCTGGGCGGGGCGCTGCTGGTCTGGCGGAGCGCGGCCCGGCTGCCCGGCCTGCGGGACACCGTCCTGCCCGGGCTGCTCCGCGCCGACCGCGGCCTGGCCCTGAGCGTGTACGCGGTGGCCGCCGCCCCGGCGCTGCTGGTGCTCTACGCGCTGGTCGGCGGCCCGTGGCCGCTGGTCGCGGGGATCACCGTGACGGTGGTGGCCGGGTTCGCCGTGCTCGCCCGCGCCGGCCGGCACCCGGTGCGCTAGGCCCGGCGCGCCCAGGTCCAGGCGTACGCGTCGTCCTCGCAGGCGGTCCCCGCGTCGCAGAGGTCCAGCGGGCGGAAGGTGTCCACCATGACGGCCAGTTCGTCGAAGAACTCCGCCCCGATCGACCGCTCCGCGGCGCCCGGCTGGGGGCCGTGGGTGAAGCCGGACGGGTGCAGCGAGATCGAGCCCTGCTCGATGCCGGAGCCGCGCCGGGCCTCGTAGTTGCCGCCGGTGTAGAAGAGCATCTCGTCGGAGTCGACGTTGTGGTGGTTGTACGGCACCGGGATGGCGTCCGGGTGGTAGTCGACCTTGCGCGGCACGAACGAGCAGATCACGAAGTTCGGGCCCTGGAAGGTCTGGTGCACGGGCGGCGGCTGGTGGATCCGGCCGGTGATCGGCTCGAAGTCGTGGATGGAGAACGCCCACGGGTACATGTGCCCGTCCCAGCCGACCACGTCGAACGGGTGGTTCGCATAAACATGACGTGTCCAGACTGTGCCGCTGCCGTCCGGGCGTGCCGCCCGGGAACGGTGCCGGACCAGCACCTCGACGTCGGTCTCGTCGACCAGCAGCGGCGTGTCCGGCCCGCGGACGTCCCGCTCGCAGTAGGGGGAGTGCTCCAGGAACTGCCCGCGCACCGAGAGGTAGCGCTTGGGCGGGCCGATGTGGCCGGCGGCCTCGACGGCGAGCAGCCGGGGCGGTTCGTCGCCCGTGGGCACGAGGCGGTGGATGGTCGAGGTGGGGATGACGACGTAGTCGCCGGCCACCGCCTCCAGCACGCCGAACGGGGACTCCACGCGCAGCGAGCCGGACTCGAGGTAGAGGCAGTGGTCGCCGGTGGCGTCCCGGAACAGCGGCGACGGCTTGTCCGCCAGCACGTACGCGATCCGCACGTCGTCGTTGGCGAGCAGGTACTGCCGGCCGAGCACCGGGTCGGCGCCGGCCCCGTCGAGCTTGTGGGTGCGCAGGTGCCGGGGCTTGAGCGGCAGGTTGGGCACCCGGGTGAAGGCGGGCGGGGTGAACTCCTCGGCGGCCACGATCGCGGTGGGGGCGTGCCGGTGGTAGAGCAGCGACGAGTCGGAGGAGAAGCCCTCCTGACCGACCAGCTCCTCGGCGTACAGGCTGCCGTCGGGCTGGCGGAACTGGGTGTGGCGCTTGCGGGGCACCTCGCCGACGCTGCGGTAGTACGGCATCTCGCCTCCCGATATGTCCCGTTCTCCGGCCGGTGACGTCCGATAATCGGACGCGGCTGTCCGTTCCTTGTAGCGTCCCGTAGATTCTTGTCTCGTGTCAACGCAGGTGCCCCGCCTTCTCGCCGGCCTGGTCGACGACGCGGCGGTCTTCCCGCCCGGCAGCGCCGCGCTGCCGGACGCCGTGACCGCGCATCACCGGCACCGGGCCGGCTGGTACGCCGACCTGGTCGGCCCGCTGCTGCTGCCCGCCTCGACCCTGCCGGACCTGCCCGAACTGCTCGCCCCGGAGGCGACACTGGCGGTCGGCGTGATCGGTGACGTGCCGGTCGGCCGGCTGGAGGAGGCCCTCGCCGAGGCGGACCCCCGGCTCGCCGTCCGCCAGGTCGAGGCGCCGGTCGCCAAGCGCGGCGAGGACCCGCAGCCGGGCCTGGCCGACCTGGTCAAGCTCGCCGAGCGCCTCGCCGGCACCACCGTCTACGCCGAGATCCCGCTGACCTTCGGGCTGATGGGCGCGCTGGACGCCCTCGCCGAGGCGCGGGCCGGCGGGCTGCCGGTGGCCGCCAAGTTCCGCACCGGCGGGCTGGCCGCCGAGCTGTTCCCGACCCCGGTCGAACTGGCCGCGGTGCTCTGCGCCTGCCGGGACCGGGAACTGCCGTTCAAGCTGACCGCCGGGCTGCACCACGCGATCCGGCACCGGGACCCGGAGACCGGCTTCACCCACCACGGCTTCGTCAACGTGCTGGCCGCCACCCTGGCCGCCACCGGGGGCGCCGAGGTGGACGGGGTGGCCGAGCTGCTGGCCGCCACCGACCCGCTCCGGGTGGTCGAGCTGGCCCGGTCGCACCGGGAGGCCGAGCGCCCGCTGTGGGTCGGCTACGGCTCGTGCAGCATCTCCGAACCACTGACCGATCTGATCCGGCTGGGGCTGGTGAACGGGGGTTTTGAGGAATGAGCGAGCGTAGCGAGCGAATCAGCAGGTTCAGTGCGATGGTGCCTCATGGCGCCACGGAGCGGAGCGGAGTGGCGGCATGAGCTGGGTGACGGGTGCCGCGGGTTCCGCGTACGGGGTGAGCAACCTGCCGTACGGGGTGTTCCGGCAGGGCGACCGCGCGCCGCGGATCGGCGTACGCATCGGTGATTTCGTGCTGGACCTGGCCGGGGCGGAGGCCGCCGGGCTGGTGCTGGCCGCCGGGGCGCTGGGCCGGCCGACCCTCAACGACTTCATGGCGCTCGGCCGTCCGCAGTGGACCGCCGTCCGGCAGCGGGTGACCGAGCTGCTCACCGACCCGGCGCACCGGCCGGCCGTGGAGCCGCTGCTGGTGCCGCTGCGCGAGGTGGAGCTGCTGCTCCCGTTCGAGGTGGCCGACTACGTCGACTTCTACTCGTCCGAGCACCACGCGTCGAACGTCGGGCAGATCTTCCGGCCCGGGCAGCCGCCCCTGCTGCCGAACTGGAAGCACGTGCCGATCGGCTACCACGGCCGCGCCGGCACCGTGGTCGTCTCCGGCACCCCGGTCGTCCGCCCCAGCGGGCAGCGGGCCACCGCACAGGGGCCGACCACGGGCGCATCCGTGCGGCTGGACATCGAGGCCGAGGTCGGTTTCGTGGTCGGGGTGCCGAGCCGGCTCGGCGACCGCGTCGCCGTCGCGGACTTCGCCGACCACGTCTTCGGCGTGGTGCTGGTCAACGACTGGTCCGCCCGGGACATCCAGGCGTGGGAGTACCAGCCGCTGGGCCCGTTCCTGGGCAAGTCCTTCGCCACCTCGGTCTCGGCCTGGGTCACCCCGCTGGACGCGCTGGCCGACGCCTTCGTGCCCGCCCCGGACCAGGACCCGCCGGTGCAGGAGTACCTGCACGACACCCCGCACCTCGGGCTGGACCTGACCCTGTCGGTCGAGTGGAACGGCGAGCGGGTCGCCGAGCCGCCCTTCGCCACCATGTACTGGACGCCGGCCCAGCAGCTCGCCCACCTCACCGTGAACGGCGCGTCGCTGCGGACCGGCGACCTCTACGCCTCCGGCACCGTCTCCGGGCCGGAGCGCGGCCAGGTCGGCTCGTTCCTGGAGCTGACCTGGGGCGGGACCGAGCCGGTCAAGTTCGCCGACGGCGCCGCCCGCACCTTCCTGGAGGACGGGGACACGGTGACGATCACCGCCACCGCGCCCGGGCCGGACGGCACCACCATCGCCCTCGGCGAGGTCACCGGAAGCATCCTCCCGGCCCGCTGAACCGGCCCCTTTTCACTCTCCGTCCCCGGTCGCACCCGCTGTGCGACCGGGGACGTTTCCTTGGCCGTTGATCGTCGCGGACCGCGTACGCCCTGGCGGTGCGGGCCGGGGCGCACCCGAGTGGAACAGGAAGGACCGAGAGATGACCGAGCTGACCGGCGCCGTCTGGCGCACCAGCAGCCGCTCCAACGATCAGGGCCTCTGTGTCGAGGTGGCCACCAACGTGGTGGCCGCGCACGGCGTGGTGGGCGTACGCGACTCGAAGGACCCGCAGGGCCCGGCGCTCGCCGTCAGCCCACCGGGCTGGACGGCGTTCGTCGCCGCGATCCGGGGTGACGCCTTCCGGCGCTGACCCCTCGCCGCGCCCGGTGCCCCGCTCGGGGCACCGGTGGTGGAAATGTCACCGCAAGGCTCCCGTTACCCGGTCACGGCCCGTACCGTGGACGACACGGGAGGTGCCATGTCGACGGTGACGGTTTCCGCATTCATCGAAGCGCAGGACGTCGACGTCTGGCGGCTCCTCACCGACCTCCCGGCGCGGGCCGACTGGCTGTCCGCGGTCGGCGACGTCGAGGTTCTCAGCCCCGGCGACCTCGCGCCCGGCACGGCCTGGCGGGAGACCCGGGTCCGGCCGGACGGGGTCGCCGAGGCGGAGGAGTTCCTGGTGGTCGAGGCCGCCGCCCCGGCACGGCTGGTGCTCAGCTCCCGGGGCGCGGGCGCCGACTACCGGATCACCTGGACGCTGCGCGCCGTCGAGCGCCGGCGGCGCGGCTGCACCGAGGTCACCGTCGAGCACGAGGCGGTGCCGACCCGCCCGTACGGCCGGGTGCTGGCCCTGATCCTCGGCGGCCTGGCCGCCCGGGCCGTGGAGGGCGCCCTCCGCCGCGACCTGGCCGACCTGGCGCTGGCCGTCGGGCCCGCCCGGTCCGCCGAGGCCGCCTGAGCCGACCCGCGGGCCGACCCGAGCGTGGTCGGCCGGTGCGGGGCCCGGGAGCCGCCGCTGGGTAGGGTGCCGGGCGGAGGTACGGCATGGGGAAGCCCTCGGGGCGGCGGATCGCGGTGGCGGTCGTGGCGGTGCTGGCCGTCGCGGCGGCGGCCGCCGTGGTCCTGCGGGTCCTCGCGCCCGCCGAGGTGGAGACGGTCGCCCGGGGCGCGTACCCGGCCGCGCCCACCCCGCCGGTCGGCGTGATCGGCCGGTTGCCGGTGGCGCCGCTCGTCGTGGACGGCCGGCTCCGCGTCTACGCGGGCGCCCGCCAGGTGTACGCCGACCAGCCGGTCTCCGGAAGGCACCGGGTCACCCCGTTCTGGTCGTACCGCCGCTGGCCGGCGAAGCTGGTCGGCGTGCTCGCCGAGGGCACCACGGTGGTGAGCCGCTGGTCCGACGGGAAGCTGGTGGCGCTGGACGCGCGTACCGGGCGGGTCGCCTGGCGGGCCGACGGCCCCGCGCCGGGCGCGGTGCCGAAGCCCCGCCGCACCTACGCCGCCACGGTCTGGGACCCGGCGGGCCTGCACGTCACCCGGGCCGCCGACGGCCGCACCGTGCTGGTCGCCGCAGGCCCGGGCGCGGTCGGCGGGTACGCCCTCACGGACGGCCGCCGGCTGTGGCGGGCCGAGGTGGGGCGGGGCTGCCGCGCCGACGTGGGCACCACGGCCGCCGGCGAGGTGGTCGGGGTGGACTCGTGCGCCGGGCCGGCCGCGGTCGAGTTCCGGGACGCCGCGACCGGCGCGGTGCGGACCCGCTGGCGGCCGCCGGACGCCCCGGGCCAGCTCGTGGTGACCCCGGTGGGCTGCCGGGACGGGCGCTCGGCCTGTCGGGGCCTGCGTACCTCCGGGCGCGGCGACGAGACCGGCCGGGGCTGGCTGGTCGTCGGCGCGGGTGAGCCGGTGGCCGCCCCCGCCCTGGACGGCCCGGACGCCGTGCTGGACGGCGAGCGGGCGGTGGGTACCGCGGGTGGTGTGGTCACCGGGCGGTCCGCCCGCACGGGCGAGGAGCTGTGGCGCCGGGCCGACCTCGGGCCGGTCCGGATCCTGGCGGTCGAGCCGGGCCGGGTGCACCTGCTGACCGAGGGGCGGGACCTGGTCACCCTCGACCCGGTGACGGGCGCGGAGCGGTCCCGGTTCGCCATGGACATCGGCCGGGACGGGATCGGCTGGCAGCCCGGCCGGGCGCACGCGGCGGACGGCTACGTGGCGGTGGAGCG
The DNA here is from genome assembly GCF_008085935.1 of Micromonospora sp. AP08. NCBI lineage: Bacteria > Bacillati > Actinomycetota > Actinomycetes > Micromonosporales > Micromonosporaceae > Micromonospora > Micromonospora sp. AP08. Next base: position 98,722 of record NZ_VSEZ01000015.1, read on the forward strand.
GCTCCGCGAGCGGGCCCGTCCGGACGACGACGACCAGGGCTGGTTCCTGATGGCCGAGCCGGTGCTGCTGGCCGCGACCTGACCGCACGAAACGGACAAATGGTACGGTTTCCCTGGGTTGTCCGTGCGTCGCAGCCCGGCCGGACGACCCGAGGCGTCCTGGGCCGGTCCGTAGGGGGTTGACGGACCGGCCCAGGACCTGGGCCGTCAGGCCAGCGCGGCCTCGGCGGCCGCCAGGAAGGCGTCGTTCTCGGCCGGCGTGCCGATGGTGACCCGCACCCCGTCGCCGGGGAACGGTCGGACGATCACACCTCGCGCCTCGCACGCCTTGCCGAACTCCACGGCCCGGTCGCCCAGCGGCAGCCAGACGAAGTTGGCCTGGCTGTCCGGCACGTCCGGGACGAACTTGCGCAGCGCCTCGGTGACCCGGTCGCGCTCGGCGACGACCAGCGCGCACCGCCGCTCGACCTCGTCGGCCTGGGCCAGCGCGGCCAGCGCGCCCGCCTGCGCGGCCATGCTCGTGGAGAAGGGGGTGACCACCTTGCGCACCGCGGCGGCCACGGTCGGCTCGGCGACCAGCCAGCCGATCCGCAGGCCGGCCAGGCCCCACGCCTTGGACAGGGTGCGCAGCACCGCGACGTTCGGCCGGTCCAGGTAGCTGAGGCCGTCCGGCACCTCGGGATCGGTGACGAACTCCCGGTACGCCTCGTCGATCACCACGAGCACGTCGTCCGGCACCGCGTCGAGGAAGCGGTCCAGTTCCGCCTTGCGGACCGCCGTGCCGGTCGGGTTGTTCGGGTTGCAGACCAGGATCATCCGGGTCCGGTCGGTCACCGCCGCCGCCATCGAGGCCAGGTCGTGGCCGTGGCCGGCGTCGTTCGGCACGCGCACGCTGGTCGCGCCGCTGGTCGCCGCGATGATCGGGTACGCCTCGAAGGACCGCCACGAGTACAGCAGCTCGTCGCCGGGGAGGCAGGTCGCCCGGACCAGGTGCTCGGCCAGCGCCACCGAGCCGCAGCCGGTGGCGATCCGGTCGGCGTCCACGCCGTACCGCTCGGCGAGGGCCTGGCGCAGCGCCACGACGCCCATGTCCGGGTAGCGGTGCGAAGCGGCCACCGCCTCGGCGACCGCCTCCACCACGCCGGGCAGCGGGCCGTACGGCACCTCGTTGCTGGCCAGCTTGATCGCCTCGGGCAGGCCCAGCTCGCGGGCCAGGTCGGCCGGGCTGCGCCCGGGCACGTAGTTGGGCAGCGCGTCCAGGTCGGCGCGGGTGAGCCGCAGCGGAGGCTGGTGACGTCCGGTGTCGGTCATGGGGTGTCTCCCGGGGGGTTGGCGCGGTCGCGCGGGGCGGTACGGGTGTCGGGCCGGGTGCGGGGGAGCTGGACCACCACGGTCTGCGCCCGCTTGTCGTGCAGGGCCTGGCGCAGCGGCTGGTCGAAGAGCGGGGAGACCGCGTCGACGAACTGGAGCAGCAGGCCGAGGCCGCAGCAGTACCAGAGCAGGGTGGGCAGGCCGAGGGTGCTCCAGCGCCGGGTGGCCCGGCCGAAGCCGAGCGGCTGGTCCGCCTCGACCGGCAGGGCCCGGACGCCCATGAGCCGCTTGCCGAAGGTCTGCCCGCGCGCCGCCATCGAGGGCACCTCGTAGGCGAACCACAGCGCGGTGGCGATCAGCAGGATGGCGATCTGGAGCCCGGCGGCCTGCTCGCCCGGCTGGGGCAGCCCCTCGGTGGAGGTCTCCCCGGCCAGCGACCGGCGCACCGACTCGCGCAGGTACGGCGAGATCTCCTCGATGTAGCGCCAGACGAACCAGCCGTTGACCACGGCGTTGAGCAGGAACACCACGCCGAGGTCGATCAGACGGGCGACCAGCCGGGCGCCGTACGAGGCGAGCGGCAGGCCGTGCGGTCGCGGGGCCGGCGGGCGCCCCGGCCAGCCCGGGTACGGCCAGCCCGGCGGCGGCCCCTGCTGGCCGGGCGGGCCCGCCAAGGGCCCCGGCTGACCGGGCTGTCCCGGCCACGGCTGACCCGGCCCACCGGCCGGCGGCCCCGACCACGGCCCGGGGGCCGGACCGCCGGGGTGCGCACCGGTCACCGGGGCCGGCTGGCCCGGGTGCGGCGCGGCGGCGGCGGCCGGTGCGGCGGCGGGTTCCGGCTCGGGCGGCGGTGGTCCGTCGGGCGGGGTGGCGTCGACCGGGATCGGCGCGCCGATCCACCCCTCGCCGTCCCAGTACCGGCGGGTCTCGGGATCGGCGGGGTCGACGTACCAGCCGGGCTGCACGCTCACGGCCGTGCCTCGGTGTGCTCGCTCACGACGCCGACCCAGTTCGCGACTGCGGGGCTCGCAAACCCGGCTCACTCCTCACGCTCACGGTGCAACCTTAACGACGACGGTCCCGGCGAACTTGTCGTGCAGGCACTGCTGCCAGGGCTTGTCCCAGAGCTGCCAGAAACCGTCGAGGTAGTTGGCGAAGGGAACCAGCGCGCCGGCGACGAACTCCACGAGGTACCGCTTGCCGAGCATGCCCCGGGTGAGCGGGGCGTGCGGGTCGAGCGGGACGATGCGCAGTTTCATCACCTTCTTGCCGAGCGTCTGCCCGCTCCGGCGGGCGTACTCGACGTGGTAGAGCCAGTAGAAGACGAGCATGAGCGCGAGGACGCCGAACTCGGCGAGGAGCACGGGCAGGAAGAAGTCGGTCATGGCGGTGCCGAAGTCGGGCCCGGCCACCGTGCCGGCCGGCCCGGGCGGCGGCAGGTCGTCGACCATCTTGACGACCATCCAGAGGAAGACCGGCGCGAAGAGCACCATCGCCACCGCGGTGGCCACCAGGCCGTCGATCAGCCAGGCCAGCAGCCGCTCGCCGAAGCCGGCCAGCGGCTGCCCGCTGGGGGCCAGGGGAGGCGGCACGAAGGCGGCGTGCGGGGCGTACCCCGGGGGTGGTGGCGGGTAGCTCGGCAGCCCGGCGTACGTGGGTGGGGTGTGCTGCGGCGGCGGCAGGTACGGCCCGGACGGCGGCGCGAAGCCGCCGCCCGCGGGCGGGGGCCCGACGGGCGGCGGAGACGCGGGGGAAGGCTCGGTCACGCGGACAGTGTTACAGGTTCCCGCGCTTCTCCTGCTCCCGCTCGATGGCCTCGAACAGGGCCTTGAAGTTGCCCTTGCCGAAGCCCAGCGAGCCGTGCCGCTCGATCAGCTCGAAGAAGACGGTCGGGCGGTCCTGCACCGGCTTGGTGAAGATCTGGAGCAGGTAGCCGTCCTCGTCGCGGTCGACCAGGATCTTGCGGGACTGCAGCTCCTCGATCGGCACCCGCACCTGGCCGATCCGGGCGCGCAGCTCCGGGTCCTCGTAGTAGGAGTCCGGGGTGTCCAGGAACTCGACACCGGCGGCCCGCATGGCGTCGACGCTGGCCAGGATGTCGTTGGTGGCCACGGCGATGTGCTGGGCGCCCGGGCCCTGGTAGAACTCGAGGTACTCGTCGATCTGCGACTTCTTGCGGGCGACGGCCGGCTCGTTGAGCGGGAACTTCACCTTGCGGGTGCCGTTCGCCACCACCTTGCTCATGAGCGCCGAGTAGTCGGTGGCGATGTCGTCGCCGATGAACTCGGCCATGTTGCTGAAGCCCATGACCCGCTTGTAGAACTCGACCCACTCGTCCATCCGGCCCAGCTCCACGTTGCCGACCACGTGGTCGACGGCCTGGAAGAAGCGCTTCGGCTGGATGCCGGCGTCGATCATCGGCTGCCGGTCCACGATCGGGCCGCGGGCCACGAAGCCGGGCAGGAACGGGCCGGTGTAGCGGGACCGGTCGACAAGCGTGTGCCGGGTGTCGCCGTAGGCGGCGATGGCCGCCATCCGGACGGTGCCGTGCTCGTCGCTGACGTCGTGCGGCTCGACCAGGCCGGTGGCGCCCTGGGCGGTGGCGTGCGCGTACGCCGCGTCCACGTCGGGCACCTCCAGCGCGATGTCGGAGACACCGTCGCTGTGCTTCGCCACGTGCTCGGCGCCGTCGGCGTCGGGGCGGACCGCGCCGGTCAGCACGAACCGCGCGGAGCCGCTGGTCAGCACGTACTGGGCGTGGTCCCGGTAGCCCTGCTCCGGCCCCCGGTACGCCACGCAGGTCATGCCGAACGCGGTGGAGTAGTAGTGGGCGGCCTGCTTGGCGTTGCCCACCAGGAAGTGCACGTGGTCGAGGCCCTTGACCGGGAACGGGTCGCGGGTGATGTCGTGGTCGACGGCGCCGACGAGGGCGTCGACGTCGACCTCCTCGGTCGACTGGGGTCGGTCGATCGCCTGGGTCATGGTGGCCTCCCTTGCGCACCGGCCGGCCTCGTGGGCCGCCGTTGATCTGCTGTTGTGGCGAGGATCGCTGCGCGGCCGCCGGTTGGGCAACAGTTGTCGAAAACCCTGGTCAGGTTGCGCATTCGGTAATATGAAACCCCATGAACACTGGTCAGGATGTACAGCTCGACGGGCTGGATGCCCGCTTGATCGATCTGCTCGCCGAGGAACCCCGGATCGGGGTGCTGGAGTGCTCACGGCGGCTCGGCGTGGCCCGGGGCACCGTCCAGGCCCGGCTCGACAAGCTGGTCGAGCGGGGGGTGATCGCCGGGTTCGGGCCGGACATCTCACCGGCCGCCATCGGGTTCGGGGTGACCAGCTTCGTGACCCTGGAGATCAGCCAGCGGCACGGCCACGACCCGGTGACCGCGCACCTGGCCGCCATTCCCGAGGTGCTGGAGGCGCACACCATCACCGGTTCCAGCGACCTGCTCTGCCGCATCGTGGCCCGGTCGAACACCGACCTCCAGCGGGTCATCGACCAGATCGTCGCCTCGGAGGGCATCCGCCGCGCCTCCACGATCATCGCCCTCGCCGAGCAGATCCCGTACCGCACCCTGCCCCTGGTCCGCTCGGCCGCCCGGGGCGCGTAGCACGGCGGTTGACCGAGAAAGCGGCGCGACACGGCCCTGCGGGGGGCCGGCGCAGCGGTGGTCGTCGCTACCGTGTGCGGTGTGAAGGGCCTTGGCGTACGCGGCTGGTTGCTGCTGGGGCTCATCACCGTGGTCGTGCTCGTCGCCGCCGGGGTGTGGAACCCGTTTCCCGCCATCTCGGACTGGATCGACCGGAGCAGGCCGATCGCCGACCCCGAGCCGGTCTGGCAGCAGCGGGTCGGCGGCACACCGAGAAGCGTCACCATCGCCGGCGACACGGTGATCGTCGAGCAGCGCACCCGGGTCGAGGCGCGCAGCCTGGCCACCGGCGCGCAGCTCTGGGAGCGCAAGGCCGACTGGGCCGCGGTGGCCGGCAGCGACCGGGACCCGGTCGTCGCCGTGGGCAAGCTCCTCGACAAGGGGTACGAGGTGCTCGACCCCACCACCGGCGTGGTGCGTCGCCGCGACGAGCGGGCCATCGCCGTCTGGACGTACCGCAACCTGCTGCTCGACGCCTACTGCGTGCAGCCCACCGACTGCACCCTGCGCGCCTGGGAGCCGCGCGGCACCGCGCCGCGCTGGAGCGCGTTCCTGCCCGGCGTGCACAGCGGGGTGCTCGCCGACAACCCGGAGCTGCTGGGCACCCGGCGCCTCGGCGCGCCGCGGATCGACGAGGGGGTGGCCGGGCCGGAGTCGGTCCCGCCGCTGCTCGGCTTCCCGGTGGACGGCCGGGTGCACGTGGTGGACACCGCGACCGGCCGGGTGCTCCAGAACGTCGAGCCGGGCCGCGAGGAGCGGCTCGCGGTGGTCGGCGGCCGGTTGCTCCGGATCTCGGCCACCTCCCGGGACGGCAGCTGCTATTTCGTCCTCACCGCCGTCGACCCGGCGACCGGGCAGCAGGTGTGGCGGCGCAACGGGGTGAACCTGCGGACCGCCGACTACGCCGGATGCGTGCAGCGGGAGGACCCGCAGGGCGCCCGCAACGTGCTGCTCGGGGTCGCCCCGGACGGGCGCGAGGCGGTCCTCGACGGGTACGACGGCCGGCTGCTCCTCGTCGGCGGGGAGGGCGAGAAGGTGCTCGCCGTCGACGACCGCTACGCGGTGGTGCGCAGCGCCGACAAGCGCTCGCTGTTCGGCCGGGAGCTGACGGCCGACGGCACCCGGTGGACCCGGCCGGCCGGCGGGAAGAGCGGCGCCGCGCTCACCCCGTACGCGGCGCTGATCGCCGAGGAGAAGCCGTCCCGGCTCATCGCGGTCGAGCCGCGCAGCGGTCAGGAGCTGGTCCTGCTGCGCACGTCGGCGAACGCCCTGGCGGTCGGTCCGCACGGCATGATCATCGGCGAGGGCCGGGAGATCGGGTACGTCCGCTGGGGCGCCGGCGCCGCCGCGGTGCCCCCGCCCGACGAGGGCGCGGTGCCCGCGCCGGACCCGGGCGACACCTGGCGACCCCCGACCGACCAGGGCAGCTGCGGCCCGAAGAACGAACTCTGCGCCGACGGCAAGTGACGCCGGGTGAGAGCGGCGTCCCAGGACGCACCCGGCGGGTGCCACCGATCGACGGCTCTGCCCTAGGCTTTTCCGTCATGAGCAGTGCCGCCGCCTTCTCGTACGCCCCCCTGCTGCCGACCGGACCCGACCAGACGGAGTACCGCCTGGTCACGGACGAGGGCGTCGACGTCGTCGACGGCCCGGGTGGCCGCCGTTTCCTCACCGTGGAGCCCGCCGCGCTGACCGCGCTGACGGCCGAGGCGATGCACGACATCGCCCACTTCCTGCGCCCGGCCCACCTGGCCCAGCTCCGGTCGATCATCGACGACCCGGCGGCCTCGCCGAACGACCGGTTCGTCGCGCTGGACCTGCTGCGCAACGCCAACATCGCCGCCGGTGGCGTCCTGCCGATGTGCCAGGACACCGGCACCGCGATCGTGATGGGCAAGCGCGGCCGGCACGTGCTCACCGACGGCGCCGACGCCGAGGCGATCTCGCGCGGCGTCTACCAGGCGTACACCCGGCTCAACCTGCGCTACTCCCAGCTCGCCCCGCTGACCATGTGGGAGGAGCGGAACACCGGCAGCAACCTGCCCGCCCAGGTCGAGCTCTACGCCGAGGACCCGGACGGCCACCCCGACGCCTACAAGTTCCTCTTCATGGCCAAGGGCGGTGGCTCGGCCAACAAGTCCTACCTCTACCAGGAGACCAAGGCGCTGCTGAACCCGACGCGGATGATGCAGTTCCTGGAGGAGAAGCTGCGCCTCATCGGCACCGCGGCCTGCCCGCCCTACCACCTGGCCATCGTCATCGGCGGCACCTCCGCGGAATACGCGCTGAAGACCGCCAAGTACGCCTCGGCGAAGTACCTGGACGCCCTCCCGACGCAGGGCTCGATGAGCGCGCACGGCTTCCGCGACCTCGAACTGGAGGCCGAGGTGCTGGAGCTGACCCGCAACTTCGGCATCGGCGCGCAGTTCGGCGGCCGCTACTTCTGCCACGACGTCCGCGTGGTCCGGCTGCCCCGGCACGGCGCGTCCTGCCCGGTGGCCATCGCGGTCTCCTGCTCGGCCGACCGGCAGGCGGTCGCCAAGATCACCCCATCGGGCGTCTGGCTGGAGCGCCTGGAGACCGACCCGGCGCGCTACCTGCCCGACGTCACCGACGCCCAGCTGGACACCTCCGAGGTCGTCCGGGTCGACCTCAACCGGCCGATGGACGAGATCCGCGCCGAGCTGTCGAAGTACCCGGTGAAGACCCGGCTGTCGCTGACCGGCCCGCTGGTGGTGGCCCGGGACATCGCCCACGCCAAGATCGCCGAGCGGCTGGACGCCGGTGAGCCCATGCCGCAGTACCTGCGGGACCACGCCGTCTACTACGCCGGCCCGGCCAAGACCCCCGAGGGCTACGCCTCCGGCTCGTTCGGCCCCACCACGGCCGGGCGGATGGACGCCTACGTGGAGAAGTTCCAGGCGGCCGGCGGGTCGATGGTGATGCTGGCCAAGGGCAACCGTTCCGCCCAGGTCACCCGCTCCTGCCAGGCGCACGGCGGCTTCTACCTCGGCTCGATCGGCGGCCCGGCGGCCCGCCTCGCCCAGGACTGCATCAAGCACGTCGAGGTGCTCGAATACCCCGAGCTGGGCATGGAGGCGGTCTGGAAGATCGAGGTGGAGGACTTCCCGGCCTTCATCGTGGTCGACGACAAGGGCAACGACTTCTTCGCCGAGGTCACCAAGCCGGTGCTCACCGTCGGGCGGCGTTGACCTTCGACGCGCGTACGCGAAAGGGGCGCCGGGTATCAGGCCCGGCGCCCCTTCGTCGTCTGGCGCTCATCGACATCGGTGCGCCCGCCCGGGTGTTCGCCCGACCGGGCGCACCGCCCCCGTCGGATGCCGTCACCGACAACCCGCGCACGAGTGTCACCGCTGCCGCTGTCGATCCGCTATCAGATCGCTATCGCCGGTGGAGGGCGATCTGTGCGCACCGGGTTACCCTTCAGTAAGTTGCATAACGGGCGTACGGGGGCGCAGATGCGGTTCGGGATCCTGGGACCCTTGCGGGTCGGTGGCGGAGAAGCCACCGTCACCGCGGGTCGGGACCGGACCGTGCTCGCCATGCTCCTGCTGCGTGCCGGCCGGGTGGTGCCCATCGAGGAGCTGGTCGACGCGGTCTGGGAGGAGAGCCCGCCGGCCACCGCGCGGGCCCAACTCCAGACCTGCGTGTCGCGGCTGCGACAGCGCCTTGCTGTGCTCCGTCTGCCGCCGGAGACCATCGTCACCGACCCCATCGGGTACGGCATCCGGGTTGATCCGGCCGACCTGGACGCCGAGGTCTTCGCCCGCGGTGTCGAGGCCGCCCGCGCGGCGGTTGCCGCCGGCCAGCCCACCGAAGCCCGAGCGCACTACCGGGCGGCCCTCGCGCTCTGGCGGGGTCCGGCGTTGAGCGGCATCGCCAGCCGGAGCGTTCGACGCCGGGCGCAGGCCCTCGACGAGCAGCGCCTCGCCGTGCTGGAGGAGTGCGTCGACGTCCAACTGCGGCTGCGGCAGGCGGCCGACCTGATCGACGAGCTGACCGAGAGCGTCGACCGCCATCCGCTGCGGGAGCGGCTGCGCGGCCAGCTGATGCTCGCCCTCTCCGCGGTCGGCCGGCAGGCCGACGCCCTCGGCGTCTATCGGGAGGGCCGCCGAATCTACGCCGAGGAACTGGGCATCGAGCCCGGTGCCGCGCTACAGGAGCTGCACCAGCGGGTGCTCGCCGGTGACCTGGCCCTCGGCGGCCCGGAGAGCCTGGTCACGGTCCCGATCCGCTCGCTGCCCCGGGCGATCAGCGACTTCACCGGGCGGCAGCAGACGGTGTCCCGGCTGGTGAAGGAGATCGAGGAGGACGGCGTCCGGATCCAGCTCATTGACGGGATGGCCGGCAGCGGCAAGACCACCCTCGCCGTGCACGTGGCGGCCGCACTCGGCGACCACTACCCGGACGCGCAGCTCTTCATCGACCTGCACGGGCACAGCGAGCGGACGCCGGTGCCACCCGGCGCGGCGGTGGCCGCCCTGCTGCGTCAGCTCGGTGTCCCGGCGGAGCGGGTGCCGCTGGAACTCGACGACCGGCTCGCCCTCTGGCGCAGCGAACTGGCCGGCCGGCGGGCCCTCGTGGTGCTGGACAACGCCGCCACCGCCGACCAGGTGGCGCCGCTGCTGCCGAACGGCCCCGACTGCCTGGTGCTGATCACCAGCCGTCGCCGGTTGGTCGGCCTGGACGAGGGCCGCCCGTCGTCGCTGCCCGTGCTGGACCGGGAGGAGGCCGTCGAACTGCTGGGTCGGGTGGCCGGCGAGGAACGGGTGGCCGCCGAGCCGGAGGCCGCCGCCGAAGTGGCCCGTCGGTGCGGGTACCTGCCGCTGGCCATCCGGTTGGCCGGTGCGCGGCTCGCGCACCGGCCCCGCTGGCGGGTCGCCGACCTGGCCGGGCGCCTGGTCACCGGGTCCGGGCCGCTGGCCGAGCTGGCCGCCGGGCAACGGTCGGTGGGGCAGGCGTTCGCGCTGTCGTACGCCCAGGTCTCCCCGGCGGCGCAACGGCTGTTCCGGCTCCTCGGCCTGCACCCCGGCGCGCGGTTCGACAGCCGGGTCGCCGCCGCGCTCGGCGACGTCGGCCTGCCGCTCGCCGAGGACCTGTTGGACGAACTGGTCGACGCGCACCTGGCAGAGGAGGTGGAGCCCGGCCGGTACCGGCTGCACGACCTGATCCGGGAGTACGGCCGGACGCTGCTCAGCGCGCCGGAGCGGGCCGCCGAGCGACGGGAGGCGCTGGCGCGGCTGCTCGACCACCACCTGCACGTCACCGTGGCGATCGCCCGCACGTTCGAGGCGGCGGGCAGCCGGAAGACGCTGCCGGCGGGCGCGCCGGAACGGGGTGATCTGGTGGAGGCGGCGGCCGCCGAGGGGCGGCCCTGGTTCGAGGAGAACCTGGCCGCGCTCACCGTCCTGGTCCGGCTGGCCGAGGAGGAAGGCTTTCCGGAGCGGTGCTGGCAGCTGGCGCGGGCCTGCTGGCGCCTCAACTTCGACGGCGGGCACCTCGACGAGCTGATCGAGACGCACACGATCGGCCTCCGGGTCGCCCAGCGGGTCGGTGACGACATGGCCGTCGCCTCCATGCTCAACTACCTGTCCTCGGCCTACTACCGGCTGGCCCGCTTCCCCGAGGCGATCCGGCTCATGGAGATGGCACTCGACCTGCGCCGCCGGCTCGGGCTGCGGAGCGAGGTGCTCAGCACGCTGTGGAACCTCGGTGTCTCCTACGCGGTCAACGGTGACTACCGCCAGGGCATGGCGCGGTTCGACGAGGCGCTCCGGCTGGTACGGGGCCTCAACGACGCCGGCGAGCTGACGAATCTGCAGAACAACCTCTGCATGGCGCTGCTCGCCTGGGGTCGGTACGAGAAGGCGCTGCACATCGGCCGGCTGCACCTGCTGCTGGCCCGCCAGACCCGCGACCTCCGGCAGACCTCCCACGCCCTGGGGCACCTCGGAATGATCAGGCACCGAATGGGTGATGCCGCACCGGCCCGCCGGCTCCTGCGGGTCGCGCTCCACCTCAAGCGCCAGTTGGGCAACCGCTACGGCGAGGGCGAGGTGCTCAACGAGGTCGGCATGCTGGAGCGGGAGGACGGCCGTCCGGAGCGGGCCGCCGCCCTGCACCGCGACGCGCTGGTAGCGATGACCGAGGTGGGTGACCGGATCGGGCAGTGCGCCTCGCGCAACCTGCTCGCTCTGGCCATTCGCGACCAGGGGGACGTGGCGAGCGCGCTGGACCTGCACCGCCGGGTGCTCGCCGACGCCACCCGCATGGGCGCTCGCTACGAACAGGCGCGGGCGCTCGACGGCATCGCCCGCTGCCTTCGGGACACCGACCCCGACGCGGCCCGCTCGCACTGGACCCGTTCGCTGGCGCTGCTGCGCCAGATCGAGTCGCCGGACCAGCACGAGGTGGAACGGCTGCTGTCGGACCTGGACTGAGCGATCATCTGCGAGTCCGCGGCGGGCGCGGCAGGATGGAACGCGTGACGACTCCAGAGGCGACCGGTTACCGGATCGAACGCGACTCGATGGGTGAGGTGGAGGTCCCCGCCGAGGCACTGTGGCGGGCGCAGACCCAGCGCGCCGTGCAGAACTTCCCGATCTCCGGGCGGGGCATCGAACCGGCCCAGATCAAGGCCCTGGCGCAGATCAAGGGCGCGGCTGCGCAGGTCAACGCCGAGCTGGGCGTGATCGACGCGGACGTGGCCGAGGCGATCGCCACGGCCGCGGCGCACGTGGCCGACGGCGGCTATGACGACCAGTTCCCGGTCGACGTCTTCCAGACCGGCTCGGGCACCTCGTCCAACATGAACACCAACGAGGTGATCGCCACGCTGGCCGGCCGGGAGTTGGGCCGGGGCGTGCACCCGAACGACGACGTCAACGCGTCCCAGTCCAGCAACGACGTCTTTCCCTCGTCGATCCACCTGGCCGCCACCCAGGCCGTGGTGGAGGACCTGCTGCCCGCGCTGAAGCACCTGGCCGGCGCCCTGGAGGAGAAGGCGGCCGAGTTCGAGACCGTGGTGAAGGCCGGGCGTACCCACCTCATGGACGCCACCCCGGTCACCCTGGGCCAGGAGTTCGGCGGGTACGCGGCCCAGGTCCGGTACGGCGTCGAGCGGCTGGAGGGGGCGCTGCCCCGGCTCGCCGAGCTGCCGCTCGGCGGCACCGCCGTGGGCACCGGCATCAACACGCCGCTCGGCTTCGCCGCGAAGGTGATCGAGAAGCTGCGCGCCTCGACCGGGCTGCCGCTGACCGAGGCGCGCAACCACTTCGAGGCGCAGGGCGCCCGGGACGCGCTGGTGGAGACGTCGGGCCAGCTCCGCACCGTCGCCGTCGGCCTCTACAAGATGGCCAACGACATCCGCTGGATGGGCTCCGGCCCCCGCGCCGGCCTGCGCGAACTGCGCATCCCCGACCTCCAGCCCGGCTCGTCGATCATGCCCGGCAAGGTGAACCCGGTGGTCGCCGAGGCGATGCGGCAGGTGTGCGCGCAGGTGATCGGCAACGACGCCGCGGTGGCGTTCGCCGGCTCGCAGGGCGACTTCGAGCTGAACGTGATGCTCCCCGTGATGGGCCGCAACCTGCTGGAGTCGATCCGGCTGATCTCCGCGGCGAGCCGGCTCTTCGCCGACCGCCTGGTGGCCGGCCTGGTCGCGGACGCCGAGGTCTGCCTGGCGTACGCCGAGGGCTCGCCGTCGATCGTCACCCCGCTCAACCGCCACCTCGGGTACGACGAGGCCGCCTCGATCGCCAAGGAGGCGCTGGCCAAGCAGGTCTCCATCCGCGAGGTGGTGATCTCCCGCGGCCACGTCGACTCGGGCAAGCTCAGCGAGACCCAGCTCGACGAGGCCCTGGACCTGCTCCGGATGACCCACCCCTGATCACGGCGCCGCCCTGATAACCGCTCGCCGAAGGCCGGGTCGGCGGGCATCATCCGGTCATGGGCGGTGACGGGGTGCTGCTGGAGACGGCGCGGCTGCGGCTGCGGCGGTTCACCATGGACGATGTGGACGACCTGGTCGAGCTGGACAGCGACCCGGAGGTCATGCGGTTCCTGACCAACGGCCGGCCGACCCCGGCCGACACCGTCCGGGGCGAGCAGTTGCCCCGCCTGCTGGCCCGGTACGACCGTCACCCCGACCTCGGCCGGTGGGCCGCGCTGGACCGGGGCGCCGGCGAGTTCCTCGGTTGGTTCGCGCTCGACCCGTCCGACGACGGGAGCGAGGGGGAACTGGGCTACCGGCTGCGGCGTGCCGCCTGGGGGCGGGGTCTGGCCACCGAGGGGTCGCGGGCGCTGGTGCGGCACGCCTTCGACGTGGTGGGCGTCCGGCGGGTGTGGGCCGAGACGATGGCGGTCAACGACCGGTCCCGTGCCATCATGGCCCGGGCCGGGCTGCGCCACGTGCGTACCTTCCACCTGACCTTCGACGACCCGATCCCGGGCGCCGAGCACGGCGAGGTGGAGTACGAGCTGCGCCGGGAGGACTGGCCCGGGGTGCGTCAGGAGTGGGACGCCGCCTTGCGGGCCCGGTAGGCGCTCACCGCGGCCCGGTTGCCGCAGCCGGCGTCGCAGAACCGGCGGGACCGGTTCTTGGAGAGGTCGACAAGCACGTTCTCGCAGTCGGGGTGGTCGCAGCGGCGCAGCCGGCTCAGCTCGTCCATCCGGACCAGGTCGGCCAGGGCCATGGCGGCCTCGACCGCCATCCGGGTGGCCAGCGGCGCGTCCCGCGGCACGGCGTGCAGGTGGTACGGCTCGTCGTCGTGCCGGACGAGTTGCGGGAGGGCGTGCGACTCGCGGAGCAGCCCGTTGACCACCGCCACCACCTCGTCGGTGTCGGCGTACCAGATCCGCCGGAGCCGGGGCCGCAGCGCGCGGACCTCGCGCAGCTCGGCCTCGGTGTGCTCGTGCCGGCCGGTCCACCCGTACGCGGTGAAGAACTCGTCGAGGGCGGCCACGTCCGGGAGCCCCTCCCGATCGGGACCGGCCGTGTTGACCAGCGCCGCGGACGCGATCAGGCCGCACTCGGTGTCATGAGCAAACAGCAACTTGACTCCTGTCGGGGTGCCGGCCTAGCGTCATCAGCATAACCCCGTTTGACTCATGTCCGGTCGACCCAAGGAGCTGTCGATGCGTGAACGGCCCGGCGTCGGCCTCGGCCTGGCGCTGCTCTCCGCGCTCACCTTCGCCACCTCGGGCACCTTCGCCCGACCGCTGATCACCGGCGACTGGTCCGCCGAGGCCGTGGTGCTCGCCCGGGTCGGCATCGCGGCCCTGGTGCTGGCCGTGCCCGCCCTGCTGGCGCTGCGCGGCCGGTGGCCGGTGCTGCGCCGCAACGCCGGCACGCTCGTGGTGTTCGGGTTGCTCGGGGTGGCGCTGGCCCAGGCGTGCTTCTTCAACGCGGTCCGCTACCTGCCGGTCGGCGTCGCGCTCCTGCTCGAATACCTCGGCATCGTGCTCGTGGTGGGCTGGATGTGGCTGGTCCACGGCCAGCGGCCCCGGCTGCTCACGGTGGCCGGTTCGCTGACCGCCCTGTGCGGGCTGGTGTTCGTGCTGGACCTGACCGGCGCCGGCCGCCTCGACCTGGTCGGCGTCCTCTGGGGACTCGGTGCCGGGGTCGGGCTCGCCGGCTACTTCGTCATCGCCGGCCGGGTCGACCCCGCGCTGCCCTCCGTCGTGATGGCCAGCGGCGGCATGGCGGTCGGCGCCCTCGTGCTGCTCCTGCTCGGGCTGGTCGGGGCACTCCCACTGCGCGCCGGCACCGCCGACGTCAGCTTCGCCGGCCACGAGATGAGCTGGCTGGTGCCGATCGCGGGCCTGTCGCTGATCGCCGCGGTGGTCGCCTACCTGACCGGGGTGGCCGGGGCCCGGCTGCTCGGCGCGCGGCTGTCCTCCTTCGTCGGGCTGACCGAGGTGATGTTCGCGGTGCTGATCGCCTGGCTGGTGCTGGGCGAGCTGCCGAGCGCCGTCCAACTGCTCGGCGGGGCGCTCATCGTGGCCGGTGTCGCCCTGGTCCGGGTGGACGAACTGCGCGGCGGTCGCACCGAGCCGGTGGACGAGCGGGCCGACGCGCCGGCACTGGCGTGAGAGGCTGCCTCTCATGCTGCGCGTGGTGGTGTTCGACGCCGACGAGACCCTGCTCGACCTGCGCCCGGCGGTGACCGGCGGGCTGGTCGCCGTACTCGAGGAGATGCGGCGGCTGACGCCGGCGGCGGCCGCGCTGTCCCTCGCGGACCTGGAGGCCGACTGGCACGCGGTCTTCGGCGAGCGGAGCGCGGCGCCGGTGCAGGAGATCCGGCGCGCGGCGCTGGCCCGGTCGCTGGCCCGGGCCGCACTCGACGACCACCTGGACGCGGTGGCGGCGCTCTTCTTCGCCCGCCGCTTCGCGCTCACCCGCCCGTTCGCCGACGCGCTGCCCGCCCTCGCCGCGCTCCGCGGGCGCTACCTTCTGGGCTACGCCACCAACGGCAACAGCCGCGCGGAACGCTGCGGGCTCGCGGGCGAGTTCGCCTTCGAGCGGTACGCGCACGACGGCGGCCTGCCCAAGAAGCCCGCCCCCGAGTTCTACGCCGCGGTGGTCGAGGCGGCGGGCGTGCCGGCGGAGCAGATCGCCTACGTCGGTGACTCCCTCACCCACGACGTGGCCGGCCCGCAGCGCGCCGGCCTGCGGGGGATCTGGCTGAACCGGCAGGGCCTGCCCTGCCCGCCCGGACTGCGTCCGGACGCGGAGGTGGCGACCCTGGCCGACCTCCCCGCGGCGCTCGGCGCCCTCGACGCGGTGGCCCCGATAGCGACGCCGTAGCCGTTCACGGCCGCCAGCCCCGGGCGACCAGCGCGCCGCGGATGTCGCGGACCAGCACGGGGAAGTCCCGGTCCAGCCGACCACCGGTCATGCGCGGCACCAGCCAGCCGGCCGCCTGGAGCTGGTGGCACCGTTGACGGTCCCGGTCCAGCCGATCCGGGTCGGCATGCCACGGGTCGTCGTGCTCGGCGGCGACACGGAACTCCGGCCATGCCAGGGCGGGGTGCAGGACCAGGCCCGACGGCCCGCGCACCGGGTGCCGCGCGACGGGGCGGGGCAGGCCGGCCAGCAGCAGCCGGACCCGCAGGTGCGACTCGGGCGCGGACCGCGCCCCGGGATCCGCCAGGCCGAACACCCAGCGCGCCCGCCGGCCACCGGGTCGTCCCGCGTTGCGATCGGCCACCTCGGCCAGGTCGGTCCGGCTGACCCTGCCCATCCGCAGCAGGGCATCGACGATCCCGACCGCGCGGACCGGGTCGGACCAGACCGCTGACTCCCAGGCGCAGACGGCCGGCTCGGAGCGCAGCAGCCGGCCCGGCCCGCCCGGCAGGCCCGGCTCGCCGCCCACCGGGCCGGGCTCCGCGATGGCGGTGGCGACGACCGCCGTGCTGCTCGGGAGGCCGATGGTGGGGTGGTTTCCACCAGGGGTGGTGGTGTTCGCCGGGCCGTCGGCGGGGCCGTTCCGGGTGGTGTTCGCCGGGCCGGCCGCGGCGGTGGCGGGGGCCAGGAGGCCGATCCGTTCGGGCGACGACGGGGCCTGGTGCACCCGCACGCCGGGCTGGGCGTCGGCCCGGGCCGACGCCGGGAGCAGGACGTGCACGTCGTCCCGGAAGCCGGCGGCGTCCACGACCCCGTGCAGGTGGGCCGCCGAGGGGCCGGCGAGCAGCGTGCCCGGCGGGAGGCGGAGCAGCGCGGCGCGGCAGGCGAGCGTGTGGTCGCGGTCGAGGCGGGCGTCCGCGTAGACGTCCTGCCGGAGCCGGACCCAGGAGGCGCCCCGGAGCTGGTGCCGGGTCAGCAGCCCGCGCCGGACCACGTCCGAGCCACGGAAGACCTGCCAGGCCAGCTCGGGCGGTCGATGGGGATGAGGTGGCATGTCGACCAGCCTGACCGCGACGGACCGCCGCCCGACACCCCTGTGGACAGCTGCGGCCGGCCCCGACGAGGGGCCCTGTGGACAACCGCCACGGCGCCCGGACGGTGTGCTAGCGGCTCCCGCCCCGCCTGCGGCGGAAGTCAGGACTGGTCAGGACAGGGCCGCGGCGATCGACTCGGCGGCGGCGGACACCTGGGCGCCGACCTCGGTGACGTCGAGCGGGGTCAGGGAGACCACCCCGACGCTCGCCTCCAGCCCCGGCACCCCGAGCACCGGCGCGGCCACCCCGTACGCCCCGGACTGCAACTCCCCGCTGGTGCTCACCGGGCCGGCGGCGCCCGCCCGGCCGGCCAGGATGGCCCGCCCGGCCGCGCCCCGCTCCAGCGGATGCCGCGAGCCGGTCCGGTACGCCACGTGGAACGAGGTCCAGCTCGGCTCGACCACCGCGAGGGCGACCCCCTCGCCGCCCTCGACCACGGTCAGGTGGGCGGTCGCCCCGGCCTGCTCGGCGAGCAGGCGCAGGGCGGGCAGCGCCCCCTCGGCGAGCAGCGGCTGGGCCCGCCGGGCCAGGTGCAGCACCCCGACGCCGAGCCGGAGGCGCCCGTCGCCGTCACGCCGCAGCATGCCGTGGTCGGTCAGCGCGCCGACCAGCCGGTAGACGGCCGCCCGGCCGATGCCCAGCCGGTTCGCCGCCTCGGTGACGGTCATTCCGCCCGGCGCGTCGGCGACCAGGTGCAGCAGGCGCAGCCCCCGGTCCAGGGTCTGCGCCGTCTCTCCCGCACGTGCCGCCGTGTCCACAGCACGCAGCGTACGACCCGGCTCCGGGGTACCTCGAAATGCGCGGACGGCTACCCTTGTACGGTGACGCTACGCCTGTATGACACCGCCACCCGTTCGGTGCGGGACTTCGTCCCGCGGGAAGCCGGCAAGGTGGGGGTCTACCTGTGTGGTCTCACCCTCCAGGCCCCGCCGCACATCGGCCACCTTCGTTCCGGTGTCAACTACGACGTGCTGCGCCGCTGGCTCACCGCCTCCGGTTTCGAGGTCACCTTCATCCGCAACCTGACCGACATCGACGACAAGATCCTGGTCAAGGCGATGGAGCAGGAGCGGCCGTTCTGGTCGATCGCGTACGCCAACGAGCAGATCCTGGCCGCCTCCTACCGGGCGCTGAACGTGCTGCCGCCGACCTACGAGCCGCGGGCCACCGGGCACATCCCGGAGATGCACGAGCTGATCGCCCGGCTCATCGAGACCGGGCACGCCTACCCGGCCACCGACGGCTCCGGCGACGTCTACTTCGACGTGGCCTCCTGGCCGGCGTACGGGTCGCTGTCCGGCCAGTCCCCGGAGGACATGCAGTCCGCCGGGGACGCCCCGGACCGGGGCAAGCGCGACCCGCGCGACTTCGCGCTGTGGAAGGGGGCCAAGCCGGGCGAGCCGGCCGACGCCTACTGGCCGTCGCCGTGGGGCCGGGGCCGGCCCGGCTGGCACATCGAGTGCTCGGCCATGTGCTGGCGCTACCTGGGCGCGGAGTTCGACATCCACGGCGGCGGGCTCGACCTGACCTTCCCGCACCACGAGAACGAGATCGCCCAGTCGCAGGCCGCCGACCTGCCGTTCGCCCGCTACTGGGTGCACCACGGCCTGCTCGGCATCGGCGGCACCAAGATGGGCAAGTCGCTGGGCAACACCCTCGACCTCGACTACGTGGCCTCCCTCGGGGTGCGCCCGGTGGAACTGCGCTACTACTACGCCGCCGCCCACTACCGGTCCCGCATCGACTACTCGGAGGACGCGCTGCGGGAGGCCGCGGTCGCCTACCGGCGGATCGAGGGCTTCGTGCAGCGGGCCGCCGAGAGAATCGGCGCCGGGCAGCCCGGCGAGCTGCCGGCCGGCTTCGTCGCGGCGATGGACGACGACCTCAACACCTCGGCCGCCCTGGCCGTGCTGCACGAGGTGGTCCGGGACGGCAACACCGCCCTGACCGCCGGCGACGATGTGACCGTCCGCACGACCCTGGCCGCCACCCGGGCGATGCTGGATATCCTCGGTGTCGACCCCCTGGACCCGGCCTGGACCGGCGGTGGCCGTGCGGACGACCTGCGCGGCGTGGTGGACTCCCTGATCGCGCTCGCCCTGGAGCAGCGCGCCCAGGCCCGCAGCCGCAAGGACTGGACCGCCGCCGACGCCGTACGCGACCAGCTCAAGCAGGCCGGCGTGGTCGTCGAGGACACCCCCCAGGGCCCGCGTTGGACTATTGGAGAGCAGGACTGATGGCCGGCAACTCGCAGCGCCGTGGCCGGCGACTGACCCCGAAGGCGGGTGCCCCGAAGGGCTCCGGCGGCAAGAACAAGGACTCCCTCGCCGGTCGGGGCCGCACCCTCCCCGCCGACGAGCGGCCCTGGCACAAGGCGTACTCGGGCACCGAGAAGCTGCCCCAGCGCACCGCCTGGAAGCAGGACAAGGAGCGCCGCGCGGCGGCCGAGGAGGGGCGTGCCCCCAAGATCGGCCAGCCGGGCAGCAAGGACACCACCTGGGGCAAGGGTGGGGGCCGGGGCGTCCCCGCCGCGAAGGGCCGCGGCGGCAAGCCCGCCGGCCGGTCCGGGCCGCGGGTCGCACCCGGCCGCAAGGCGAACCCCGCCAAGGACAGCCCGGAGCTGCTGGTCGGCCGGAACCCGGTGCTGGAGTCGCTGCGCGCCCAGGTGCCGGCGACCGCCCTCTACACGGCTCAGGGCATCGACATCGACGACCGGGTCAACGAGATCGTGCGCACCGCCGCCGACCGGGGCATCGCGATCCTGGAGATCAGCCGGGCCGAGCTGGACCGGATGACCGGCGGCGTGCTGCACCAGGGCGTCGGCCTCCAGGTGCCGCCGTTCGCGTACGAGCCGTTCGAGGACCTCATGGCGGCGTCGCTGGAGCAGGCCGCCCCGCTGCTGGTCGCGCTCGACGGGGTCACCGACCCGCGCAACCTCGGCGCGGTCATCCGGTCGGCCGCCGCGTTCGGCGCGCAGGGCGTCTTCGTACCCGAGCGGCGGGCCGCCGGGATCACCGCGACCGCCTGGCGGACCAGCGCCGGCGCGGCCGCGCGGGTGCCGGTCGCCCAGGTCACCAACCTGACCCGGTCGCTCAAGGCGTGCAAGGACGCCGGCTTCATCGTGGTCGGCCTGGACGCCGACGGGCAGACCGACCTCTACGACCTGGAGGCCGCGGTCGGCCCGCTGGTCGTGGTGGTCGGCTCGGAGGGGCGCGGGCTGTCCCGCCTGGTCGGGGAGACCTGCGACCTGACCGTGAGCATCCCGATGGTCTCCGACGTCGAGTCGCTCAACGCCAGCGTCGCCGCGGCGGTCACCCTCGCCGAGGTCGCCCGCCGCCGCTCCGCCGAGGCGTAACGACGACACGGAAAAGGGGCGGTCCGCCGTGGCGGGCCGCCCCCTTCTTCGCGTACGTCAGATCCGGTTGCCGGTGGCGGCGTGGAAGACGTGGCTGCGGCCGGTGCGCGGCTTGACGAACACGGTGTCGCCCATGTTCGGCATGGAGCGCCGGTCGGTGCGGACCACGAACCGCTCGTTGTGGCCCTCGAGCGCGGCGTGGCCGTAGACGTTGGCGTCGGAGCCCAGGTCCTCGACCAGCTCGACCACGACCGGCATGCCGCCCTCGGTCGGGCTGACCAGGTCGCAGTCCTCCGGACGGAAGCCGACGGTCACCTTGCCGTCGCCGCCCTCGGCGCGGGCCGCCTCGACCTGCTCGCGGGTCAGCGGCACGTTCAGCTCGGCGAACGCGGCGCCGTTCTCGGTCAGCGGCACGGTCTTGATGTTCATGGCCGGGGAGCCCATGAAGCCCGCGACGAAGACGTTGGCCGGGGTGTCGTAGAGCGCCCGCGGGGTGTCCACCTGCTGGAGGACGCCGTCGAGCATGACCGCGACCCGGTGACCCATGGTCATGGCCTCGACCTGGTCGTGGGTGACGTAGACCGTGGTGACGCCCAGCTTGGCCTGGAGCGACGCGATCTGCGTGCGGGTCTGCACCCGGAGCTTGGCGTCGAGGTTCGACAGTGGCTCGTCCATGAGGAAGACCTGCGGCTCGCGGACGATCGCGCGGCCCATGGCGACACGCTGGCGCTGGCCACCGGAGAGCGCCTTCGGCTTGCGGCTGAGGAACTCCTCCAGCTGGAGCAGCCCCGCCGCCTCCTTGACCCGCCGGTCGATCTCCGACTTCGAGGTCTTGCGCAGCTTCAGGGCGAACGCCATGTTCTCGTACACCGTCATGTGCGGGTAGAGGGCGTAGTTCTGGAAGACCATCGCGATGTCGCGGGCCTTCGGCGGGAGGTGGGTGACGTCCCGGTCGTCGATGTAGATCGCGCCGTCGTCGACGTCCTCCAGGCCGGCGAGCATCCGGAGGCTGGTGGACTTGCCGCAACCCGACGGGCCGACCAGGACGAGGAACTCCCCGTCGCCGATCTGGAGGTCGAGCTGGTTGACCGCGGGGCGTTCGGTGCCCGGGTAGATCCGGGACGCCTTCGCGTAGGTGACCGTAGCCATGGTGAAGCGCTTCCTTTCACCGGCAGGAACGTGCCGGACGATCCGAGTGGAAGGAGCGACCGGCACCCGAGGTGCCGGCCAACGGGCGGTCGACCGGGCAGCCGAGGCCAACCGGAGTGTCGTCCGTGTCACTGCACCGTAAACGGGTTTGGCGAGCCTGCCAAGACGGGAGGGAGCCGGTGGGGCGGACCGCATACGGCATAACGGTCAGTCGGGCACGGCGAGGTATCAATCTCCACGGTCGTGGCTGCGTCCGGGCATCGATCCGTTGGCGCGGAGGTCAGGAAATTGACGTTTTCCGTGCTCGGGAGCCCTGCCGAACGGGATTTTCGGCCATCGGTCGCTATGCTGAGCCCGGACCACACGCCCCTGTAGCTCAGCTGGCCAGAGCACTCGCCTTGTAAGCGAGATGTCGCCGGTTCGATCCCGGCCGGGGGCTCCATTCCCCTCAGGTGTCTCGCGGCGGCAGCCGCCGCGAGACGGCCCGATGACAGCAACGCTGACAGCAACGCGGTTCATGACAGCCGTCCGTCGAGCTTGCCGAGCGCCTGACGCATCGCATCAAGGTTGGCGTGAGCGTAGACCTTGAGGGTGAGCTTCACGTCCGCGTGCCGGGCGATGGCCTGGACGACGTGCGGCGGGACGCCCAACTCCATCAACAGCGACACGACCGTGTGCCGCAGGTCATGAAGGCGGACACCGGGCAGACCGGCGGTCTCCCGAACGACCCGTTCCACCAGCGTCCCCGTACCTCCACCCAACGCAGCCTAGTCGAACACACGTTCGACCGCCCGGCTTCTAGTCCCACCAGATGCTTTGACGAATCCGTCCCACGACATCCGTGACGGTCGGCCTTGACCCTAGGGGGTTACGGCACCTGCGCGTCGTGGAGGCGTGCACTGGCGTGGCGCTACCGCTGGCTCGCCTCAAGACGAGAAACTCTCTGCCATGCCGGAATACGGGAAGATCCAGTTCGTACAGGTGGCCGTCCAGGTCATCCCCGTCCTCGTGGTCGTCGTCATGGCCGACCAGTTCATTCGTCGTGACGCCGACCACCCGGTACACCGCATTCACGCGTCCACCGCCATCGCGGTTGGACTGGGCTTTGCGATCTTTGGTGAGGTTGCCGGATTCCAGGCGCTTTTGACAGGACCGACAGAACAGACGATTCCTCTCGTCGCTGCGGGGCTTATCGCGCTCGCGGCGACGGCACTTCTCCCACGGCTCGCTGAGCTTCACGTAAGTAGGCACTCCGACGTAGCCCGCCGGTTCGTGAACAGAATGCTCCCAATGACGATCGGCGGCGTAGGCGCGTTCGTCAGTAGTCTGCAGGCGCCGTTGTGGTGGCGCATCGTCACGTACGCCTTCATTGCGGTGAGTTGGCTGGCGAGTCTTGCCGACGCAGCCGTTACGGCTCGTAAGGACCTGGCGGCAGACGGACGGATGTCACGCCGCCAGAAGTGGGCCAACGTGAGGGCGGCGAAAGACGCCGCCGCAGAAGTCGAGCAGGCTCTCCAACGTGGCGACGTGGAGGCTGCCGAGGCGGCACGCAGGAAGGTGCTGCAATTGATCGACGAGACGCGCCGCGCGATATCCGTCGGCACCGAGCAGCAGTCCCCCCAGGGCAAGGAGTCAGAGATTCGAATGCAGGTCGATCAGGTGGATGGCGGGCGTACAACTAGGCCCAGTGCCGCTCAGCAGACCCGGTTGGCTGCATCCGTGCCTCCGCCGTGGATGCTCGCCTCCGTGGCCGTCGCCGTTGTGGCGGTGTTTGTGCGCCGTCGGAGAAAACGCTGAAACGACGTAGGTCGGACGTTCCGCTCTACCATCGGGCACCGCACCGCCTCTTCCACTTCGCAGGTCCCGAGACCGGGCAGCGGCTGCCGGACAGCGGCTGCCGGCGAAGTCCGTTCAAAGTTTCTGTACGTCTTCAAGGCGGCCCTGAGCGGGCCGCACGCGCCGCCGCCTGGGCGCGCGCCGGCCGCTGCCGCTGTCGCTCTGCGGCCGTCACGCCTGATGCCCGGCGGCTGGCGCGGAGAGCGGGAAGCCCGGAGGGCCGCCGCAGAACGACAGGCCGTTGACCGATGTGTTGGTGGGCCGGCAGCCGGCCGGGCCGCGCGGCCTCGAGCCCGCGCGGCGTGGGGGAGCGGACGCCGGCCGCGTCGGCGAGCTGGCGGCGGTCGCGGGGTTGCGGTGACTGCGCCTCCGGCGGGGGCGCTCCGGCTCCAGGATGGCCGGGGCTCCGCCGGCGGGTCGCGGTCATTGGGTGGTTGCGGTAGGCCATCCCGCCTGCCATCAACCCGGGCGAGCCGAGCAGACCACCGCCCGACCCGCCAGCGTCCGAACGTGCGTCAAGGTCGTCTTGACGTGGCGGGCCCGGCGGCGGCCTGCTCCCCACAGGGCGGGTCGACGGCAGACGGGATGGCAGACCGGCCGCGTTGGCGGTAGGCGAGGAGGCAGCCTGCGGCGTCGAAAGCGTGCAACCGCGGAGCCCTCTGCGACCCCTAGATCAGGGGTTTGCGGGCCAGGGGCCCTGCCGGTGTGAAGTGCACGGGCACCCCACAACCGTCTCATCGATCGACTGAGTTCGGCGTCAACAGGTGATTGACAGTCAGGTAACCGACAGCGCACGCCGTTGGGTAGCACCGCAGTGGGCCTTGGTCGTCTAGGGTGACACCTCAGCGGAACTCAGGATGGGGACAGGGTTGAGCGCCACAGCCGCGCAGCAGCGCAAAGAGCTGAACGATAGCCGCCACCAGGTCGATTTCGACACCTATGACATCACTGTGGATGAGCTACTTCGACGCGTGGAACGAGGACGGATCGACGTCGCTCCCGCGTATCAGCGCAAGTTTCGCTGGGATGAGGCTCGCCAGTCCGCGCTCGTGGAGTCAATATTCCTCGGCATCCCAGTCCCCCCGCTATTCATGGCGACGAACGCAGAAGCGGGTCAGGCAAACAGTTGGGAAGTCGTAGACGGTCTCCAGCGAGTCACCACGCTCGTGAACTTTGCCGGCAGTGATAGAGCCAAAACGAAAATCGGGCTGTCAGGTGGCGGCCTTCGACTGACTGGGCTTGAAAAGCTCAAGTCATTTGAAGGGGCTTATTTTGAGACGCTTCCAGGTGATTTGCAGTCCCTCTTCGAGGATCGACCCTTGAAGATCGTGGTGCTTAATGATAAGAGCAACGTTCGGGTACGCTTCGATCTCTTCGAGCGGATCAACACAGGTGGGATTAAGCTGACGGCCCAGGAAGTGCGAGAATGTGTCTCCCGCGGTCCGTTTATTGACCTGCTAGAAGAGCTCGCGTCGCGCGACTACTTTAAGGCTGTAGTCCGACTTTCCGACAGCAACCAGAACGACGGCACGCGAGAAGAGTTCGTCCTCCGCTTTTTCGCATACCTTGAGAACTATCAAAACTTCGAGCACGCCGTTAAAGAATTCTTAGACGAGTTCACCATCGCGGCCACGGAAAAGCCCAGTTTGCTTCGGCGCACCAAGATTTTTGATAGGACCTTCAAGTTCCTTGAAGAGTGCTTCCCGGGCGGCATTAAGAGCCGCAAGGGGTTAACGCCTGTAAACCTCTTCGAGGGGGTGGCCGTGGGGGCTGCCCTTGCGCTTCAGCAGAAGTCGAGACTTGCCATACCGGAAGACGTTGACTGGATCAACGGGCCTGAATTGCGGATGTATACATCAGGCGCAACGAATACAAGGAACAGGGTTAGGGGGCGGATCGAGTACTGCCGGGACAAGTTCCTTGAATACTAAAGTCGACTGCGCCCCGCATCGTCAGCAGTTAATTGAGCGCGTCGGTGTTGCGCGCAGACTAGTTGAAGCCACGAGGCCCGCACTTCCGTCTCTTGATGATGGCGACAGCGCTGGCGGCACTTCCCGGAGTGATATTTCTCGTGAGGCGCGTGGCCTAGCGGTTGTTCTGCTATTCGCGTCTTACGAGAACCTCCTCTACACGCTATGCCGAAGCCTACTGGAAGCCGCCGCGAAGTCTCGTGCGCATGCGAGGAGGCTAAAGCCTGGTATCCAGTTATTTCTCGTGCACGGCGAGCTCGTCAGCTTGGCTGATAGCGGTAGGAAGAAACTTTGGAAGGCGTCAGGCCCTCAGGTGGTCGCCGCCCTGTCCCGCCCTGCGCGGGAACTGAATAAGGACCTCTTCCCGGACGATGGAAGCTTCATGAAGAGGTCCCAAGTCCGGCTCTTTTGCGACGTCTTTGACCTTGGAAATCCTGCTCCTGTCTTGAGAGAGCTTTGGGACCGCATAGATGCAGTCGTTGAGCAGAGGAACGGAATTGCGCATGGCCGGCTAACGCCCGAGGAGGTCGGACGTGGCTACAGTCATGGCGAAATGTTGAATCTAATCGACCTTTGGGAAAGTCGCTGGTGCGACTTCCTGGATTGGGTCGAGCCACAATGTCAGGGTTCTGCCTTCTATTTAGGCAGGCGGTAGCCCAAGTGCCTGATCGGGGGTTGTCATGACTCAGGAGCGCTTGCAGGAAGCGATGCTTCAGTTCCGATCAATGCCGCCGAGAGCGCCAAACCGGCAGGCGGCAATCCAAGCTTACTGCTGTGAAGAACTGGCGCGTAGGGGCCTTTATGGAGCGCAGATGGAGGTGCCTCTGCCAGGAGCCTATCGGGGCAAGTTTTGGGATGTTGGAGTAGTTTCTGACACTGGCGAGGTCACCCTGGGGATCTCGTGTAAGTCCATCATCTCCAATCATGCGGGAACCGTTCCTAACCGCATCGATGACCTGCTCGGTGAGGCCGGCAATCTACATCGGCGATGGCCGCGTGCGGTTATCGGCTACCTCTTCATGATGTCGCGCGTCGACGAATCTGTTCAGCAGACGAAGGCACGCAACCTTGCGATTGCAAGGGGCACCCCCGAAAGTGTCGTCGCGTACAAGGCACGCGAGCGGAGCGACCTGTGGTTTCAGCGCCTAGGCGATAGCGTGAACCTGGCGTCGGGACGCGTCGGCGAAGACGACTTCCCCGAGAAGTTCGAAGTGGTCTCGTGCTCGCTGCTGGACTTCGAGGCGGGTCCGCCGTTTCCGGTGATGTATCACCCTTCGACGCCCGACCCCGATGAGTTCTTCGACCGGCTCGTAGAGATCCACCAGCAGCGGTTCGGGTATCCCTGAACAAAATAGCTGGGACCGGCCCATCGGGCCGGTCCCAGAATCAATTGATCCAAGCGTCGAGTGTCGTGGTGTCGGGTTAGATCTGGCTCGACCGTTCGATGAAGATGCGCCTCGCGTCATCGTCCAATCGCGGCTGGCCGAGTCGAGCCTCAACCATTTTGAAGTATTTGGGCTCGACCTCGTAGCTAATTGATGACCTATTCAGCTGGAGGGCGGCAAGCGCGGTAGTTCCGGTGCCTCCGAACGGGTCGAGCACTGTGTCGCCGACGAATGAGAACATTCGGATGAGTCTCTCCGCGATTGCTAGCGGAAAGGGCGCTGGGTGCGCCTTGAGGGAAGCCCCCCGAATATCGTCCCAGATCGTCCGGTACATCTTTACGTACTCGTCGGTCGGGATGAAACTTTGCTGCTCCATCTCAGCAGAAGGAGACCGGTAGCCTCCCGGCTTACGCAAGAAGATGATGTGTTCAATATCGTTCTTGATCACGCCGCCGGGTAGGTTCGGCTTACCGAGAAAGCGGCTGGAGTTCGACGCCTCTAGCTTGATGTTCGCGACCTTGTACCAGATGATGCCTTGCAGATGGTCCAGGCCAAGGCGCCGCGCTCTCACGCGGATATCTGAGCCAAGGGGTAGCACGTAATGCCTACCGCCTTTGGATCGTGCCACGTTGACATCTCCCACAACGCAACAGATCCGGCCACCCGGCACGAGGACCCGAGCGCATTCGGCCCAGACCTTGTCGAGCTCGTCCAAGAACTTCTCGTAGTCGTCGATGTCGCCGAGCTGGTCGGGATTGCCGGGCTCGTATTGCTTTAGGTTCGCGTAGGGAGGCGACGTGACGACGAGGTGCACCGATTGGTCCGGAATCTCGGGCATGTACCGGCTGTCACCGAGGATGACCTTGTGCTCGGTTGGACCCTCTCGCAACGTTTCGCGCGGATTCCTCGCAGGCTTGGGTGGCACAGGCACTCCTCATGACTTGTGGGGGTCGAGTCTACGAACGGCCGGCGGCAAGCAACAGGAGGCTCGCCAACGACCCCTAGTGCGACGCCCTCGGGATGCCGGGCTGCCCGACCTCCTAGAGATCAGGCCCGTCCAAGAAGGCGAGGGTAGCCAAGAGCTGTGATGAGCGAGGGCGTTCAAAGGCCCTCGAGTGACTCGCGGCACGTCGGAGTGGGCGCTAGCTGGCAAGCGCTGGCACGGATGAAGTGCCGAGGATGCAACCAATCGCGGACGTGTGCGCAGCCAAGGCGCAGAGCTTGTGCGCGAGGAGCCAGGCAGCGAGGCAGCGAGAAGGCAGCACGAGCGCTGGGGCAAATCGACCCCGAACGTGAACCAACGATGCGTAGCACCTGGTCGTCCATGCGCGCCGCTACCAGTTGGGAGCGGCGAACAGATCGAGACCGCATCCCGCCGGAGGGGGTCAGCCGGGGTTGCCGACGGAAGGGCTGTCGACAGCAACGCTGACAGCAACGCCGCCGGACGGCGGCACACTGACGCGCGCTGGCATGGACGAAGCTCCGAGCGTGCAGCCGTTGCCGGACGCGTGCGGACGCGACGCACAGAGCTTGTAAGCGAGATGTCGCCGGTTCGATCCCGGCCGGGGGCTCCATTCCCCTCAGGTGTCTCGCGGCGGCAGCCGCCGCGGGACGCCCCGCTCGACGGATTCTCCGCCGGCGTGCTCGCGGGCCCGTCTGATGCTGGCCACCTCGCCCTTGATCGGCCACCAGTAGAACGGGACGAACGCGGCGAACACCACCAAGCCGAGGGCGGGGTTCCATGCGCCCAGGGCGGTTCCGGCGGCGATCCACACGGGCGCCGGCCGGAAGCGCCTGCTGATCGCCGCCGCGGCGGCCGAGTCGGTGTCCCGGTCCAGCAGGCGGCGGCCGTACCGCGCGTACTCCCAGATGACGTTGAACAGGATCGCCGCCACCTCGTAGGAGATCCCGTAGAAGACGACGGCGGTCCGCTGGCCGTGGCCGGACTTGAACGCGCCGGCCAGGACGGCCGAGGCGAAGGGAAGGAACGCGATCTGCATCAGCAGGAGGGTGTTGAGGAGCAGCACCAGGCGATCCGCGGCGCGGATGTGGTCGAACATGACGTGGTGGTTCACCCACATCTGACCGATGAGCAGGAAGGTGAGGAAGTACGCCGCATAGGACGGCCAGAGTTCCCGGAGGCCGTGCCACAGGTGCCGGGTGTCCTCCGGCGGCCGGATCTCCAGGACGAGCAGCGTGACGGCGATGGCGACGACCGCGTCACTGAACCCGACGACCCGTCTGGGGTCCCGCTCTGCACCCACCGGGGTGCTGCGCCGGTCCTTCCGGTCACCGCCGGCCGTGCGAGACCAGGGCATTCCCCCACGAGCCACCTCTGGCCTCCTCGGCGCGGACCTGGTCGACTCCAGCCCGGCAGCCTTCCCCACCGTTGTCGGGGACAAACCCGCACCCGGCGGGGCGGAGGTGCGCACACCCCCGCCCCGGACGCCGGCCGTCGGTTCAGCCCCAGTTCTGCGGGGCCGGCTGCCGGGTGGTGGCGTTGATCCGGTTGAAGAAGTTGGTGGTGGCGATCCAGAGCACCAGCGCCGCCAGTTCCTTCTCCCCGAAGTGCTTCGCCGCCTCGTCCCACACCGCGTCCGGCACCGCGTCGCTCCGGTCGGCGAGCCGGGTGGCGTGCTCGGCCAGGTCGAGGGCGGCACGCTCCGCGTCGGTGAAGTACGGCGTCTCGCGCCAGGCGGCCACCGCGAAGAGCCGCTCCTCGGTCTCGCCGTTCTTCCGGGCGCCGCGCGCGCCGGAGTCGACGCAGGCGCTGCACCCGTTGATCTGGCTGGCCCGCAGGTGGACCAGTTCCAGGGTGGTGCCCGGCACGCCGGCCGAGTACGCGGACTTGTAGAGCAGGTTGACGGCCTTCACGGCGTCGGGGAGGAGGGCTGCCGGGTTCTGGATGCGCGCCTCGAGAGACATTTTCGTCCGTCCTGTCCTGTTAGGCTGGCCGGCGTTCGCCGCGCGGCCGCTGTCGTCGTCCGTCACCGGGTTGTCGAGGGCGGGACCGGCGGCGTGACAGATGTGACGGCGGTCACCCGGAGAGCGTGGGGGATGGCGGGGCCGTGAGCGACACCGACCTGTTGGTCCGCAGCTTCGAGGAGCAGCGCCCGCGCCTGCGCGCGGTGGCCCAGCGGATGCTCGGTTCCGGCGCCGAGGCCGACGACGCCGTGCAGGACACCTGGCTCCGGCTGAGCCGCGCCGACGTCGACGCCATCGACAACCTGCCCGGGTGGCTGACCACCACGGTCGGCCGGGTCTGCCTGGACCGGCTGCGCTCGGCCAGCAGCCGGCACGAGGAGGCCACCGACGAGGCGGGGGACGGGCCGGCCGGGGAGGCGGTCGGCGGGCGGGACCCGGAGCAGGAGGCGCTGCTCGCCGAGTCCGTCGGCCAGGCGCTCGAGGTGGTGCTGACCACCCTCGGCCCGACCGAGCGGCTGGTGTTCGTGCTGCACGACATGTTCGCCGTCTCCTTCGAGGAGATCGCGCCCGTGGTGGACCGCACCACCCCGGCCGTCCGGCAGATCGCCAGCCGGGCCCGCCGCCGCGTGCAGACCCGGTCGGCCGACCCGGTCGCCGACCCCGCCCGCCAGCGCCGGGTGGTCGAGGCGTTCCTCACCGCGTCCCGGGAGGGCCGCTTCGACGACCTGGTCGCCCTCCTCGACCCGTACGTGGTGCTGCGCGCCGACGCCGCCGCCGTGCGGATGGGCGGGACCGCGGAGTCGCGCGGCTCCTCGGTGGTGGCCGACTTCTTCAACGGCCGCGCCCAGGCCGCCCTGCCCGCGTTCGTGGACGGGCTGCCCGGTGCGGTGGTCGTCGTGGACGGCCGTACCCGCCTCGCGCTCAGCTTCACGGTCACCGACCGGATCATCGGCATCGAGGTGGTGGCCGATCCCGAGCAGCTCCGGGAACTCGACCTGGTGGTCGGGTGAGCCGCGCGGTCGAGGAGTCGAACCGGGCGATGCTGCGCGCCCGGGACGCCATGGACCGGGCGTACGCGGAGCCGCTCGACGTGCCGGCGCTGGCCCGGATCGCGCACGTCTCGGCGGCGCACTTCATCCGCACCTTCCGGGCCACCTTCGGCGAGACGCCGCACCGCTACCTGCAACGGCGGCGGGTGGAGCGGGCCATGTACCTGCTGGTGCAGACCGACCAGCCGGTCACCGAGATCTGCCACCTGGTGGGTTTCGGCAGCCTCGGCACCTTCAGCCGGACGTTCCGCGACATCGTCGGTGAGTCGCCGTCGGCCTACCGGCGGCGCAAGGTGGCGCCGGTGGCCGCGCCGAGCTGTTTCACCATGGCCTGGATGCGGCCGAGCGCGGCGGTCACCGGCCGCGGACGCGACGACGCACGGTGACCCAGAGCCGGTCGCCGAGCCGGGTCCGCCGGATCCAGCGCAGCGCGGCCAGCCGGCCCGTCGCCGGGGTACGCGGGCGCGGCGGCGCGACGAGGCGGGCGTAGGTGGCGCCGGTCGGCGCGCCCGTGGTGCCGGGTTCGAGCCGCTCCGAGGCCACCGCCAGCGCGGTGAACTGCTGGAGGACGCGGGGATCGGGCCGGCCGTCCCGGACCGCGGTGCGCAGCGCCCGCTCCACGGCCGGGCGGCGCATCAGCCCGGTGAGCGGCCCGTGTGCGGTGTCCAGCAGGTCAGCGACGGCGGCCACCCCGTCGCCCTCCCAGACCCGGGCGGCGGTGGACGGCCCGGTGGCGGCGCTGACGAACGGCACCTCCGCCCACTCCGGCACCAGCCGGGCGATCAGCGCGGTGTGCAGCAGCCGGTCGCGTTTCTGGGCCACGCTGAGGGCGAAGGTGGTGGCCACGAAGCCCGGCGCCAGGAACGGGGTGACCATTCCGGTGAGGTACGCGGAGGTGCACCACCGGCGCATCCGCTCGACCAGGTAGAGGTAGTCGACCAGGTGCTCGTCGCGCAGGCCGAGGCCGCGGGCGTGGGTCAGCACGGCGGTGACCCGGTCCCGTTCGGCGGCCAGCGCCTCGGGCGCCGCGGCGGCGTGCGGCACACCGGCCAGCAGCTTGGCCAGGCCCGCCTGTTCCGGCGTCGGGGCGGGATCGGCGTCGGCCGCCGGGTACCAGAAGCCGACCGCGAGTTCGCCGGCCGCGCCGGTGAGGCTCGCCGCGCGGGTCGTCTCGGGCAGCCGGTCGCGCACGGCCGGGCGGGCCAGGTAGGTCGAGGGGAACTGGTGGTCGTGCAGGTGGGCGAGGCGTCGGGCGCGCTCGCGCAGGCCGGTGCCGAGCACGCTGGCCGGGGCGCCGGCGAGCTGGGTGCGATGGTCCGGGCGCAGTCCCCGCTTCTCCCGGAGGAGCTGCACCAGCCGGCGGGCCACCTCGCCCTCCGCCGGGGTGTCGTCGTTGGTGACGAGCCGGGGCGTGCGCCCGGCGGCGATCAGCGTGGCGGCGATGAGCCGCGAGTCCTTGCCGCCGGAGAGGCCGAGGGTGACCTCGGCGTCGTGCAGCGGGTGCAGACTGGCCGCGGCCCGGGTCAGGGCGTCGGCGGCCCGGTCCAGCCGCTCGTCCAGCGGCCGTCCCTGGTCGGCGTATCCGCCGCACACCACGTCGTCGGTGCCGTACCGCAGTTCGGTGCCGAGGTGCCAGCCGCCCTCGGCCCGGCGGTGGCCGGTGACCCGTTCGCCGGGGCGCAGCAGCCGGGTGCCGTCGATCGGCGACAGGTCGCCGCCGAAGTGCCCGCAGAGGGTGTACGAGGTCCAGCCGGCCAGGTCCGGCCGGGCCCTGCCGTGCAGGAACGCGGCGAGCAGGCTGGGGCGGGTGCACCAGGCGGTCACCCCGTCGGCGGCGCCGGTGAACACGCGGGCCATTCCGAGCCAGTCCTGTTGCAGGGCGAACCGGTCCCGGTCCAGCGCCAGCAGCCCGAACGGCGGCACCGCCTCGCGGTGCACGTCCGCACCGGCGAGCAGCCGCGCGGCCAGCGCGGTCGGGCCGCCCGCCGTGTCGAGCCCGACCGGTATCCCCAGCGAGACCGCGGTCACCGGGCCCTCGGTGCCGACCGTCGGCCACCGGTACGCGCCGGGGTCGGCGGGGTGCAGCACCAGGACGCCCCAGTCGTCGCCGCCGAACTCGTGGCGTCGCCAGGTGTCGGGCACCACCTCGGCGGCGGCCCGCTCGAACCGGTCCCACCGGGCGGCCCGCGCGGCCTCCGGCAGCGGAGCCGCGGCGAACCAGGCCAGCATCACCTGCATCTGCGGTCCCTCCGAGTCGGGGGTGGAGCGGCTGAGTGGCCAGCAAGTTAACAATTGATGACGGTGGGTTGTGTCCCGTGCGGACAAACGACGCAAGCTGGATCTCGTCGCGTTCGCCCGGGCGGCGCGGGCGAACCCGTCACTTTTGGATAAGCGGCAGGTCAGCGGGCTGCTCTAGCGTTCCAGGCATGACGATGACCTCGATTTCCCGCTCCCAGATCTACGTCCTCGACCAGGACGAGGCGCTCGACTTCTACGTCGGCAAGCTCGGCCTCGAGGTGAACACCGACCAGGACCTCGGCTTCATGCGGTGGCTCACGGTCAACGTTCCGGGCGACCCGGAGCACGAGATCCTGCTGGAGAAGCCGGGCCCGCCGGCCCTCGACCCGGCCACCGCCGAGCGGGTCCGCGAGCTGCTGACCAAGGGCGCGATGAGCGGCTGGCTCTGCCTGACGACCGACGACGCCCGCAAGTCGTACGAGGATCTGGTGGCCAAGGGCGTGGACGTGACCGACGAGCCGACCGAGCGGCCGTACGGGATCGACTTCGGAATCCGCGACCCGTTCGGCAACCGCATCCGCATCGGCCAGATGCACCCGCGCGCCTGACCGGCGGGACTGCGCGGTCGGGAGCGGGCGGCTAGTCTCGCCTCTCCCGACCGCGGAGGTGACCCGAGTGCCCAGCCGACTGCTCTACCTGGTCCGGCACGGCGAGCAGGACCGGCCGGAGGAGGAGGAGGACACCGGCCTGTCGGCGCGTGGCCGCCGGCAGGCGACGCTGCTGGGCGAGCGCCTGCGTGGCACGCCGTTCGCCGCCGTCCACCACGGACCGGCGCGACGGGCCGTGGAGACCGCGAAGCTGGTCTGCGCCGCGCTGCCGGGTGTCCCGGTGTACGAGGACGACCGTGCCGGGGACCACATGCCGCACGACACCGACCCGGCCGGCCTGCCCGAGAGGTATGCGGCCTTCCTGGCCGGGTTCACCGAGCGGGAACGGCTCGACGGGCCGCGCGTGACGGCGGAGGCCGTGGCCCGCTTCGCGACCGCACCCGCCGAGGGCGACGTACGCGAGTTGATCATCACGCACAACTTCCTGGTCGCCTGGCTGGTCCGGCACGCGCTCGAGGCCCCGGAGCACCGCTGGATCGGGCCCGTTCACCTGAATTGCGGGCTGACCGTGATCCGCTACAGCTCCGATGTCCCTCCGACGCTGATCGCGGTGAACGACGTCGCCCACCTCCCTCCCGACCTCCGCGCCACCGGCCTCCCCCCGGCCTACCGGATCTGACCCGGTACCACGCCGTCGATCATGAGGTTGGCGGGGTCGAAGCGGACATTCCGCACCGCCAACCTCATGATCGACGAGGCGGGGGCGGGCGGGTCAGGCGGCGAGCAGCTTGACCACGGCTTCGGCCAGGGCGCGGGCGGACTGGGGGTTCTGGCCGGTGGCGAGGCGGCCGTCGACCACCACCTGCTCGGTGAAGTTGGGCGCCGGGACATGCTGGGCGCCGGCCTCGGTCAGCTTGTCGGCGAGCAGGAACGGGACCTCTCCGGTGAGGCCGACCGCCGCCTCTTCGTCGTTGGTGAAGCCGGCCACCCGCTTGCCGGCGACCAGGTGGGAGCCGTCGGAGAGCTTCAGGTTCACCAGCGCCGACGGGCCGTGGCAGACGGCGGCCACCACCCCGCCGCGCTCGTAGATCGAGCGGGCGATCCGGGCCAGGTCCGGGTCGTCGGGGAAGTCCCACATGGTGCCGTGGCCGCCGGCGAAGAAGATCACGTCGTACCCCGTCGGGTCGACGTCGGCGGCCTTCGGCGTGTCCGCCACCCCGGCGGTGGCGAGGAACTCGTTCTGGGTCTTGTCGTTGCTGTCCCGACCGTCGAGCGGCGGCTGTCCGCCGGCCACCGAGACGAGGTCGACCTGGTGGCCGGCGGCCCGGAAAACCTCCCACGGCTCGGCGGCCTCGCCCACGTAGAAGCCGGTTCGGCGGCCCGTCCGGCCCAGCTCGGAGTGACTGGTCAGCGCGATGAGTGCACGAGTCATGCCGACCATGCTGGCGCGCGGATCCATAGCTGACCAATAGGCCGAGGTAACCCCAGCGATAGGTTTACTGATGTGAAGGTGTCCCTGGACCTGCTCCGCAGCTTCCTCGCCGTGCACCGGTCGGGGTCGATCACCGGCGCGGCGGAGCTGCTCGGGCTGGCCCAGCCGACGGTGACCGCCCAGCTGCGCGCGCTGGAGGAGGCGGTCGGCCGGCCCCTGTTCGAGCGGCTGCCCCGGGGCGTCACCCCGACCGCCGCCGGGAACGAACTGGCCCGCCGCGTCGCCGACCCGCTGGACCGGCTCGCCGCCGTGCTGGCCGAGGATCCGGCCACGGCGTACCCCCGGACGGTCTTCCTCGGCGGGCCGGCGGAGTTCCTCGCCGAGCGGGTGCTGCCGGCGCTGGCCGGGCCGGTCGCCGACGGCCTCGAACTCCGCGTCTCGGCCGGGCTGCCGGAGCGGTTGGTGGACGACCTGGCGGCCGGGCGGCTCGACCTGGCGGTGACCAGCGTGCGCCCGCGCCGCCGGGGCGTGGCCGTGGAGCCGCTCTACGACGAGGAGTTCGTGCTGGTGGCGGCGCCGGCCTGGGCCGGGCGGCTGCCGGACCGCGTCACCGCCGCGGCGCTGCGCGACGTGCCGCTGGTGGCCTACGGCGAGGAGGCCCCGATCCTGCGCCGATACTGGCGGACCGTCTTCGACACGCGGCTCACCCGGACGCCCAGCCTGGTCGTGGCGGACCTGCGGGCGGTCCGGGCGGCGGTGGTGGCCGGTGCCGGGGTGAGCGTGCTGCCGACGTACCTCTGCCGGGACGAGCTGGCGTCCGGGGCGTTGCGCGCGCTGCTCGCGCCGCCGGTGCCCCCGCTCAACACGCTGTTCCTGGCGGCCCGGCCGGGGGTGACCGGCCGCCGCGAGGTCCAGGCGGTGCGACGGACTCTGCTGGCGGCGGCGGCCGGCTGGTGAGGGCCGGGATCAGCCGGTGGCGCGGGTGAGCAGGTCGACCACGGCGGCGGTGGCGGGCGGCGGGGTGGCGTCGGGTGGGCAGTCCACGTAGCTCGTGGTGGTCGGGCCGACGGTGAGCCGGTAGCTGAACGCGTCCGCGCACATGGTCGCCGGGATAGTGGCGGCGGCCTCGGCGGCCAGCCGCGAGTCGGCGGCGAGTTGCCGCAGCCGGTCGAGGTCGGCGGCGCTGAGCTGGCCGGTGCGGGAGGCGCCGGTCCGGTCGACGCGGGTCCACCGGCCGTCGGGCGACACGGTGACGGTGTCGTTGAGCCCGACGATGCCGCCGGACTTCGTCAGCTCCACCGGCACGCCCGGCGCGGCGGTGGTCGGGGCCGGTCCGGTGGACGCGGGCGCGTCGCCGTTCCGGGCGCAGGCGGCGAGCGGGGTGAGAAGCGCGGCGAGGAGGGTCGCCGCGACGGGGGTGGCTCTCATGCCGATCGGACGCACGGCGGAGCCACCCGGTTCCGACACACTCCGTCGCATCGTCCGAACGGTCAGTGTCTCCGGCAGGAAAGCGCTCGCACCCTTTCACGTTCTTCGATGTATCGCTATATCTACATCAGTGACTACCCCCGTCACAACTTCCCCCCTTCAGGAGGGCACGTGAAGCGATCCGTCGCCGCCGTCAGCGCAGCGCTGCTCACCAGCGGCGTGCTGACCTGCGTCACCACCACGGCGTACGCGGCAACCCCCAGCGTCCCGACCCCCGAGTCCGCCGCAGCCCGTGCGGACAGTCTGCTCCGCGCCAACCCCGGTGCCGTCCAGGGCGCCAGCGGAGAGGCGTACCAGGCCGTCCGCACGAAGGTGGACCCGTCCGGGGCCACCCACACCCGGTACGCCCGGACCTACCACGGCCTGCGCGTCTACGGCGGCGACTTCGTCGTGCACACGGCGTCGAACGGCACGATGGCCGGGACATCGGTCGGCCTGGCCGCGCCGCTCGCGCTGAGCACCACGGCCAAGGTCGGCTCGGCCGCGGCCAAGGCCAGCGCGCGCAAGACGTTCTCCGGCTCGCTCACCTCGGTGGGCGCCCCCGAACTCTTCGTCGACGCCAGCTCCGGCAAGGGCCGGCTGGCCTGGGAGACCGTCGCCAGCGGCTGGAAGGCGGACAAGCAGACGCCGTCCAGGCTGCACGTCGTCACGGACGCGACCACCGGCGCGGTGATCGGTTCCTACGACGAGATCGAGACGGTGGTCGGCAGCGGCCAGGGCATCTACACCGGCACGGTCAGCATCGACACGACGCTCTCCGGCAGCACCTACCAGATGGTGGACCCGTCGCACGGCAACGGCCGTACCTGCGACATGAACAACACCACCGGCGGCACCTGCACCACCTTCACCGACCCCGACAACAACTGGGGCAACGGCACCAACTCGAACCGGCAGTCCGCCGGCGTCGACGCCCACTTCGGCGCGGCGAAGACCTTCGACTACTTCAAGAACACCCACGGCCGCAACGGCATCTTCGGCAACGGCGCGGGCGTGCCGAGCCGGGTGCACTACGGCAGCAACTACGTCAACGCCTTCTGGGACGGGTCCCAGATGACCTACGGCGACGGCTCGGGCAACTCCCGTCCGCTGGTCTCGCTCGACGTCGCCGGGCACGAGATGAGCCACGGTGTCACCGAGGCGCTGTCCGGCCTGGTCTACTCCGGTGAGCCCGGCGGTCTCAACGAGGCCACCAGCGACATCTTCGGCAACATGGTGGAGTTCTACGCCGCCGCGCCGAGCGACCCGGGCGACTACCAGGTCGGTGAGAAGATCAACATCAACGGCAACGGTACGCCGCTGCGCTACATGTACAACCCGTCGCTGGACGGCTCGTCCGACTCGTGCTGGTCGACCAGCACGAAGAACAAGGACGTGCACTACTCCTCCGGCGTGGCCAACCACTTCTTCTTCAACCTGGCCGAGGGCACCGGCTCCACCGCGTACGGCACGTCGCCGGTCTGCGGCTCGGCGCCGGCGGTGACCGGCATCGGTCGCGCCAAGGCGGAGAAGATCTGGTACCGGGCGCTCGACGTGTACTTCACCTCGAACACCTCGTACGTCAACACCACCACCCCGTCGAACACCGCCCGGGCCTACACGCTCAAGGCGGCGACCGACCTGTACGGCAACTGCTCCACCGAGTACAAGACCGTCCAGGCGGCGTGGACCGCGGTGAACGTGGCCGGCAACGACGCGCCCTGCGGCTCCACCGGCAACGACTTCTCCGTCTCGCTCTCCCCGACCTCCGGCTCGGTGACCGCGGGCGGTTCGGTCTCCACCACCGTCGCCACCGCCACCACCAGCGGGACCGCGCAGACCGTGACGTTCTCCGCGTCCGGCCTGCCGAGCGGCGCCACCGCGTCGTTCAGCCCGTCCTCGGTGACCTCCGGCGGCTCGTCCACGCTCACCATCGCCACCACGGCGAGCACCCCGGCCGGCACCTACTCGGTGACCGTCACGGGCGCCGGCTCGGTGAGCCACTCGGCGACCTACACGCTGACCGTGAACGGCACGGGCGGCGGCTGCACGGGCGCCGGTCAGAAGCTCGGCAACCCGGGCTTCGAGTCCGGCAACACCGTCTGGTCGTCCACCTCGGGCGTC